>JAATGP010000045.1 GCA_015654635.1 Alphaproteobacteria bacterium | reverse complement strand
TTGTTCATCATCGAACGGAAGGCGGCGCCTTCCTTGTGCATGTCGATGAAGATTTCGCCGGGGCGGCCATCTTCGTATTCGCCGGTGCGCAGGTAGACCTTGTGACCGCCGACGACAGCCTTCTGGGTATAGCCTTTGCGGCGGCCGGGCAGGGTCTCGCGCTCGCGCTCGCGCACGATCTTTTCCACCACGCGCTCGACGATGCGCTCGGCAACCACCGCGGTGCGCTGCACCGGCGGCGCGGCGGCCAGAGTCTCTTCCTGCTCATCCTCGTCATCGTCAAAGTCGAACACTTGGCTCGCCAAAGGCTGGCTGAGCTTGGAGCCGTCGCGATAGAGCGCGTTGGCCTTGAGTCCCAGCTTCCAGCTCATCAGATAGGCTTCACCGCATTCCTTCACCGAGGCCGCATTGGCCATGTTGATGGTCTTGGAAATGGCACCGGATACGAAAGGCTGCACCGCCGCCATCATGCGGATATGGGCTTCGACCGAGAGGAAGCGCTTGCCGATACGGCCGCACGGATTGGCACAATCGAATACCGGCAGATGCTCGTTCTTGAGCTGCGGCGCGCCTTCGAGAGTCATGGCACCGCAGACGAAAAGGTTGGCAAGTTCAACATCGGCTTTGGAAAAGCCCAGCGTCTTCAGCATGTCGAAATCGGCGCTGTCGAGTGTCGCTTGCGGGATCTTCAGCGTTTCGGTGCAGAATTCGTCGCCCAGAGTCCATTTGTTGAAGACAAAGCGGATGTCGAAGGCCGATTCCAGTGTGGCGTCGATCTTGGCGAGTTCTTCTTCGCCAAAGCCTTTGGCCTTCAGCGCTTCGATGTTGAGGGCGCCGCTGAAACCTTCCAGCGTGCCGTGACCGACCGCATAAGCGACGATATCGTCGATCTGCTTGTCGTCATAGCCGAGGGTTTTCAGCGCTTCGGGCACGCAGCGGTTGATGATCTTGAAATAACCGCCACCGGCCAGCTTCTTGAATTTCACCAGGGCGAAATCCGGTTCGACCCCGGTGGTGTCGCAATCCATCACCAGACCGATGGTGCCGGTGGGCGCGATCACACTGGCTTGCGCATTGCGATAGCCATAACGCTCGCCCACCGCCAAGGCATCGTCCCAAGCCTGCTTGGCGGCGCGCACAAGCTCGTTCTGGGTGATGGCGCCAAGGTCGAGCGGCACCGGGCTGATCGACAGGCTTTCATAGCCCTCCGCCTCGCCATAGGCCGCGCGGCGATGGTTGCGCATGACGCGCAGCATCTCTTTGGAATTGACGCGGTATTCCGGGAAAGCCCCGATCTCGCCCGCCATCTGGGCGCTGGTCAAATAGGAAATGCCCGTCATCAGCGCCGAAATCGCCCCGGCAATGGCCCGGCCTTCGCGGCTGTCATACGGAATGCCCGCCGTCATCAGATAGCCGCCGATATTGGCATAGCCGAGGCCCAGCGTGCGGTAGTCATAGGAGCGCTGCGCGATTTCCTTGGAGGGGAATTGCGCCATCATCACCGAGATTTCGAGCACGATGGTCCAAATCTTCACGGCATGCTGGAAGGCATTCACATTGAAGATGTTGCGGCCATTTTCTTCCTGGCGGAAGGTCATCAGGTTGAGCGAGGCGAGGTTGCAGGCCGTATCGTCCAGGAACATGTATTCCGAGCACGGGTTGGAGGCGCGGATTTCGCCGCCAGCCGGGCAGGTGTGCCAGTTGTTGATGGTGGTGTGGAACTGAATGCCCGGATCGGCGCAGGCCCAAGCCGCGTGGGAAATCTTATCCCACAGCTCGCGCGCCTTCAGGCTCTTGATCACCTTGCCGTCGCGGCGGGCGGTCAGATACCAGTCTTCGTCGTTGAGGACGGCATGCAGAAACTCATCGGTGACGCGCACCGTGTTGTTGGAGTTCTGGCCGGAGACCGACAGATAGGCTTCCGAGTCCCAATCGGTGTCATAGGTCTTGAAGTCAATGTCCTTATAGCCCTGCTTGGCGAAGGAGATGACACGCTCAATATAGTTGTCGGGGATCATGGATTTGCGCGCGGCTTTGATTTCGCGGCGCAGCGCCGGGTTCTTCTTGGGGTCGAAGCAATCGTCGTTCGAGCCTTGGCAATTGACCGCCGCCTTCATCACCGCGGTCAGATGCTTTTCGGCGAGCTTGGAGCCGGCCACCATGGCGGCGACCTTCTGCTCTTCGATCACCTTCCACTCGATGAAGGCTTCGATATCGGGATGGTCGACATCGACGATCACCATCTTGGCGGCGCGGCGCGTGGTGCCGCCCGATTTGATGGCGCCTGCGGCGCGGTCACCGATCTTGAGGAAGCTCATCAAGCCGGAGGATTTGCCGCCGCCCGACAGCTTTTCGTTTTCGCCGCGCAAATGAGAGAAATTGGTGCCGGTGCCCGAGCCGTATTTGAAGAGGCGCGCCTCGCGGGTCCACAGATCCATGATCCCGCCTTCGTTGACGAGATCGTCCTGCACCGACTGGATGAAGCAGGCGTGGGGCTGGGGATGCTCGTAAGCGGTGCGCGAACGCTCGAGGCGGCCCGTGTTGGGGTTCACATAGTAATGACCCTGGCTGGGGCCATCGATGCCATAGGCCCAATGCAGGCCGGTGTTGAACCATTGCGGGCTGTTGGGCGCGGCGACCTGGGTCGCCAGCATGTAGCAAAGCTCGTCATAAAAGGCTTTGGCATCGGCTTCGGCGTCGAAATAGCCGCCTTTCCAGCCCCAATAGGTCCAGGTCCCGGCCATGCGGTCGAACACCTGCTTGGCGGAATTTTCGCCGACCGTCTCTTCGCTGTCGGCGGTCTTGCGCCACAGCCATTCGGGCATGCCTTCTTCGGCCACCGGCTTGAGGGCGGTAGGAATCCCGGCTTTACGGAAATATTTCTGGGCCAGCACATCGGCGGCCACCTGGCTCCAGCTCTCGGGAACCTCGATGTCGGTCTGGCGGAACACCACCGACCCATCCGGATTGCGAATTTCACTCGTGACGCGCCGGAAGGCGACGGTCGCGTAGGGGGAACGTCCCTCTTCCGTGTAATGGCGGTGAATACGCATGTTTGCCTCGAAGTCTCAAAAACTGGCCCAACCCTGCGTCACGCCCGCTAGCCTTCAGGGGACAGTTCGCCCTCCGCGGTGCTTAGCTGATATGGCTAAAGCGTCCGCGGCGAGGAATGGTTCGATCCGCCAGATTTGGTGTCGCGAGCAGCGACGCGGACTAAGTATTGAATATGTCTGGGGGGACAGGCAAGGATTAAGTGGTAAATGAATGCCCCGCCACAAGATGTGGTGTGTTAACGAAAGCTCAAAAAGCCGCGAGTCAAGCGGGCTTCGAGAATCGCGCAGAAATCTTTTTCGCTACGATGACACACAGGCTGAATCGCTCCTGTGAGTTCCCTGTGGACGATCGCCCCAATGTCATCGCTGTGTCGCCAAGGGAGGGGCCTAGTTTTCGCCTCTTTGATTGCCAGATTTGCATCGCCTCGCTTGGAAGGGCGGGGTCTGCCCCATATAGTCGCCCCGAATCCTGGACGAGGAACCCGGCCCGATGAAGTTTCTAGCGACGGTTTTTGGCTGGGCCTTTTCCTGGTGGCACGATGCCACCCCGGGAACCCTTCTCAATACTTGGTTCATTGGCGTGAAGGTGGGGGACGATTCCTTCGGCAATCGCTATTTCCAATCCAAAGACGCCAAGCGTCGCTGGGTCATTTACAATGGTATTGTTGATGGCTCGCGGGTGCCCTCTGAATGGCACGGCTGGCTGCATCATACCCATGACGAAATGCCATCCCCAGACATAAAGAAGAAATCATGGGAAAAGGACTATTTGCCCAATTTGAGCGGCACGGAAGGGGCGTATCATCCCACCGGAAGCTTGGCCAGCACGGGCGTGCGCCAAGCTGCGACCGGTGACTACGAGGCCTGGAGTCCCAATGCATAACGAGACTGTCGAAACCATCATCGGGGCCATCGTGGTTTTGATTGCGGTGGTTTTTGTGACTTTCACCTATAGTTCCACCAGTGCAGGCAGTATGGGCGGCTATCCGCTGTCGGCCAAAATGGTCCGTGTGGACGGGCTTGCGGTCGGCACCGACGTCAAACTCGCCGGTGTCAAAATCGGCACTGTCAGCGCCCTCGAGCTGGCGCCCGACTATCAGATCGCCGTGCATATGAATATCCATGCCGATGTGAAGGTGCCCGACGATTCCTCGCTGGTGGTAACCTCGTCGGGGCTGCTCAGCGGCTCCTATTTGTCGATCCAGCCCGGCGGTTCGGACAAGATGCTGGCGGCGGGCGGCGTCATCAAGAATACGCAAGGCGCGATCGACATGATGGGGCTGCTCAACAAATTCGTGAATTCGAGTTCTGGCAGCAGTACGCCCGCACCGGCTTCCGGGGGCGCAACACCACCGCCCAACCACGAGTAACGAGTCCCCATGCGGAAGATCGTGAGTCTTGCTCTGGGATCGGCGGCACTTTTGGCCGTTGCAGCGGCTTTGGCGCAGACCGTGCCAGCGCCAGCAACGCCAGACGCAGCGACTCCCGAGGTGGCGCCGATCCCCGATTCGGCCGTGGTGCCGCCGCCCTCAACTCCGGTTGGTCCTCCGGCGCATGCGGTGCTGGAATTGCGTGCCCTCGACAAGATCACCGGGCGCGCCTCAATCATCATGGCGCCGCTGAACAAGACGGTGAAATTCGCCACTCTCGAGATCACGGCGCGCACCTGCTATTCGACGCCGCCGAGCGAGACGCCCGAAACCTCAGCCTTCCTACAGATCGATGAGCACCGTCCCGATCAATCGCAAGGCCGCGCCTTTTCGGGCTGGATGTATGCGTCCTCGCCGGGCCTCAATTCCCTGCAGCACCCGCTTTACGATGTCTGGGTGATCAGTTGCATGGCGAGTTCGCCGGGCCAGGCGCCTGCCGTCATCGCCGCGGCGCCCGTCAAGGCCGTCTCGCCCAATGCCGGGGCCAACGAGGCCATGCCGGCCTTGCCGGAAGACGCGGGGCAATAACTTGGCCACGTTGCCGGTGCCCCAAGAGCGGTGTTGAGCTGCGCCAGATAGCGGACACGCGGAATCTCGATAGCTCCCAGGCTGGCGAGATGCGGCGTCAGGAATTGGGCGTCGAGCAGCGTGAAGCCTCCCGCCTTCAGCCTTGCCACCAGATGGACGAGGGCGACTTTGCTGGCATCGGTGGCGCGGCTGAACATGCTTTCCCCGAAAAACGCTCCGCCCAGATGGACGCCATAAAGCCCGCCCACCAATTGCCCGTCCAGCCGTGTCTCGACCGAATGGGCATAGCCGCCGGTAAAGAGGGCGCCATAAAGCGAGAGGATTTCGGCGTTGATCCAGGTCTCCTCGCGCCCCTCGGCGGGTTCGGCGCAAGCCTCCATCACCTCGCGAAAGGCGGTGTCCACCGTCACGGTGAATTTGTCGGAGCGTACCGTGCGCGCCAGCCGCCGAGCCACCTTAAAGCTCTCCAGGGGGAAGACGCCGCGGGCGTCAGGCGAGACCCAGAACAGCGACGGGTCCTCCCGGCTTTCGGCCATCGGGAAGAGGCCCTCGGCATAGGCGCGGAGCACGATCTCCGGTGTGAGCTTGGGCGCGTGCATCGGCGAATATTAGAGCATGATCCGCCGGGACCAAAACAGCTTGTTCGTGGCGGCTATTTGCTCGCCGCCGGGACCAACTTTGGTGCCACCGCACCAAGCTTACGGACAGAACCGGCCATCGCGGCCGCATAAGCGCCGATCAGTGCAAAGCCGGCGGCGGGGATGAGGAGCATGGTCTGAGGCGAAAAACCGCTCAGCAAATGATAGGCGATGGCGCCCAAGGCGCCGCCCATTGTGATCGCGGCTGCGGCGAGTTTCATGCCTGCCCCGCGCCCGCCCACGGCAAGACCGAAAGTCGTCGGCCAGGCCGGCCCCACAAAAAAGCCCAGCGCCAGGCAAGCGAAGGCGGCGATTTCTCCGCCGCCAGCCGCGCCGAGCAGCGCTGCCGCCGTGCCGCCCGCCGAAAAGAACAGAAGCGCGCGTTCCGGACTCAGCACTCCCATCAAAGCCGTCGCGGCGACACGGCCGAGGGCAAAGACGATGATGCACCAGACGAAGACGTTGGCGATGTCACCGCCCGGCAATTCGGCAAAGGAGACGCGGAAGAAATGATCCGCCAAAAGCCAACTCATGCCGAGCACCAGGATACCCGCAAATTGGGCGATGATGGCAAAGACGAACAGCGGCTCGGCGAACAGCGCCTTAATCTCCGGGCCCACGCCTTTGAGGCCCGGATGGCGTTCTTGGGCTGCGATGGGATAGCGCGTTTCTTCGATCAGATAAGCGAGCAACAGGACGCTGACGCCCAGCACGATATAAGGATGCGCAATGGAATAGGCGAAGCCTTCCTTGGGCAGCGCCAGATCGGCCTTCAACAGCCAGCGGGCACCATAGATGCCAAAGAGCGATCCCAGCGGATAGATCGCTTGCACCAGATTGAGACGGCGCACCGCGGTCGACGGACTGCCCAAGACCATTGCCAAGGGATTGCCTGCCACCTCCAGCAATATCCAGCCAAATGCGATCAGCATTATGGCGAGCAGGAAGTAGGAGAACCCTTGCGTCTCGGCGGCGGGGTATAAGGTGAAGGCACCGATGCAAACGCTGCCCAGCCCGATCAGGATGGCGATCTTGTAGCCGAAGCTGCGGGCCATCAACGCCGCCGGTACGGCACCGATCAGATAGACGATTTGATAGCCGCTTTTGGTCAGTTCCAGGGCGGTGCCGCTGAGGTTAAAGACCGCTGCGAATTGCGGCATCAAGGTTTCGTAGAAACGGTGCCCCACGCCCCAGAGCAGCACGAGCACGATCAGGAGCGCGAAAGCCGCAAAGTAAAGTCGATCGGGTATGGTTCGTTCGGGAGCGCGCACCGAGGTCCTCTCTCGCTGTGTCGCAAACTGTAAATGCGCGCGCTTAACGAACGGCTACCCGATGGCACAGAATGCGGCCCATGATTGCGCTAACACGCAAAAAATGCGGATACGAGCGTGAGGATGCGCGGCGCTGCCGGTCTGCCGCGTGCAGACGTCATAGGTATTTACCGCGATTACGACGCCTTTTTCTCCGCCAGGTACTTTTCCAGCCAGTGGATATTGTAATCGCCATTGATGATGTCGGGCTGGCGCACCAGCTCATTGAACAGGGGGATGGTGGTCTCGATGCCATCCACCACCAGCTCGCCCAGCGCCCGTTTCAGCCGCATCAGGCATTCGTTGCGATTGCGGCCATGGACAATAAGCTTGCCCGTTAGGCTGTCGTAGTAAGGCGGAATGCGATAGCCGGCATAGATATGGGAATCGAACCGCACGCCAAGCCCGCCAGGGACATGGAACTGTTTGATCAGGCCCGGCGAGGGCTGGAAGGTAAAAGGATTTTCCGCATTGATGCGGCATTCGATGGCGTGGCCGGAAAAGACGATATCGTCCTGCGTGAAGGGCAGCGGCGAGCCATCGGCGATGCGAATCTGTTCGCGCACGATATCGACGCCGGTGATGGCTTCGCTGACCGGATGCTCGACCTGCAGGCGGGTGTTCATTTCGATGAAATAGAACTGCCCGTTCTCGTAGAGAAATTCGATGGTCCCGGCGCCGAGATAGCCGAGCTTTTCGAGCGCCCGGGTGACGACGCCGCCGATCTCGTCGCGCTGGCTGTCGTTGAGGGCAGGGCTTCCGGCCTCTTCCCAAACTTTTTGATGACGGCGCTGCAGCGAGCAATCGCGCACGCCCAAATGCACCACATGACGCTGGCTATCGGCCAAGACCTGCACTTCAATGTGACGCGGGGTCTGAAGATATTTCTCCATATACACCGCATCATTGCCAAAGGCCGATTTGGCTTCGTTGCGGGCGGTGGAAAGGGCGAGCGAAAGCTCGGACGGCTTCAGCGCCACTTTCATGCCGCGCCCGCCGCCGCCGGCTGAGGCTTTGATCAGCACGGGATAGCCGATCTCTTTGGCGATCTTGATAGCGTCTTCGTCGCTGCCGACGGCGCCATCGGAGCCCGGTACGGTCGGGATGCCGACTTCTTTGACGGCTTGTTTGGCGGCGATCTTATCGCCCATCAGGCGGATATGCGCTGGCGTCGGGCCGATGAAGACGAGGCCATGTTCCTCGACGATCTCGGCAAAGCGGGCGTTTTCCGACAGAAAGCCATAGCCGGGATGAATCGCCTGAGCGCCGGTGATCTCAGCCGCCGCAATCAAGGCGGGAATATTGAGGTAGGACTGCGCGGATGGCGGCGGCCCGATACAGACGCTTTCGTCGGCGAGGCGCACATGCATGGCATCGGAATCGGCAGTCGAATGCACGGCCACCGTGGCAATGCCCATTTCTTTGCAAGCGCGATGAATGCGAAGGGCGATCTCGCCGCGATTGGCGATGAGGATTTTGTCGAACATCAGACGATGACGAGAAGGGGCTGGCCAAACTCGACCGGTTCGGCGTCCGTCACCAAAATCTCGGTGATGGTGCCCGAGCGCGGCGCCTGGATCGGATTCATGGTCTTCATGGCTTCGACGATGAGGAGCGTGTCGCCTTCATTGACCTTGTCGCCGACTTTGACAAAGACGGGCTTGCCGGGTTCCGGCGCCAGATAGATGGTGCCAACCATGGGCGAGGGCACGGTGCCCGCCGCCGGGCCTTTGGGCTTGGCGGCTTCGCCACCGGCAGACGGGGCCGGGGCCGCGGCGCGCGGGCCTTCGGAGACAAAGGAACTGACCACCTGGCGGGCCACACGCAAGCGCGAGCCGTTTTGCTCGATTTCGATCTCGGTGAGGCCGGTTTCGGTGAGCAGATCGGCCAGTTCGCGGATTACGGAAGAATCAATATTGGGCATGCTTTTCCCCTTCCCAAGCGGGATGCGTGCCCCGATGGATCTAACGTCCTTCATATTCATTCGGCCGCCTCTTCAATCAAGGACGCTACGGCGTCCACGGCAAGGATATAGCTAGTGGCACCGAACCCCACGATCACGCCCGATGCCACCGCACTAATATAGGAATGATGGCGGAACGCTTCGCGCGCAAACGTATTCGACAAATGCACTTCCACGATGGGGCAGTCCAGCGCCCGCAAGGCATCGTGGATGGCGACCGAGGTGTGGGTGTAGGCACCGGCATTGATGATAACGCCGCAGGCCTCGGCGCGGGCCTCTTGAACCCACTCCACCAGCTCGCCTTCATGGTTGGATTGGCTGAAAACCACTGTATACCCCAGCTTTTCCGCCCGGGCAGCGGTCATATCGGCAATATCCGCCAAAGTGGTGCGGCCATAAATGTCCGGTTCCCGCGAACCCAGAAGGTTGAGGTTGGGGCCGTTGAGGACATATATCGCTTTGGCCCTGGACTTCTTGGGCAAGAAATAGGCTCCGTCTGAAACTCGGAGTCGCCTTATAATCGTCCTTCGCGGCGGCGCAAACACCAATCGGGATCAGGCTTTATGGCTGTGACAGTGACAATCAACGGTGAGACCCGTGAACTGAACGGGCCGGTCAGCGTGGCGGGGCTTCTGAGCGAAATGGGGCTGGACCCCGCCAAGATTGCGGTGGAACGCAATTTGGAAGTCGTTCCCAAGTCCCAATATCAGGAAATCGCCCTGGCGACGGGCGACCGGCTGGAAATCGTGCAGTTCATCGGCGGCGGCGACGAGCCGGGCAAGCCTGTGGATAAGCCGCTGGTGATCGCCGGGCGGAGCTTTCGCTCGCGGCTGATCGTGGGAACGGGCAAATACAAAAGCTATGCCCAGAATGCCGCGGCCCTGAGAGCCTCCGGCGCCGAGATGGTGACGGTGGCGGTGCGCCGGGTCAACCTCACCGACAACGCATCCGAGAAGCTGATCGATTTCATCGACCCCAAGGAATACACCTACCTGCCCAATACGGCGGGCTGTTTCACCGCCGAAGACGCCATCCGCACCTTGCGGCTGGCGCGCGAGGCGGGCGGCTGGACGCTGGTCAAGCTGGAGGTCTTGGGCGACAAGAAGACCCTCTACCCCAACATGATCGAAACCCTGCGCGCCACCGAGCTTCTGATCAAAGAGGGCTTCCAGGTGATGGTCTATTGCAGCGACGATCCCTTGCTGGCCAAACGGCTGGAAGAGATCGGCGCCTGTGCCATTATGCCTTTGGCGGCGCCGATTGGCTCCGGCTTGGGAGTGCAGAATCCCGTCGGCATACGGATGATCATCGAAGAGGCCAAGGTGCCGGTGATCGTCGATGCCGGTGTCGGCACGGCCTCGGACGCGGCCATCGCCATGGAACTGGGCTGCGACGGCGTGCTGATGAACACCGCCATCGCCGAAGCCAAAGACCCGGTGCTGATGGCCGCCGCCATGCGCCATGCGGTGGAAGCGGGCAGGCTCGCCTATCTCGCCGGCCGCATGCCGAAGAAGAGATACGCCGATCCCTCGAGCCCGATTGGGGGGCTGATTTAGGGCGTTGCGTGCTTCGAGGCTCGCCGCCCCGCGCATTGTGCGCGCAGTTACGGTTGTGCGCGGCTAGCACCTCAGCATGACGGGGTTTATTAGCGGCAAATACTCTATCTCGTCTTGGTGAGGTGCGAGCCGCGCACGTCGCTGACGGTTTGCAAGATGCCCACGGCGGCGAGCCTCGAACCACGCGCGCCCTCGAAGCGCGCTTAGCCTTTCAGCATCGCCTTCAGTTCGGCTTCGGTGATTTCGCCGGCATGCACCTTCCCGTTGATGATGAACATCGGGGTGCCGCCGAATTGGGCTTCGCGGGCGAGGCGGTAACCGGCGAGCATGGCTTTTTGCGCCGCCGGGCCTTGCAGATCGGCGGTGAGCTTGGTGACGTCGAGCCCGGCCGTACGGGCCGCCTCCAGCACCGCGGCACTATCCGCCGCGCCTTTGCTCATCAGGGCAAAATGGAAGGCCGGAAATTTGTCGGCTTGGGCGTGCGCGGCCACGGAGGCCTGGGCGGCGAGCTGGGAGGCTTCGCCGAAGATCGGAAATTCGATGAAGGCAAAGCGGGTGTCGGCTTTGTGCTTGTCGAAATAGGCTTGCACCACCGCGGCGGTGTTGCGGCAGTGGGCGCAGTTGTAATCATAGAACTCTACGAAGGTGTTCTTGGCCGTGGCCGGTCCTGCAACAAAGGCCGTTGCCGGATCGAAAAAGCGCTTGGCTCCGATCTTGTCGACCGCCTTCTGCTCGTCTTGGCGGGATTCTTCGGCCTCTTGGGCTTCGGCCAGGGCCTGCATCTCCACGACTTCCTTGGGATGGGTCATGAGATAGGCGTGCAGCCGCGCGTCGCTCGCCAGCGGCACGACGTTCAAGGCCACCGCGCCCGCCACCACCACCAGCGACAGCGCCGCTCCGACCAAGCCGCCGAGGGCCGCAGACTTCCAAGGAGTGTGCATGTTTGCTTCTGCCGCTGAGTTTCTCTTCACCACTGCTACAGATCAATTCCGGCGCATTTGGGACTGGGCGATGACCAGAATGTCGTTGGCCCGCTCCCAATCGGGGGTGCCATGCGCCAGCTTCTGCCGGGCGCGGATGGCAAACACCGCCGCTTTGCGGATATCGCCCACCGAATAATAGCGTTCGGAAGTGGCGAGATCGGCCTGCGGTATGTTGCCGAGATCGCTATAGGCTTGGGCCATCTGATACCAGGCGAAGGGATTTTCGTTGTCCTGCTGCGCCGCGATCTTCAGGTTTTCGACGGCTTTGGCTTCATACGTCTTTTGGCCGGTGGCGATCTGGGCGGCGGCGAGCGCGACGCGCAATTGCGGCGCATCGGGCATCAGATCGACGCAGGTTTGATAGGGGCCGATGCCTTTTAAGGGCTGGCTCATCGAGACGTAAATCTGGCCCAGAACTTCATAGAAGAAGGGGTTCTTGGGTTCGTCTTTGATCAGGCTGTTGATCTCGGAGAGCGCCTTGGGCAGATCCGGCGTGCGCATATAGACCATGGCGCGGGCATAACGCGCTTCTGCGCTCTTATTACTGACGGGATAGCGATACATCACGTCCTGTATCGGTAAAAGATAGCCAATCACCTTGGCCTTCACCATTTCATAGGCGTGGATGGCTTGCGGCGAATCCGGCACGTCGCGATAGGGCGAGGCTTCGGCGATTTCCTGTAAGTTCGCGACACGGTCGCGGTCGGCGGGATGGTCGCTGGCATAGGCTTCGGGGTTTTTCACGATCATGGCGGCTTCGTCGGCCATACGCTCGAAGACATGCACCATGCCCATGCCCGATTGGTGGGTGGCGCGCAGATATTTCTGGCCCATCTGGTCAGCGGTGGCTTCCTGGACGCGGCTGAATTGCATGAACTCCGCCTCCGCGGCACTTTGGCCGATCCCCATCAGGATCATGCCGGCTTGTCCTGCCCCCGCGATGGCCGCGCCAATCCCCAGCACCATCGACAGCAGCATGGGGATTTCGGCTTTGGCGATCTCTTGCGAGCCGCGCGTCAGATGTCCGCCCGCCATGTGGCCGGTCTCATGGGCCAGCACGCCGATCAGTTCGTTGGGATTCTTGAGCTGAATGAAAAGGCCTGCATTGGAGAAGATGTTCTGGCCCTCGGCGACAAAGGCGTTCAGCGAGGTATCGTTGACGATATACATTCGCACCGCCGCCGGATCGATGCCCGCGACTTTCAGGATGGGCTGTTCGTAGGAGTAGAGCAGCCGTTCGGTCTCGGTGTCCTGCAACAGGCTGATGCCCTGGGCCGCGGCGGGCCCCCAAACAAAATAGGCGGCGCCGAAGAAGCCGAGGCAAAAGGACAGAATCCGGCTCCAGCGGGGCGATACAAATCTGCCGCCCACGAGCCCTTTCAGAGGGTTGCAAATCGTCAAAGCTTGAACTCTCCTCTCCCCCGAAAATGACGGTAGGTTCGCGTGCTGTTTGCGTCAACGGAGCGCGGCTCACAAGTGTAATCGGTTTCAGCTCAAGGATTACGGCCAATTCATGTTGTATGCTCGCGCTTTAGCCGGGATAGCCGGCCTCGTTCTGCTGGCCGGATGTTCGGCCGATTTGGGTGGCGTGGGGGGCGCGATTGGCCTCGGCGGCTCGGCCAAACCCCAGGCGCTGGCAGTTGGCGACGAGCCCTATGCGGTCAAAATCGGCGCCTCGACGCTGGCGCAGGGCGGCAGTGCGGCCGACGCAGCCGCCGCGATGTATTTTGCGCTGTCCGTGACTTATCCGGTCGCCGCCGGGCTGGGCAGCGGCGGCATCTGTATCGTTCACGATCCGCTCAAGGCCGAAACGCAGGAGTTCGACTTTCTGCCACAGGACGCAGCGGGCGGGGGCAATTATGCGATTGCCGGTGCTGTGCGCGGCTTTGCCCTGCTGCAGGCCAGCTATGGCGTGCTGCCCTGGCAGAAGGTGGTGGCGCCCGCGGAAGGCTATGCCGCCGCGGGTTTTCCGATCTCGCGCGCCCTGGCGGGCCGCCTGAGCGATGCCGCGGATGTGATCCGGCTGGACGCCGGTCTGTCGGCGCAGTTCCTCGATGAGGAAGGCCATGTCAAAGCTGCCGGTGTGGTGGTGAACAATCTCGACCTCGCCCAGACTCTGGCGGCTGTGCGTACCAATGGCCCGGACGGCTTCTACGCCGGGCCGGTGGCGGCCAAAATCGCGGCCTATGCGGCGGCTGAAGGCGGCACCATCACGGTGGCCGAACTCTCCGGTTATCGCGCGCAGGCGGTGACGCCGCGGGTGGTGCAGATGGGGTCGCAATATGTGTATCTGCCGTCCCAGAAAACCAGCGCGGGCGCCTTTGCCAGTGTTCTGCTCGACAATTTGCTACGGGCGCAAAACACCGATGTCGGTGCCAAGGATTTGCAGGCCTCGATTGTCTATTCGGTGCAGCAGAGTTTGAAGGCGATCAAAGTCACCGAGCTGCCCAAAGACCTCGGCTCTACCGGCTTTGCGACCATGGATGCGAGAGGCCAAGCGGTGGCCTGCGCCGTGACCATGAACGGCCCCTTCGGCTCCGGTCACACGGCGCGCGGCACGGGGGTGACGCTGGCCAAGGCAGCGGCTGCTGCAGGCCCGGCTTTTCTGACACCCTTGATCGCAGCGCCGCGCACGGATAGCCCCGCCGTCTTGGCCGGTGCGGGGGCAGGCGGCCCCAATGGCTCGGCGGCGATCTTCTATGCGCTGGCCCGTATCGCGGCGGGCGATGAAATTACCACGCGCAAAGATCTCAGAACCACCGGCGTGGCACCCTATGACACGGTTAACGCCATTATCTGCTCAGGAAGCATTTGTGCCGCCTTGCCCGATCCCGCCACCAACGGGCTGGGAGCCTCGGTGCCGACGCAAGGAAAATAGGGACGCATCGCGTGGCGGAAAAGACGTGAGCCCGGGTGTGCCGGGCTCACGCGCTCAGAAGTGAATGCCGACGCCGGTGCCAATCAGCCAAGGATTGATGTTCACGCTTGCGGTGACGGGCGCCCCGCTGAACGAGGCGTTGGTGCCGAGGAACAGCTTTTTCACGTCGAAGTTCAGCACATAGCGGCCATCGCTGCCGAGCGGAATGTCGGTACCAGCCTGCAAGGCAAAGCCCCAATTGTCGGTGGTGCGAATCTTTCCCAGCGGACCTACGGAGCGATCATAGAAAATCGTGAAATTGGGGCCGGCGCCGAGATAAGGCTGGAACAGGCCGATCTGATCGAAGTGGTACTGCAAGGTCGCCGTCGGCGGCAGCAGGTAGGCGGTCCCCAGCTTTGTCGTCTTGTTATAATAAAGGCTGTGCTTGGTCGTGCCCGCGATCACTTCGACGGCCCAATGCGACGTGATGAAGTATGTGATGTCGGCCTCGGGGATCACGCTGTCGGAAATGCTCACCTTGCCGCCGATGTTCACGGTGGAACTGACATCAGGCGCCACCTCAACGGCGCGCAGACGCAGCATCCAGGAACCGCTTTCGGCGGCATAGGACGGGGCGGCGGCGAGCAAGGCGGCAGCCAGGATGGGAAGGGAAAAACGCATCGATTCAGTCTCCTCTCTGACGATGAGAGGAATGCAATAACCCCACGGGAAATAGGATTACAATTATACAAATTCCAAAGCTAAAAACTCGGTTTTTCCTGAGAAAACATGCACTTTTCCTGCAAGTTTCCGTAAGGTTTTGATTTACTATAATTTTATCTCGCGAACAGAAGGGCTGCTGCGGCCAGGGATGCAAACCGGTTGCGCGCTTCCGCCGCATCTGGCCCGACCATGAGATATAGGGCCGCGTTCTTCGCGACTCGAAGGGCCAATCCTTTTGACGGCCTATTTGTTCTTGATGATGAGATAGACCAACGTCTGGTTGACGAGGATATGGGCAAGCTCGCCGAAGGTGGCAGGCCCGGCGAAGGGGATGAATTGATCGCCTTCAAGTTTGCCGTGCACATAGTTGAGAATGCAGTTCCAGGAAAGGGCGGGTGTGATGTTCAAATGTGTCGCCGCTGCAATCAGGGCCTGGCGGTAATCGGGCATCGGCGCGGCCTGGTGATAGGTCCGGGCTTTCATCACGGGCGCGTAGAAATGCACCCGCCGCGCCCCGTGATCGATCTTCTGGAAGGAGACGTTGATCCTCTGGCCGGAAAGCTCGGTGATCAGCGGCAAGGTGAGGTCGAGGCCTTGGCGCATGGTGTAGTCGTAGAAATCCTCCGCCCGCCCATTGACGGTGCAGGGACCGGCATAAAAGTTGGGTTCTGAAAAGATGATGGCGTCGCCGCCGCCGGGCTCGAAAACATTGACGATGCCGACCACCGCGGCCTTGGACGCCGGGATCGTCGCGCGCATCACGATGATACGGCGGTCGGAAACCTCGCCCGTCACGCCATCGAAGACCTTCGGTGTCACCTTGCCGATATCGTCCAGATGGACGCCGGAAACCCAGCCTACAACCGCCGCTTCATGGATGCCCGGAATGGAGTTCGCGGTCAGGCCGTAGGCAGTGTGGATATCACTCATGCCGGGTGCGATGACGATGGTAAAGCCATGCAGAGGCGCATCGGTGGTAATAGCGGGGATATGCCCGATATCGATGAAATGCGTACTGACGTGTTTGACGATGGACGGTAGCTCGGTGACGAAGACGCGCTCGCGCTCGACCACGCCGCCTTCCCCGCTCACGAAATAGGGAATCGTAC
>JAATGP010000006.1 GCA_015654635.1 Alphaproteobacteria bacterium | reverse complement strand
GCGAATGGGTGGCATCGGAATCGACGCGATAGGTGCGCCCCGGCGAGATGATGCGGATTGGCGGCTTTTGCGCCAACATGGTGCGCGCCTGTACCGGCGAAGTGTGGGTCCGCAGCACGTGCTGGGAACCATCGGCCTGCTTGGCCACATAAAAGGTGTCGTGCATCTGCCGCGCCGGATGATCGGGCGGAATGTTCAGCTTGGTGAAGTTGTAATCGTCGAACTCGACATCCGGGCCTTCAGCCACGGCAAAGCCGAGATCGGCAAAGATCGCCACCACCTCGTCGAATACCTGGCTCACCGGATGGATGGACCCCACCGGCTCGGGGCGCACCGGCAAAGTGATGTCGATGCGCTCCAAGGAAAGCCGGGCATCAAGGGCCGCCTCTTCCAGCGCGATTTTCTTGGCCGCGATGGCGGTCTGCACGCGGTCGCGCAAACCATTAAAGGCCGGGCCGCTCACCTTGCGTTCCTCGGGGCTCATGCCGCCCAGTGTTTTGAGCAGCTCGGAAATGGAGCCCTTCTTGCCCAGGCTGGCGATACGCAAAGCTTCCAGCGCCGCCTCGTCGCTGGCGCCAGCAATGGCGGCAAGAGTTTCGCTTTCGAGGGCAGTGGTATCGGTCATGACAAATCCCTTCGGGGCCGTTTCAATCACGCTGTTCGGTCCATGCCAAGCACCGCGCGTCCCGATGACGTCTTTTGGCGCTTTTTGCCAAAACAAAAAACCCGGCAAAGCCTATTTTGCTCTACCGGGTTTTTTGCTCTGCCAAGAAAACGCTTAGGAGGCTTTCGCCTGCTCCACCAGGGCCTTGAAGGCCGCGGGCTCGCTGATGGCAAGCTCGGAGAGGACCTTGCGGTCGACGGCGATATTGGCCTTGGCCAGCGCCGCGATGAACTGGCTGTAGGTCAGGCCATGTTCACGGACGGCGGCATTGATGCGCTGGATCCACAAAGCGCGGAAGTTGCGCTTGCGCAGTTTGCGGCCGACGTAATTGTGCTGCAGCGAACGGTCAACGGCGGCGTTGGCGACCGTGATGGTGTTCTTGCGGCGTCCATAAAAGCCTTTGGCGGCTTTAAAGACGCGCTTGCGGCGGGCATGGCTGGGTACGGAACGCGGGGAGCGTGACATCTTTCGTCCTCCTTAGGCGTACGGCATCCAGCGCTTGACGCGCTGGGTTTCGGACGACGACAAAACGGAGGTGCCGCGCAGGGTGCGGGTACGTTCCGGCGTATTGGAGATCAAACGGTGGCGTTTGCCGGTCTGGCCCGTCTTGATCTTGCCGCTCGCAGTGAATTTAAAGCGCTTTTTGGCGCCCGATTTGGTCTTCATCTTGGGCATTTCGGTCTCCTTGGGACTTAAAGTCCCGGTTTCCATTCGGAGCCGACACGGCATGCCCTTTCGCCGGGCGGCTCGGAAGAAGGGCGCGTCTTATACGAATCAATGGGCCAATGGCAAGTCATACTGTGGGCGTGTGGCGGGGGAATTTTCCCGAGTCCTGCAAAGCTTTAAGGTCCTTTCGTCCCATCGCAGGCACTATGATCGCTTCAGGAGGCCGGGCGCGTGTTCAGGGAAAGACTTTTGCGGATCATTCGCACTTCAGCCATGTACTTGTTCTGGCCGGCCATCGTGCTGGTGGCTTGGGGCGAGATGTCCAAAAGCCATGAAGTCCTGGCGCTCGAGGGGCTATTTTGGGATAAGTCCTTGCATTTCACAGCCTATTTCGGGCTGTCGGGCATGGTTTGCTTAATCCTGAAGGAGCCGCGGCGGGTCTTGGTGGCCGCCATCAGCTTGATCCTTTTCGCGGGCGCCTTGGAGATTTTGCAGGGCTATTTCGGCCGCGATCCGGATATTTACGACGAATTGGCCAATGCGATCGGGGTCATTGCCGGAAGTTCGGTGGGCTATGCCATCCTCTGGCTGCTGCCCAGATCTGTGCCCGCCAAGTCCAACTAAGCTCTTTTCATTTTTGCCGCATTTGGCGAAAATTGGGCTCCATCAGAGGAGACGAGCGCCCCGATGTTCAAAGAGTTCAGACAGTTCGCCTTGCGCGGCAATGTTATCGATCTGGCGGTCGGTGTGGTTGTGGGTGCTGCGTTCACCAGCATCGTGAATTCTCTGGTCAAAGACCTCATCACCCCGCCTTTGGGGTTGGTGACCGGCGGGCTCGACTTTTCCAACCTTTTCATCGTCCTCAAAGGTGGCCACTACACCACCCTGGCCGATGCTGCCAAGGCCGGCGCCGTAACCATCAACTATGGTCTGTTTCTCAACGCTCTGATCAGCTTCTTGATTGTCGCCTTCGTGCTGTTTTTGGTGGTGCGTTCGGTCAATCGCCTGTTTGCCAACCCTCCTGCGCCCGCCCCTGCGGTCCCACCCGAAGATGTCGTGCTGCTGCGCGAGATCCGTGATCTGTTGAAAAACAAGTCCTAAGCCTCGGGGGCCATGGGCGCCTTGCCTTGATTTAGGCGGCCCCGCCGCGTAGGCAGCGTAAAGCCACCGGCGGGATGCTCTGTGACGTCACATGTTTCCAGGTATGATGCGGGCCTCTGGGCGCTGTGCGCGGCCGCTTTCGTGCTGGCGGCAATCCTCGTTTCGCCTCCGATCCTGCAAAACGGCGACCTTTACTGGCATATCGCCGCGGGGCGCTGGATGATCGAGAACCATGCGGTTCTGCGCATCGATCCCTTTTCTTTCACCTTTACCGGCTACCCCTGGCATACCCAAGGCTGGCTTTCTCAGCTCCTCTTGGCTTTCGCTTTTCTGGGGGGCGGGTTTGGCGGTGTATTGGCGCTGGGTGCGCTGGCGGCAGCCGCCGCTACGGGCACGCTTGCCTATTGCTTATCCCGCTATTGGTGCGGTGTCCTTCTGGGCGGCGGCATCGTTCTGGTTCTGGTGAGCGCGGCGACTGCGATTTCGGCTTTGCCTTATCTCTTGGCGCTGCCCGCTGCGGTGATATTCACCGCCGGCGTGGTGGCTGCCCGCGACCAAAATCGCCGCCCAAGCTTCACCTTGCTCTTGGCGATGCTGTTATGGGCCAACCTGCATACCAGTTTCGTGCTCGGCCTCGGGGTGACGGCGGCGTTGGGGCTCGAAGCCTTTATCACGCAGCCCCGCCTTGCCGTGGCGCGCGATTGGCTGGTGTTTTGCGGCTATGCGCTGATCGCCTCCTTGGCGACGCCTTACGGGGTGGAAGGCCTCATTCACGCCATTCACAGTTTACGCATCCCGCTGGGCGCGCCGGCGCATACGCTGCTGCCGCTGTTGCTGGCTTTGCCCGCCATGGCGGTGCTGCTCCGCCGCCGCGCGACACTGCTACGGGCGGCCTGCGTTGCCTTGCTCTTTGGCTTGGCGCTTTATCTGCCTGCCGCCCAGCTCATTTTTGCCGCTACGGTGCCGCTGCTTCTAGCCGAGCCCTTGGCGCAAGGCCATTTCCGGCCGCGTATCGCCCTGCGGCCCGCTCTGGCCTTTGCCGGGCTGGCGCTTCTCGCCGTCGCGGTTCGCGCTTTTCTTCCCTTGGACCTTTCTGACAGCCCGGTCACCCCGGCAGAGGCGTTCCGCCATGTGCCCGCGGATCTGATTCATAGCCCGGTTCTCAACGAAGCGGCCTTCGGCGGCTATCTGATCGTCAGCGATGTCCGCCCCTTTATCGACAGCCGCCCGCATTATCCCAGCAGTTTTCGTGCCCGTGCCGCAGAGTTTGGCAATCCGGCGCTATTGGCGCCGGCGCTGGAGCGGTATCACATTTGCTGGACGCTGCTGGCGCCGGGCAATCCTGCCGTCAAAGCACTGGATGGCCTGAAGGGCTGGAAACGGCTTTACAGCGGGCCCTTTGCTGTTGTGCATGTCAAAGACGAGGCGTCATGAGTTCCAAGCCTGCGCTCTATCGCGATCTTCTGCTTGAGGCCAAAGGCCTCTTCGACAGCATCAGGGATCCCGTTGCCAATGCCGCCAACCTATCGGCGCTGCTTTGGTATGGTCTGCCCGATCTGAACTGGGCTGGCGTCTACGTTTTGCGCGGCGATGAATTGCTGCTCGGCCCTTTTCAGGGCAAGCCCGCTTGCGTGCGCATCCCGCTGGGAAAGGGCGTTTGCGGCACTGCGGCGGCGACGCGAAAGACTCTGATCGTTCCCGATGTGCATGCCTTTGCCGGGCACATCGCTTGTGACAGCGCGTCGAATGCCGAAATCGTCGTGCCCCTCATCGCCGCCGGGCAGCTGCGCGGCGTGCTCGACCTCGACAGTCCGCTTCTGGGGCGCTTCGACGAAGAAGACCGTGATGGGCTGGAGGCGCTGGCGAACGTCTTCACCCTGGGCAGCGATCCGTTCTGAGGGGCGGAAAAAGTGGGGCGGCGCTCGCGCCGCCCAAGTCCAGGGAGGAGTGACCAAGCACTCACGAAAACTCGGCCCGAAGGCCGATGGCAGTGCGTCACGCTAACAAAAAAGACCCACGCTTACCAGCGAAATTGACAGCGCTTTCCACAAAAGCATCAAAAACACAGATGTATCAAGGCGTTAAGCAGCCATTTCGGGTTGCTGGATCAGGCGCCAGGCGGGGGAACAGTCGATTCCCTGACCACCAGCTCGTGGTCCAGATGGCGTTCCAAAGGACCATCCTTCTCGGCACGCTGGATCAGCATCGAGACGGCGGCTTCCGCCATTTCGCGAATAGGCTGGCGGCAGGTCGTCAACCGCGGCGACACCACTTGCGCCACCAGCGAATCGTCGAACCCCGCCACCGAAAGTTGCTGGGGAATTTTGAGATTGAAGCGCTGCGAACACGCCAGCACAGCGGCGGCCATATCGTCATTGGCAGCAAAAATCGCTGTCGGCGGGTTGGGCAGCGAGAGCAGTTTTTCGCCCGCCTCCAAACCCGATTGATACGAGAAGTACCCCTGCTGGCAGAGCTCTTCGATCAGCGGCACACCGGCATGCTCGAGCGCGGCGCGATAACCCGCAAACCGCGACATGGCGGCACCGTGATTGGGATGGCCCTTGATGAAGCCGATGCGTTTATGGCCAAGGCCGATGAGATAGGCCGTCATGTCGTAAGCGGCCTTGAAATCGTCAATCCGCACATCCGAAGAGCCTTCTATCGGCTTTTCCGGGGCGATGCGCACGAACGGGGTATCGGCCTCGCGCAAGGCATCGATGACGGCAATACAGTCGCTTAAAGGCGGCGTCAGGATAACGCCATGCAGGGAGGATTCGCTCACCAAGGATTGCACCTGGCGGCCGACAGTGGGGTTGGCCGCATCCAGCGATTCCACAATCAGGTGATAGCCTTCCTCACGGCAGCGCGTCAGCACGCCCACCTGCAAAGCGGCGATGTAACCAGCCGAAGGGTTGTCGTAGAGCAAGCCGATCAAGAAGGAGCGTTCGCTGGCCAGCCCGCGGGCGAAGATGTTCGGCCGGTAGGAGAGGGCGTCGACCGCCTGCATCACCCGCTCGCGCGTCGCATCGCTGACATTGGATTGGCGATTGACCACGCGCGAGACAGTCTTGATCGAAACGCCGGCGCGTTTGGCCACATCATAGATGCTGGCTGGCTTGGGCGTGTCGGGGCGAAGAGGTTTCACGTCGGAGGACAAATCTCAAAACAGGGGTCAAAACCGGCCCAAAGCCATGCGATGCAAATCGCTATAGGACCAATCATAGCCACGGCAAAGCAATAAACCAGCAGCCCGCGAGCTTTCGCCCCACGCACCCTGTATAATATTATAAATAAAGGCCCGTTTGGCCGATGGTAACCGGAACAGTGCGTGCAACTGGCGGTTGGCTCGGCGGAGCCATCAACGAACTGAGCCGTGCGCCAGCCGCGAATTGTTCCCCTAACCCTCCGGAGCGGTAGAAATCAAGGCTATAGGCGCCGCCCACCGCAAGGCGTGTATATATCCTCCGCGAACCGCTCACGGAGATGCCATGAACGTGAATGCCGACACAGCGCAAAGACAGGCGCCGCGCGAGGTCATTTATCGCCACAGGCTGGCCGTCAGGCTTACCCATTGGATCAACGCGCTGGCGCTGTTCTTCCTGCTCGGCAGCGGCCTCAATATCTTCAACGCCCACCCGCAGCTTTATTGGGGCGCCAAGGGCGACGAGTACGACAAACCCCTTCTTGCCATCCAGGCCGTGGATACCGATGGCGGCACGAAAGGCGTAACCAGCATTGGTTCGTGGCACTTCAACACCACGGGCGTTCTGGGCTGGTCCAAGGTCGAGGGCGTTGATACCGCGCGCGGCTGGCCAAGCTGGCTCACCATTCCGAGTTTTCATGATCTGGCCGACGCGCGCCATTGGCATTTTCTGTTTGCCTGGATATTGGCCTTCAACAGTGCCGCCTATCTCGCCTGGGGTCTCACGAAACGCCACCTCCAGAGGGATATTTGGCCGACGCGCGCGGACCTCAGAAGCTTCATCCCCTCTGTGGTTGCGCATCTGAAGCTGCAGCATCCCACCGGTGATGCCGCCAAGCGCTACAACATCCTGCAGCGGCTGGCCTATCTCGGCGTCCTCGCGCTGATCGGGCTGATGATCGTCAGCGGTCTTTCGATGTCGCCGGGATTGGATGCTTTCGCGCCATGGCTTCCAGATCTGCTCGGCGGGCGCCAGTCGGCCCGCACGCTTCACTTCTTCTCGGCCTCGCTGATCGTGCTTTTTGTTTTTGTGCATGTGGGGGAAGTTATTCTCGCTGGGCCGCTCAACGAACTGCGCTCCATGCTGACGGGCTGGTTCACCGTTCCGCAGGAGCACAAGTGATGAAGGCTCTGTCCCGCCGTGCTGCCCTTATGGGCACCATCAGCAGTACCGGGCTTTTGCTCTCCGGCTGTGACCGTCTCACCCAAAGCCAGAATATGCAGCGCATTTTTCGCGGCGTGGAGGCGTGGACGCGGATGAACCAGCGGCTGCTGCTGGCGGGCGGGCCGCTGGCGCGCGAATTCAAGCCTTCCGATATTTCCAAAGAGTTCAAAGCCAATGGCACACTGAACCCCGGCAGCGATGATTATCTGCGGCATGTCGAGGAGGGTTTCGTCCGTTGGCGCCTGACGATCGACGGCATGGTCGCCAATCCGATGGCCTTGTCGCTGGCGGAGCTTCGAAAGCTGCCGGCGCGAACCCAGATCACGCGCCACGATTGCGTCGAAGGCTGGAGCGCGATCGGCCAATGGACGGGGGTGCCCTTAGGGCTGGTGCTGCAAGCCGCCGGTGTTTCGCCGCGCGCCAAATACGCGGTCTTCCATTGCGCCGACAATCTGGAGGGCGAGCCGGACAAAGGCGGCAGTCAGAGCCCCGGTCAATATTACGAAAGCATCGCCTTGATCGATGCCTTCCATCCGCAAACCTTGATTGCTTATGCGATGAACGGCAAAGCCCTCAGCGTGCCGCACGGTGCGCCGTTGCGCATAAGGGTCGAACGCCAGCTCGGCTACAAAAGCGCGAAATATGTCCAGCGCATCGAAGTCACCGATAGTCTTGCGGGAATTTCCGGCGGCCGCGGCGGCTATTGGGAAGACCGGGGCTATGAGTGGTATGCCGGCATTTAGCGTTGCCAAAGCAAGGCGATGGATATCCGTAAGAAGGCGCTAGGCGCCATACCAGCCGTCATCCTGCGGCGTCCACCAAGGCGTTGCCGCGGCAATTTTCTGCGGATAATCCGGCCAGTCTGGCAACAACAGCGGCAGGCCGATGTCTTGCGCTACAATGGTTCGGATCAGGGGCCAATCGAGCGCGGGCTCGGGTCCTTGCCTGCGGCAGGCATAACGCCATATTTCCATTTCCTGGCCCCAGAAATAGATACCCTCCGCCTTCATGTTTTCCTGCATGCGCCGGACATCCGAAAGTTTGCGCTCCTCCACAAAGCGTTCCCAGATGTCCGCCTGGAGCGTATCGACAGGCCCATGCGGTTGCCATTCGAGCGCATCGGCATTGACGATTTCGATTTTCTCGCGGGCCGCGGCCGGCAATTGCGCGAAGACACCTGTTGCCGACACTATCTCGATGATGGCGCTATCGCGCTCCACCACGGTAACGCGGCTCACGGATTCACGCAGTGCCACATTGGCAGCCAGCCAGCCCATGCCCAATCCGACCACCACGGTATGGCCATGGGCAAAGCCGAGACCGATCTCCTGGCTCTCGATTTCCGAGGGTGTCATGGACATCCATGATGCCGTTGCTTCGACGCCGGGGCCTGTCAGCACCACCGTTCCACGAAGCCGGTAGACGTCACCCCAATAGCCGCGCGCTCCTGCCATCATGATCCTGCGCAGAGCCCATGGGCCTTTCTGGATGGGCGCATATTGCGGCAGCCACAAGCCGGTGCGGAAGTCACCCAACAAGGCGTAGGGATCGTAGCTCTCCGAAGCGCTCGCTTGGCTCATCCGGCGCTCAATTGAATACGGCTTGATAGACGAAGTCGTCGCCTTCCTGTCCGACGGGAACCAGGAAAACTTCGATTTTTCCCAGCACCTCGTTTTCGAGCGCATGGATGCGCTGCATAAGGTAGTTCGGTCCCGGACCCCGAAAATGCAGTTGAAATGGCTCCCGTGCCAGTTTCGGCCCCCGTGCGGGAAGCGCCAACGCTTCAGTCAGAATCAGCGGATATGTACCGCTACCGTCCAGATCGACGGAAAAGGCCTCGTTCAGGCGCGGCGCAAAGTCCGCCAGGGATAATAAGGTATTGGCTTCTGTCATGATTTTCTCATCTGGGGAATAAAGGAGAAAACGCGGCGGTAGATAAAGGATAAGGGCCTCAGCAGATAGTACAACGGAATGAGCCGGTCAGGAAACCGCCATGCATACCAGTCCTCATCACGATGGAATGCCGTACGGAGTTCAAACATTTTGTATTTGAACCCCGCGCCAAGCGACAAGTGATAAGCAAATGCAGATAGCCGGTAGCGCGCTCCGGTTAAGCTCTGCGGTGTATGGGCAATAGAACTGATCCGCAGGGCGCTGGCAGCCAAGCGGCGCGCCTTGCCGTCCCCCGCGGCATTGGCCGTAATCGCTGCCGGCAATATTGCGGCTGTCGTAGCCGTCACAAGCAGAACCCAGCTATTGAACAGGTGGCGGCATCTCAGCGTCTCCGCACGCTTGCGCAGACGCAAGAGGCCCTCCTGGCCCGCCCCTCGGTAGAGAACAGCCAAATCGGCGATCCATTTCCACCGTTCCCAAGCATGCCGCGTCGCATGGATACCGAGATAATGCGCAAGGTCGGCATCTCCCAATATCGCGACCGTGTAGTCTGCGACCTGCACTTGACGCCGCCCTTTCCAAAGTTCGTCGAAATCGGTGACGATCAAATACGGATTGCGGTCCAACCTGTAATGGCGCTCAACCATTAATCCGCTGGCGGCATGAACGAACTTCTTGTCGTGATGAAAGCTGCTCAGGATAGCATCCTGGCGCGGCGACAGCGGGGCCCCTTCGGTTAGAAAGCGACCGCCGGTGGCGAGCAGGATGCCGTCCAAGCGTTGGATGTCGTCCGGGTGGACCAACAAGTCGATATCAAAGGACTCGCGGATGAAGGGGTCGCCGTAAAGATGGGCGGAGAGCGCAATCCCTTTCATCACGACAACGCGCAATGCCTGCGCCTTTGCGGCGGCAATGATCGTTCGTAACAGCGATATCTGCTGCATGGCTTTGGTGCTGCAGTTACGCTCGGCTTTTTCGAGGGTAGAGCGCACATCTGCGGGAACACCAGGCCATCCGGCTTCGCGTAGCGCTGCCGCTGTCATGGGGCGCACTTTGTATTGCCACGCCAATCGGGGAATTGTTGGCCAATCAACATTCTCAAACCAGCGGGGCGGCCACGTTCGCTTCGCGCCGACAGACCAATCGGCGTTGATAATACGCCCTACTAACCGTTGTTCGACGGTTAAAGCCGCGATGAACTCTCTCGGTTTGCTAGAAAGCATCTGCCCCTCGCGGCAGGCTAGACTTTTTCCAGTTTTAACACAATACTTCGACAGAGGGCGACATCAATTGGTTTGGGGCCGCATTCCGTGAATTCAGATGCATTGGTCGGGCAGCCGTGGCGCGGACAGCATGTACGCCACCGCTACGATCTGTTTGGTCTGACATTCGAATGCGAGGAGCCCATTCCGGGTATTGGCCCCTGCGCGATGGCGCCCGCCGAGAACATCATCACCATCGAATTCGGTGCGGTGCCGCGAGAGATTGCGAACGCCCAGTTTGTGAACCGTGCCGTTCAGGCCAGCGCTTCGGAATACCTCCTTGTTTTGCCAGGTTTGTTGGGCCTTTACGCGCAAGCCGACCGGCGCATTGTGGTCGAACGATTGGGAGGATGGGATTCAATTCGGTTATGGACGGTCGTGTTAGGCACTGGCGCATCGATTGCGGGATTGCGGCGTGGCTATATTCCGCTGCATGCTTCCTGCATTCTCACGCAGAACGGATGCATCGCCTTCGCCGGACAGTCGGGTGCCGGCAAATCCACCCTCGCGGCCAATTTGGTCAAACGCGGTTTTGGATTGTTCGCGGAAGATCTGTGTCTGGTGCAGTGGCACGGCGGCGGCGATCCGATCGTCGGCCAGGGTATCTCGCAGTTACGCCTGAAGGATGATGCGGTCACGGCCCTGGATTGGGCGGACATCGAGCCTTTTGCGATTCACCCAGGTACAAACAAATCGGTGTTCCACCACGATCCGCTGGAGCAGCGCAGTGCCGCTTTACGGCGCATTTACGCGCTGGAATTCGCAACGGAAAGTGCCAAATCCGGCATCTATCCACTGAGCGGGGTGGAGGCCATGCAGATGCTCCTGGGGCTTCTTCGTATCCGGCTTGGCGTGCTCACCACCGGGGAACGGCAGCGAACCTTCGAAAGCTTGGCTGCCATCAGCGACAAAGTTGAAATCTTCCGCTTTGTGCGGCCACGCGACCATGGCCAAGCGCCCTATTGGCTCGACCGGCTGAGCGAACACTTTGCATCGTAAGGGGAGCTGAAACGCGATGACCACAGTTGCAGAGGCCGAAAGAATTTATCGCCGCAAGCCCGACACGGTGGCGGCCAATCTCGGCGAGGAGCTGGCGGTTCTCGACTTGCCAAGCGGTTCTTATCTCGGATTCAACGCAACCGCGGCCCATATCTGGCGCTTGTTGAGCGAGCCGCAAACGCTGGACACACTGTGCGAGGCGATGACTGCAGAATTCGACATTGGCAAAGATCGTTGCCGTGTCGAGGTCGCAGAGCTTCTGGAGAGGCTGCTGGCCGCGAAGCTGTTGACCGCCGCCGATGTCTAGGCTCCAGAGCATGCTTGCTCATTCCCGTGTGGATTGGTGTTTTTTTGCCGAAGCTTGCGCGGACATTCTCTATGCTTGGGGCGCCTTACGGCTGCAGCCGTTTGAAAAAGTCGTTGCCACGCTTCGCGCCGGGCCCCATCCCAAACCAGCGGATCAAGGATCGGCCCGGCAAGTGCGATGGGCCGTCGAAGCCGCGGCACGCAATCTTCCCTTGAGCCTCACCTGCCTGCCACAGGCGCTCGCGGCGTCCTGGATGTTGCAGGCGCGCGGATATGCGCCGCAACTGCATTATGGCGTGGCGATTCCGAAGACAGGTGGATTCGAGGCCCATGCCTGGGTTGAGCTGAACGGAATGGCCGTTATCGGCCACCGCGCGGCCAAACGCTTCACCTTGCTGACCAGCTTCCCGAAAGGTTCGGCAACCGCATGATAGCAGACTGTCCGACCGATACCGGTAGCGGTACGTCGTTTGTCGTCCCGTATGAGATCGTCTGGTATGGCGGCCGCCCCGCCGTGAGCTTCGCGTCGGTCACCGCCGAAGAACTCAACGCCCCTCTTTGGCACGTCACAATTCAACGGCGCCAACTCGTCGCGCTGCGTTCACTGGACGAAATCGCGTTCGACGCCGCCAATGTGCCGCTGAAAGGAATGATCCATCATATGGGCCGCTGCGGCTCCACGCTGATCTCTAAACAGCTCTCCGCTCTTGCGAATGTCTACACGCTCCGTGAGCCGAACGTGCTTTTGCAGATTCTTCGCGCCGAGCATGGCTCCTTTGCGGATCGGACGCGATGGCTACGCTCTTTGGTGGCCGCATTCGCTGCCGGGCTTGAAAGACGTGCGCAGCATTTGGTGATCAAGTGGATGTGCATACCCGAGCCCTTTACCGCCGAAATCGCGGCTATGTTTCCCGGGGTGCCGACGATATTCATTCATCGCGACCCGGTCGAAGTGCTGATGTCGTACTTCGCAAGTCCATCAAAGCTGCCGGCGGGATGGAACAAGGGCCGGATACCACCGATCTTACAGGCCCTAAATTCCATCGCAAGCCTGCCGCACCTGGAGCTGGAGGCACTTCTTGTAGCCTCCCTTTGCAACGCCATATGCGAAATGCCTCACGTTCGTTCGGTCGGCTATCGCTCGCTGCCGCAGATCACCTGGGAAAAAATTGCACCCCACTTTGGCTTAAGGATAGATGCCGAGGATATCCGGAAAATGCAGGAATTATCGCTGTTCTATGCCAAGCAAAACACCGGGACGGAAAAGCGCACCTATAGCGACGATTCGGAACTTAAGCAGATCACGGCAAACGAATATGTGCGTGCGCTTGCCCAACGTATCATTGAGCCGAGCCTTGCGCGTCTGCATACGGTATCGGCGCCACTGTAAAATATGGGCTGGGGAGCGAAAGCTCGTTGCCGGCATCTTCTGTGGCCTTCCTTCGGAAGAACAATCCACCCGCTTTAACAAGAAGACGGAATGATGAGCGCCATTGTGGGGATGATCGATTGGCGGGGTGGCGCCGCAGGCCCGGTCGTGCGCAAGGCGATCGCTGCTCTGGCGCTGCATGGCCGCGACGGCGAAAATGTGTGGGACGGCGGCGCTGTGGCGCTGGGCTGGCGGCAAACCATTCTGCACCAGGAAGATTATGCGGACCAGCAGCCGCTCACCGGCGGCGGTGGGCGTTTCAAGCTGGTGTTCGATGGGCGACTCGATAACCGGGCCGATCTGGCCCGCAGCCTGGCACTTGCCTCCGAACGCGCCCGCGGCCTGCCCGATAGCGCCTATGTGCTTGGCGCCTTCGAAAAATGGGGCGCGGACTGTCCTCAATACCTGCTGGGCGATTTTGCCTTCGCGGTTTGGGACAGCGAAAAGCGCACGCTGTTCCTGGCGCGAGACCATTTCGGCAGGCGGCCGCTGGTTTATCACTGTACGGATAATTTCTTCATTTTCGCGACCATGCCGTCGGCTTTGTTCACCCACGCCAGCGTTCCGCGCCGCCTCGACGAGGACTCCGTCATTCGGCACCTGTGCCTGCAGCGGCATATCCCGGATAAGACATTTTATCGCGACATCTGCCGTGTCCCCGTTGCCCACAGTTTGGCGGTCACCCGTCTAGGAATCCGGCCGCAAGAGTATTGGCGCCTCGATCAGACCCGCGCGCTTCGCTTTCCAAACGATGACGACTATGTCGAAGCCTTTCGCGAAGTGTTCGACGAAGCGGTGGCATGCCGTCTTCGCACCCTTCATCCCATTGGCAGCCATTTGAGCAGCGGATGGGATAGTTCCAGCGTGACGGCCACAGCCGCCGGTCTCCTGGCTGGCCGCAACAAACGCTTGACCGCGTTTACCCATGTGCCGCCGAAGGGATGGAAGCCCGCTGTCGAAATTGCCGGGCAAATCGCAGACGAGGGACCGCTGGCCGCGGCCGTCGCGGCAAGGTTTGCAAATATCGATCACGTCTTCATCCACAATTCTGGAAGATGGGACTTCCGCGGGCTTGACGACTTCGCAACGGACTTTGAACAGCCGCGGCGGGATATCCATAATGCGGGCTGGTCCTATGCTTTGCATCGCCAAGCGCGCGAGCGTGGTGTTCGGGTCATGCTGGCCGGCCTGTCTGGAAACCTTACCGCCAGTTACAGCGGGCATGACCGGCTGGCCACGCTCTTTCGGCAAGGACAGTTTGCGGCTGTCGCGCAGGAATGGGCAGCGTTGCGAGGCGAAGGCCGATCCGTGCGCAATCTCATGAATTTGACATTCGCAGGGTTCGTCCCTCCCGATATCCGGCATTTCATCGAGCGCGCGATGGGCCGGCCCGATGCGCTCACGTTCTTCAACTTCGTCAATCCCAACTTCGCGGCAAAGCACAAATTGGATCGTCGCAGGGCCATCAGTGGTTTCAGGATGACCCGCGAAGACCGCCAGACAATCATGGCACGGTATTCGCAGCGCGATCAGGCGTTCATCTTCGGCGGTGCGCTGGCGGCTTGGGATGTCGACTTGCGCGACCCCACCGGGGACAAGCGGGTGATGGAATTCTGCTATGCGATTCCGGATGCCCAGTTTCTACAGCGCGGTGTGACTAGGCGGCTTCTGCGGCGTGCCATGAAGGGGGCATTGCCTGAGGCTCTGCTTCAGGAAAAGTCGCGCGGCCGCCAAGCAGCGGATTGGCATGAAACGGCCGTGAAGTCGCGGCAACTCCTTCTTGACGAAATTGATAGCTGCCGCACGAACCCAAGCGCTTCAGCCTTCTTGGACCTCCCCAAAATGCGAGAAGCGCTTACGCTCTGGGATGAAGCAATCGCCGCGAAGACCACAACCCGGCAGTTCGAGGATGGTGTGCTGCTGCGCAGCATCGCTCTGGGGCGATTCATCCGCCACGTTGAGGGCGAACCCTAAAATACTACGGCCTATGCCGAAGCACTAGTGACCCCGTCCAGAGGGTTGTTCACGGCTCCGGTCCCGTTCTCAGCCGTGGTCAGCGGAATGGCATGAAATTCTGGCCTGACCCATTCGCGACGCAGAGTGGAAACCAAGCCCTCATCCCGACTTGCGGCAAGGTTTTTTGACTCGCTCATGTGCAACCCCAGATCCCAATACGCTTGGTAGAATAGCAGCGCCGTTTCCCCTGCCAAGCGAATCCGCTCTCGTTCCGTAAAATACACGCAAGGATACAAAATTACATTTGACCAATCCCAAAAGTTGTGCTCCCAATACGAGCGTCGCTGTGACTTATGCAACTTTAGCGGGAGTGGCAATGTCAGAATACTTCCTCGGCGAAATTCGCGCCTTTGGTTTCAACTGGCCTCCCAAAGGTTGGGCGCAATGCGATGGGGGCACCCTGGGCATCACCCAAAATCAGGCCCTGTTCGCCTTGCTGGGAACAACCTTCGGCGGCAACGGATCGACCACATTCAATCTTCCCGATTTGCGCAGCCGCGCCCCGGTTCATGCCGGTGGAGACAACACCATCCAGGGCAAATCTGGCGGCGCCGAGACTGTGGTGCTGGATTCAACGACGGCTCCCGCGCATACGCATACCCTCAAGGCATCGACGCTAACCGCAACGGCGCTTAGCGCTGCCGCCAATGTCTTGGCGGTCGCCAAGCCTGGCCTTGTGAGCAAGAATATCTACCCGATTTACGGCTCGACTCCGACGAATGCGACCTTGGCCGCAGGGACGATCTCGATGGCGGGATCAGGTCAACCCCATCCCAACATTCAGCCCTTTGCGGTCGTCAATTATTGCATTGCCCTGCAAGGTCTTTTTCCGTCTCGCTCGTAAGCCGCACCGCGGTGTTTGGGCCAAGAGCAACATTCAGCGAGAGACAAGACGATGGATCCTTATGTTGGTGAGATTCGCATGTTCGCCGGCACCTACGCGCCGCTTGGTTGGCAGATGTGTGATGGCTCGTTGTTGCCGGTCCCGAATTACGAGGCGCTGTACACGCTGCTTGGAACGCAATTCGGCGGCGACGGTATCAGGACCTTCGGCGTGCCGGATTTCCGCGGCCGCATTCCTATCCATCAAGGCACCGGTCCGGGATTGAGTCCGTATATCATCGGCAGAACCGGCGGGGTGGAGAATGTACCGCTCAGCTTGGCGCAGCTTCCCAGCCATAATCATCTTGTGAACGTCACCACCGCGGCTGCCACGACGGTGACGCCGGGAACGACGGTGAACTTGGCTGCCACGACGGCTCCGGCAGAGAATTTTCTTTTGACGCTGCCAAATCCAGCCCAACCGAAAGTGTTGGACGGCAATACGGTGGAAGCTTCGGGCACCCCGGTAGCGCCGCCTCATCCGAACATCATGCCAAGCGTTGTCGTCACGTTCATCATTGCCTGGAACGGCATCTACCCGACGCGAAATTAGGGAGCGAAATTCGTCATGGATAGCTTCATCGGTGAAATCCGCATACTCCCCTATGCTTTCGCGCCATATGAATGGGCGTGGTGCAATGGGCAGCAGGTTCCAATCCAGCAACAGACAACATTGTTTTCGCTCATCGGCACACTGTATGGCGGCAATGGAACGACGACATTCAATCTGCCAAATTTGGCGTCCTCGCCGGGCAATCCCGGCGCCGCACCGATGGGGCAGGGCACTGGCACCGGGCTTACGCCGCGGGATGTCGGGGAGGCGCCAGGGGCCCCCACAGTTTCTCTGCTGTCGAGCGAAATGCCCCTTCATAATCATACCTTTACCGGGCAGTCTACGGGGACGAATACAGATCGCCTCGGCACTCCGACGAATGCTTGGCTCGGACGCGGTTATGTCGGCGGCTCCGCGCCAGAAGGCTTTGATACCTACGTGCCCTATGCCGCCGCCAATCAAGTCGCCTTCCGCAATCCGGCGTTGAGCACCTACGGTCAAAGCGTAGGGCATCCCAATATGCAGCCCTACTTACCGATGAACTTCTGCATCTCACTGGCTGGTATTTATCCGCAGAGGCCATGATGCCGTCGTCGAGGCCGGTGACGCAGGATTGTTTGCTTGAGGTTCCGGCCGTCCTGAAGGCGGAGGGCTTTGCTTTGCGCCCGCAGCGCGAGAGCGATTACGATTTTCTCGAACGGCTCTATAGGAGCGTGCGGGAGGCGGAAATCGCTCCTCTTGATTGGCCCGAAGAGGCCAAGCGGCAATTTCTCGTCAGCCAGTTCGCCTTGCAATATCACCATTACACCGAACACTATTTCGACGCGGAATTTTCCATCATAGAACGCTGCGGAACGCCGGTAGGCCGTCTTTACATCTTCCGTGGACCGGGGGACCACCGCATTGTCGACATCTCTCTGCTGGCGGAAGTGCGCAATGCGGGCGTCGGACGCGCCCTCTTGGAAGCCGTGCTGGCAGAGGCCAGCGATTGCGGCAAGACCGCCAGCATACATGTCGAAAAATTCAATCCCGCCCGACACCTCTACGATAGGCTTGGTTTTCGGGAGATCGGCGAAAGCGGCCCCTATTGGCTGATGGAATACGCTTCCAGTCCCGCCGCAAAGACGCGCTGACGTTTGCATAGCGGGTTCCCAGGCAGATCACTGTCTTCGACAAAGCGGACTTAACGTAACGCAATCGCGCTATGGCGCATTCCTATCCTTCGGCTAGAATAAACTTTGGTAGGGTTCAGCCGGAAGCGAGTAGCATTTGCCGCAAATGGCGCAAGGTAGTCAGCAACGCAATTACGGCGATGTGATCGCCAACAGTTTCGGGTTGAGCGGTGTTCCCAGCCTCGTGGCGCGTCCCTTGCACAGCTCGCGCATCGCCATCAGCCGCCTGTCTATCGGGGCGCGCCAGATGGGCATGTCCGCCCGTATCCCCGCCGAAGACAGTTTTGCCCTGGCGATGTATCTCACCGATACGCCGCACCACGAATTGTGGGCGGGCGGGCGCCGCGTGGTGGCGCAGGGCTATCCTGCCAATGCGATCCGCATCGTGAATCTGGAACGCGAATTCTCGGCGCTTGTCAGCCATCCCCACGAAGCGCTCACCTTCTATATTCCGCGTGCGGCTTTGGACGCCTTTGCCTTCGAGCATGGCGCGCGCCGCATCGACGAACTGCGCTGCCCGCCGGGAACGCGCGACAAGGTGTTGGAAGGCTTGGCCGCCGCCCTGCGCCCCTCGCTCGAGCGTCCGGGACAGGCCGATCCGTTATTCGTCGATTACGTATCGCTGGCCGCGCTCAGCCATCTTGCGAGCCGCTATGGCGGCGTGCGTTCTCCCTCCGCCGCAGGGCTGTCCCCCGCCCAGTTGCGCCGGGCTCTGGAGTTCATGAGCGCGCGTCATGCCGAGCGCATCACCCTTGCGGATGTGGCGAAGGCTTGCGGCCTGTCGCGCGGACACTTCGCACAGGGCTTCAAGAAAGCGACCGGGTGCGCGCCCCACCAATGGCTGCAGCGTTACCGGCTGGAGCGTGTGCAGCAGCTTTTGCGCGGCTCGGACAGCGCGATTGCGGACATTGCTGCCGCCTGTGGCTTTACCGACCAGAGCCATCTCAGCCGTGTTTTCGCGAAGATGACGCGGCAAACGCCAGCGGTTTGGCGCCGGTCGCGGCGAAGCTAGAGCGCAACCGGAAAAGTGCGACAGAATCCGATTTTGCTCTAAGCCGGTGCTGCATCGGCGCGGGGAGCGAAGAGATAGGCCAGCAAGGCCACAGCTGGCGGAAAGAAGAAACTACCCTCCTGCAGGAACGCAAAAGCCAATGCCGCCGCGCCGCAGCCAAAGGCAAAGGCAGCAAGGCTGGCCGACAATTGCCGCACCCGTGTCCGTGTCGCGGCGACGTCATCGTTGGCGCTCTTACCATGCAGCAAATTGGCAATGTCGATCATGATCTGCGTGGTGGTGCCGGTCATCAAGGTACTGGGTGGGGCCTTCGGAAAATGAATGCGGTGCGCGGCATTCTGGATCGCCATGGCGGCCACCAAAACCATGCCGGTGAGGAGAGCGGGCGCACCGTCGCCGTCTGCAAACGGGCCGTGGCGCACCGCCAGCACGGCGGCGGCGAAAAGCAATATCAGCTTTAGCAGCAGCATCGTCCGCAGCACCGCAATGCCCCTGCGGCGCAGCGCGAAGCTGAGCAAATGGGCGGCGATGATCACGGCACAAAACATCGGCAACGCCAGAAGCTTGACCAAAGTGCCGGACGTTCCCAGCACCAAGGCAGCACCGAGCGTGACGAAATTGCCCGTGACATGCGCGGCGAAGAGGCCATGCAGCGCCAGGAAGCTCGTCGTGTCGACATAGCCGCCATTGATGCTGAGCAAGAGCGGAATGCGCCTTTCAATGGCGCGGGTCGTGGGCAAACTCACCATCCGAATTTTCCTTCCACGCCAATATAACTGCCGTCACGGCCACCGGCGGCGCGCAGAGCATCTGCGGCTTTGAAGCGGACGGCCTCAACCGCGCTCGACAGATGCGGCGTGATCTGCCAATCGGCGCGCGCCTGCACATAGCAGCCGGTATAGGCGCCGCCATGTCCGGCTGTCCCGGCAACCGCAACATCGGGCTGGGTATAAACCGCGTCGGCGGTGGTTTCGCGCCACTGCGCCGCTGCTGCCAGCATAACGCTAAATGCCGGTGCCGGGTGCAGCGTCAGCGACGGTTTCAGATGGATAAAATTGGTGTAGCCGGTAAAGCCCGCCAGCGTCACGTAATAGCCATTCGGAAAAAGCGGATTGAAGGTTCCCAGGGTGTCATCATGCGGATTGTGATCGCCGGAGGCGGCGTCGGCCTGTAAGCCCAGACGCGGCATCCAGAGGGCCTCTGCAAAGGTATATCCGGCGCGGCTGCCGAAGGCCCAGGCCGCAATGGATTGGCCTGCTATACGCCCCTTCTGCCCCATCGCTTCGATGTCCCAATCGAACGAAGCCGCCTTCCCGGCGAAACGCATATCCGCGATGTTGCGGCGCTCATTGCCGCTGACGGAGGCAAAGCGTGCGTTATCCTGCTTGAATTGCGAAAGATAGACCGCGAGTTCCGCCTCTTCGAGGATTTTGCGCTCGGCCCGCAGGCCGCCATAGGTCAAGTGCCCGCTGCTGAAATCGTCGAAAGCGCGGCGGTCGCGGTTCTGTACCGGCTGGCTCCAGAACCCGACGAGGCGCCACGGCCCCGTTTCGTAATCGGCCCATATCGCGTCATAGGACTGGCGTATATTGGGCCCATCGCGTGCCGAGATGAAGCGTTGCAGATCAAAGCCGATTTGCTGGCGCCCGACCCGCAAGCGAAACAGCCCGCCGCCGATGGGCTCGGTCAGGGTGACGAAAGCCTGTTCGAGATCGAGGCGGTTACGATCCACCGGGGTGATCACCGTCTTGCCGGGTGCGAACTCGCTCTGCAACTGAACGAAGGCCTGAAGCTGATCGGCGAGGCGCAGATCGGCATGGGCTTCCAAACGGCTGATGACATAGGATTGCGCCTTGGCACCTCCGGCACCGAACGACACGGCGTCGATGCTTTCAAAGCGTTCGCGCAGATTGGCGCCGAAGGACAGATAGGTCTTCGGATCCTGGGCCGAGAGCGGGATATATTTGAGAGTATCGAGCGGCTCGCGCGGCACCGCTGGACCGGCAAGCACCGACCAATCCTCCTGCCAGCGATTGAACAGAATCGCGGGGCGCTGCCCCGCCTCCTCGGCAAGCGCCGACACCCCGACGGTCAGGAACGCCAGGGCCAGTCCAGCCGCGCGTCTCAGGGCGCGCCGTCCGCAGGGGCATGGATCTCGGCGATATAGCCGCCCGGAAACTGCACCATCGCAGCGTTGCGATGATCGGACAAAGTGGGTGGCACCAGCACAGAAGCACCGGATGCCACAGCCTTCGCCAGCGTCGCATCAAGATCCTTGACCTCATAGCCGGTCATTTCACGGCCATACGGAAACGGCAAATGGCCATCGGTCACGATCACGGTCATTTTGCCGAAGCCTGAGGTGATGCGGATGCGGCGATAGTTTTCGCCAGGTCTGCCGATCTCGACGCCCGGCGCCTTGGCTGCATCCGAAACGATCTTGCTATGGGCGAAGATGGCGAAGTCATGCACGAAAGCGCGAACACGGTCCGGCGAGACATAGACGCGGTTCTCTGGAACAGTCGCCAGGGCCGGATAAGACGGCACCGTATTGTGCCAATAGATCTGCATATTCACGCCGCCCGGCCAGGTCACCACGGCGTCGCGTCCAATGGGATCGGGAAACGGCGCCACGATCACCTCGGCGCCGGCGGCGCGCGCGGCTTTGACGGCAGCATCGAAGTTCGACACCAGATACCCCGTGCGCTCGGCCCCAAAGGGATAAGGCACCGGGGTCTGGAAGCCAAAGGTCGAAATCGTTCCCGCGGGCGTCAGCGCCAGCTGCGACATGGTTTTGCTGGGTGTCGGCGTGACGGTGAAGACGCCCTGCTTGGATAGCGTGCCGCCGAACGTGGCCGTAAAGCTCGCCATGAAGCGGTCAAAATCGGCGGGCGCGACATAGACATGGGTGGTGTCGTATTGCGGGCCAACAGAATAATCTGGTGTGGCAATGGCCTGCCCGCTGGCGAGTACGGCGATGACGATGACGATGGCGGTACGGCGCATGACTTACTCCTTCAAGCGGTCCGGTGGCGTTTTTCGTGTTCGGCGATCAGCGCCGCCATGACGAACCCGGCGATCAGGCCGATATGTTCGAAGAAGGCGTTGAGCGCCATGAAATGCGCCTGACCCTGCAGGTTCCAGAAATCATTGGCGACAAAACTCGCGATCGCCGTCAAGACCCCCAGGGCGCCCGCGCCCAGCCAAACCAAGCGCCCGCTCACGATAAGCGCGGGCGCCACAAGCTCCACAACGATGGTGATCATCGCCCATAACAACGGTGGATGAAGCCCAAAATGCTGCTGCTCGGCCACTGCCGCGGAAAAATCGAAAAGCTTGGTGAGGCCGCCCAGGATATAAGCGCCGGTCAACGCCAGCCGGGCCAGCGGCCAGGTCCAGCGCCAATCCAGAACGGCATCGACCCAGCGTGGATCTGCCATGTCACATCCAGCAGGCGCAGCCGAGCGCCCCCCAAAAACCGGCAAGATCGCCGGCAGGCAGGCCCGAAGACCACGCGCGCGCATGGTCATGACCATGAACATGGCAGGTATGGCTGCAGGCGCAGTGTGCCGCCGCGTTTTGCGTGATGGCCGGATCGCCCCAACCGCCATAGCCGCCAAAGCTACGCACCGGCGACCAGTCTGGCATCGCTGGCGGCATCGCGGTCTCATCGTATTGGGTGAAATCGCCCGCGCCGTAAACGACCTTGCCGCCAACCAGGGTGAGGTCGGAGGTCAGATCAGCAATCTCATCCTCCGTACAGGAAAAATAATCGCGGCTGGGCACAGTCAGATCGGCGAATTGTCCTGGCGCGATGCGGCCCTTGCGGCCCTCCTCGTTGGAGAACCAGGTCACATTCTCGGTCCACATCCGCAGCGCCGTTTCACGGTCGAGGCAGTTCTTCTGCGGATAGAGCCGCATCCCGCCAACGGTGCGACCGGTCACCAGCCACGACAGCGACACCCACGGATTATAGGAGGCGACCCGCGTCGCATCGGTGCCAGCGGAAACCTTGATGCCCTTCTCCAGCATGCGCGCAAAAGGCGGCGTCGCTTCCACAGCGGCACTGCCGTAACGCTCGACAAAATATTCGCCTTGATAGGCCATACGGTGCTGCACCGCGATACCGCCGCCGAGCGCGGCAACGCGGTCCATCGAGCGTTCCGAGATCGTCTCGGCGTGATCGAAGAACCAGTGCAGACCGTCAAACGGAATATCGCGGCTGACGCGCTCGAAGACGTCGAGGGCGCGGGCGATGGTCTGGTCATAGGTCGCGTGCATCCGCCATGGCCAGCGGTTCTCGGCCAAGATGCGCACCACCGCTTCGAGATCGCTTTCCATTTCCGGCGGCATGTCCGGCCGCGGCTCGCGGAAATCTTCGAAATCGGCCGCCGAGAAAACCAGCATCTCACCGGCGCCATTGTGGCGGAAATAATCGGTCCCTTGCTTGTACTTCGAGGTACGGCTCCAGTTGAGGAAATCCTCTTTCTCCGCTTTGGGCTTCTGGGTGAAGAGGTTGTAGGCGAGCCGGATGGTGAGCTGGCCATCGTCGGACAGCTTCTGAATCACGGCATAATCGTCGGGATAATTCTGGAACCCGCCGCCCGCATCGATGGCGCCGGTAACGCCCAGCCGGTTCAGTTCGCGCATGAAATGGCGTGTCGCGTTCAGTTGATAGTCGAAGGGCAGCTTCGGGCCCTTGGCCAGCGTCGCGTACAGAATTCCGGCATTGGGCCGCGCCAGAAGCAATCCCGTGGGGTTGCCATGGGTATCGCGGACGATCTCGCCGCCCGGCGGATTGGGCGTCTCCTTGCTATAGCCGACAGCGCGCAGCGCGGCCCCGTTGAGGATGGCGCGGTCATAGAGATGGAGCAGGAATACCGGCGTATCGGGTGCGACGGCGTTCAACTCTTCGATGGTCGGCAGCCGCTTTTCGGCGAATTGATGTTCGGTGAAGCCGCCCACCACCCGCACCCATTGCGGCGGCGGGGTGATCGCGACCTGTTTTTTCAGCATGGCCATGGCATCCGCCAAACGCCGCACGCCGTCCCAGCGCAGCTCCAGATTAAAATTGAGACCAGCGCGGATGATGTGCAGATGGTTGTCGATCAGCCCCGGCAGCACGCGGCGGCCTTTAAGATCGATCAGCCGCGTCATGGCGCCGGCCAGCGGCATGACCTCTTCGTTCCGTCCCGCCGCCGTGAAAATCCCATCTTTAACCGCCACAGCTTCGGCGGCCGGATTGGCGCGGTCCAGGGTGGTGACGCGCCCATGGTGAAGGATGAGATCCGGCGCTGCGCTCATGTCTCCGCCTTGCCGCCGTCGGGCGGTTGCCGGTTATGGCCGGGAAGCTGGCCGAAGAGATGGGCCACGGTCTGTGCTTTGGTGCAGGCGACGCGCCACGGTTCACCGGCCAGGATGTTGCGGCTGACGGGAAGCACTTGCTCGCCGATCAGAATGCCCAGCAATCCCACCAAAGCCACCAGCGGCGGCGCCGGCGAGCGCACCTGCAACAGGCTGTAGACAACCCCAACCAGGACGCCCGCACCAAGAGAGAAGAGATAAATTTTCATCGCTAGCCGCCATGCCCGCCGAACATGGCGCGGGCGTAGATGATGCCAAGGCCATAACTGCCGCCGAACTTCTTGGCGATGCCGGTGGTCAGCTCGTAGGTCTCCGTGCGGGCCCAATCGCGCTGCAGTTCGAGCAGATATTGCAGCGCGGTTATCGGCTGCCCGCCCGCCTGAATGATGCGGTCCATGGCGCGGTCATGGGCTTCGTCTGAGACATCGCCGCAGGCATCGGCAACGACATAGACTTCAAAGCCTTGCGCCAGCGCAGACAAAGCCGGTCCGACAATGCAGACAGAGGTCCAAAGCCCAGCCAGCACGATCCGGGTTTTGCCGATGGCGTTGACCTGTTCGATGACATGGGCGTCTTCCCAGGTGTTCATCGATGTGCGGTCGATCAGCTTCTGACCTTTGAAGGCTTCGGTGATCTCCTCATACATCGGTCCGGAAAAGGTCTTCTCGGCAACGGTTGTGAGGATGGTGGAGACGTCGAAACCGGCGGCTGCGCGTGCCACCAGCGCGGCGTTGTTGCGCAAGGTCACCGCGTCGATGGATTTGGTCGCGAACGACATTTGCGACTGGAAGTCGATCATGATGAGGGTGTGGTCACCCGCGGTTAGCAGACGCGGGGCTGCGACGGGTTGTGCGATGATCGGCATGGGTCTTGTCCGCTCTTGCGTGTCACGCTCACGGTAAGGAGACAGTCCGGGCGCCGTCTTGTCGTTTTGTCCGCCGCTTTGGACAATGGTCCGGTTGCTCCAGTCCTCTAGTGCGGGCGCGGTACGCTCAAACCAGCGCTGTGCCATCGGGTGGCTGGTGGGCCAGCGCGGCGGCGAAAGGCGCGCGGCCTTTTCTTGCGGCCCAACAGCCCAGCCCGGCGGCGCAGGAAAAAACCAAGCAAAGCGAAAGGCCAATCTTGCGCTCATCGCCGAACAGATGGTCGGTAAGAAAGCCGATCGCCGCGGGCCCGATCCCAACCCCCACGAAGGTGACGAGGGCCACGAGCAAACCGATCGTCACGCCGCGCCGGGAAGGCGATGTCAGAAGTTGCCAGCCGGTGAGTCCGGCGGGTGCCGCCGCGGAAACGACCAGATTGAATAGCCCATAGCCGACCTCTGATACCGCCAAGCTATTGGCGGTCGTGAACACTATCACCAGCGGCAGTGCCAGGGCCATGCAAAGCATCAGCAGTGTATTGGCCGGCGCCGCGGCGCCGCGTTTTTGCAGGCTGTCGATGAGGCTTCCGCCCAGCCACTGGCCAAGGGGCGCCGAGAGCAGGAACAAGAGCCCGATCAGGCTGGCGGCGCGGGCTGGGGCCAAGCCGAAATGACGGCTATAAAAGATCGGAAGCCATGCCGCCTGGGCCTGCGCCAAGAGCACATTGCAGGCCGTCGCCACTGTCAGATAGCCATAGGCCGCCGCTTTTTCCCGGATCGCAGCAACGGCACTGCGCAAGGTCCAATCGCCCTCGCGGCCTTGGCGTGCCGGCCTCGGTATCGAAAGGATAAGCGCCGCCATAAGGAGACCCGGCGGGCAGGCCAGCAGAAAAAGCGTCCGCCACGGCGCCAGCGCAAAGACCGGCGCGGCGCCGAAAAAACCAAGCAGCGAGCCGCCTGCGAACAAGGCAATGGCATTGCCTAAGGCGGCACCGAGCAGAAAGATCGCCACCGCCCGGGCAAGCTGCTGCCGCGGCACGCTGCCGCCCAAAAGCGACATTCCGGCCGGAACCAGAGCGGCTTCCCCAAGCCCGACACCCACGCGGCCCAAGAAAAACACCAGCAGCGTCGGTGCCAAGCCGCACAAGGCGGTCATTGCCGTCCAGAACAGCAATGCGGCCGCAATCAGCACACGCGCATCGAAACGATCCGCCAGCCAGCCCAGTGGAATGCCGGCGGCGCAGAACAGCAACACAAAAGCAGTGCCGTGCAGAAGCCCGAAATTAAAATCGCTCAGCCGAAGGTCATGCTGGATGGCAACCCCGGCGACCCCCACCAGTGCCCTGTCGATGAAGGCAACCGTATAGCAGCCCGACAGAACCAGCGTCAGATACCAATGGCAGCGGGACCCCTTCAAGGTATCTTTCCCGAATCACAACTCCTGCAGACAGACTACAACGCAGCCGACGCGATCTCCGTATGTCACTCCCCTTATGAACGAATATCACACTTGCGGATAAAGACGTGGGAATAAGACATCGAGGGTCGCTTGCGGAAAGCGCAGGGACACAGGCCCTTTCGGGGTTTCCGAAGCGAGCAGGCCCGCGGCCACAGCGTCGTTGAGAACCCGGCGCGCCGTGCGTTCCGGCAGGCCCGTGATCCGGGCGGCATCGCCACGCTCGAACTCGCCACGGATTAAGGCCTCTTCGAGCAGCTTGGTTGCTTCTGGCTTCAAGCTTTCGTTGCGCTCGACCAATGTGTGCAAACGCCGGGCCAGTGTTTCGATCTCGAACAGCCCGGCCATAAAGGAAATCTGATCGAGGCTGACTTTCAGAAACCAGATCACGAACTCGCCCAAGGCCCGCTGGGAGAGATTCCCCCGCCCGTCCAGATCACCCTGCCGCGGTGTGTCGGCGTGATCCATCATCAGCTTGTACTCGGTGCGGCTTTCCAAGCCGCGGGCTAAGCCGCGTGAGACCGACCATAGGCCATGCGCGCCAATCTCGGTCTGAAGGCCCATCGCGTGGCTCATCAAGCGGCTGACACGCCCGTTGCCGTCCGCGAAGGGGTGAATGTAGTTGAACCGGTGGTGCGCTGCCGGAATGGCCAGAATGCGTCCGGCCTTGCCGAGTGGTGCGAGCCGATAGCGCGATGCGAAGACATCCATGAAATCGGGTACCCGGTCGCTGGACGGCGGGATGTGTCGACCGACCGCAACGTCCTGTTCTTCCCCAGAGCGCCATACCCCTGGGGTTATCAGAAAAGCTTTGCTGCCCTCGCCGACGCGCAGCATCTCTGCGGGAGCGTCCCGGTAGAACTCCCGGTGAAGCCAGAGGATGAAGTCCTGCGACGCCGGTTCCGACAATGTGCCCGCGGCTGCCATAGCGTCGATCTCGGCCTGGACGCGGATATGTGCGACTGCTTCGAGCTGAAGATTGCGGCGCTCGGGGGCCTCATCAAGCTCGCCCTTCAACACGCGCTCAATGTCGCGCGGATGGGTGTTATGGCCTTCGATCAGGTTTGAGTAGTAGCAGTTCATCACCCGCACGAGGCTCGCCAGATTTGCGGCGGTCTTGGGATGCAGCGCCCGGCCCAGCGCCGTTGAGGCGGAAGCGATTTCCGCAGCCAAATCGGCCATCGCCTCGGAAGGCTCTTCGAGTCGGGCAGGTTCGATGCGAAACGGGGTCTCGACGTCAGACATGGGTGTTGGCCGATCCTAGAGACTGACAACACGCTCTCTATAAACAGTATTTCTGAATAACTCTATGTCACTGGCCGATGTGTTGGCCGATCTTGTGGCCGAACTGCATCCGCTGTGAAGCGTCGGTCGAGCCGTAAGCCCAATCCCCTAACCCGGCCTACGTTCCACACCAAAGAGTGCGCGCCAGACAGTAAAACCCGCCGCCCATTGCCCCCTAGCGCGGCCCTTTGCAAATTTCCGAGGGGCGCCGGGCGAGCGCGGTCTCTCTAAATGCCAGATGTTGTTATGAAATATGGTGCACCCGACAGGATTCGAACCTGTGGCCTTCGGCTTCGGAGGCCGACGCTCTATCCATCTGAGCTACGGGTGCCCTTAAACTTCACCTAGTCCCAACGACCAACCCAGGTCAACGGTACAACGCTGGGTCAAATCCCAATCATTCTCGGATTCATTCCGCTGCGATCAGCGCTCGTTCGCTACGCTGGCACTATCAGCACTACCCCTCATCGCACCCTGTTTTGCTTACGCGGTGCTTACGCGAGATTTTCGAGGGCTCAAAGTAAAATGTATGTGGCTCGCAAGGCATTGATTTTGTTGTAGATATATATTTTCCTCAGCATCCAAAAGCGCTTGACCTCTGCCTTCGGAGGGCAAAATGCGCGCTTTGTGCGTGGTAGCTCGCATTTGCTGGAGATTGATATAAGCTATATTTTATCGGCATTTAGTGCAGTTGACCATTGCCTTTGATTGCGCAAGTTTGTTACCATTTGCACTCACTTTGGTAGCTATGTGGTAGCTAGCTGACCACTGCCTTTAAGGGCAAAGAGGCCAACTTAGCTACAAAAGCGTGGTAGCTAGGGCCGTGGAAACCGACTCACTTTGGTAGCTATTTGCCGCCTTCAATGCCGTAAAAATCGAGATCACGCATGAGCGAAAAGCGGATTGGGCTCAGAGATATTCAGAAGTTGAGCGAGGGCGAGACCGTCTGGGATGGTGTCGTGGGCGGCTTCGGCGCCCGCCGCCAGAAGGGGGCGGTGGTTTCCTACGTCCTCAAATACCGTACGACCGACGGCCGCCAGCGCTGGTTCACCATCGGCCGTCACGGCTCACCCTGGACGCCGGACAGGGCACGCGAGGAAGCCAAGCGGCTTCTGGGCGAGGTCATCGACAAGGCTGACCCGGCTAACCAAAAATCCACAAAACGCAAAGCCGCGACCGTCAGCGAGTTGTGCGACCTCTACATTAGGGATGCTGAGTCCGGACGATTGCTCACGCGCCGGAAGATCGCCAAGAAGCCAAGCACCTTGGCGACGGACAAAGGGCGCATCGAGCGCCATATCAAGCCGCTGCTTGGCACGCTGAAGGCTGCGGCCGTGACGCGTGAGGATGTTGAGGATTTCATGCACGCGGTCGCCGAAGGAAAGACAAAGGCGCGCGTCAAAACCGCCAAGAAGCGCGGCTTGGCCTTGGTGCGCGGCGGCAAGGGAACGGCCAGCCGCACCCTCGGCTTGCTCGGAGCGATCTTTACCTACGCGGTGCGCCATCGCATATGCAGAGACAATCCCGTGCATGGCGTTGTCCGTTTCGCAGATGGCCATCGCGAGCGGCGCTTGAACGATCAGGAATACAAGGCGTTCGGCGATGCCTTGCGAAAGGCGAAAGAAGCCAAAATTTGGTCCCCCGCAATCGCGGTTACACGCTTCCTCATCCTCACCGGCTGGCGCAGCGGAGAAGCGTTGGGCCTCAAATGGCAGGAGCTTGATCTTGTGCGCCGCACGGCAACCTTGGGCGACACCAAGACCGGCCGCAGCGTCCGGCCATTGTCAAACGCTGCCTGTGACGTGCTTCGCAGCGTCGATGAATCCAACGAATTGGTGTTTATTGCCTCACGCGGTGACGGTCGCATGAGCGGCTTTCCCCGCCTGTTCGCGCGCATCACGGCATTGGGCGAGTTGCCTTCCGACATCACGCCGCATGTGCTGCGCCATTCCTTTGCCAGCCTTGCGGCCGACCTTGGGTATAGCGAGCCGACTATCGCCGCGCTGGTCGGGCACAAGGGACAGTCGATCACCAGCCGTTACATTCATTCGGCGGACGCTGTTCTTCTGGCCGCGGCAGACGCCGTGGCGAATCGCGCGGCGGAGTTGATGGGGGAGGCAAAGGCTGGCGTTGTCGTCCCGCTTCACCAAGCGGCGCAGTGATTTGATTCCGGTAGCGACTGAGACAAGTGTTGGGCCGCCAGGATACGCGGCCGATTTTGCGGTTTGCTAATAGCCATTTTTCCGATTGACTAATCGCCAATTTTTCTCATAGCTAATAGCGCTTTTTCAGGTCAAAGGCCGATGGACATTATTCCTCGCCACCTCGCCGAAATCCTCACCCGCACATTGCGCATAACGCGCGTGCTGAACATTGTTGGCCCACGGCAAGCGGGTAAGACGACGCTTGTTAGGGACATGGTTGAAGCCGCCCGCTATCTCGACCTCGATGACGAGACCCTCCTTGCTTCCTTGGCGCTCGATTCCTATGGCCAGCTCCACACTTTGTCGGCAGAGACCCGGCCAACCGGGTTGCCAATCGTCATCGACGAAGTCCAGCGCCTACCCCAAATTACGCTCGCCCTGAAGCGAATTGTGGACAGAGATCGGCGCGCCGGCCAATTCGTCCTGACAGGCTCCTCGAACGTTTTCACGACGCCAAAGGCCCTCGACAGTTTGGCTGGCCGCGTTTCAACGCTGACGCTGCGCCCATTGAGCGCTGCAGAAATCATGCGCATGGGGCCATGCCGACTGCTGGATGTTGTCGGTGCCGAGCCGAGCGTCATTGCACGGCGCCTTCCCTCGCCAGCATCATTTCAAAGATCGGACGCCGTTGATTTTGTCATCCGTGGTGGTTTTCCGGAAATTCGGTCGCTTCGTGATCGTGACCGTATCGGGCGCTACGCATCCTACATTGACAGTATTGTGGAGCGCGACATCGCGCCGGTCGCCGAGGTGCGTCGCCCCGATGCCCTGCGCCGGATGATCAATCAACTCGCCCATCGCACTGCCGAGGAACTCAATGTAACGAGCCTTTGTAGCGCCCTCGGCACACGAAAAGAGACCGTCAACACGTATCTTGACGTTCTTTCGCGCCTTGGAATCGTCCATCGCCTTGGCGCATGGACGGCCTCGGGCGCGCGCAAGGAGGTCAGGTCCCCGAAACTGCATTTCATGGACACGGGCTGCGCGACGGCGTTGCGCGGCGAAGACAGCAAGAGCTTCGGTCTCGGCGCCGATCCTGTCGCATTAGGCCATATTCTGGAGAGCTTTGTTTTCTGCGAGCTTGAAAAGTCGCTCCCCTTCTTGGACCGCCACTGGGAGCTATACCATTGGCGCTTAGCCCCCCACGAAATTGACATCGTCGCGCAGGCGCCAGGACGCTTACTGGCTCTATTCGAAGTCAAAGCATCAACTTCCGTAACGGCGGAAGATTTTCGGCATCTCAATTGGTTTCTCACGGAGGGGCCTGGCCGGTCGTATAAGGGAACAGCGTTTGTCGTCTATCTCGGCGATCAGGTTCTTTCTTTCGGACCCGGCCGATTGGCATTGCCCCTCTCTATTCTATGGTCGTTTCCAAGCGCAGACCGAATGGGTAAACAGAAATAGGTTTTTCACACCCTATGCACCTGCTGTGCAGACACATGGCACAGAAACGGGCGTCATTCCGTTGTTTTGTCACCGAATTCCGCCGAATTCACATGGCATCACCCGCGCTGACAGGCGCGAAACGACAGGACAAAAACCGTCAGCAGAATAACGGCTTACGAACGACCCGCGTGATTTCACCCGCTGACCTTGCATCCTGCCGTCACTCCGATCCTGGCGGGTTCTCCGTTTCCCAGCCTGTGTGCAAGGCTGGCGCGTTGCGCCACCGCGGTGCGGCTTGCGGCCTTGACACAGGCCGGAAAACGGACAGGGGCTTGGGATCGGTGCGACGGCGAACTGTGGCATTTGCCGGTTACTCCCTTTCGTTTTCCCGGTTGCGGAGCTTGACCCGAAGGCCCCCCATCCCCGAGGGCTGATCCAAAGCTTGAACGGCTTGGCCGACCTGCGCCGCGGTATTCAGGAGAGCGGTAACGGCGGTGGGGGCTGACACGGTCCGAGCGGATGAGGGGGCAGCGGATCGGCCCTGGGATGTTGCAATAGGAGATCGCGTTGCTGCCGCGAGCTGAAGGGGCTGGCGCTGTTCGCGGCCTAGCTCGAATCCGGCCGCTTTTGCTTCTGCCTGCCAGGACTTGAAGCGTTCACCAAGGTTGGTCGCACCTTTGGCGCGGCGGGTGCGTAGGGTGGCGAGTTCCATACCTTTGGCTGTCCGGTAGCCATGGGTACGGGCGGCTTCCTCGATAGCCTGCCGCCGTTTCGAAAACATCTTTTCGACCTCACGGGGGATCGCCGCAACGCGAAATCCCTCTTTCGTCCGGTCGAGCCGATAGCCCAACCGTTCGAGTTCACTGGCGAGTTCCTGCCGATAGACGGCGCCCGCTTCCTTTTGAGCTTTGTACAATTCCTTACTGACGATAGCGCCCCAGCTTCCATCGCGGCGCGGAGCGAGGTTGAAAATGAAGGAATGGGTATGAAGCTGGGGATCGGCTTCGCGGCTGATGTGATGGTCGAACTGCGCCGTGAGAAGCCCAGCAGTCTGCTCGCGCACACTACCCGCCTGGCCCCGGCGCGCCCAGGCGGCGGAGCGTTCCAGATGCTGGGTTGCGGCCAGGACGGCGGAGCGGTGAACCTGTTCGATGGCGGCGCGATCCTGTTCGCTGGAGAGCGCCCAGAGGACGGAAACCGATTTGGGCGCGCTGAAGGTCATATCCCAACCGGCGGAATGTTCGCGGCCACGGCCGCCGTGTTGCACAAGCTGATCGCCGGTCTTGGGATCAATGCCATTCAGTGCCGCCTCGAATTCGGCGCGGGTGACGGGACCGCGAAGGCTCAAGCGTTCGGCCCCATCGCCTACCCAGCGCCCGGGTGGCTCGCCGCTGCGCGTGTAATAATCATCGGCGCGCAGGTGGGCGTAATATCCAAGCGCCGCACTCGCACTACCCCGCGCGGAGATCGAGGCCACCATGGCTATTGCATGATTTGGCGAATGCGATCCGCCAAATCCTTGTTGAGGCCAAAGGAAGGCAGGGGCCGTCCTTTGCCATTTGCACTTGTCGGCGGGCGTGGTTCGGGCGGCGTGTGAGTCCAATCTGCCGGAATGATCGGTGCGCGCAGTTTGGGCAGGGTGATGTAGGAAAGGTCCAATTCGTAGACGGCATCGCCAAGACCAAGAAACAGGACGCGCACGCCGTCCTTGGTGGGACCGAGCCGGGAGCCCAACTCCGAGGCCGTGATCACGCGCCGCAATTCGCGCTGGATGGCTTCGGTGACGCTGAAGCGCCCACCCGAGCGCGTGGAGCTTTGAGTGCGCCGCTCGATTTCCTGGTCACCGATCATGCGGCTGATGTCCTCGGCAGCCTCACTGGTATTGATGCGGGTGATGATCTTCGTTCCGGTCATACCAAACCACGCCTTGGTCTGGTCAGGGCCATAGACGGCACGGATTTGGGCGGTGTCTTGCGCGCCGATGACCACAGCAATGCCTTTGGACCGGCCTAATTCGAGGAATGTTGGAAACCGCTTGATGACTGGCAACTGTGGGAATTCGTCGAGGAACAGCCAAATTCGGCGGTCCGTGCTTTCGCTCAAAGTGGGGCTGCCGACAGCCGAGGCCAGAAGGCCCAACATGCTGCCGATCCAAACACGGGAGAGTTCCGGGTAGCCCGGATCATGCTGGAGGATCAGCGGACAGTGCGGCGGCGGATTGTGCAGCCAATGGCGAATCGAGAAGCGATGCGCCGCATTGTCCGGCCAGGCTTCCGCCAGCACCGAGACAATCCGCATATGTGTCTGGAAGGTCGTAAGAATGCTGAGGGTCGTTTTGCTGTCCGGCTGGTTCAGCAGACGCACGGCACTGGGGTTATGGTCGTGGGCGTACTGCGTCAGCATTGCGATATCGGCATTGACGACCGCTTCGAGATCGGCCCAACCCCATTGGCGGGGCATGGTTTCCTGCAAATGGGCGATACAGGCCACGAAGATTTCTTGAGCAGCCTGCGACCACATGGGATCGGTCGAAGCGGGAATAAACCGCGCGGCCAGTTCCCGAGCATCCTGCTTGACACAGCAATCGGCCGCCACATCCCAGACCCAGGAACGCTGGTCGTGCGGGGCAATGAGAAGCACATCCGGGTTACCCGGAAGTCCCGCCATCATGTCGCCCTTGGTGTCCAGCACCAGAAGGCCGTCACCACGGGCAAGCGGTCCGGCCATGAGGTTGAGCATGGTCTGCGTCTTGCCGCCGCCGACACTGCCCAGGATCAAGAAATGCCGGGTCTCGCGGTCCCGGCTGATAGCGATATTGGGTAGAAGTTCCAGGCCACGGCCGTGCACCCTGCATTCCCGCACGCAAGCTTTGCGAAATCCCTTCTGCCCGCCCGACCCCGTATGCAAATGCGCGCCACGGACGACTTTGAAGCCGGGACGTTCCAGGCGGATGCAGAGCGCAAAGCCGAACAGCGCCAGCAAGCCGATCACCCCGCTAGCGAAGACGGCGTCGGCACGCCAATCGAAGCCAGCAAGAGCTTGATAACGCGCAAAGTATTGCTTGCAGGCTTGCCAGTTTTGCTCCGCGGCACGGTCGGCCAGCAACGCCAAGGCCCGTTGCTTGAAGCAGAACGGCGCATCGCCCGCGGGAAACAGCGCTATCCGTCCATCGGCAAACAAACCCGTCGGTGGCCACAGCTCAAAACCGAGTTCGTATGTCCCCGCCATTGACGCGAATCCGACCAGCACGACAAAAAATGAAATCAGTTTCAGCCGCCGGATCATGGAACTCTCCCGGTAGTCTCGACGGTCAGCGCCTTTAGAAGTGCGTCGAACATAGCCAGCAGCTTGCGCCCCGATTCGTCGATGGCATCGGCTTTGATGTTCATATCGCGGCCCTGCTGTTCCAGGCTAACGATCCGCCGCTCGATCAGCATCAACTGTTCCGCCAAGCCTTTGTTGTCGCCGCCCACCAGGCCCGTGCGGATCAGGTCACGCGCCACGGCGGCAACATTGGCAGATAGCGTCAAGGCGCGGGCCTCAAGCTGCTCGATTTCGGCTGGCGCCAAGCGAATGGAGATGGATTTGGTTTCACTCATGGCCGCGGTCCGAGGTGTTGAGACGGCACCGTTCCATCAGAAACTGAAACAACGACCGGCGCTGATAGCGCACCGCGTGGTCGCCCACCTTGATGAACGCAGGTCCTCCCCCGCGGCAGCGCCAGGTATTAAGGGTGCAGGCCGGAAAGCCGATGATGCGGCCCGCCTCCACCGTATCGACGGCCTCATCGAGCCAGCCGGGGTTGTCCTTTAAAATCGCATCCAGCGAAGGAAGTTCGATGACCGAGTGACGCATGGCACGCTTCCGCGCTCCTTGTCTGCGGAAACGAGCCAAGCAGCTTGGAAAGAGGCATAAAAGAGAAATGATTTCGTCAAATGCGGTCCATCACCGGCACAGGCAAACGAACCCAGGCTAACCCTCAGCACCAAGAATGTTTTTCATCTGCCGGACGATGGTATTTGCGGAGGGCAAATCCTTTTCGTCAAATTCCAGCTTTGCCTTTTCGCGCGCGTCGGATGCCAGGGCGCTGCGTTTCGTCGTTGGATCGGCGGCGTGCAATTCGCGGACGAGTTCCCGAATGCGCCGCCACGCGGCTTTTTGCGGACGCCCGCGGACATCTTCGGTGGAATCCCCAGCGCCTGCGGCAGCGCCGTTGGTACCTTCCCCGGACGGTGGGCTCATACCGTTGCTCTTGCCGGACGACGGTTTGTCGGGAGATTCCGTGCCAAGGGATGCCGCATCGAGCCCCGGCGTGTCATCGGGGCGGTCATTGAGAAATTCCGGCAGCGCGTAGCCTTTGGCTGTCATCCAGCCGCGCAGCTTGGCCTTCGACAGGAGGATATTGCCTAGCATCGCTTGGCCTTTCTCCGGATAGGCCCTAAAGGGAATCTGCGCGAGTGCATTTAAAGCCTTCTCCCGCAACTCCTCATTGGAATGTTCCCATCCCCTGAACACAGACCAATCATTCAGCCCACCGGGAAGCGCCTTATAGTCGGTGAGCACATCGGCAATCGTGAAAGCATCCACCCCATAATGTCGATGAGGTTGTTCCTCCAGCAGCAGATCGGGTGACACGTTATCCGGCGGCGGGACGTGGAAGCGCAAGTGAAGCCAGCTCGCGTCAGCATCGGGAGGAAGGCCAGGAACGCCCGTCACGAGATGGTCAAATTCGCTGCCAAAAATCGCAGCCTTGAAGGTATCCATGATGTCGTTCGGCTCAATCCCAGGACGCTCGCACGCGATCAGAAGGGCCGCTTGCTTGAACGAGATATAATCCCCGTCGAGGGGTGAAAAAATGTCCAGCATCGCTGCATTCCTTTTCCCCGGTCATACCTCTGCTCGAACGTTGTTGGCCGTGGCGCTGCGCAAGATTATCTTGGGCTTCACCTAGACCAACGGGACAAATAGTAATCCGAGCGATGCAACTTTTCAATTTGCTGGCGTTTGATGTTCGCCATGAACCACCCACATTCGTTTAGGCTGCCACAACTCGTACAGCACTCGTTAGGAGACAACCAAGTGAGAACTGGGTATTCATCGGAGTGGGGTGTGCAAGGTCCAACCGGCGTTGAATGCGGAAAAGCCGAATTATCGGACTAAGGAAGGCCCGTTGTGCCCCCGAAGTCGGTCGTTCCCGGCGCACAACTTAGGTCCGGGTTGCACGACTTCCTGCCATACGAATGTGGCTCACAGCCCGCCGGTCGAGCCAATTTTCGGTTCAAGGTTGAGGGCGATAAAGCACTGTTATTGCCTTAGCGATCACGGCAGGGTCAGCAGCGCGCGATAGAGGCCATTTTGGATATTCGACACAACCAGTTGCATGACAATCGACACTAAAGCGCCAGTATCCTCTTCCAGATCGAGGCTGCCACAAATATTATCCGCGCAATAGCAAATAAATGCTGTCCACGGATGGTCTCGGGAGAGGCCAAGTTGAAAGTCCTTTTCAGGGATAGGCCGTGATTCTTTTACCGATGCGGCCACTAGCGTTTCATATCGCGGGACCACTGAGTTATAAATTTTGGTCGCATCTTCTGGCAAAATTATTCCCGGTGAACCGGCTACCAGCGCGCGGTGACCAGCGCGCGCCAATGACCATTGTGTCATGGCCCGCAGAACATCCAATGGTTCAATTTTCGATTTCCGAACGGGGACTGCGAATTCTTCTTCGGTCATGCGCATAATTTTCGACAAGTAGCCGAACGTAGCTTCGGCTTGCATCGCCCAAAAGCGAATGACCAGCGCTTCATGGTAGTGGTAGTGAATTGTAACCGTAGCCCACGGATTGAAGTCACCAGCGTTCTCGACATGCGGCGATTGGTGTGGGAAGCCAGCCGCCCAAGCTGTCGCCAAAAAGGAGTGCGCTAGTCGCTCAGGCGTGGGCATATAACCCATGCAGTTATAGGCTTGATGCGCGACCTGAACCGCTACTTCGTTTCTGTCCAAGTTGATCTATCCGTGATAACCGCAAACCCTCGCGCAATAGGATGACGTACAGCGTTTACGAATACGAGAAAAGCAGATTGAAAATAAACCATGGTCGCAGCGACTACCCCGACCAGAACCCACTGAACCAAGAGCCGCCCGAATGAGATTTCTCCCAGCAACGGAGCAGAGAATATTGGATGGTAGCCCATCGAGAAGACTACGCCGGGATAATTATTCCCAATTTCCCCGGTCACGCTCCATGGCGGCAACAGTCCCATCAGAATCACAACTGCAACTGCGATGACAATGACCGTTGTCTCGAATTTCCTCATTTAATCGCGCGCCCCCGACGTGTGCCGATTGAATTCCTCGACGGACACACCGTAGCGAACGAGCGCGGAGCTTCCCATAGAGGAATAACCAATGCAGCGGAATGGTCAATTATTGCGCCGTTCAGCCAAAAGGCTTAGGGCGGGAAACGGATCAGGATTGGACATCGCGACGAGCAGCGCTCCCCCCGGGCGTCACCCAAACGCCAACGCAACGCCCCAGAAAACCGCGAGCGCGAACCAGATAATTTCGACAACGACACCGGCCCAGTATTTGCCCGGCACCTCTGAGCGCCTGATGATTAGCGGTCTACCCCAGCGCACCGGATTGAAAACTTCCCCCGAAACGACGGACGTAACGAGAATCGTTCCAGTAAATATGGCCGGAAGCACGAATAGCAAATTCCACATGGGTGAAAGCAAGCCCGCCCCGAAAACGCGTTGATCTTACATCACGGATGAAGGGCATTCACGGCTGCGTTTCTCGTGCAATGCCTTGAAGCGATAGGATCGCACGATCTTCGTCTTTGATGTGCCCATATAACAACACTGAGGTTGATGTAAAATAGGTTGGTTTGTTTACCCTTTTGACAACTTATTTGTGTTACGACAAATGTAGGAATTTGACCGTGACAACTTCGAAAGGGGGCACTTCGTGTCCATTAAACTTAGACCTTTCTGGATCCGATCACCCAAAGAATTCATTGGCTTCCTGAGAGCTGTGCCACATCCCCAAATAATCAAAGACGCGGCTGAAGACGGTCTTTCTGTTGTTCTTGGTCAATACTTGGGTTTGATTCATGGCAAGGCTTCGGTTGGCGACGGCAACCCATACCCATCTATCGCTATAGGTAGCGGCCTAATGAAACCTAAGGCGATATTTAGGGGTGTTAAGAGGATGCTTGGTACATCATGGGCAGGTGAAAGTATTAATTGCTACGTCACAAACCCAGACAAAGACTACGAGTTGGACATAAAATACGCCATCGAAAATGAGCATAAACCCGAATCAGAAAGACTTAAGCTAATTGAGAAGGTTCCCCCAAAAGACTCTGTACTTGTAGCCTTTGTTTCTATGGATACTTCCTTGCTTGACGAGATTCGCGACGCGGTCCATGATCCGTTAGCCGAAGTGCAGGCCGTTGTCATCGGTTGGGAGTGGACTCTGGCGATGCCGGATGGTACCGGACTGCCCTTCGATCATCCAAATCGCTATGAAGGCAAGATATTATGACGGCTGAACAGGGCTCGATTCTGCCGATTGAGTGGCTGAAATCCGCTAGGTCTTTCAAGCCATTCGCGAGATACAATCACGTGATGGATCAAGTGGTCTATCTGGATGAAAATACTTCGTACCGAGCTGACCGCGTTGACCCCTTTTTGACCCTCTTTTGGGCACCTGACAATGAGAAGCTTGTTGGGTTCAAGCTGAAGGGATTCCGCCTCCTTTTTGATACGCTTAAGAGCGTTTCTGAAACTATCGATGAAGGCGATTTCGTGCCTTTCACCAAATTGCTTGAACTTGCCGCTTTGGCAAGCTGGTCGGAAATCGCCCAAAAGGCAGACGGCCATCGACTTCAGAAGCGGTACGATACCGCACGCAAATTCATAGAAGAGCGCGTGAAACAGCAGCAGATTCGAGTTTCCGACCTCCAACTCGCTGCGTAATTTCATTCGCAATAAACGTGGCTGGCAGGCTGCGAGGGTTCGCAAGCTTGCCTGTGTTCCTGGGCGCCTCCAGAAGATTCCCCTTATTCCTCTTCTGCCTTAGCCCGTTTGCGCTGTAGGGCCTCAAACACGTCTCTCACACCGTCATTTTTGGTGATATCGGTTTGAATAAAGCGCCGTACAGCACGACGCACGACCTCACTCATATTCGCTTCGTGGTGAGCATCACAAAAATCGACAAGCATCCCCTCAATTTCTTCCCCAAGTTGGGGACGAAACGGGGTCTGTTTGTCTCTCTTTTCGTCGTCTCGTTTGATCATCAGTGATCATTGATGTACATTTCGTGCGAATCAATTCGGACTCGATTCTTTAAGAGTCAAGTGGTTCAATGAAAAAGGCCGCCTCGTGGCTAGACGAGACGGCTTCAATACAAAGTCACTACGCTGAAGATTTGTCCTTAGCGGGACGGCCAGGACCGGTAGTGCTCGATAACAGATTCGAGCCTACCGAGCCTGAACCGGGAGTACGCCCGGACATGCACGCTCTTCGAGTTTTCGGCCATGGGCCTAATCTCCTCAGAAGACCACGGGAAAAGCCCCGCTGCCTTTAGGCGTCCCGTACGCCTAAACTGAAAAAGTTAGGCAGGGGTCTGAGAAGCAGTCCGAAGACCACTCCAATAGAGCGAAAAGCGTAGAAAGGCGCAAGATGGGCCTTCAAAAGCTTTGGTGGCCACAAAATGTGGTGTTTGAGAAAAAGCCCGCGAGTCAAGCGGGGTTTTGGAATCGCGCAGAAATATTTTTCCAATTTCGGCCAGATTGCCGCAATAGAGGTGGCACCTATTCAAGTGTTAGCGACTGTTATTTCGTGCGTTAGGCAGCCAATTCCCAATTCAACAACTGCCCCGGCCCCGGTGACGACTTGCCGCCAAATTCACGATCCGAACAAATTGCGTACCGTTCGCCTCGCGACGGTGATCTTCGCGTCATCCCATTTCAGCCGCATAGCCCGAAAGATACGCCTTCCTGATGCTGTGGTGCATGCCGAGTTCCGCCCTGCGCAGGCGGCTAAAGAAACTCTCCGAGGCGTTGGTGCAGGCTTGGCCGTCGCTGTAGCAAACGCTGTGATTGATACGGCGCATTTCGTAGTGCTCGTGAAGGCTATCCCACGCCATCGCTTCGTCGGCATGAATGACTGTGCCGGGGGCAACGCGCTTCATCACTTCGGGCACCGCCGCAAATTCTGACTTGGCGACGTGCGTCAGAGTACGCCCGCCGCGCTGGCGCATGACGACAACGCACTTGCGCTTGCCGGTCTGGTTTTCAGCAAGGCGACGGTCTTTCCGGTCTTCCTTGTAATTGGCCGGTTTGATGTGGCCACCAAAATAAGCGCCGTCGATTTCGACCGTGCCGGACAATGTTGTCATTGCCGTTTCCGCCGCCATCGCTTCGCGAAGCTTGTGCTGCAACACAAAGGCCGTGCGATATTGCGTACGCCTCCGGGAGCGGCCGCCTTGCGGTGAGGGTTGGAGGGTGAAGACATAGGCGTATGCCTAGTCATACGCCTATGCCAAAGGTCTGGACGCTTGAGGTGATCGAGACGGGATCGCGCCGCCGGTGGACGCTGGAAGAGAAACAGCGGATCGTCGCGGAGAGTTTCAGCGCGCCACGCGTGGTATCGGCGACGGCTCGTCGCCACGCTCTTTCGACCAGCCAGTTGTT
>JAATGP010000027.1 GCA_015654635.1 Alphaproteobacteria bacterium | reverse complement strand
GACCGACGCTGCCACCGGCGAACATGGTGACCTACTGGACGTTATCCGCGCGAGCTGTGGTTTTGTCGACTTTCGCGATGTCGCCGATGAGGCACGACGCTTCCTGAATCTGCCGCGCGACGAACCATGCCCCGCCCCAAAGCCTGTTCGCACATCCGTTTCCGCCGGATCGCCGGACGCGGCACAGCGAATCTTTGCCATGTCGCAGCCGATCGGCAACACACTCGCCGAATCGTACCTGCGCCACCGCGGCATTACGGTTTTGGATGGAACCAGTTCTTTGCGCTTCCACCCGCGCTGCTACTATCGGCCCGACGAGCGCAGCCCGCTCGAAATCTGGCCGGCGATGATCGCCGCCGTCACCGACCTCTCCGGCCGTCTGACGGGTGTCCATCGCACATGGCTCGATCCTGACGGCTTTAGCGAGGCGGCGCTCGGTAAGGCGCCGATCGACACGCCACGACGGGCAATGGGCAACCTTCTTGGTCATGCTGTCCGCCTCGGGAGGCCAAGCGATGTCATGGCGGCGGGCGAAGGCATCGAGACCATGCTGTCGCTGCGATGCGCCCTGCCCACCATGCCGATGGTGGCCGCTCTGTCGGCTGCCCATCTTGCCGCCATCCTGTTTCCCGAGATGTTGCGCCGCCTTTATATCGTCCGCGACGACGATCCTGCCGGTGACCGTGCCATGACCACTCTGATTGGCCGGGCGGAACAGGCCGGGATCGAGGCGATCGCACTGTCGCCCCAGCTTGGGGATTGTAACGAGGATCTCCGGCACTTCGGTATCGAGGCACTTCGGGCCAGCGTCCGGATACAGCTCGCCCCTGAGGATGTTGCCCGCTTCATGGAACTGGCAACTTAGCCGGGAGCGAAGAAGGCGCTGAGGACGGGCGTCATCATGCCCGACGGGATGCGTTCACGCGTCGGAAAGAGACCCGCGCCTTGGCCTTCAAGAGGGCGATCGGCCCACAAGCGGTCCGCCCCGGCAATGGCTACGGCCGACTATTTTCCGTCGGCGGGCAAGCCCGCCGTTCCATCGCGAAACAAAATAGCCGGCCTTCGCCATCCTCCGCTAGCGCTTCGGCCCTTCGCTTCGCTCTCGGGTGCCGGTTCGGCCCGCCCGTGGGCTTCGTCGCCATGAAGGCCGCGGGCGTCGCGGCTCAACCGACGGAGCATCCCATGCACGGACACAACGACGAACCGCACCACAGCTCTTCCCCCACCCACCAGATTTTGCAAGAGCTCCAGCTTTACGGCTATCGTCCCTTCCAGGACGAACCCGATCCCCGGCCGCTTCCCGATGGCGATCATATCGCCGGGGCCATCGCCGACATCTTCGATGCCCTCATCTCGGCGCTGAACGATACCCGCCTCGAACCCGACCTCGAAGACCTGCTCTGGTCGATGGCAAACGTGTTCCATCGCGCCACCGACCGGATCGAGCGCGCCCTCGACGACAACGAGCTGGCGCAACACCGCTCTCAACTGGAACAGGACGGCAGCGAGGTGAAATCCGTCGAACTCGAGCGCCTCACCGCCGAGGGGCAGACCTTGATCGAGCGCCGCGATGCTTTCGAGCTGATGCGCGACCAGGCCGCCACGCACTTCGAGCATCACACCGGCTCAAGCTGGCGCCCCCGCACCGGCTCCATGGTCAATCACCGGGGTCTCACCGCTGCGATGATCGACAGCCGTGACTTCCTCGCCGCGAAGAAGCGTACCGACAACCAGGTGTTCATTCCCACCGGACCGAAGATCGCCCTAACCGGCGGACTCGACTTCAACGATTACAATTTGGTCTGGGCCAAGCTTGATCAAGTCCACACCAAGCACCCGGACATGGTGTTACTGCACGGTGGATCACCCAAAGGCGCCGAACGGATTGCTGCCAAATGGGCCGATACCCGCAAGGTTCCGCAGATCGCCTTCAAGCCCGATTGGGGCAAGCACGCCAAGGCCGCGCCATTCAAGCGCAACGACGCGATACTCGACGTGCTGCCGATCGGCGTCCTGGTTTTCCCCGGCACCGGTATCCAGGGCAATCTCGCCGATAAGGCAAAAAAGCTCGGCATCCCGGTGTGGAAATTCGGCGGCGCATAAGCGCCGTCTTCCATTCCGCAACAGCGGCACGTCTGGCCGGAGAGCGCCTTTCATTGCGCGCGCTCTTCGCCCTCTGCCGCTTGATCGTATTAGGGGCTGCCCGACGCTGCCGAAAACGGCAGTCACGACGCCGCGAGCGTTTGCGACACCCCTCGCCCCATAGCGGAGCGACGTTTGCTGCGCTCGTCACGGAAGCTTTTCCAATTTCCACTCCCACTCCCGCACGTCTTTTGCTATCCTCCATTTTGCGCCGTGGTGGTGGTGGAAGGCGCAGGCCGTCAGAACTTTGTTTACGGAGACACCACCATGATCATTCTCGGCATTTTTCTGTCCATCGCAGCCATTGGCGTCCTTTGCTGGCTGCTCTTCACGCTCGCCGTCTACGCCCTACCCTTCCTTGCCGGTATCATCTTCGGCACCTGGGCCTATCACACGGGGGCCGGATGGCTCGGCGCGATCCTCGTCGGTTTCGTCGGCGCGGGCCTTACGCTCGGTATCGGCCAAGTTCTCCTCATCTTTGTTCGCCCGCTTTGGGCACGGCTGCTGATCGCGCTCGCCTTCGTCGCGCCTGCGGCAATTGCCGGTTACTACGCCACCCATGGCATCGTGAAATACATGATGCCATCCGAGACATGGCAGATCGTCTTCTCGGTCATCGGCGCAGTTGCCGTTGGGATCACGGCATTCCAGCGCGTTGTGGCAATGGCTGGCGCCGTCCCGTCCGGCCAGGGCCTTGCGCGTGCCTGACTGTTCATTGGTTCGCCGCTGGAAGACCAGAACATACGATACGCGTACCAGCCTCATCGTCAGCGAGATGAAATGGGGGCGTAACGTCGGATCGTAGAGCGCCTCAATCCGTGCGGTTCCGCGGGAGCGATGAACTTGAGACCTCCTCGGTCATGACGAACCAACCAGCACCCGGTGACAGGCATTCCGCGGTGAGAAGCGGTGAAGGACGAAGCGCGTCACATCCTGCCTTTGTGGAGAGACGAAACCGGTGGGGATCGATCATGTCATCTTGCCGGTGACGCGACGGGCGCCATCATCTCCGTTCTCAGTCCGTTACCGAGCGCACCAATCGCGCCTCTTTGATGGCCTGATCTGGCCGAAGGCCGGCTGAAGCCTCGACCGCCTATGCCGCAACGGCGCGCCCACGACTTTCTTCCCCTGGGCATCCCACCCCACGGGACATGTCCCGTAGGGACCCCGGGGTCGCCCATTCCTCGCGGAACCAAGAAACTCGCGTTCGCGCCATCCTTCGCTTTGCTCCGGTCGCGAGCGATGCGGCGCCGGTCGCCTTCGGCCTTTTGATCGCCATCGAGGCCGCATGGTGCGGGCTCGAAAACGCAAAAAACGGAGATTTCAAAATGGCCACCATCGGCACCTTCAAGAAAACCACGTCGAACGAATTCACCGGCGAGATCGTCACCCTCAGCGTCCAGGCCAAGAACGTGCGCATCGTCCCCGACAGCCGCGCCAGCGGCGAGAACGCCCCCAGTCACCGGGTGCTCGTTGGCAGAGTCGAAATCGGCGCTGCGTGGTCCAAGCGCTCCAGCGAGGGCCGCGACTATCTGGGCCTCAAGCTCGACGATCCGAGCTTCAACGCCCCCATCTACGCCAACCTCTTCGACGATGAGGACGGCGAAGGCTACTCGCTGATCTGGTCCCGTCCTAGCGGGCGGCGCAGCGGCGACTAAGCCACGTGCAAGGCCCCGCCCGGTCGATCCGGGCGGGGTTTTCTTGCCCCACAATTCCTCTGCGAATATCAAAGATACCCGGCAGCTCGGACCGTCCATCGCTACGGCGATGTACGAGCCACGGCTCTGCCTATCTCTTTGGACGGTTGGCGCGAACCAACTCCGCAGGTTCAATCATCAGCGCCTCGGCAATCTGGCCAAGAACGGTCACACTGGCCGACACATCGGCGCGTTCGATCGCGCCGACATAGCGCATGCTCAATCCGGCAGCGTCGGCGAGTTCCTCCTGCGTCATATTTTTGGTATGGCGTATCCGACGCAGATTGACCGCCACGACCTCTTTGAGATCCATGGCGCAAGGGAAGCTATAGAGGAATTATCGTTCCAGGAATGATCGTTCCCATTCGACATCCGATATGTTATTTGCACGATTTGTGACTTCGTTACTTACCCATCCGAAAAGATGGCGCGATGCTGCGCTGGCATCGCCAAAGAGCATGGAATTTCCATAAAATCGGCGGTAGTTTGTAACGAGCAGCCTGGGGACATTGTCATCAATTTGTATGGGGGTACGGCATGACAACGCCGGCTTATGAGGACCAGCCGCCGGTCACGGAACGCGTCAACGCCTATGACGAATGCCATTTCGTAACCTACCTTCGACTGTTGGATGCCCAGGCCGACGGGGCGGATTGGCACGAGGTCGTGCAAGTGATCTTCGGCATCGATCCCGTGCGGGAGCCGGAGCGTGCCAAAAAAGTCCATGATAGCCATTTGGCACGGGCGCGCTGGATGACCGAGGCAGGTTACAGACATCTGCTCGAACCGCGACTGCAATAGAAGTGGGTCATTCCCCTGCGGCGACGGTGCGGGCCACAACTTCTACCCTTAATAAGCATACGTGATGCAACTTTAAAGGCTAGCTTCGGCTATCACATTCCGGATCGTGGAAGGCCGCTCCCATTGGTGGGAGACCAGAAACGGAAGGGAATGGTCTGATGCCGACGTCCTTCTGGCGATCACCGGAGACGATCGAACACTTCAATCGTCTTGAGCGGCCCGAGTTCGCCGTCGAATTTCTGCGCCGCAATCCTCGTTACCGCCGCGATTACAAGCGCACGATCCAACGGATTTCCCGAGGCGTTGTTGATGCCGACACAGCGCGTGCGGCACTGGCACGCCGCTGGGGGTTGTGCTTTCGCCCTTGACCCCGAGATCATAACCGGTTCTAAGCCGATCTCCTGGCTGCCCGAACTGTCCCCCGCTGTATTGCTCCTCACGGCAGCGCCACCGGGCTTTGGCACAGTCAAACCTATCAATCCGAAAATCCTCACGCCCATTTCGGCTATGCACCGCGATGCTGTCGGCCATCGACACATCATCGAGGCCCCAGAGGGGCGTCTTGAAATCGCATCGGACGGTGGCAACGCTTTGCACCGTCCCGCCATCGTCCTGCCCCTTGATGTTTCGATCGATTTGCGGATCGCTGCTTTACAGCGACTGGTTCGGCGCCTTCGCGGCAAGCCGGCAGGCCCAATACCACGAGGTTTGCGGCTCACGCCGTTGCAGAAAACGCGCTTTATTCAACTCCTGCAAGCGCACGACATCCGCAGTGCCGGCGGTGGGCCGCGCGAGGTGGCCGCCGAGGTCCTTCGCTCGAAACAGGCAGGCCTTCGTTCCATCGAATGGAAAGATTCGGCAGCCCGCCGTAGAGCGATTCGGCTTCTCAGTGACGCAAAGGCGTACGTCCATGGCGGCTATCTGAAACTGTTGCGCGGAGACTGACGCCTGTTTCTCGCACTGGTCTTTTCGGCGGCGCCCATCGCAGGGGGACACGCATGTCCGGCCAATCTTCGTCCACCCTCAACGCCTGATTTCTCCGCCACTGTGATCCCGACACGCCGCGCTTTGGCTGCGGTGCTTCGGATCAATACGGAGACTTCCAATGCCCGATAAGCTTGCACCGTTCGCCGCGCGCTACGTCAGAACGCATGAAGCCGCGCGCATTCTTGGCCTTTCTCCGCGCACGCTCGAAAAATACCGCTGCCACGGCAGTGGTCCGACCTTCCGCAAGCTCGGCGGCCGCGTGGTCTACGCGGTCGACGATCTCGAAGCTTGGGCCGACCAGGCCGCTTGTCGCTCGACCTCCGACCCGCGCTATGTCGCCGCGCGCGCAGCCGGTCATCCAAGCCGCTGAAGTGAGATTGAACCATGCTTCACCGTCCCATAATGCCGAACGTGCGAAGCAAGCGCGACGTGTTCGTCGCGGTAGCCGGCGACACCTGCCGGGGTGAGCAGCACAACCTGACGAAACGCCTCTTCGTCTCACTTGCCGAGGCTCGGCACCCCGCACTGACACGCTCGGTCCATCCCGCCGCCAACTTGGTGCGCATCCTCGTTCAGCCTAAACACGGCCGGGACGAGGTAGCGATGCTTGCGCGCATCTCCCGCCGCTATGTCAGCTGTGAGTTCGATGCCGAGATAGCCGAGCGCGCGCGGCCCCGCATCACAGGTGTGCTACCTTTCGACAGGGCAGGCACGCCATGAGCGAAGACGCCAACAAACGCGGCTTGACGGACCGACCTGACGCTGATGAGCGCGCGATCAAACCCAACAATGCTTCGACGTCCTGTGGCGATAATGCCTCGCCCTTCCCCGCCCGGCTGACGATCGATGTCACGCTCATGCAGCGCAGCCGCATCAAGCTCGCCGCCTTCCGGCGCGGAATAACGGTCGGCGACATGCTGCGCGCACTTCTGGCGCGCGAGTTCCCCGACATCGGAGAACCCTCATGAACCGCACCGAACAGCAGCCCTCAGAGCAGCAACCGCTCACGCATGTCGAACTCATATGGATCGAGCAGAAATTAGAGCATTGGCTGCGATTTGGTCGCCCGGTCGAGAAGGCGATTCTGGATCGTCAGCGCAGCGTATCCAGCTTCAAACCCGGTTCCATCTTCGCACTTGTCCGCTGGGCTTCAAACGACTACGGCACGATCGTCTCGCACCTCGACATCGTGCGCGCGGTATCGCCCGGCGAACGCTTTCAGACACTGCCTTGCGTGAGTCCCGGCGGCGAAATCCTCCTCCGTGCCGACAACTGGCCAACAGTCGAACGCGTGCAACAGGAGATCGACAGCATTGAGGCGCTCCGCATCAATCCGGCTGATGTCGCCCCGGACTATTGGCGCCAACTCCACAATCGCGTCGCTGCAGGCCACGCGCCGCGCCACTACACACGCGAGCAACATGCAGCTTGGCTGAAGCGCCGGAGGGTCACATCATGACCCGCTTCGGTTATGTGATGGCGACGTATTTCGTCATGCTGGCGGCCGGTGGCCTGGCGTTCGTCCACCCGGCGCCTCGCTTTATTTGGAACGCAACTGCGAGCGCGCCTACCGGGCTCTATGTTCTGCGGCCGATACGCCATCTCCACATCGAGGAACTGGTCGCCGTGCGCCCGCCAGACCCCATCGCGCACTATCTTGCCGCTGGCGGCTTTTTGCCGAAGGGCGTGTTGCTGCTGAAGCAGGTGAGCGCATTGCCGCCGAGCACCATTTGTCGGCTTGGCAACGCCATTACCATCGATCACGTCCCTATGGGGACGGCGAAAATCCGCGACCATCTTGGGCGTCCGCTGCCGTACTGGCAGGGCTGCCACCGGCTTCAGTCCACTGAAGTCTTCCTGATGAACCCGACAGTCCCTGCCAGCCTGGATGGACGCTATTTCGGCACATTTCCTGTTACCGCGATCGTCGCCCGCGCGATTCCCCTTTGGACGGATGACACCGGCGATGGCCGCTTCGCCTGGCATGCAAGGCCCCATTGACCTCGCCCTCAACCTGCCAACCACGGAGACTTCCTATGGCACATATCGGTCAATTTACTCGGGAAAAGTCCACCTTCACCGGACGTATTCAAACACTCACCATCTACCGCGAACTCACCATTGTTCCCGCCGATCCATCCGATGCCGAGAACGCGCCGGACTATCGCATCCATCTTGGCGCCGCCGACGGTCCCGAGATTGGCGCCGGCTGGAAACGGTCCGGCGAAAAGGCCGGTGACTACGTCTCACTCGTTATCGACGATCCCACACTGGCCCAGCCGATCCGCGCCAACCTCTTTCAATCGGGTGAGAGCAAAGCGATCTGGATCCTGACCTGGAACCGTCCGCCCAAGCGCAACGAACGGGACTGATGTCATGCAAAACGCTGGCCCGATCGTGCGCTTGACGGTCTTTCAAAAGGTCATCCCTTTGTTCACGGGAAGACCGTCTCATCCCTTCGTCCCGCTCGACGGCCCCAAAGCCATCGCGCGCAGACGCGGTCAAGGGCCTGCCCCGGACTTGATCCGGGGGCGGCCATCGGTCGGCGCTGGCGCCTTGCCCTTGACGGCTGGCGCCTTGCCCTTGACGGCGGCGAGCACGATGGCAGGCTCGTATCGCCGACGAGGCCAGTTGAGCATTTGCGTAAGTGTCCGGCCGCTCCTGGCGATGCTGCGGGTCTGCGCTCTCGTCGCTGCACTCCACGTAGAAAGTGCACCGGCCATGGCTGCGGTCGAAAGCGATCCTTACGCCGCTCCCATGGCAGAAGCGGCGCAGCGTTTTGGCATCCCGATTGCCTGGGTTCAGGCGATCATGCGCGTCGAAAGCGGCGGCGATCGCCACGCGCTCTCGCCCAAAGGGGCTATGGGATTGATGCAGATCATGCCCAAGACCTGGGCCGAGCTCAGCGCCCGGTATGGTCTCGGCCACGATCCTTTTGATCCACACGACAACATTCTGGCCGGTGTCGCCTACTTGCGCGAAATGCACGATCGCTATGGATCGCCGGGCTTTCTCGCTGCCTATCATGCGGGGCCGGGCCGCTACGAGGATTATCGCGACCGCCACCGGCCACTGCCGCCAGAGACGCAAGCCTATGTCCGCGAACTTCTCCCACTTCTCAGCGGCGGTGAAGAGAGAATGCCGGCCTCGGCGATGGCCTTCGATTCAAATGCATGGACCCGCGCGCCGCTTTTCGCCGTGCACTTGGCGAGCACAGAGACCGCCAGTCGGATCGCGACTCGACAGACACCGGACCACACACCAACCGCCATCGCGCCGCGCTCTGACGGGTTGTTCGTCGTGCTTTCAACGGTCGAGCACAAACCATGACAGCGCGATTGCTCAGTTGTCAGAGCCCGTCACAACCACCGAACATGGGCCCTGCTCCGGTCGAACGGCAGCGGAATTTCTCTGCCCTGCGGGCCAAGACAACGCAGGCAAGGGGCAGCGCGCTCCGGCGAAGTGCCGCGCGCCATTTCGAACAAATGAGAAGGAGGGCACGCGGAGAGCAGAATCCAACCGAGCGAGGGCGAGATAAAAGCGCGCAAGGTGCGCGGCGGTCGGTTGGTTGTTTTTGCTTCGGTTTTTCAGCGATCCAGCAATGTGCACCGTACCAGCGCAATGTGCGCACCAATAGCAACGCATTGGTAGGAAGTCGTTTTCCACACTTTGCCGAGGTCAAGGGCCATGGATGAGGAGAACGATTTCCAGCCTCGGCCCGGCCGCATCCGCTCCACCAAGAGCCAGCGCGCCAAACCCTTCATCGCCCAGGCGCTCGCGGCTGCGGAGCGCGCCGGTGGTATATCCCCCTCCGGCCGGATCGGCACCCATCGCCAGTCGCGCTTCGGGCGAGGCCGGGTTGCCAGCGTGCGCGCCAACCGTCTTCTCACCGGGCGCTCGCGCCTTGTTACGATCAAGACCCGTGTTGTTCGGCACAAATCACGCTCGGCGCCGCTTTCGGCCCACCTCAGCTACCTGCGCCGTGAAGGGGTGACCCGGGATGGGGAAAAGGCAAAGCTGTTTGGCCCTGGCACAGATGACGCCGATCCCAAGGACTTCGCCGAGCGCTGCCAGGATGACCGCCATCACTTCCGCTTCATCGTCTCCCCCGAAGACGCTCCGGAGATAACGGACCTCAAAGGCTTTGCCCGCGAACTGGTGGGCCAGATGGAAACCGATCTCGGCACCAAGCTCGACTGGGTCGCTGTCGATCACTGGAATACCCAGCACCCACACGTCCATATCATCGTGCGCGGCGTCACTGAGGACGGCCAGGACCTCGTCATCGCGCGCGACTACATCAAAGAAGGCATGCGAGCCCGCGCCCAGGATCTGGTCACCCAGGAACTGGGGCCGCGCACCGACCGCGATATCCAAAAGGCACTCGAACGGCAGGTCGAGGCCGAACATTGGACGCAGCTCGACCGTCAGTTGGTCCGTGATGGCGATAACCATGGCGTCATCGATCTGGCGCCCGCCCCGGACCGGCAGCCCGATCCCTTCGCGGTGCTGAAGGTGGGACGGCTGCGGCGCCTGGAACAGCTTGGGCTCGCCCACCAGATCGGACCGGGTCAATGGATGATGGATGAGACCGCCGAGACGACGCTGCGCGAACTCGGCGATCGCGGCGACATCATCAAGCGCATCCATCGCAGCCTCGCCGAGCGGGGAATCGCGCGCAGCAGCGCGAACTATGTCCTTTCCGGGGAAAGCCTCGACGTTCCGGTCATCGGCCGGCTCATCGACCGGGGCCTTGACGATGAACTCAAGGGCTCGGCCTACGCCGTGGTCGATGGCGTCGATGGCCGCACCCACCATATCAAACTTCCCGACCTTGAGAGCGCGGGTGACGGCCCGCCAGGCGGAATCGTTGAACTGCGCAAGTTCGATGACGCAGCGGGCCGGCGACGCGTCGCACTCGCCGTCCGTTCGGACCTTTCCATCGAACAACAGGTGACCGCGCGCGGAGCGACCTGGCTTGACCGGCAAGCGGTAGCCCGCGATCCCATCGCCCTTGGCCAAACGGGTTTCGGCGCCGAGGTGCGCGAAGCGATGGAACGGCGTGCCGAGCAGCTTATCGAGCAAGGCCTAGCGGAACGAACAGCGCATGGCCTTACCTTCGCGCACAACCTCATCGCTACACTACGGCGGCGGGAGATTGAGGCACTCGGCAAAGGCCTCGCGGCCGAAACCGGCCAGCCCTTCACCCCGTCCAACCCCGGCGAGTACGTCGCCGGAACCTACCGGCAGCGCATTGCCCTCGCGTCGGGCCGGTTCGCCATGATCGATGATGGGCTCGGGTTTCAGCTCGTGCCCTGGACACCGTCGCTGGAGCGCCAACTTGGCCGGCACGTCTCGGGCGTTGCCCGCGACGATGGCGGAATCGATTGGGGTTTCGGCCGGGGCCGGGGGCTCGGCCTATGAGCCAATCCACTCCGCTTCGAGAAAGGACGACCGTTATGTCGGCAACCAAGATCCTTTGGGGTCAGATCATCGTCGTCTTCGCTATCGTGCTGGCCACGATGTGGGCCGCCACGGAGTGGGCAGCCTTTCAGCTCGGCTTTCAGCCGGAGCTTGGTCGTCCCTGGTTCGAACTGGCGGGTTTCCCATTTTACCTGCCGCCCGCCTTCTTCTGGTGGTGGTTTTCTTATGATGCTTACGCGCCAAAGATCTTCGAAGAGGGTGCGGTGATCGCAGGCTCCGGCGGCCTCATTGCGGCCGGCGTCGCGATCGCCATGTCGGTCTGGCGGGCTCGGGAAGTCAAGAACGCCGAAACTTATGGCTCTGCTCGTTGGGCCGAGCCAAACGAGATCAAACATGCGGGGCTTACAGGACCCGATGGCGTGGTACTCGGCCGGTATGATCGCACTTATCTCCGCCATGATGGACCGGAACATGTCCTCTGCTTTGCCCCCACCCGATCGGGCAAGGGTGTGGGCCTCGTCATCCCCTCTCTCCTGACCTGGCCGGGAAGCGCGATCATCCACGACATCAAAGGCGAGAACTGGCAGCTCACCGCCGGGTTTCGGGCAGAACACGGCCGCGTCCTCCTGTTCGATCCGACCAATCCGAAGTCCTCGGCCTATAATCCACTCCTGGAAGTGCGCCGTGGCGAATGGGAGGTGCGTGACGTCCAGAACATTGCCGACATCCTGGTCGACCCGGAAGGCAGTCTCGAAAAGCGGAACCATTGGGAGAAGACCAGCCACGCCCTCTTGGTCGGTGCCATCCTCCATGTCCTCTATGCCGAGGCGGACAAGACGCTGGCCGGGGTTGCTGCCTTCCTTTCCGATCCCAAGCGTCCGATCGAATCCACCCTCTCGGCTATGATGCGGACAGCGCATTTGGGTGAAGCTGGCGTCCATCCCGTTGTCGCCTCGGCCGCGCGCGAACTTCTGAACAAATCCGGCAACGAGCGGTCCGGCGTCTTGAGCACGGCGATGTCATTCCTCGGACTCTATCGTGATCCCGTGGTCGCTGAGGTGACGCGGCGCTGCGACTGGCGGATCGGCGATATTGTCGCCAGCGACCGACCAACCACGCTCTACCTCGTCATCCCGCCGTCGGACATTAGCCGTACCAAACCGCTGATCCGCCTGATCCTCAACCAGATCGGCCGCCGCTTGACGGAAGATCTCAACGCCAAGGCAGACCGGCGAAGGCTCCTCTTGATGCTCGACGAGTTCCCCGCGCTCGGCCGCCTCGACTTCTTCGAATCCGCCCTCGCCTTCATGGCAGGCTATGGGATCAAGAGTTTCCTGATTGCCCAGTCGTTGAACCAGATCGAGAAGGCCTACGGCCCCAACAACGCGATCCTCGACAACTGTCACGTCCGGGTGAGCTTTGCCACCAATGACGAGCGGACCGCCAAACGCGTCAGTGATGCGCTCGGCACCGCCACCGAAATGAAGGCGATGAAGAACTATGCCGGCAGCCGGCTGTCGCCCTGGCTGGGTCATCTCATGGTCTCCCGTTCGGAAACTGCACGCCCGCTTCTGACACCCGGCGAGGTGATGCAACTCCCATCCTCCGATGAGATCGTCATGGTGTCAGGGGTCCATCCCATCCGAGCGAAGAAGGCGCGCTATTACGAAGATACACGCCTGTCAAAACGCATCTTGCCACCGCCAGAGCCAACACGGCCGGAAGGCGAGCCACCCGATGACTGGAACTCGCTAGCCTTGCCGCCACGGCCAGAACCGCCGCCAGTGACAAGCAGCAAACAAAGGGACGATGAAGACCCCAAAGGCGCCGATCGTCGGCGCCAGCCCGAGCTCGACCGGGGAACCGTCGAGAAAAAGGAGCCGCTCGCCAATGAGTTTTCTCCCGACCCGACCGATGATCTTGAGGAGACCGCGCCGAGAACCAGCCGCATGAAGGATCTTGCGCAGGGCATTGCGCGGCAGGCATCGCTCGATCCCGGCGATGACCTCGGATTGTGAGGCGCGCATGATCGCACCGAAAAAAAAGGCCCAGATCTCGGTCTACCTCGATCCCGAGGTAATGCGGAACCTGTCAGCGTATGCCGCTCGCCGCGAGCAATCGATGTCGCTGATTGCGGAGGCGGCGATCGCGTCGTTTCTGTCGCCGGACGCCGACGAGCGGCGCGAAGCCGCCATCGCCAAGCGTCTTGATCAGATCGACCGGCGCGTCGCCCGCCTTGAACGCGATATCGGGATATCGGTCGAGACCATCGCCCTCTTCATTCGCTTCTGGCTCACCACCACGCCGCCACTACCGGAACCGGCGGCGCAGGCGGCTCGCGCCCAGGCCGGGGCGCGGTATGACAACTTCGTCGCTGCATTGGGACGCCGCCTCAGCCAGGGTCCAAGGTTGCGGCAGGAAATTTCGGAAGACGTCTCGGAAGACCCCAATCGCGGCTCCGCCGGATCATAGATCAGCGTCGGGGGCTGACCATTGGCGCCTGCTTTCCCACCCCCTCGGGGTTACAACATCGAAATTGAAATGGAAGAGCAGAAGGGATTTCAGGAATGTCACATCGGTGGTGAGATCAGCTGCTCAAGTTCTGTAGGTCTTGGAGTTCGATTTCTCGTCGCGCCGCCATCGTTGCTTCCTCGCGCGACCCCGCCAACTCGCCGCTCGAAGACTGGTACCCTCTGACGGCGCGGGGCGGGTGGATTTCCCATCTCCAGCGCTTCGGAGCAACCTCGTGAATCGAATAGCAAATTCCTCTGTGATGATCCAACCCCTGCCTCCATCCAAAGGCTGCCATCAGAATACCGGGATGCATCCGTCAAGTAAACGCGAGCAGGTCGTGACGATGTCCCGACACATCCAGGTTTCTGGTGACCGCGTGGCGACGGCGGATAGCGCTTGGCTAATCAGACGTAAGCGGCAGGCCCGCCTGCCATACCGCCATAGCCGAGCAAAAGTCGATGGCATGACCACATAATAGGTCCTAAATGACCCATTATATTGACTACTATCGATTAATAGTTCATATTTGAACCATGCTTAAAACGTCGCCAGAGTTATTACAGGGCTTGGGGCAAGCGATCCGGTCACGCCGGATCGGTTATCAATTATCCCAAGAAGAAGCCGCTAGACGCGCCGGAATGAGCCTGAGTACCTGGAAACGGATGGAAGCTAACGGGCCAGGTTCTGTCGCCCACCTTATCGATGCGGCGATCACGCTGCGCTGCGAGGACGGCATCGAACGGCTATTTCCGCCGCTCGCCGCTTCTAGCATGGATGAACTTCTCAAGCGTCAGACCGTTGCAGCCAAACCTCGCAAACGCGCACCGCGTCGAAAGGCGGCTTTATGAAACTCGCTCCTGGTACGCCTCTTTCGGTTTTTCTGGATTTCGATGGTTCGACGCGCCTACCCGCTGCACGCCTAGCCATGGATAAGGGTATCGCGCAACTCGAATGGTCCATCGACGTCATGGACCGTGGGCTGGCCATCTCTCCGCTCAATTATCCACCGGAACCCGGCCTTCACGCCGCCAGCGGGCGAACCTTCAATGGCCTGCACGGATTTTTGTCCGATAGCCTGCCCGAACAATGGGGCTATGTCGTTCTGCGCAAGAGGCTCGCGAAACTTGGGCTGGATATCGCAAGCTTAAGCCCGCTCGATCTGTTGGCTTTGGTAGGAAACCAAGGGCGTGGGGCCCTGACCTTTGAACCGGCAACGACACCGCCCGACGATGCCAATGCTCTTGACCTTGATGCACTCGCAGCGGATTCGCTGCTTCTGCTGGAGGGCGAAGAAGCAGGCCTTGCCGACACACTGGCCAAGCTCGGCGGCGGATCGGGTGGTGCTCGACCGAAGGTTCAGATCGGTTTCGACGGCAAAGGAAAAGTGTCGGTCGGAGCGAATGACGTTGCACCCGGCCAAGAGGCTTGGATCGTAAAGTTTCGAGCACCGTCAGACCCTGTCGATATTGGCCCAATCGAAGAAGCTTATGCCGCCATGGCAGAGGCCGCGGGTCTCACTGTAAGTGAACACCGCTTGATTAAAGCCAAAAAAGGCGCTGGCTATTTTGCGACGCGCCGGTTCGACAGATTATCCGGTGGAGAGCGTCTGCACATGGTGTCCTTTGCGGGCGCTATCGAAGCCCATCCGGATATCCCTTCGAGCTACGATTTGTTGCTGCGGGCGACCCGAGCCATAACCCGCAAGGTGGACGACGTAACCGCCGTGTTTCAGCGCATGGTGTTCAATATCCTCGCCCATAATCGCGACGATCACACGCGCCAGCACGCCTATTTGATGACCAGGAACGGCGAATGGCGTTTGGCGCCAGCCTTTGATCTCACCTTTGCAGTAGGCCCCGGCGGCGAACACTATCTGGATGTTGAGGGGGAAGGCCGGAGGCCGACACGGGCCCATGTCTTGAAGTTGGGCAAACGGCACGGCCTTCCCGAAAAGAATGTTGCGTCGATCATTGATCGCACGCGTGCCGCAATCACGGATTGGCCAAAATTTGTAAAATCCGCCGGTGTCTCCGCCGCCTCAATGAAGGCGATCGGCGCTGCCCATGATCAAGTTTGGACGGATTTCGAATAACCGGTTTGGCCACTTCGCACCCGGCAAGTATTTTTTCTCTCTTCTACGCCAGGCCTCTACGCCACCGGAATAGGTGTTGAACCGCCGCATTTCTTGCCTTTTATATTCATCCCCATCGCGGAGTCGCTGTAGTGATCGATATGCAGTGATGATCCAATGAGCTGTCAAACCGTTACGATCCTAACCGATTACGAACTGCTCGCCGAAAAAATCACCAAGCGGCTTCCGGCACTTGGCAGCACGGGCGCGGTGACGGCCAAAGACTATTTGGTCGATCAGGGAAATCCAGGGCGCGCTCAAGATCAACAACCGCAAGACGACCTACGACGTGGGGAAAAGAGAGGCTTTCCGGAGCTGGAGTACTTCAACCGCTGGAAGGCACCCGAGGTCATGGCCTAGGCGGCGAAGGAATGGCGCATCTTTCACTCTGCAACAAATCGCTCGTAGTGGCTGTTTCAATCAGAGTCGGGATGATTTCTTCACAGCAACCTTAGCTCCAATCGGCCTCTTGGAAAGAACGTGGCTGCACAGGCGGCCATTCAACTCCACTAAATTTTTCTAATGCGCGGGCGGCATAGTCAGGTTCGACAGATTCTGCCCACGAAATCAAACCGCGAACATGGTGATAAAGACTTGAGATCGATGTGTTGCGAGCAACCGCATGCGCAGCTGGCCCATGGCGTGTAGAGCATAGGTAGTATAGATGGAGCCTTAAGTTATTCTTGAATTCACGAGGAAGGTGGGCCTGTTCGCCATCAACCAACAAGCCGAGCACTATCCGCCGGCTACCTGGCCCTCGTATCACGGTCTTACGCAGGTTAGGCCTAAATCCAGCTGCATTGAGTTCTTGCAGTACTATCCTCTTAAATCGCTTTACGTCGACAAGCGTCTTGCCGCTTTCCGAGGAAAAAGCAAGGTCGTCCGCATACATACTATATCGAAATCCTTCTGCAGAAGCTAAAGCAGCGAGGCGAACGTCTGTTCGATAGAAAGCCAAATTCGAAAGCATTGGGCTTGTCGGTGCACCTTGAGGCAGCATACCTTCGTATGATGATTGGTATTGCGGAATTGCCTTCCAGCGACTTTCAGTGTCGGGCCATAGACCGCCTCGATCCACAGCGATTGTGGTGAGACGTGCCATTTCGAACGAAATCAAACGGGGAAAGCCGAGTTCAGTAAAAATGCGGCTCACGTCACGTTCCGTTATGGTGTGGAAAAAGTCCTCCAAATCCACCTTAAGGAGCCACTCGCATTTCAGATGTTGTTCGATGGCGTCGATACGGAAAGGTTGTTTGCACCATGCAAACCGAGTTCACGAAGAGGTTGGTACGGTTGGAGGACAGGCATCACAGCCTGCTCGCTCTGCCCAACCGGCAAACGCCGTCCGACAACGGGGTTTATGCCAGATGGCAAAACCCCATCCTCACGCCGGAGCATACGCCTCTCTTCTGGCGCTATGACTTTGATCCTCAGAGCAACCCCGCCTTAATGGAACGCCTGGGCGTCAACGCCACGTTCAACTCCGGCGCCCTCTATTGGCAAGGCAAATACCTGCTTGTCGTGCGGGTTGAGGGTACGGATCGCAAATCCTTCTTTGCGGTCGCCGAAAGTCCGACCGGGGTCGACCAATTCCACTTTTGGGATTACCCAGTGACATTACCCCAAACCGCTGAGCCCGATACCAATGTCTACGATATGCGGCTGACGGCGCATGCGGATGGTTGGATCTACGGCCTGTTCTGTACCGAACGCAAGGACAAAAGCCAGCTTGCCGATACCTCTGCCGCCGTGGCGCAATGCGGCATTGTACGGACACACGATCTGAAAACCTGGGAACGGCTGCCGGACCTCATTTCCCATTCCGGGCAACAGCGCAACGTCGTGCTGCATCCCGAGTTTATCGACGGCAAATACGGCTTGTTCACGCGGCCACAAGACGGATTCATCAGCGTCGGAGCTGGCGGGGGAATTGGCTGGAGCCTTGTCGACGACATGGGCCACGCCGAATTGTCGGCAGAAGCGATTGTCGACGGCAAAGTCTATCACACCATAAAAGAGATCAAGAACGGTCAGGGTCCAGCCCCCATCAAGACGGAGCACGGCTGGCTGAACCTTGCCCATGGCGTGCGCAATACCGCGGCGGGGCTGCGCTATGTGCTTTATATGTTCATGACCGAGCACGACCGCCCATGGATCGTAACGCACGCGCCAGGCGGCCATTTCCTCGCGCCCCACGGCAGCGAGCGGGTCGGTGATGTCTCGAACGTGGTGTTTTCCAATGGCTGGATTGTCAACGAGAAGAATGACGTCTTCCTCTACTACGCCTCTTCCGACACCAGAATGCATGTCGCGACCAGTACCATCGATCGCCTGATCGACTACGTTCTGCATACCCCGCCCGACGGGCTAACCTCGGCGGAATGCGTCCATCAGCGGATCAGGCTGATCGAAAAAAACTTCGGAAGAAAGGCCGCGATGTAATCATCGCGCCGTAAACGGTTGGGACGTGCCCAGCAATAGCGATGTTGAACCTGCCATGACGGAACACAGCAATACGAGCCAATCGAAACCGGTGGCGCTGTGGAGCAATCGTATTCGTGCGGAACTGGAGGGAAATATCCTACCCTTCTGGATGACGCATAGCGTCGACCATGAAGAAGGTGGATTTTACGGAAAAATCCGTGCCGACCTTACCATCGAGAAAGAGGCACCGCGCTCGGTTGTTCTGAATACACGCCTGTTGTGGACGTTTGCGGCCGCCACACGCCTGCTTGGTGCGCGCTATCGCGAAACTGCCGACTGGGCATTCCATTATGTGGTAGACAAATTCGTCGACCGGCAGCATGGCGGCTTGTTCTGGATGCTGGACCGCTCCGGCAGCGTGCTATCCGATCGTAAGCAGATTTATGGCCAAGCCTTTGGCATTTACGCGTTTGCCGAATACCATCGGGCAACCGGCAATGGGGAAAGCCTGGCCCTTGCCCGGCAGCTCTTCGAGATGATCGAACGGCACAGCTGGGATACAAATTTCGGTGGCTATATCGAGGCGCGCGCCCGCGATTGGAGAGCATTGGAGGATTTTCGCCTAAGCGAAAAGGATCTCAATTGCCCCAAATCGATGAACACGCATTTGCATATTATGGAAGCCTATACGAACCTTCTGCGGGTTTCGAAAGACGCAGGTGTGGCGGAGCGCTTAGAAGCCCTGCTCCGGCTCGTGCTGGATCGCATCGTGGATCTGACAACTGGCCATCTTAAGCTCTTTTTCGACGACGGCTGGTCCTCGCTCTCGCACGACGTTTCCTTCGGCCACGACATCGAGGCGAGTTGGCTGATCGTCGAAGCGGCTGAGCTATTGGGTGACTCCACGCTTTTAAGGCGCACCCGCGAGGCCGCCCTTTGTCTCGCACAAGCCGTTTATACGCAGGGCCTCGATAAAGACGGCAGCCTCTACAACGAAGCCAATGGCAGCGGCGCTCTCACCGACAGGACCAAACACTGGTGGGTTCAGGCCGAAACGGTGGTCGGTTTTTACAACGCTTTTCAGCTTTCCGGGAACGCGCAATACCTCCATGCTTCGCAGCGCACCTGGGATTTCATCCAAGAGCGGCAAGTCGATAAGGTCCATGGCGAATGGCATGCCAAACTTTCACCCAATAGTATTCCGCTACTCGCTACAGAGGATGGTGACGTTTGTCTCGCAGGTCCGTGGAAATGTCCGTACCACAATGCACGCGCCTGTTTCGAAATGCTGGACCGTTTGGCATAGCCGACAGACCCAAATAAAATGCGAGTGGGCGGCCATAGTCCTCCAGATGACCGCCGGTCAGCGGCGGATCCGTTGTCATGATCGAAACAAAACCATCGTCGACTGCGCCGCTTCCGCGCTGTGCATGAGTGATAAGCGCGCGCCCATCCTTGGCGATGAATGAGCATGCACTTCCCCCGTTTCGAGAAGCTACCGTCTATTTACCTCCACTTTTCGATGTCTATCGCCCGCGCACCCCTGACCAGAAACCCCGCATCAGCAATAAACCCCAGGCCCAAAGATATGATCTCGTTGGTGCCGACGCCATCGGCAGACAACAAAACGATCTTGGCGTGCCGGACATGCTTCTGAGGGCCGTTACGGTTCTGCGCCAGTGCCAGCAAGCGACGGCGAACGGCGGACTAGACGGTGACGGCCATTCCTGTGCGCATCCCAAAGACTCGCACACCAAAAACCTCACGGAAATCCCAAACGGAACTCAAATGTCAGATTTCATCCACTAGGTGACATACTCATAAAGGGGATTCCGTTTTTTGGCGAAGCGTGATTCAAACCTCCAAGGCTGGAGGTTTGAATGGCTCGCTTCGATTTGACGGACTTCGAGTAGTCGGTGATAGCGCCCTTGCTGCCGAACAAGCCGCGCGGAGTTGCGCGGGTTGATGATCGGCGGGTTTTGAACGGGATGTTCTGGCGGCTGCGCACGGGGGCGCCCTGGGCGGACATTCCGGATCGTTATGGGCCGCACACAACCTGTGTGAACCGCTTCAACCGGTGGCGCAGAGCAGGCGTCTGGGATCGCAATCTGGCTGCGGTTTCAGAGGCTTATAAGGGCGACATCCAGATGATCGACTCGTCGTCCATCCGGGTCCATCAGCACGCCGCCAACGGCAAAAAAAGCGACGCGATCTCGTTGCATGGGTCGCTCGCGGGGCCGGCTGACGACCAAAATCCACGCCCTTGTCGATGCCTGCGGCTTGCCGATCCTGCTGAAGCTCACCGAAGGTCAGGCCCACGACGGGCGCAGCGCACAGGACATGCTCGCCACGCTTGGCCGCGGCAACGTTCTGCTGGGCGACCGTGCCTATGACTCCGACGCCTTGCGCCAAGAGCTTGCCGTGCGCGGTGCAAGAGCCAATGTCAAACTCATGCCCAATCGGGTGAACCTGCCGCCCTTCAACAAACGGCTCTATCGCCAGCGCAATCTGGTCGAACGCTTCTTCAACAAACTCAAGCATTTCCGAGCCGTCGCAACCCGATAGGATAAGCGCGACGACAACTATCTCGCAGCCGTCAAACTCGCCTCAATCCGAATTTGGATCCGCTTTAATGAGTCGATGACCTAGAGCGGGATATGATGATGCTGGCTGCCAAAGGCCTTAAACGAGGCCCCGCTCAGCATCCAGCACGGCATCGTCACGGACGTGCATGGCTAGCACCTCGCCTAGCACCAGCGAGCGCAACGGCCCCAGCTTGACGATCTGCATCAGCGTGCATTCAAAGGCTACGTGGCTTTCTCCAATACGCGGTGTGCGGATGCGCGACGACGGAACCGCCGTGAGCTTGGCCTCGTCGAATTCACTCACACCAGTGGGAAAATCGATGGCCATGATATTCATCTTGTCCAGGCTGTCCTCACTCACCAAATTGACTACAAACTCCTTCTGGATACGCACGTTGCGGCCAGTGTCCTTGGGGTCGTCAGGCGAACGGCTGCGAACGGAAAAGCCGACCGCAGGCGGATCCGATCGGCGTCAAACGCGAGCGCCAAATAACAACTTTGACTCTCTCATGGAAAGTCCTTCATCCGGCCAGAAACGATAGATTAGAATTTTCCAGCTTCAAACGATCCAGCTTCCGTGAGACAAGTCAACCACCACATAAAAGGCCAAGGAAAGCGATGCTACCGAGCGTTCTTCGATGAGACGGAGCATAGGCACATGATAGGACAATGCCTTGATGTGTCCATTTCTCATACTTAGGATACCACCAAGACGAAGCCCGGCACCTTCGACCATAAGTCTCCCTACATTGAGAAACCTCATGTCAGACACGGTTATTGCTCAAAGCGCCACGCCCACGGCAAATTTGCACCCGGGCTTCAACGTTTTGGCCAAAGCAATAGGACCGATTTGTAATCTCGACTGCAAATATTGTTTCTACCTTGAGAAGGACAATCTCTTTCCCAAGAATACCTCCAGGCAGATGCCAGACGACATCTTGGAGAAATTCGTTCAACACTATATCGAGACGCAGAAGGCTTCGGTCATCACCTTCGTCTGGCAGGGCGGTGAACCCACCCTGCTCGGCGTTGACTATTTCCGCAAAGTAGTCTTGCTGCAAAAGAAATATGCTGGCGGCAAGCGCATCCAGAATGCTTTCCAGACGAATGGCATCCTTCTCAATCACGAATGGGCCGAATTTTTTGCGGAAAACGGCTTTCTCGTCGGCATTTCCATCGACGGCCCGCAAAAACTGCATGATTGCTATCGCGTCAACAAAGGCGGCGGACCGACGTTTGAGAAAGTTCTGCATGGCCTTGAGTATCTGAAAAGCCACAAAGTTGAGTTCAACACGCTCACCGTCGTGCACCGCAAGAATGCTGATCACGCATTGGAGGTCTATCGCTTCCTGAAGGAGATTGGCAGTCAATATATGCAGTTCATCCCCTTGGTGCAGCGCCTATCGGACACACCGGATGAACACGGATTGTACCAGTTGGGTCCACAAGACGACCCAACTGTACAAGTCAGCGAATGGACAGTACGCCCCCACCAGTTCGGGGATTTTCTCTGTCAACTTTTCGACGAATGGGTGCGAAAGGACGTTGGCCGGTATTTTGTTCAGATATTCGACGTCGCCATGGAAAGCTGGATGGGATTGCCGCAAAGCGTCTGCGTCTTTCGGCCCACCTGCGGTGATGCGGCGGTCATCGAGCATAACGGCGATCTATATTCCTGCGATCACTATGTCGATCCCATAAACCGCCTTGGCAATATCATGGAACAGCCCCTGGCCTCGCTCATGGGCTCGGAGCAACAACGCCAGTTCGGGAAAGACAAGGCGGAAACCCTGCCGCAATACTGCCGTAGCTGCGAGGTGCGGTTCGCCTGTAATGGCGAATGTCCCCGCAATCGTTTTGCCACTTCACCCCAGGGTGAATACGGGTTGAATTACCTTTGTGCGGCGTACAAAAAGTTCTTCACGCACATCGCGCCCCATATGCAGTTCATGGCCTCCGAACTGCGCGAGCAACGTTCCCCCGCGAATATCACGCTCCAATTTCAGCCGCACATTAACGGACGGCAGGATTCCATCGGCCGAAACGATCCATGCTTTTGCGGCAGTGGCAAGAAATACAAGAAATGTTGCGCCAATAAAGAGCACGGACGCTTATAGCCAAAAGGGCGCGCCCCAGGCGTTCCGTCGCGGCATCCGAGAGCCCCTTCCCGGATGCCGCGAGGAGATCAGTCCTTCGGCCGTGCCGGATCCGGCGTCTCCCGGAAGGCGTCCGTTGCGAGCGGCAGGTAGTCCGCGCTTAACACCATCCATCGATCGAGCTCTTCACGCATCTGTGTCTCGGTGGCCTTGTACTCTGGCTTTCCCGCCAAATTGTTGAACTGGAAGGGATCGTTCTGAAGATCGTACAGTTCAAAAATCGGCCGCGGCCTTTTGAAATAGAGTCGGTCGATATCGGCCGGGAGCTTCTTGGCTTCGTGCGCTTCCACAACATCGCGCCACGCCCCAAGGGCACGATCCACATCGGTGCGGGCGATGGCCGGCAAGACTTCCGCATCGGGCGTTTTTGTGGTGCGGCTTTTGTCGAGGAACCGTCCGCCCTGATCCACCGGCGAATAGGGCTGCCCCGGCTGGGCATTATAAATGAGCGTGTAGCGCTCGCCGGTGATAGCGCGGGCATAGTCAAGCCCCTCCGACACATTCAATCCGCCCGGATGCCATCCTCTCTCCGTGAAGACATACTCATGCCCGCTCGCCGTTGCCTTACCCTCAAGGATTGGCACCAGGCTCGTCCCCGTCATGTGCGGGTCGGGCTTTAAGTCAGCCGCATCGAGAAACGTCTCTGCTAAGTCGATACCGCTCACCAAGGAGCCATTGCGGCTTCCGGGTTTTACGACGCCTGGCCAACGCACGATGAGGGGAACGTGATTGCCCCGGTCATAAAGCGTGCCCTTTCCGCGATACATCGATTCGCCGTTGTCCCCCATGAAGACGACAATGGTGTTTTCGGCCAGACCTCTCGCTTTGAGCATCGCCATGATGGAACCAAAACCCTTATCCAACACCCGAAGATCGGACAGATAGGCCGCATAATCCTCGCGAACGCCGGGAAGATCCGGCCAATCCGGCGGCAGCTTCAGCTTCTTGCTGTCGATATCGCGATGGTCGGAGACGAAGTCCCGGTGGGTTTGGTTGAAGCCGAAATAGAGAAAGAACGGCTTTCCTTTCGGTACGCGATCCAAGGTCTTGCCGACCCTGGCACCAATTCCCAAGGGATCAAGCCCTTTGGTGCCAAAGATGTTGACGTAATCAAAACGATCCTGAATCCGGCTCAGGCCCGTTTCCGCGAGCAGTTTTTTCACATGAGGCGGATCGTCCTCACGCCCGGCGAGATGATGGTTTCGCCCTTCCAGGCCGACCCAATAGCCGGATTGACGCAGCATGTCGCTAAAGTAGCGCACATCCAAACGAGCCGGTTGTGCGAACCGGCTAACACCGATGTCGACGGGATTGCGGCCGGCAAAAATAGAGGTTCGCGAAGGCGCACATTGCGGCGATGTTGAATAGGCCCGATCAAAACACATCCCCTCGGAGGCGAAAGCCTCCATATTGGGGGTGACATTGAACGCCGTCGTATTTTCGTTGGGGTGACAGCCGTCGTGAGGGACGCTGTTATCATCCGACAAAATCAACAAAATATTCGGCCGCGCATGCGCGGCAGCGGCAGGCGCTTTCGCTACCGCCCCAGCCGTTGGCATGCCGAACAACACAGTGGTCGACAACGCCAACACACGCAAGCTGCGGTAAAAGGATGCTTTCATCGTGCTACTCCCGCCAAACTCTTTAGCAGTGGGTCAATTTTATGCTGTGGTACGATCGTCGGTATAATTCCAATTCACTGCGGACACTGCGCTATAAGTCAGGCCCTTTGAGACTCCGGCAGAGCATTCATTCTTATAATGGAGGGGCGAACGCCGATGGCCCGCCCCTCCGTATCGCAATGGTGGACGTTAATTGGTATTCAGCCTCAAGCCCACCGTGAAATAGCGCCCGATTTCATCAGCAAATGGTGCTGCAGGATAAATCAGGCCGGGGTTTGACGAACTGGCTTCGTAGAGTCCGCCATGGGCATTGAAGAGATTGTTGATGTTCAGAAAACTGGTGAGCGGATTGCCCCAAGCGGAGAAGTCATACGACAGATTGACGTCCGTCTGTATATAGGGCGTCGACTGCGGCTGCGAGACAATGAGCGTAGGGTCTGGGCTGTAATGGAACGGTGAGAAATACCGCACCGTTACGGCCGCGTTGACCGCATCCAATCCATACGACACCGTCACGGCGATGCGATCGACCGGTGCCAGCGCTGTACCCGCCGTATTGGTAATCACCGTACCCGGGAGACTTTGATTTTTCAACGCGGGTTCGTGCGTCCATTGCAGATGCGTACCCAACGTTCCGCCAAGGGAAGATGTGATGTCAGCCAAATCAGCAGTATAATCGACACCAAGCACGATACCCTCAGCATAATTGAGAGCGATATTTTCCTTTTCGTTGTAGTTCAACGTCGGCGCATTGGCGAGCGTGGTATTGGTGATGGGATAGGGCCGCGCCACCAGTGCGCAGAGCGGCGAGGTTCCACCAGAGGCGATGCAAATCTTTTCCGTCGTGTTGCTGTCACCCGTTACCGAGCTGATGGCGTTGTTAATTACGACATGAAAGTAATCGAGCGAGACCGAAAAGTTGGATAGCCAGCCAGGGGTATAGGCGATCCCGCCCGTCGTGTTGCGCGCGACTTCCGGCACCAGGTTGGGATTGCCCTGGCTGACATTCAGGATCTGGCCGTTGGCGTTGGTCAGATAATCGTTGTAGCCAGAAATTGTCGCCGTTCGGCCCTGATAGAGATCGTAAAGTGTTGGGGCGCGAATATCGCGAGAGCGCGTGGCACGGATTTTCACGTCATCGATGGGCTGCCATTCGAGACCCAGGCGCCAGGTTTGCGTTGAACCACTGATGCTATAGTGGGTAAATCTGCCTGCCGCGCTGGCCGATAGCGATTGCGCCAGCGGCAAGTCTTTTAGGAGCGGCACTTCCAGCTCTATATCGCCTTCATAGACAGAATCCGCACCATGGGTCGGTGCCGTGACGTTTTTCGTCCATAACTGGGTGCCCGCTGACGGCGTCTTGCCGTCAGACCCGACGCGCAGATATTGCGGGTTAAAAGTGTTGTCCGTGACGGTTGAAGTTTCGACCAGACTCTGCAGCCGGTATTCGACACCAACCGCGCCCTTGATGGGTCCAGCCCAGCCGTCGAGCAGGTTTCCCGTCAGGTTGCCGCCGAAATCATCCAGCGTATTGGTTGCGGCCCAGGCTGTCTCACCATTGACATAGGCAATCGAAGCCGCCGAAGCCGTGTTGCCCCCTAGAACATCCATAGGCACGCAGCCGGGAAACGCAGCCGGCGCGGTCAAGCTGACGCGGCAGACGATGTTCCCGCTCGCGGGATCACGCACCGCGTCCAAAGCAGCATAGAGTCGTTCGGTGTTGGTATTGTTGGTCGTCCGCTGCGACGTACGCCCCACGCCATGCGTGTAATAGACTTCCCAGTCATAGCCACCAAAGACCTTGCCCTGCAGACCGGCCGTCATTGAAATAGAGCTGGTGCGATCATGCAATGCGAGCAGATTGCCAAAGTCTTCGTTGTAACGGGCAAGGTTGAAGGCGGGCGTATTGGTTGCCGTCAGCTGGGTCTGATATTGCGGCAATAGATAGGGGTTGCCGCTATAAATGGTGATGCCGGTCGAGCTTTTGGTGCTGATGAGATTCTGCTCGTGTGACAACGTATTGTTGAAAGCATAGCTCGCCTGCACATAGGCTTTGGTTTCACTGTTCAGGTCATAGTCGAAACGTCCGAAAATCTGAGCGGTTTGCAAGGACGGCAGGAGATTGGAGGGACGCCGATAGGTGCCGTCACCGCCCACGGAAATCCCTGAGCTTTGCGTGACAGTGCCTTTGTTGTACGGCGCCAGCGTGCCGTCCGCCAGAAACTGCTGACCGGCGAAGGGACCATCGGTCACCAATCCACCAAAGGCGGAGCTGTTGAGATGCGTGTTGGTCAGCTGGGCTAATGGTGCGCTGGCGGTACCGTTGCCGACGATCGATACCGAAGCGGTACCGAAGGCTCGCGGCGTGGCCACGACCGGGGCGCGGTTGAAATATTCTGCACTCCATTCAAAATGGCCGTGTCCGAACACCTCGAAACCATTGGCAACGCCGACGCGGACCGATTTCGCGTCACTGTAGGTGGAGATGCCACCCTGCACCTGCCCCTTCAGGCCATCGAATTTCTTATCGAGGACAAAGTTGGCGACACCAGAAACAGCATCGGAACCGTAGACAGCGGAAGCGCCGCCCGTCACCACTTCCACGCGCTGAACCAAAAGTTGCGGCAGCGTGTTGATGTCCACCGTCCCATCATAATAGGTCGACGGCACGCGATGCCCGTCCTCGAGCACGAGGGTCCGGATCGGGCCCAACCCCCACAAATCGAGATAGTTTCCCGTTGGCTGATAACCGCCGTCCGAAGCCGTATCGCTGCTTTTAACGGGTTGAAAGACGGGAAGCTTTGCCAGCCCAGCGGGAAGACTTTCAGGGCTCAGCGTCGATAACTGATCTGCTGATGCAACCGTAACTGGATTGGGACCACCATCGTTGTTCGCAATGCGCGAACCGGTAACGACCACGTGCTCGACGCCCGTTTCTTGGGCAGCCGCGCTGGCAATACCGCATGCCGATGCTGCCAGTAGCGCAAATACGGATACTGAAACGCGAGATACCGAACGAAAAATCATGAAATCCCCAACTCGCTTAACGCCGTAACGGTAGCCTTGCAATATCGATCTAGTCAATCAACATAATCGATATAGTGGTACCGTTTGCGACGATCGACTTGTGGGGCAGCGTGGCAGCGGTGGACGATTACTGCGAAAGGGCTTCGAGCTCACGATCACCGATCTCGCCGGCGGCGGGCAGCCCACCCAAATAGAGAGCAATCAATGCATACAAGCTGGCGCCGATGTTGCCGTGCCAGAACCAACCCGCCGTTGTCAGCAGAACGCTGCCTGCGCGACGGCGGACCAATCCCGCCCCTTCCCATTACTCGATCAGCAGTGACAGCGCTTTTGCCAAACCAGGGACGGCAGCCTGTTCCAGACGCGCCAGATCGAGATGCCCAACCTCCAGCCCCGCACTCACCAGATTGCGGATACGATGGAAGGGCTGCGGCGCCAGCATCATGGCGATCGGCTTTTCACCTTGCGCCACGCGGTGCTGATAGGTTTCGCAATCGCCATCGAGCATATAGCGACGGCCATCGACGAGGCCGCCCGAGCCCGAGCCGAAGGCCAGACAATCGGCCTCAGTCTTGGCCAGTTGATTGTAGCAATTACGCTCGCGCGTGCCGCTCCACCGGCAATACCGTGTCGGTTCCTACCGGCATGGCTCACCAACCCCGGCTGTAGCTGACCCGAAGCTTCACATTGCGACCGGGTGCGCTCACCCCTGCGGCGTAAGGTTGGTAATCGACGTCCGTCACGTTATCGACACCGATATCGCTCCGCAGACCATTGAGCGCACCACCGAGCACGTCGCGCGGGGCCCAGGTGGCATAGAGATCGAGCAGCGTGTAGCTGCCGCGTGTCTCATTCGAGGGATCGTTGCTGGCCGGGTCATAGGTGTGATCGAAGGATCCCGCCGCCGTGACACGCGCGTTCAGAAGCGCGTCGGCTTCAGGAATTTTCAGCGTTGCGACTACGGTTACGATATCGGGCGACGCCGGCTGATCGTCGTCGAATCGCTCCTGGCCCTGATCCCGCCCCAAAACACCGAGCCAAGCCGTCCCGCTTAGTCGCCACCGTTTTCTCTAATTCACCGCCTCGGGGCCTCTGACCCCGGCCCCGTGGCGGACATGGCAACCGCCCCCAAAGACGCGCCTTCCCTTCCGACCACAATTCCGCGAAAATGGTCGCGAACGGCCATTGGATGGACTGGATGGCCGCCGAAATCGGGTTTTGTTCTGCCCATCGCCCCAAAAAAAGGGCCACAAAGGGGGCCCCGTTCTGAAACGTTCTCTTTTGACGCTAATAAAATCAATAGGTTATGTTCTCTATGATCCTTCTGATCGATAACTACGACAGCTTCACGTACAACCTCTTTCACTACCTGGGGCAGCTCGGGGCGGATGTCGTGGTCAAGCGCAATGATGAAATGACCGCCAGTCAGGCGCTCGCCCTGAAACCGGAAGCGATCGTGCTGTCGCCCGGCCCCTGCACCCCCAATGAGGCGGGTATTTGCTGCGCGCTGATCGAGCAGGCGGCGGGCAGCATGCCGATTCTGGGCGTCTGCCTCGGCCATCAAGCCATTGGCCAGGTCTATGGCGGCAAGGTCGTGCGCGCCCCGGCCCCGATGCATGGCAAGCTCTCACGCATCCATCACAATGGCCGCAGCGTTTTCCGCGGCCTCAACAACGATTTCGTGGCGACGCGCTATCACTCGCTGACCATCGCCCCTGAAAGCATGCCCGATTGCTTGGAAGTCACAGCCCATTCCGAAGACGGCGTTATCATGGGCGTGATGCACAAGACCCATCCGGTGCATGGCGTTCAGTTTCATCCCGAAAGCATCGCCTCGGAGAACGGCCACGCCCTGTTGCAGAATTTCCTGAGGCTGGCCCGCGTGCCGGAAATGCTATGAGCACGCCTTTCACGCTCTTGCTGAAGCGGATCGCCGCCGGCGAGACGCTGGATGCGGATGCCGCTGCCGAGGCCTTCTCCGCCATCATGGCGGGTGAGATCGGCGAAGCACAAATGGCCGGATTTCTCACCGCACTGGCCGTCCGCAAGCCGACCGTGCCGGAGATCACTGGCGCGGTGACGGCGATGCGGGCAGCCATGAAAAGAGTGCAAGCGCCCGCCAATGCCATCGATCTGGTCGGCACCGGCGGCGATGGTCTGTCTACGCTGAATATTTCGAGCGCGGCCTGTTTTGTGGCGGCGGCTTGCGGCGTTCCCATTGCCAAGCACGGCAACCGCAATATGTCCTCACGCACCGGCGCGGCGGATGTTCTGGAGGCCCTCGGCGTCAAGGTCGAGGTCACACCCGAAATCGCCAGCCTCTGTATCGACAAGAGCGGCGTGTGTTTTCTTTTTGCGCAGGGTTTCCACCCGGCAATGAAGCACGTGACGCCGGTACGCCGCGCGCTGGGCTTTCGCACCATCTTCAATCTCTTAGGACCGTTGTCGAACCCGGCAGGCGTCAAGCGCCAGCTGCTCGGCGTCTATGCGCTGGAATGGCTGCAGCCGGTGGCCGAAGTGCTGGCCACGCTGGGAGCGGAAAAGGCGTGGGTGGTGCATGGCCATGACGGGCTCGACGAACTCAGCATTTCCGATGTCACCCATGTGGCGGTGCTGGAGCATGGGCGCATTATGCTCAAAGATGTGAGCCCGGAAGATGCCGGCCTGCCCCGCTGGCCGCTGGCAGAGGTCAAAGGTGGTGATGCGCTTCAAAATGCTGCGGCACTGACACGTCTGCTTGATGGCGAGCGAGGAGCTTACCGCGATATCGTGCTGCTCAACGCCGCCGCGGCGCTGATCGTGGCAGATAAGGCTGAGGATCTGCGCGCCGGTGCCGACATGGCCGCCAAAGCCATCGACAGCGGCGGCGCCAAAGCGGTGCTGAAGACTTTGATTGCGGTATCGCATGGAGCGTTGGCATGAACATCCTCGATACCATCGCGGGTTATAAGCGCGAGGAAGTGGCCCGCGCCAAAGCGCTTGTCTCGCAGGCGGAAATCGAAACCTGCGCCCGCGCTGCCGATCCGGTTCGGCCCTTCAAATCGGCCTTGGTAACAGCCCGCGTCGAGCGCCGCTTTGGGCTCATTGCCGAAATCAAGAAGGCAAGCCCCTCCAAAGGCCTTATCCGTACCGATTTCGATCCGCCGGCGCTGGCCCAAGCCTATGCGGCAGGCGGCGCCACCTGTCTCTCCGTCTTAACCGATACACCCTCTTTCCAGGGCGCGCCGGAATTTCTCTTCGCCGCGCGCGAGGTGGTGGATTTACCGGTGCTACGCAAGGATTTCATGCTCGATACCTATCAGGTGGCCGAAGCGCGCGCTTGGGGGGCCGATGCCATCCTCATTATCCTGGCGATGGTGGACGACACCCTCGCGACCGAGCTTTATAAGGCCGCCGCCGCCTATGGTATGGATGCGCTGATGGAAGTGCATAACGAGGCCGAGCTTGACCGCGCCTTGGCGCTGGGTGCCCTGATGATCGGCATCAACAATCGCGACCTCAAGACGTTTGTCACCGACATCGCGGTGACCGAGCGGCTGGCGCCCCGTATCCCCTCCGACAAGCTGGTCATTGCCGAAAGCGGCCTTGCCAGCCGCGCGGAGTTGGATCGGCTGAAGGCCAGCGGCGTCTCCACCTTTCTGATCGGCGAGACCTTGATGCGCCAGGAAGACGTGGCCGCCGCCACCCGCAGTCTTATCGGCCCTCGTTGATCGGGGCCACGTCCTGGTAGATAGTCCGTCCCGGCGGGGAGCCAAAACTATAAACCGATGAACAATCTTAGCCATCTCGACGAAAGCGGCGCAGCCCGCATGGTGGACGTTTCGGGCAAAGATACGACCGAGCGCGAAGCCACGGCCGAAGCCCTGATCGTACTGTCGCCGGAGGCCTTCGAGGCTATTGCCGCGGGCGAAGCGCCCAAAGGTGACGTCTTGGCCGCGGCGCGGATCGCCGGCATCATGGCGGCCAAGAAGACCAGCGAGTTGATCCCGCTGTGTCACGCCTTGCCGCTCAGTAAGGCCGAGATCGCTTTTGAACCCCTGCCTGAGAAGAACGCCATCCGCATTGAAGCGACGGTCAAAACCATCGCGCGCACCGGGGTGGAGATGGAGGCTTTGACAGCCGCCTCGATTGCGGCGCTGACCATCTACGATATGACCAAGGCCATCGACAAGGGTGCCGTCATCGAAGGCCTGCGGCTGCTGGCCAAATCCGGCGGCAAAAGCGGCAGCTTCACCGCAGCGGCGCCATATCGCTCCGCGCGCAAGCTGCCTTCGGCGGCGTCGCGAGGCCGCCCCACAACGCTGATGGATCCAGGCGCGGCCCCGGCCATCGCAGCTCCTGATGCCAAGCGCGAAGCGTTCCGTACCTTCATGACCAGCCACAATCTGCGCGCCACGGAATGGGCCAAGACGGCGGGCATCCCCGCGTCGCAGCTCTACGCCTTTCTGACGGGGCGGCTGCGAAACCTGACCGATGATGCCATTCAAAAACTCGCGCGCGCAGCGCGGGTGCGCCCGGAGGATATGTTCCGATGATCAGCGTTGAAGAAGCCCAGCGCCGCATCACGTCGGCCTTTAGCCCGATCGATTGCGAGACCATGGACCTTGCCCATCTGGTCGGTCGCGTTTTGGCTGAGGATGTGACGGCCAAGTACGACCAGCCGCCATTCACCTCCTCCGCAATGGACGGTTATGCCGTGCGCGCCGAAGACGGCGATGTGCCCCGCCGTATCATCGGCTCGGTCCCCGCCGGCCATCCCTTCAGCGGCAAGGTTGCCGCCGGTGAAGCGGTGCGGATTTTCACGGGCGGCATGGTGCCGGAAGGCGCCGATGCGGTGGTGATTCAAGAAGAAGTGGACCGCGAAGGCGACAACATCTACTTCAATCGCTCGGCGCTTGAGCCCGATTATGTCCGTCCGGCGGGGCTCGATTTCAAGCAAGGCACGGTGCTATTGCCCGCAGGCAAACGGATCAATTCGCGCGACATGGCCCTGCTCGCCGCTGGTGACGTGACGCAAGTCAAAGTGCGGCGCCGCCCGCGCGTTGCCATCGCCTCTGTGGGCGATGAACTGTCGGCGCCTGGCGAGCCGCGCAAACCCGGCGGCATCACCGCTTCGACCGGCTACGGATTGTCAGCGATGATTACAAATTGGGGCGGCGCGCCTTGCGATTTCGGTATCCTGCCCGATACCGCCCACGAGATCGCCACCATCGCCGATGCCAATGCCGAACTCGTCGTGACTTTGGGCGGGGCTTCGGTCGGCGATCACGATTTGGTGCAAAAGGCGCTCGGCAGCACCGATTTCGAACTGGATTTTTGGAAAGTGGCGATGCGGCCCGGCAAGCCGCTGCTGTTTGGACGGCTTGGCGGCACACCTATTTTGGGGCTTCCCGGCAATCCCGTGTCGGCCCTGGTCTGCGCTATCCTGTTCCTCAGGCCAGCCGTTGACGCCATGCTTGGCACGGCGCAGCACACCTGCAGCCTGCCGCAAAAGCTCAAATGCGGTTGCCGCACAACCACGGCAAGGCTGAAAGGCGCGCTGCCGATCAATGACAGCCGTCAAGCTTATCTGCGCGCCCGCCTCAGCTTTGAGGATGGCGAGATGTGGGCCGAGCCTTTCCTGGCTCAGGATTCATCGATGCTCTCGGTGCTGGTGCAGGCCGATGCTCTGGTCGTTCGCAGGCCAGGTGCAGAGGCCGCCCGCGATGGCGACCGCCTCGATATCATCCCGCTCGACGGTTACTGAACGCTGTAGCTTTGCTCACCACTGTAAGCGGCAGCCTCACGGCAGACATAGATGATTCCGGCCGCCACATCCCGGCTGTCGTCATATTCGCAGGCGACCAGATTGGCTTCCTTCCAAGGCGCACCCTGGCCAGCCTGATTTTGCGCGCGCTGCACCGTGGTGGCCATTGCCACCAAGCACCGTGCATCGACTTCATCCTTGGCGCGGACCCACAGACAATTAGGCCGCATCGATGAAGCCCGCCAAAGCGGATGGCGCTCCGTGCCTTTCATGGGTGTAAGGCGATAGACTGGCATCTGCCTCTGCTCCCAAAACGCGCGTTATGGTGGCGCCGATGGCGCATGCACGCAAGGCAATTCGGAGGTGCTGCAGACCTGCACTTCTCTCTCAACCGCACAGTGATGTGATGCTTACGAGTTTAAGATGCTGCAAACAGTCACGTTTTGTCCGGACAGCAGGCAATCGTGCAAGACAAAAAAACGGCTCGCGGACAAAACGGCCGCGAGCCGGATGGACAAGACGGAGAGACCGCCTGAAATGGCATTATGGCTTATTTTTTGGGCGCCGCTTTGGCGGGTGGAGGAGCAATAACCGGTGCAGGCGGCGGCACAACAACAGCCGCGGGCGGTGCAACAGGCGATGGCTCCGGCGGCAAGACGACCGGTGCGGGCTTGGGCAGTTCGGCCACTTGCGGCAGCGGCTTGCAACCATCTTGCGTGCAGAACTGCACTGCGCTGGTGAAACGGTCGACGACGAACAGCGCCGAGCCTTCTGTCGGGATGAGCTGCGAACGTCCGACGATCAGGAAGGTCACGACGAGCGCAACCACACCCGCGATCAGCGCGAGCCAAATCTCGGTGGTGATGGATTCGACAATAGCGCCAATGCCCAGAACACCAAGGCCAGTGATGATATAGGGCAAGGCCTGGGTGATGTGCTCACTGAAAAGGCCGCGGAACTGCCAGGCGGCCAAGGCGGTGGCCAGCAACACAATGCCCAAAATGCCGAAGATCAACCGCACCGTCCACGGTGTGGTGGTGCTCGAAACCGTTTCGATGCGTTCGACCTCGACGTCCGGACGATAATGGTGATGGCCTTCGGCCGCCCCGGTTTTGTCTTCACTCATGATACCCCCTCCAAACGGCGCCTGTGCGCCCCCTCTATGCCGATAGTATATGGCACAATTTGCAGCGTTTTTTTGATAGATTTTAGCGACTAGGACCAATTTGCACCCCCGACACGATTTCGCCACTGCGATGAACCTCAGCTAAACGCCCGGCCCAGTTTGCGTTCAGACAGAAAGGTCCAGTGTCCCCCCCACGCTATTTTGGGGAAGGAGCCCTCATCATGAAACGCCTCTTAAGTGCCGCCCTCGCCCTTAGCCTCATCGGTGCCACCGCCGCCCAGGCTGAACATTTCGATCGCGGTGGCCGCCAGCACGAACGTTACGACCGCGGTTATGGCTGGGGTCATGACCGGGACTGGCACCATCACGGCGATGGTGCGGGCACGGCCATCGCGGTTGGAGTCGGTCTGATCGCGCTGACGGCAATCCTGGCCTCTAACCATGACCGCGAGCGCGATTACGACCGCTATGACAGCCCGCCGCCCCCGCCAGCGCCGAATTATGGTCCCGGTCCGCGCGGCGAATATGGTCCCGATGACCGTTAAGGCGCAGCAAGCCGATCCTGCAATGGGCTGAGCCCGGCGCCTTGCCGGGCCTCCTATTACAGACGAATACATAACGGTTGAGGCCGGGTCGGCAGAATTAAGACTCCGCTTACCATGGCAGCGCAAATTGGCGCCGATGTTCGCGCGAGTGCTGCCATGCCTTTTCCCCATCGTATTTTGGCTGTCTTCAGTCTTCTTGTTGTCACGGGCTGTGCCAGCGAGCCGCCCGCGCAGATTTTGACCCCTTTCTTTGACGGCGATTTTTCGACCTGGAACAAGAGCGGACCCTATAGCGTCACGGGTCAAGCCTTCTTCAAACTGCCAAGCGGCCAAGTCATCACATGCGCGGGCGAAACCGTCTCGCTGGTGCCAGCCGTAGGCTATAATACCGAGCTGGAACAGATCCTCGCGACCGGCAAGGGCTATCCGCCCAATTACAATCGCCAAGAACACAAATACGATCACAAAACGATGTGCGACGGTGCCGGCAAATTTTCGTTCGACGGTATTCCGGCCCTCAATTGGATCGCGGTGACACGCATCACCTGGACTGAGCCGTCCACCATCCCTTATATGGGCGCTGACAGCAAAGGCGGCTATCTCTTCAGCGAAATCCAAGTCGATGACAATCACACCAAGGTGACGTTGTCGAACCAGGATTTTATAGCGGATGCGCCATAGCCCGGTGCACGCCCGGACACTTTTGGCGTCCAGCCTCCGACGGTACGGGTTTTACAACGGTTTTAAACCACGCAGAAACATCCTATGATTCACAAAAGAGGTTTTACCGGTTAGGCGGGAAACCACATTGCAGGTTGTTTTGCGTGCCAAATGTTGTTTCCCCCATCGACATAGATCCAGCGCTGGCCTTTGAACGCGAGCCCAACAAACTCGCCTTTGCCTATTGGCAGGCCTGCTGCGCGGGCCGCCCCATGCCGGTGCGGGCCGATCTCGATCCCGGCGCAATGAAGAAATTTACGCCCCATATCGGCTTGGTCGAACCGCGCCCTTACGGTGCGGGGACCGGCTATTTCATCCGCCGCGCTGGCACGCGCTGGGAAGACGTTTATGGGGCTATGACAGGCAAATACCTCCAGGACTTCCTGCCGCCCCATCTTGTCCCCGCCTGGAACGACGTCTTTGCCGGCGTAGTGACAGATGCCAAACCGATCCGCCTCACCACCCAAGTGGACTTTCAAAACAAGACATGGCTTGCCATCGAATTGATGGTGGCCCCCCTCGGCGAGCACGGCATCGTCAACATGCTGCTCACCAGCTTTGTGTCGTGGAGCAAAACCGCGCCGCCTTGATTTGGCCCGCGCGCGTCAGTTGACGGGCTATAGGAACTAAAGTAGAACGATTCTCCGTGTTTCGGCTTTGTTCGCCGGGCAATGGCGGCAGAAGCCGACAATAAAGCGGAGGGCGGGCATGCTCACGAAGAAGCAATACGAACTGTTGATGTTCATTCACGAGCGTGTGCGCGAAAGCGGCATTCCGCCCTCCTTCGATGAGATGAAAGACGCGCTCGACCTCAAATCGAAGTCGGGCATCCACCGTTTGATCACGGCTCTCGAAGAGCGCGGCTTCCTGCGCCGCATGGAAAAGCGTGCACGGGCGCTCGAGATCGTCAAACTGCCCGATAACATGGCCGACACGGCACGGCCCGCCACCTCCCGCAGTCAAGCCCAGCGCATGAGCCCCGGCCGTCATGGCCGCAGCGTCGCAAGCCTTGATGCGCGCGGCGCCGGTTCGCCGCGCCGTGCCATGGGTGAAGGTGAAGGCTCGGTCAATGTTCCGCTCGTCGGCCGCATCGCGGCTGGTACGCCGATTGAAGCCTTGCAGCAGAAAGTCGCCGACGTCCCGGTGCCGAGCGGCATGGTTGGCCGCGGCGAATACTACGCCCTCGAAGTGACTGGCGATTCCATGATCAATGCTGGCATTCTCGACGGCGATACGGTGATCATTCAGGAGGCCGATACGGCAAGCACGGGTGAGATTATCGTCGCGCTGGTCGATGGCAGTGAGGCCACACTGAAGCGTCTGCGCCGCCGCGGCGATTCCATCGCTCTGGAAGCGGCCAATCCGGCCTACGAGACCCGGCTCTATGGTGCCGATCGCGTTAAGGTGCAGGGCAAGCTGGTGGGTCTGATCCGGAGGTATTGATCCGGCTTTATTGCGGCGCACTCCACGGTCTTTTGCCGCGCCGTTGCACCACGGTTTCGATGTTCCAAGATTTGCCGAAGCGCACGGCATAAGCGCCGTTCGTCATCAGATCATGCCGGTCAATGACGAGTTTGGGGCCAAGGCAAAAGCCGTGTGCGTCGCTGCTGCTGACGACAATGTCGGCCGTAGCGCAATCCTCCGCCAAGGCTTCGGCCCGCACATCGGCTGCGATCACCAAACCACCCACATGCGCAATACAGCCGAAACTATCGCAATGCATGCCAGGGCCGCCAATGGCCTCTGCCGCCAGCCGCTCATCGCCCGCGCGCCTGAGCCAGTTGTCCGCGGCGTAGCGATCCGCCGGTCGGCCGACGAAGGCCAGGTGCCCATCACCGAGCAGCACCGCCACCGTGCGCCCATCGCGTGCCACCAACAGGTCGGGCGGCTCCGCCGTCACCGCCAAGCCGATACCCGCCGCCATCGGTAGAAGGCCGAGCCAGCGCCAGCCGTGCCGCCAAATCAGCACCCAAACACCGCCGAACGACAACAGCACAAGCGCATAAGCTGGCCACGCCGGCAGGACGGAGACAGCTCCGGGAAGCCCCGACACAAGGCGGCCCACCGCCAGCATGACGCCGATGCCCCAGCCCAAGAACCGTAACGGCCAAGCGTCGAGCCCGAACGGCATTGTCATCACCGACAGCGCCGCGGCCGGCATAGCGAGGAAGCCCATCACCGGCATGGCGAGAAGGTTGCCAATCACAGCGTAATGCGTGGCGCGGTCGAAATGAAAGATGGCGTAAGGCGCGGTGGCTAGGCTGCCGACGAAACTCGTGATGGCGATCCCGTGGACATAGCGCTTTAGGCCCGCAAAGGCAGAGCGCCCTGCCGGTTCGGTGCGGCGCGCGCGCCGCCGCTGTTCCCATTCGGCGACCGCCACCAAGCTTCCCACCGCCGCGAAAGACATCTGGAATCCTGGCTCGAAGATGTTCTCTGGGCGCATGAGCAAGATGATGGTCGCCGCCAGCGCCACCGAACGCATCGACAGAGCGGGCCTGTCGACCAGGATGGCAAGCAGCATCGCGGCCAGCATGATGTAAGCCCGCGTCGCCGGCGTCGCCGCACCGCTAATGACAAGATAGAATCCCGCACCGGCAAGCGCCGCAAGCGCCGCCCATTTCTTGATGGGAAAGCGGAGTGCCACACTCGGCAGCAGCGCCAGCAGTGCGCGAACGGTCCAGAACAGACCAAGGCCCACCAGCGCCATGTGAAGCCCTGCGATGGCGAGAACATGAGCAAGCCCGGCATCACGCAGCGCCTGCTCGTCCTCCGGGGAGATAGCACCGCGGTCGCCCGTGATCAGCGCCGAGGCAATGCCACCCGTGCTGCCGGGCAGGACCGCATGAATCCGCTGCGTAATCCGCCAGCGCAAGATGGCAACCGCCAGCGAAAGCTGGTCCCACATGCCATCCGCGGCCTCCGGCGGGACCGGCTGGGCGCCGCCATAGACATACCCCACGGCGCCGATGCCAAGGTAAAAAGCCTCCCGCCCGAAATCGTTCGCCCCCGGCACAGAGGGCTCGGGCGGCGGCATCAATACCACCATGAGGTGCACCCATTGGCCAGGCATCAGCGCGCTTGTCTGGGCGCGCATCGAGACCCGCACAGCCGCTGGCGTTTGCTCCGGCGGCAGGTGCCGTACCGCGATGTGACTGAGGACAAGGCGCGCACGCTTGCCATGTTGCTGAACAGACTGAATGCGGCCATCGAGACCAACCGGGCCGATCTGGGTGGCCAACACCGGCGCCCGCACGATTTCGGTTCGCAGTTCGGCGGCAGAAAAGCCGAGCGAAGCGGCCGCCACCAACGCGCAGGCCATCCGCAATACCGAGGCCTGAAAGGCGGCAGCAGCCAGAATCATGACCAGCACCAGCCCGAAAACCGCCACGGCCCAGCCCCATTCGGGCTCCGCAGGCAAGGCGAAATAGATTGCGTCGCCCACCCCAATGGCAAAGGGCAGCCACAACGCCCAGCGGAAGCGGTCAGCCAGGGCCTGGGTGCGGACGCTGTTAACCAGCCAGAGGAATGCCTTGGCACAAGCCAAAACAGCCCCCCTGACCCAATGCCAAATTGCTATCGGTCCCGCTTTCACTTAAAGCCGCACCAACAATGAGCCCCCGATCCCCATCATGACAGACATCGCCAAACCCGTCCTGCGCTTTGCGCCTTCACCCACCGGAATGCTGCATATCGGCGGCGCCCGCACCGCCCTCTTCAACTGGCTGTTTGCCCGCCACACCGGCGGCAAATTCCTGCTCAGGATCGAGGATACCGACCGCGAACGCTCCACCCCGGAAGCCGTGGCCGCGATCATCAACGGCCTGAAATGGCTCGAACTCGATTGGGATGGTGAGATCGTCTTTCAAGCCGCCCGCGCCGGACGCCACCGCGAGGTCGCCGAACAACTGCTGGCGTCTGGCAATGCCTATCGCTGCTATGCCACGGCCGCCGAATTGGACGAGATGCGCGCCGCTCAGCGTGCCGCCGGAAAGCCGCTGCGCTATGATGGGCGCTGGCGCGACCGCGATCCCTTGGAAGCCCCCGAAGGCGTGCCCTTCGTCGTCCGCCTGAGGGCGCCGCAAACGGGTGAGACCATCATTCATGATGTCGTCCAGGGCGATGTGCGCTTTGCCAATGAGCAAATGGACGACATGGTGCTGCTGCGCAGCGACGGCACCCCGACCTATATGCTGGCCGTGGTGGTGGACGATTTCGACATGGGCATCACCCATATCATCCGCGGCGACGACCATCTCAACAATGCCGCGCGCCAGATGCAGTTGATCAAGGCCATGGGCTGGCCGGAAGTGATCTATGGCCATGTACCGCTGATCCATGGGCCGGATGGCGCCAAGCTTTCCAAGCGCCATGGCGCGCTGGCCGTGGAAGCCTATCGCGACATGGGCTACCTGCCCGAAACCATGCGCAATTACCTGCTGCGCCTGGGCTGGAGCCACGGCAATGACGAAATCATTCCGACGCCCCAAGCCATCGAATGGTTCAATCTCGAGAACATCGGCAAAAGCCCGGCGCGCCTCGATTTCAAGAAGCTCGACAACACCAACGCGCATTATCTGCGCGAAACCGCCGACATGGCACTGGCCGACCGGGTAGCGGCAATACTGGCGCAAGCGACCCCGCCGCGGACGCTGAGCCAAACGGCGCGCGAGCGGCTCATCAAAGCCATGCCGTCCTTGAAGGAACGCGCCAGGACTCTGGTGGAACTGGCGGCTGCCGCGGAATTTCTGTTCAGCGACGGTCCGCGCAGCTTGGATGAGGCGGCAGCCAAACTCCTCACCGAGGCCGCAAAGGCCAGTATGGGCGCTTTTCTAGCGACCCTGGCCGATACGGAATGGACAGCACACGCGCTGGAAGATAAAGCGCGCGTCTTTGCGGAACAAAACGGCCTAAAGCTTGGGCAAGTGGCGCAGCCTCTGCGCGCGGCGCTGACCGGTCACACCACCTCGCCACCGATCTTCGCCATGCTGGAAGTGCTTGGGCGCGATGAATCCTTGTCACGTCTTAGAGCGTACGCGATTTAGAGCGTTTCCAGCGATTGACAGCGGTAGTGGAAAATTGCTGCACTGCCAGAAAGCGCGACAGATCGTTTAACGGGAGACCACGATGAGAGACAGTAAGGCTGTACCGGCCGGAAAGGCGACCCTCGAATACAAGGGCAAATCCTACGATCTGCCGGTATTTAACGGCAGCGTTGGTCCGGAAGTGGTCGACATCCGGAATTTGTACGGCGAGGCGGGTGTCTTCACCTACGACCCGGGTTTCACATCGACGGGGAGTTGCGAGAGCGACATCACCTATATCGACGGTGACAAAGGTATCCTGCTCTATCGCGGCTATTCCATCGATCAGCTCGCCGCCAAATCGAGCTTTTTGGAAGTCTGCTATCTGCTTCTCTATGGCGAATTGCCGAGCAAAGAGCAGATGGAGAAATTCACCTTCACCATCACCCATCACACGATGGTGCATGAGCAACTGGCGTCCTTCTATCGCGGCTTCCGCCGTGATGCCCATCCCATGGCGGTGATGTGCGGTGTGGTGGGAGCGCTGTCGGCCTTCTATCACGACTCGCTCGACATCAACGATCCGCGCCAGCGTGAGCTTGCCTGTGTGCGCCTGGTCGCCAAGATCCCGACCATTGCCGCGATGGCCTTCCGTTATTCGACCGGCCATCCCTTCGTCTATCCGCAGAACAAGCTCGGCTACACCGAGAACTTCCTGCGCATGTGTTTCTCGGTCCCGGCTGAGGACTATGTGGTCAATCCAGTGCTGGCCAGGGCGCTCGATACCATCTTCATCCTGCATGCCGATCATGAGCAGAACGCCTCCACCTCCACCGTGCGCCTCGCCGGTTCGTCAGGTTCCAATCCGTTCGCTTGCGTTGCAGCGGGTATTGCGTGCCTGTGGGGACCGGCCCATGGCGGCGCCAACGAAGCGGCGCTGAAGATGCTGGAGACCATCGGCACAGTGGAACGCATCCCCGAGTTCATTCGGCGCGCCAAGGACAAGAATGATCCCTTCCGCCTGATGGGTTTCGGCCACCGCGTGTACAAAAACTATGATCCGCGCGCCAAGGCGATGCAGATCCAATGTCATGCCGTGCTCGATGAGCTGGGCTTGCACGATGATCCGCTTCTGAAAGTGGCGCTGGAACTCGAACGCATCGCGCTGCAGGACGAATATTTCATCGAGAAGAAGCTTTATCCGAATATCGATTTCTATTCGGGTATCACGCTGAAGGCGCTGGGCTTTCCGACCGCGATGTTCACAGCGCTATTTGCGCTGGCGCGTACCGTTGGCTGGATCGGTCAGTGGAAAGAAATGCTGGAAGATCCGCATCAGAAAATCGGCCGCCCGCGCCAACTTTATACTGGCGCCAAACAGCGCGATTACGTGCCCTTCGATCAAAGGTAAGTGCGAAGAGCAGATAGAAAAAGACAACGCCCTGCCGCAAGCGGTGGGGCGTTTTTTTGTATTCAACCTGCCCCGGCGCGGCTCAGTCGTCTCTCCATTGGTCGTGATGACCGGTGACGACGTACCAGCGGCCATCTGGGCCCAGCACCAAGGGATGGCGCGCGCGCGGCGGCGGCCCCTCGGCTTGGCTGTCATGATTCACCCAGTAGGCGCCGGGCTTATAGGCATTGGGAATGCGATCCCCTGGCGGCTGATCTTGGTCCGCATCTTCCGGCGGTGGCTCGGCTTGCAGTGCACGCTGTTTGGCGGCATCCGGTGCCGTTTTTACGGCCTTAACGGGGGCAGCTTGTGCCACAAGCTTTGGCGGCGAAGGCTGCTGCAGCGGAGTCTCTTTTCGCGGCGCCAAAGCGAGGGCCTTGCGAGCGAGTGGACTTAAAACAGGAACCGGCGCGGGCGCGGCTTTGACAGGCTGCAACGCCGCAACGGCGCTGGCTGCAGCGCGCGGCGCACCACAATGCTCATAGCCGGTGGCAATAAGCTTGGGCGGCGCGGCCTGTTTGTGTTTCAGCGCGATGGCGAAAACACGCTCCGCATCGGCACAGAAGGCCGCATCGTGCAAGCTGTGCAAAGCGACCTCTTCAGCCATGCGTGCCTTATAGGCTTGGTAGCTCTCGGCCGCATTGTGGCGGGCGAAGAAGGCTTTAAGGGCGCGATCATTCTGTATCATTCCACCCCGGTAGGCGGCCACGAAACGGCCGAACTCCGCACTCTGGTGACAGCTTTGCGCGGCGGCCGTCAGCGCCTGCTCCAGCATCGCGGCTTTCAAGAGTTTGAGTTCGCCCGATGTGGCGCAAGGGGGCGCGGCCTGCGCCTGCACCGTCCCCAGCACAGCCATGGCGATCAAAAGCGCGCGCATCATAGCTCTCCCCTCATCGGGCAAGACTAATGGCGGCTAGCTGAACCCTGGCTGAACAGCCCGTCTGGCGCTCTATGGCGCCCACCCATTTTGCGGACCCGCCGCGGTGCCGCTTACGCCGCTGGGACGCAACGCCGCGGCCAAAAATTGAGCAGCAAATTCTCCAAGCTTTCCCTGGTGCGGCGTTGCGATGTGCCGGCGCCCATGCCGCATTGCGCCACAATTGGCAGGCATGTACCGGCGCGGGTGAGAAAAACGAGTACAGCACATGTCGAAAATGCCAGCCGATATCGCCGCCTTCCTGTCCGGTAAGCGCATTGCCATCGCCGGTGTGTCACGCAATCCCCCGCACCCGGCCAATGCAATCTTTCGCAAGCTTGTGACCGCCGGTTACGAGGTGATCCCGGTCAATCCGCACACAAACGAACTCGAAGGCACCACTTGTTATGCCGACGTGACCAAGATCCCGGGCACGCTGGACGGCGTTGTCATCAACACGCCCGCCAGCGCCGCACTCGAGGTCGTCAAGCAATGCGCCGAAAAGGGCGTGACGCGCGTCTGGCTGCACCGCTCGCTGGGTGACGAGGCCTCCTCTGCCGCGGCAGCCACCGAAGGCGCCAAGCTCGGCATCACCGTGATCACCGAAGGCTGCCCGCTGATGTTTGTCGAGCCCATCGACGTCGGCCACAAATGCATCCGCTGGTGGCTGGAAACCTTCGGCCGCGAAGTGGCGTAGGCGCCGGCCCCATTACACTTCATCATGGCCGGCCCCCCGTACCGGCCATGGCGGAGTGCGTTATACCAGCTCTGCGATTTGCACCGCGTTGAGCGCCGCGCCTTTCAAGAGCTGATCGGCAGCAACGAAGATCGAGATTGAATGCCCGCTGGGGTCCGAAAGGTCCTTGCGGATGCGCCCGACCAGGACATTGCCCTGCCCTGAGGCGTCGATCGGCATCGGGAAATAGTTCTTCACGCGGTCATCGACCAGTGTCACGCCCGGCGCGTCTTTGAGCAGCGCTCGCACTTCGTCTTCCGTGATCGGCTTTTCGCATTCGAAGGTGATGGCCTCCGAATGGGCGCGCAGCACCGGCACGCGCACGCAGGTGACGCCGATAGCGATGCGGTCATCCTCGAAAATCTTCCGGGTTTCCTTGATCACCTTGGTCTCTTCGTCGTTGTAGCCGGTGTCGGGATCGATGGCGGTGTTGTGGCTGAAGAGATTGAAGGCATAAGGATGCGGCAGCACCGTCTGCTGATAGGGTTTACCGTCGAGATAAGCCCTGGTGGAATCGGACAGTTCCGCCATCGCCGCGGCACCGGCGCCCGACGCCGCCTGATAGGTGGCAATGATCAGCCGCTTGATGCGATTGGCCTGGTGGATCGGCCACAGCGGCACCAGGGCGGTGATGGCGGCGCAATTGGGATTGGCGATGATGCCTTTGTGATCCTTGATGCGGACCGCATTGATCTCGGGGATCACCAGCGGCACATCGGCATGCATGCGGAAGGCCGAGGAGTTGTCGACCACCACCGCGCCCGCCTTGACGGCGATAGGGGCAAATTTCTTAGAGATGCTGCCGCCCGCCGAGAACAAGGCGATATCGACGCCGTTGAAAGAGGTTTCCGTCAGCTCCTCGATCACGACTGGGGCGCCGCGGAAGGAGACTGTCTTGCCCGCCGAGCGGGCACTAGCCAGCGCCTTCAGCGTGCCGACCGGAAAGTTGCGGGCCTCAAGGCAGCCGATGAACTCGGCACCGACCGCGCCAGTGGCGCCGACGATGGCGACGGTGGGATTGGCTTTCATGTCTTTCTCCTCAATGCCGCTTGATGCTTTTGGGGGCGCGGGCAACAAAAAAGCCCCAGACCTTGCGGCGGGGCTTCGGTTTCTAGCGAGGCGACAGATGTCAGCGCGCGCGAACCAAAGCCCCAAAGGGCTTGGTGGTCGTCGTGGTGCGCTTGAGCTCTGCCGTCATGATGGCGGCAAACTATTGTTGCGAAAGGCGCCCGTCAACGGACGGTTTGACACAAGCGCCCCTTGGGTGGCGAATACCCGACTGGGATAGGGGGATGGAAATATGCGCGTTCTGCTTTTGGCCGTTTTGGCGGCTGGATTTTTTGTCCCAGCCTGGCCGGCCGGATTTGACTGCGCCAAGGCCACAGCGCCGCTGGAGAAGCTGATTTGTTCCGACCAGGCGCTGAGCAGCGCCGACGGCGCGCTGGCGGCGGCCTTTAACACGCGGGCGAGCGCCAATGCCCAATTCCTCCCCGGCCTCAAAGACGGTCAGCGCGCCTGGCTGCTGCAGCGGGACCAATGCCTGGAGAGCAAGCAGCGCAACGCGCAGATCGCCTGCCTCAAGGATCACTACCACGACAGGCTGGCGGCCCTTGAGGGCAGCGCGCTGGTGGCCTGTGCCAAGCCGCGCCTGACAGGCAGCGCCTTTGCCATCGCCTGCGCCGCCTTGAACAACAAGCAGCAGCTCACCTTCACGGTAACGGGGCAAAAGACCGATAGCGACGCCACCCTGGCCCGGCTTTCGGTCGCCAGGGTGGGCGGCAAACCGCAGGATTTCACGGTTGAGGGCACGATTCCCTATGACAGCCTGAGTACGGCGCTCGATCTCGTGGACATCAATTTTGACGGGTTTGACGATATTAAACTTGCGACCCAGAGCAGCGCCGGGCCGAATATGGGCTACACCTATTGGCTCTACGCACCCAAAGCGGGCCGCTTCGAAGCCAGCACCATCGGTGAGCAACTGTCCGGCTTCGAGGTGATCCCCGACCCCGCGCATAAAACCATTACCGCCATCGGCCGCTCAAGCTGTTGCGCCTGGAACAGCACAATTTACGGCTGGAACGGGAGCGTGCTGCGCGCCCGCTCCTCCAGCGATACGATGAGCTTTTCGCCTGCGAGCCTGCCGGGCCTCGACGCCAGCGAAACGCTGTGCGGCAGCCAGACCAAGCACTTCAACGACGCCGGGCTCCTCACTCGGATCGATCTGGAACTCGACAGCGTTAAGGATTTTGACCCCAAGGGCGATAACGTCTGCGACAAACAACAGCTCGCAGCCCAAGGCATTGTGCTGGACAAGCTCAAAGCCAAATCGCAGGGCTACCGGTTGGACGCCAAAGATCCCTACCACTTCTCCCTTACCTTTGACCGGCCCCGAAAGGATACCGATTAGGCCAGGAAATCGAGGATCGCTTGGGCGGCCCTACGCGAGGGGTTTTCGGCGCCCTGGCCCATTTGCGCCAAGGCTTGGCTGAGGTCCGCCACCTGGGCGGCAGCGGCGGCGGGATCGGTGAGGAGTGGATAGATAGCGCCGGCCAGAAGCTCGGGCCGGGCGTCTTCCTGCATCAGCTCGGGCACCGCCAGCCGGTCGAGGATCAAGTTGACCAGGGTGTAGAATTTCACCCGTACCAGCGGGCGGTAAAGCGCAGCGGTGAGCGCGCTAACTTTGTAGGACACCACCATGGGCGTTTTGGCCAGCGCCAGTTCGGTGGTCACCGTGCCCGAAGCAGCGAGCGCGGCGTCGGCGGCATCGAAGCTGGCGAATTTTTCCGTCTCACCCTGGATCACCGTGAGCGGCGTTGGCCAGTCCCCGACCCCGGCGTGAATACGGCCAGCGACATGCGCCACTGCCGGGATGACGGTGTGCAGACCCGGGATGCGTGCCGCCAGCAGCTTCACCGTTTCGGCAAAGACCGGCAGCAGATACTTCACTTCATTGCCGCGGCTGCCCGGCAACACGGCGAGCAGAGGCGCGTCCGGGGGGATGTAGTGGCGGGCGCGAAACGCCTCACCGCCCACCATCTGCCGGCCACGCTCCAGCGCCGGATGACCGACAAAGACGGCCTTCAACCCGTAACCCGCAAAGAAGGGCGGCTCGAATGGTAGCAGTGCCAACACCAAGTCGAAATAGCGCGCCATCTGGCGGGCGCGATAGGCACGGGCTGCCCAGACCTGCGGCGCGACGTAATTTATGGTGTGAAGATCTGGCGCCAAACGCTTGATCCGCTTCGCAATCCTATGCGTGAAATCAGGGCTGTCGATGACCACCACAGCATCGGGTTTGGTGGCAACGGCATAATCGGCGGCACGGCGGACGCGGCGCAAAATCTCCGGGATATGCGAGACCACCTCCAGCAAGCCGGTGACTGAGGTGGCTTCCAGCCCGAACAACGGCTGCAGGCCTTGCGCTTTCATCGCCTCGCCGCCCACACCGGTGATTTCGATCGCACCGCCGGTAAGCTCCTTCAGCGCCGCCATCAATTGCGCCCCCAGCATATCGCCGGAGGGCTCACCGCAGATCAGCATCAGTTTGATGGACCGCCTCACGGCTTCATACCAACGACGAAAAGCCCAAGCTTATCGGCCTCTTCCAACACAGCCTTCTTACCCAGGATGAGCGCACCGCCCGCTTCCAGTGCAATGCCCGCCAGACCCACGGCCGCAGCGTTGCGCACCGTCTGCATACCGATCACCGGCAAATCGGTCTTGCGATCCTGGATCGGCTTTGGGGCCTTCACCAGCACGCCTTTGCGCGTCTGCTCCGTGCCGCGCAAATGCGCTGGCAGCGTGCCGACGCGCGCGATCATGGCGTCTGTGCCTTCGGCGGCCTCGACGGCAAGCGGCAGGCCGTCACAAACCACAGCCGCCTGCCCCACATCCAATTCCCCCAAACAGCGGACGATCTTGAAAGCAGCGGCGATATCTTCAAGATCTTCCACTGAGGGTTTGATGCGGCCCATGGCGCCCTCGCTGGCGAGAAGTCCCGGGGCGGCGTCCTGCGCCCCCAAGGCCCGAAAGCCTTCGCGTTCCAAGACGTCCACCACGGCGCGGAGCAAGGCATCGTCACCCTTGCGGGCGGCGGCGATGATGCCCGGGGCGACCAGCGCCCCTTTCCAATCGAGCTTGAGTTCGGAGAATTTGGGCCGGGCAAGATGGCCCGCCAGCACCAGTTCGGTCACCCCCGCAGCTTTCATAAGCTTGACCACTTTACCGACTTCGCCGAGCGAGGCCGTGTCATGGGCAAAGGCGGCGACCCAGCCTTCAGCCGAGCCCAGAGCAACAACGAAAACCTCCCGGCCAGCCTCCGCCGCACTTTGCGCGATGGCTTTGGGAAGATCACCGCCCCCGGCGATCAGGCCGAGCGGGTTCATCCTTCGTCGTCCGCATCATGACCGCGCCGGCGCACCGGACAGATCTTGCGCTTGGCAGGGGCGGCAATGAAGTCGAGGACCTCGGCCACTTCGGGCACAGAGCCCCATTGTTCGCGGGCACGCGCCACCCGTTCGGCCAGGGTGCCTTCCTCGCTCACCAGCACGGCCTGATAGGTATGGCGCAAGGCATGGATCGAAGGCCGCGAGACGCCGCGCCGCTTGAGCCCGACGATATTGAGGCCGGCATGATAGGCATGGGACCCAAAGGCGATGCTGAAGGGAATTACGTCGAGATTGGCGCCTGCCATGCCGCCCAGCATGGCGCCGCGGCCGATGCGGCCGAATTGCTGCACCGTGCAAAGCCCGCCCAACACCACGCCATCACCGATGGTGACATGGCCGCCGAGCTGAGCACCATTGGCAAAGGTGCAATCGTCGCCGACGATGCAGTCATGACCGATATGGCTATAAGCCATGAAGAAGCCGCGCGCACCCACCGTGGTGAGGTTGTGGCCCTTCTTGGAACCGAGGCTGAAGGAAACACATTCGCGGATGACGCAATCGTCGCCGATCTCAAGCCGCGTGCCGTCACCGTCATTGCCACGGATCTGCGATTCGCCGCCCAGCACCGCATGGGGATGGACCACCGTGCGTGCACCGATCGTGGTGACGCCCCCCACCACCACATGGCTGAGAAGCCGCACGCCTTCGCCAAGGCGCACATTCGGGCCGACAATGCAGAAGGGACCGATCTCGACGCCGCCGCCTAAGACCGCACCGTCCTCAACGATTGCCGTCGGATGCACCACCATTACCACTCGCGCCTTCTTGGATCATGGCCGAGAATTCGGCCTCCGCACATAATGCGCCGTCGACAAAGGCTTCGCCAGAAAAACGCCACACCGGGCCACGGCGCCGGAGAGCTTTGACCTTCATCACCATCATATCGCCGGGACGAACCGGGCGGCGGAAACGCGCCTTTTCAATAGTCATAAAGAGGACGCGGCGTTCTTCGCCGACGACGCCGTGCGAATGCATCACCAAGGCGCCCGAGGTCTGGGCCAAGGCTTCGACAATCAAGACACCCGGCATCACCGGGAAGCCCGGAAAATGACCCGCGAAATGCGGCTCGTTATAACCGATGGCCTTATACCCCGTGGCGCTTTTGTAAGGAACGATGTCGGTCAGCTTCTCGACCAAAAGCAGCGGCGCGCGGTGCGGCAACAGCCGCATGATCGCCTCCACATCGAGTACCACATTCGAACTCTCAGTCATCAACCGCCTCGCTTCGGCTTCCTGATCAACGCGCCGACGGCGCTCAATTCCCGGAGCCACTCCCGCACCGGTTTGGCCGGTATTCCGCCGTAATCGCGTCCGCCTTCGACAACCTGGCCCATGAGGGTTCCAGCTTTGCCGCCCAGCCGCGCGCCGCTGCCGATCTTGGTGTGGTCGGAAATCCCCACCTGACCGGCCAGCACGACGAAATCGCCCAATTCCGTGCTGCCCGAAATCCCGACCTGACTGACGATAATGCAGTGGCGGCCGATCTGGCTGTTGTGCCCAATCTGCACCAGATTATCAATCTTCGTTCCTTCCCCGATCACCGTATCGCCCAAAGCGCCGCGGTCGATCGTGGTACAAGCCCCGATCTCAACCTTGTCTTGCACGATCACCCGGCCGAGCTGGGGTATTTTCACATGACCTGCCGGTGTCGGCGCAAAGCCGAAGCCCGGCTGGCCGATCTGCGCTCCCGCCAGGATCGATACGTGATCGCCGACAAAGGCACAGACGATCACCGTATTGCCCGCGATCATACAGCCCCGGCCAATGGCAACGCCCCGGCCGATCACCGTGTTGGGGCCGATATGGCTGTCGTCGCCGATTTCCGCACCGGGTCCGACGACCACACCGGCACCGATTTTAACGTTGTCGCCGATCTTTGCGCTGGGATCGATACCAGGGTTGAACGGCCCGGAAAAACAATTCCAATCGGGATAAAACAGCTCCGCGGCCGTCACAAAAGCATGCTGCACCGAGGGCACGGGGATCAAAACGGTATGCTCAGGCGCCTTCAGCTTGACCGAGGCGGACACAAAGCAAAAGCCAGCTACGGTCTGGTTGAATTCGAGGCTGGGCTTCTCACCGGTGAAGAAGGTCAAATGGCTGCGAACAGCGCCGCTGAGGCTCGCAACATCGGCAATGGGAGCCGTAGCATCGGCCCCTTCGGGCACAGGCACGCCGACCCTCTCACAGACAGTAGCAAGCGTGAACGGCCCGCGATTGTCGAAAAAGCGAGGATCGGCCATGACGGCAGACGGCTATTGGCCCTGCTGCTGACGGGCGGCCATGCCCGGCGGCAACGGCGCCAATTCCACTTTGATGGCCGGCATTTTCATATCGAGACGCTGCACCACGACGCCGGTCACGTCGATGGCATTGGGAGCCAGAAGGACGGCACTGCGATCCAAGAGCACAGTCGCCTGACGCTCCTGCATAATGCCCTGCAGGATCGGCCCCAGAGCCTCTTCCACCTGCTGATTGGCTTTCAACATGCCGCCCTGGATAAGACCGCCGCGGTCCTGCACCTTTTTCTCAAAGGCCATCGCGCGCAGCTGAAAGTCTTTCAGCTTACGGGCTTTGACATCGGCAGCCAGAATGGCGGCCTGCTGTTCGAGCGCGGCGCGCTCGCGCTTGAGGCCTTCGGCTTCGCCATTCAGCGTCGCCTGAGCCTGGGACTTCATTTCATTGACCTGGCTTTGGATCGACTGCCCCACCTTAGAGGAGCCAATCGCGCGGCGCAGATCAATGATGAGGATACGGGCGGCCGGGGCCGCACCGGGCGCAGCAGCATAGGACGACTGCGCCGTCGCCGCTGCCAAGAAGATCGTCCCTGCCACGATAAAGGCGCGGGTCAAAAAGGAGGTCTTGGTCATGATCACATTCCTGTGCCGGCACTGAAGTGGATGAATTCGGACTTGTCATACCAGGTCTTGGCGAAGGGCACGCCGAGATCGATCTGCACCGGGCCGAACGGCGATTTCCATTTGACGCTGATACCCGCCGAAGCACGCAGCGCCATATTATCCTTCACATTCGGATAGGCAGCGCCGCGGAAAGGCGTGTCCAAATGGCCGAGCGTGCCGAAATCGCTGAACAGCGCGAATTGCATACCGTAATCGGCGGGCAGAAGATCCGGCAGACGCGCCTGGGCGGTACCGCCCGCATAGAAGTCGCCGCCGAGCGAGCCATAATCGCCGGTGACGCTGGTGTCGCGCGGGCCGATACCGGCCAGCTTGAAGCCGCGGAAGGAATCGCCGCCGCGGAAGAAGCGCTCTTCAATCGGAACGGTGCTGCCGCCATAGCCCTGGATGAAGCCCGAATTCAAGGTGAGCTGACCCACCATGTCCCAGAACAACGGCGCGTAGGTGGTAAAGCTGCCTTCGGTCTTGAGGAACTTAAGGCCGCCACCGATACCAGCGAAATCTTCGCTGAGCGAGAACATCACGCCGTGCGTCGGCTTCAGATAATCGTCCAGCGTGTTGTAGCCGAAGGTGAAGCCGACCAGCGAGGTGTTGGTCTGATCGCCGTCGAGCTGAATTTCCTGCAGCAAGGAGGCAGGCGCGCCGCTAAAGGGCGTAACCTTGTTGACCCGGAAGGTATAGCGCATCTGCACGCTGCCATATTCCGAGGTTGGAAAGCCGAATCGTATCCCGGCCGCGGTGACATCACCCTCGTAATTGGCCTGATTATAATCGGTGATCCATTTGTAGAGATCGATACCGGCCGCGAGCGGGCGATCCAGGAACCATGGCTCGGTGAAGCTGAGCTGATACTGCTTGGAAATCGTCGACATCGAGACGCTCGCCCGCAGGAATTGGCCGCGGCCAAACAAGTTGCGCTCGGTATAGGAAAACTCGCCAACGAAAGAGCTGGTGGAGGAATAACCAGCACCGAGCGAGACTTCACCGGTCGACATCTCTTCAACATTGACGGTGATATCGGTCTTGTCCGGACGCGAACCGGAGGAATTCTTGATCGTGACATCCTTGAAGAAGCCAAGGCTGCGGATACGCGTGCGCGAACGATCGATCAGATCGCGGTTGAAGGCGTCGCCTTCCTGAAAGCGCAGTTCGCGGCGGATGACGCGATCCAGCGTGCGGTTGTTGCCGACGACATTGATCTTGTCCACGTAGACGCGCGGCCCCTGATCGATGCGCAGGACGAGATCGATTTTGCGGGTATCGGGGTCACGGCGCAGACGCACGCCGACATCGGCGGACGCATAGCCCTTGCTGCCGACCGCATTGACCAGCGTGTCCTTCAGCTTTTCGACGCGGCCTTCGTCGTAGAGATCGCCGTCTTTGATACCGACCAGCGGACGCAACGCCTGGGCCGGAAGCTCTTTGATCCTGGAAAGGATTTCGACCTTGCCGAAGGTATATTTCTTACCTTCGTCCAAGGTGAAGGTGATGTAGAAGCCCGAATGGTCCGGCGTCAGCTCTGCCACCGCCGAACTGACATGGAAGTCGGCATAGCCGCGGGCGGTATAATAACGGCGCAACTGCTCCTTATCGAACAGCAGGCGATCGGGATCGTAATTGTCGTTGGAGGCGAGGATACGCCACCAGGCGCTTTCCTCGGTCGCAACCTGTTTGCGCAGCGTATCGTCGTCATACGCCTTATTGCCCACAAAGATGATGCGCGAAACGCCGGTGGTGGGGCCCTCGTTGATCGAATAGATCAGGTCGACGCGGTTCTGCGGACGCTGAATGATCTGCGGGTCGACACTGGCCGCGAATTTGCCGTTGCGCCGGTAAAGTTCGATGATGCGCTGAACGTCGGACTGCACCTTGGCGCGGGTAAAGACCATGCGCGGCTTCATCTGCGATTCTTTTTCCAGGTCTTTGGTGGTGACCTTGGAATTGCCCTCGAATTCGACGCGGTTGATGATCGGATTCTCGACCACGTTGACGGTCATGATCGTACCGTCCCAGTTGATCTTCACATCCGAGAACAGGCCGGTGGCGAACAACGCTTTGAGGGCGCGGTCTGCCGCCACTTCACTATACATGTCGCCTTCATGCAGCGTGATGTAGGTAAGAATCGTCGCCGCTTCGATGCGCTGGGCGCCTTGCACCGTAATACGCCGAATCATCGCCGGCGGAGCCGTTTCCACCGGCGGAACGGGAGCCGCATCGGGATTGCCTGCGGGCGGTGTGACGGGGTTGCTGCGTTGGGCATCGGCAGGTGCCGCCATGACGACGGTTGCCAATACAAACGATGCCGGAGCCACGCGCTTTAATCGGGCGAGAAGGGCCTTAGTGTTCATTCACTGGTCTCTGACACGTCTCAGATACGCGGCACATAGCGGATTGCCATGCACGGCTGGCCGAGACCCTCCCAAGCTATCTGACAAGGTCATTCCAGGTGGCAAAGATCATAAGACCCAATACCAGCGCCAGTCCGAGCCTAAACCCCACGTCCTGGGTCCTCTCATTGAGTGGACGGCCCAGCACGCCCTCGCATGCATAGTACAGAAGATGCCCCCCGTCGAGGAGCGGAATAGGAAAAAGGTTGATTAGCCCGATGCTTACAGAAATGAAAGCTACGAGATAGATGAGATCGTAAAAACCGTAAGAGGCTGCCGATTTCGCCATTCGCGCGATACCGATCACACCACCGAGCTGGTGGGCGTCGGCCCGGTGCGAGACGATGCGCCACAGCATCGTCATCGAACCGTCGACAATTCCCCAGCATTGATAAGCCGCTACCACCGGCGCACGGGTCAGCGAAAGGGGAATATAAACGGCATTTGCCGGGAAGGGATCGGCCGGTGCGACGCCAATCGCCAAGGTTTTGACGGGGGCACCAAAAATGTCGGTGGCCTCAATCACCCGCGGCGTGACATTGAGACGAAGCGTCTGTGCCCCGCGCTCGACCGTCAAAGCGACCGTCCGCCCCTTGCTGGAGAGGATCATAGCCTGCAAGTCCGGCGAAAAGAGCTTCACCGCATGGCCATCGACGGCGGTGATTTTGTCCCCAGGTTTGATACCGGCTTCCCACGCCGGCGACGGAT
>JAATGP010000009.1 GCA_015654635.1 Alphaproteobacteria bacterium | reverse complement strand
TCGCTGCCGCAGGCTGGCCAAGGACTTCGAGGCCACCATCGAAAGTGCCGTCGCGTGGGTCTTCATTGCCCACATCCGACGGCTCACGCGCCACATCGCAAGAGCCTGATATTGTGCGATGCTTTTTGAGTCAGACTCTGATCGCGGAAGGCCAGATACAGGGATCCGCTGCCGATCCCGCTCGGACCTTTGGCGTCGATCCGTATCTGCCAACTGTAGAAACCCGCATTGGATATGACAGAAACAGCGTAGACGGTCCCTCCGTCATTCGCTTTGACGCAATTTTCCGGCGGGGCGCCGTTCACCGCCGCGGACTGACCAGGCCGCAACCCTGCGACGGAATGGGCGCTATAATAGCCGCTCCTACACTCGCCGCATTGACCCTCGAAATTCGCCGTACCATCACCAGTCATGTTCCATCTCCCTTTGGTCAAACGCCTTCACCGGCAGCACCCTTTGTGCTCCGTGCAAAGACAATATTCTTATAAAGGACTTAGTTTTACTGACGGATACTTGGGAACACTGCGAACTATACTTAACAGGTATTTTTGAGGCATGCAACTTATAGTTTAAGAAACATGTCTTTGGGTGTCTCGACAAGATGCCAGGATAGGCTGGTGGCGTGTCAGATGGGGTTGGTCTCTGGCGGCGGCGCGACGGCACAGCATTCGATTTGACCGCCTTTTGGACGAGCCCGAGATTCTGTTCGGCCTTGGCGGAAAACGAGAATGGGGAACCGCGTCCCGTCTGGTAAAATTGGTGAACAGCAAAACAGCGGCCTACATTTCTGTAAGCCGCTGTTTCTATTGAATAAATTGAAGCTGTAAGATCAGCGCTTGCTGAACTGGAAGCTGCGGCGGGCTTTCGGGCGGCCGTATTTCTTACGTTCCACGGTACGCGGATCGCGGGTCAGGAAGCCACCGGGCTTCAGGGCAACGCGCAGCGCGGGCTCATAGTTCACCAGAGCGCGCGAGATGCCGTGACGCACCGCACCGGCTTGGCCGGAGAGACCACCGCCACAGACCGTGACGACGACATCGAACTGGCCATCGCGATTGGCAGCGATCAGCGGCTGACGCAGAACCATGCGCAGCACCGGACGGGCGAAGTACACCTTCTCGTCCTTGCCATTGATGGTGATCTTGCCGGTGCCGGGTTTCACCCAAACGCGGGCGACGGCATCCTTGCGGCGGCCGGTGGCATAGGCGCGGCCCTTGGAGTCGCGCTTGCCGATGCCGTCCGGCGAAGCCTGACCGGAGGGCGTTACCACCTTGGCCTTGATCAGCGTCGTCTTCAGATCGCCGAAGCTCTTCACATCTTCCGACATCTTAGGCTGCCTTCACGTGATAATTGGTGTTCTTGGGATTGAGCTTGGCGACATCCAGCACTTCGGGCTGCTGGGCGCTATGGGGATGCTCGGCGCCAACATAGACGCGCAGATTGCCAAGCTGGCGACGGCCCAGAGGACCACGCGGCAGCATGCGCTCTACGGCCTTCTCGACGATGCGCTCCGGATGCTTGCCGCGCAGAATGTCTTCCGCCCAACGCTCCTTGATGCCGCCGATATAACCGGTGTGGTGATAGTAGACCTTCTTCTTCACCTTCTGGCCGGTGAGAAGGATCTTCTCAGCGTTGACGATGATGACGTTGTCGCCGCAATCCATATGGGCGGTGAAGGTGGGCTTATGCTTGCCACGAAGGCGCAGCGCGACGAGAGCGGCAAGGCGGCCGACGACCAAACCGGTGGCGTCGATCACGATCCATTTCTTCTCGATCTCGGAGGCTTTGGCCGAGTAAGTTGTCATGGTATGAAATCCATAAGAGCGGCGCGTCCTATACGCAGCGCCCCCGCCCTCGTCAAGCGCAATGGGCTGGATTTGCGGTGTTTTTTGCGTGCGGTATTATGGTACCGCATTTTTATCAATGAAAAAGCCAATCTACCAGCCGCCCCAGCAGGGTGCGATGGCGTAGCCGCCACCTTGGCGCCGTGGCGTTGCTGGCCGCCACCGCCGTGATAACCGGTGCCGCCCGGTAAGCCCAGTCACAGCGGATCGCGCCGGTATCGACCGTGTAAGGCACCTCGGCCAGGGTTTGCTCCAGGGTGCGGTCCCTGGCGGCGCGGTAATCGAGATTGACCTTGAGGCAGAACCGCCCGTCATGCAGAAAATGCAGCGATGAGGCGTTGGCGAGGGCTGTTTTGTAGAAATTGTAGTCGTCGAACGCTGTTTGCGGATTGGCCCGCGCGAAAAACGCCAGCAATGCGGCATCGGCCTGTTGCAGCGCGGTTTGATGGGACAGAACGAAATTGTTGTAGGAGGCAATATCGTGACACTCGAAGGCCGCCACCATCATTTCCTGTTGCAGAGCGGCGGTCTGCACGGCCACCGCGTCTTCCGGTAGCGCACAAGGGCCTGCCGCCCCGGCCTGACCAGCAAAGAGCGCAACGGCAATCCCCAAAGAAAGATACCGCTGGCGCACGTCGTTCCCCCTTTTGCAAACAAACCCTCGCGCCGCAATGTCAGCCGCGCGCCACCAGCCATTCATGGCTCTTGGACAATACCTCGGCGGGCACATCCTCTGCCAGTTGCCGGCCCAGCTCGGCCAACGTCACACCGCGCAAACTGGTCCGCCAAGCCTCGTCAGCCTGCCACATGTAGCGCGCGATGGTGCAAGGCTTTCCCGCCTTATGCTTCTTGGGCAAGCACGGATTGTTGCCGCGGATCTCGGCACAGGAAAAGCCGGAGCGCTTGCCCTCCACGGCCTCCACAATATCGAGAAACGTGATCTCGTCCGGAGATTTGGCCAGACGGTAACCGCCATTCGGGCCCAGCGTGCCGATCACGATTCCCTGTTGCGATAGGCTTTGCAGGGCCTTGGACAGATATTCCTTCGGCACACCATGAAATTCCGCCAGCACCTTGGCAGGCAGAGTGGCGCCCTGCGGCAGCCCCATCATGACGCTGCAGCAGTGCAAAGCCCACTCAACCTGATTTTTCAAATTCATCCGTCACCACGGGTTATTGCAGCCCGGCCTTGGTCAGGCCGTAGGCCGCATCCGCCGATCCCGGCACGACGCGGAACGAGATGGCCAGCCGGTTCCAGGCATTAATCGTACCAATGGCGAAGGTCAAATCGGCCAGTTCTTTCTCAGACAGCTCGGCACGGACCTGTTGAAAGACCTCATCCGAAACGCCATGGGCGGAGAGTTTGGTGACGGCTTCGGTCCATTCCAGCACGGCCCGCTCCCGCGCGCTGAAGAGCGGGGATTCGCGCCACACCGGCAAATGATAAATCCGCAGTTCGCGCTCGCCGTCGATCTTGGCTTCCTTCACATGCATATCCACGCAGAAAGCGCAGCCGTTGAGCTGGGAGGCACGAATATCGACGAGATGCACCAAACCCTTCTCCAGCGAACCTTCCCGTTTGGTGGCGACGCTGAGGGCGAGAAGCTTATCGGCGAGAAGTTTGGAATGGGCATAGTAATCGAGGCGCTGGGTCATGGTGATCTCCTTGGCTCAAAAGCGGTGGCCTGCGCGCCACCCGATAATTACGGATATTATTCATCCGTAATTAAAAGTCAAGGAAATAGGGCTGCAACGCACTCTGCACGCTTACACGCGCCAGCTTCCTTCCGGCACAAAATCGCTACGACTGGTGCGCGCCACGGTGGCTTCCAGCCGCGCCTTGTCCATGGCAATGCAATAGGCCGGACGCGCCCGCTCAATTCGCCAGCTTTCGGAAAGCGGTCCGAGATCCACAGCGTCGAAGCCGATCTCATCGATGAACTGCGCCACAAATTTGTTTGCTGTGGGATCATTGCCGGCTATCGGTAAGGCGCGGCGGCCGGGCGCACCGGCTGGTTTGGCATGGCTGATGATCTGCGCCGCCAGGATGGCATTAAAGGCTTTGACGATCGTGGCACCCGGCAGTTGCTGCGCCAATATTTGGCTAGTGGTCGTCGTCTGGTTGTCCAAAAAGGTGATAGCGCTATCACGGCCCGGATAATAATTCCCGGTATCGATGACAATCCTGCCTGCAAATTGCGCGGCGGAAAGCATGGGATAGCTCTTCAGCGGAATGGCGACCACCACAAGACCGCCAAAGGCAATCGCCTCATCCACCGTGCCCGCCTCAGCACCGATGTCCGCCGCCAGCGCGACAAGGGACTGGGGGCCCCGCGAATTGCTCAGTTTGACACGATGGCCCGCCTTGATACTGGCGCGCGCCACAGCCTGACCAATGTGACCCGCCCCAACAATGCCAATGTGCATGCGTTTCTCCATCAAGATTGCCAGTGCTATATGGGTATGGTGAGGTCCGCCGCCAATCCCCTGCGCCACTGCCCCCCTTGGGCTTTTGCCTTCGATCCCCTACATAGCTAGATGCGGGCTCGCGATTTTCCCCGCGGCTTAGTGGAACCAGACCGATATGCCCAGCTATTCCGACGATTTGATCAAATCCATCCTGCGCTCCAACCGCTTCATTGCCATGGTGGGGGCCAGCGGCAATGAGATGCGGCCGAGCTACTTCGCCATGAAGTATCTGCTCGACAAGGGTTTTCGCGTCCGCCCGGTCAATCCCGGCATGACCGGCAAGACCATTCTCAACCAGGAGGTTTATGCCTCGCTGAAAGACGTGCCCGCGCCGATCGAAATCGTGGATATTTTCCGCGGCTCCGAATACGCCCCCAAGATCGTGGCGGAAGCCCTCTCCGAGAAAGATCGCCTCGGTATCAAGGTGATTTGGATGCAGCTCGGCGTCATCAACGAGGACGCAGCCAATATGGCGGAAGATGCCGGCCTCACCGTCATCATGGATCGCTGCCCCAAGATCGAATACGGCCGCCTTTCAGGAGAGATCGGCTGGATGGGCATCAACCGCAAAGTGATCGACAACCGCAAGTCCAAGCTGTTCCAAAAAGGCGGCGCACTGATGCTGGACGACAAGAAGGCCGCCAAGCTTTAACCCGCCACCTGCACTCTCGCGGTGACCGACAGGCCTGGGCGCAGTGTCTGCACTTCGGGCTGGCCGGGATCGAAGCGGATGCGTACCGGCACACGCTGCACGATCTTGGTGAAGTTGCCGGTGCCCGGCTCAAACGGCAGCAATGAGAAGGTTGAACCCGAGCCGGGCGCGAAACTCTCCACATGGCCTTTCAAGGAACGGCCTAACGCATCCACGGCAATCGCCACAGGCTGACCGATACGCATGGCGCGGGTCTGGGTCTCCTTGAAATTGGCGGTGACATAAAGCGCGTCCATCGGCACCAGGTTCAGCATCGCGGTACCGGGCTGGACATAATCGCCCACCCTCGCCTGCCGGTTGCCGACCACGCCATCGACGGGCGCGCGGATCAGCGTGTTGCGGCGGTCCTGGCGCGCCAAATCGAGCGCCGCCACGGCATGCAGACGCGCCGCTTCCGCCTTGGCCAACTCCGCTTGCAGCGAGGCGCGCTTGGCGGTGGTGACATCGGCGGAGCGTTCGCTTACCGCCAGCGTGGCACGGGCTTTGGCGGCCGCCTGCTCGGCGCTGATGGCACCAGCCCGATAGGTATCGACATCGCGGCGCGCCGCGGCACCTTGTGCCAACAACGCGTCATAGCGTTTGCGGTCGGCATCGGCGCGCGCCGCTTCCGCATCCGCGGCCCGTATCTGGGTGCGGCTTTCGCTGACGGTGGCACCCGCCAGCCGCTCTTCGGCATCCAGGCTGATCAGCGCGGCTTTGGCGGAGGCGACGGCTGCTTCCGCATCCGCAAGATCGGCTTCGGCGCCTTTCACCTTGGCTTCAAATTCCTCGGGATCAAGCTGAACCAATGGCTGGCCTGCCTTCACCGCTTCGTTGTCACGCACAAAAATCACCGCGACGAGGCCGCGAACTTTCGGGGCCACCACCGTGGCATCGGCCGCCATATAGGCATTGTCGGTGGATTCTGTGGAGGGGGCTGCGGCAATCCACAAGCCCCCGCTCAAGGCCGCGGCAAGCGCCACCCCGGTAGCGGCCCATTTGCGCCGGGAGGGATTGCGCCACAAGCCAGCGAAACGGCTTTGCGGTGCGGCCTCATAAAGGCTGGCATCGGAGGTTCTGGCATCCATCGGGGCGGTCCTTGTAACAATGACGACTATCATATATATGACGATCATCATTTGTCCAGGAGCCACGGCGTGAAAAAGATATTCCCCGGTTTCGGCGAACTTGGCGCCGATTGGTCCGCCGATCCGGCATCCATGCCGACACGCCACAAATTCCTCATTTTCGGGGTCATGGCTTTCGGCCAATTCATGGCATTGCTCGACATTCAGATCGTCTCAGCGTCGCTGTCCGACGTTCAGGCAGGCCTGTCCGCGGGTCCCGACGAGGTGAGCTGGGTGCAGACCGCTTATCTGATGGCCGAGCTGGTGATGATCCCGCTCTCGGCTTATCTCGCCAAAGCCATGTCGACACGCTGGCTGTTTGTGGCCTCCGCCGGGCTCTTCACCTTCTCCAGTTTTTTATGCGCCCTGGCCTGGAGCATTCCGTCCATGATCGCCTTCCGCGCCCTGCAAGGCTTCACAGGCGGGGCCATGGTGCCACTGGTCTTTTCCGTGGGCTTTCGCATTTTTTCGGGCAAAGATCGCGCTTTGATCCCCGCTATTCTGGGCACGGTCAGCGTGCTGGCGCCCACCATCGGCCCCACGGTGGGCGGCTGGATCACCGACGCGCTCAACTGGCATTGGCTGTTCTATATCAACATTCTGCCGGGCATTGCGGTCACGGTGGCATCGTCCTTCCTCATCCGCGTCGATCATTCCGATACTGCGCTGTTCAAGCGTATCGATTGGAGTCATTTCGCCGCCATGGCGATCTTCTTGGCCGGTATCGAATATGTGCTGGAGGAAGGTCCGCGCAAAGATTGGTTCGGCGATCCCATGATCGCCACCGCAGGCTGGGTGGCACTGGTCGCCTTCGTGCTATTCCTGGAACGCTCGTTCTTTTCGCCCAATCCCATTGTGAAGCTGAAAGTCTTCCGCAAACCGATCTTTGCCTTTGCCAGCGTCTTCAACCTCATCATCGGTTTTGGCATGTACTCATCGATTTATTTGGTGCCGGTTTATCTGGCGCGCGTGCGCGGCTATGATTCCTTGCAGATCGGCACCACCGTTTTCGTGGTGGGTATTGCCCAGCTTCTTTCTGTGGTGATTTCTGCCCGGCTCAGCCAGCGCGTCGACATGCGCTATATGATTACGGTCGGGCTTATCCTCTTTGCCCTTTCGCTGTGGCTGACGTCCAACCAGTCGAGCGATTGGGGGTTCTGGGAACTGGCTGTGCCGCAAGCCATCCGCGGCCTGGCCATGATGCTGTGTATCGTCCCCAGCGTAACCATGGCGCTGTCGTCTTTTGCGCCCGCCGAGATCGGCGATGCTTCGGGTGTCTTCAATCTGATGCGCAATCTGGGCGGCGCGATCGGCATCGCCACAGTCAACACCTTGCTGCAGGACCACGCCCGCATCGCCGCCGCCCGCTTTGGCGAAGCTTTGAGCGATCATGGCGAGATGGCGCATCAGGTGGTGGCCAGCCTCACCACCTATTTGCAGGCCGTAACGCCGGACCCTGCCAAAGCGGCGCTGATGGCGCAAGGCTTGCTGGCACGGCTGGTAGGCCGTGAAGCCTTGACGCTGGCTTTCGACGATGTGTTCCGCCTGATGGCCTGGATGTTCATCGCCGCCTTAATCATTGTACCCTTCTGCCGGATTCCTCGCGCCACACCAGCCCAAGCGGCCGCGGCGAAGGAAGCGGCGCATTAGGATGACGACCATGCCAAAAACCTCTGCACCTGTTGTTCACAATGCCCTTAGCCATAAAGAGCGCACCCGTGCCCGCATCCTTGATGAAGCAGCCGTGGCCATGCGTCAGGAAGGTATCGGCGGTATCGGCGTCGCCGATTTGATGAAACGCGCCGGGCTTACCCATGGGGGCTTCTATGCGCATTTCGCGTCGCGCGACGATCTCGTCGCCCATGCCGTTGACCGCATGTTCGAGGACAGCAATTTCTGCCGCAATCGCCCGCTCGACAACGACGATGCTGCGATAGGCCTGGCCGCTTTTATCGATGGCTATCTCTCCGAGAAAGCGTGGGCGCATCCCGAACATGCCTGCCCGATCCCCTCTTTGATCAGCGAGGCGCCGCACATGCCCAGTGAAGCCCGGGCCCGGTTTGCCCAAGGCATTACCGGTGTGCGCACAGCTCTGACCGCAACACTTAAGAAGCTCGGCCATAAAGAGGGCAAGACACTCGCGGATTCCGTGCTGGCCGAGATCGTGGGCGCCATGGCTATTGCCCGGGCCTTGCCGGATGAAGCGGAGGCCGCGGCGTTGCTGACTAAGACCCGTCAGGAGTTGAAGAGTCGCCTCATCAAGGCTTGAAAGCCTTCGATTGCACAGCCATATCTTGTGGATGTAGCGCCGCGCGCGCCTTCCTCCAAAATCGCCCACCAAGCACATGACAGGAGGGAGAGGGGGGAGTAAAAAATCGCGCGAATCAAAAAACCAAAATCATTCTGTTGGTGTTTTGCCCCCAGGGACTACAAGGAGCGGTACATGGCCGAATTTGGCTTCGATACATTAAGTGTTCACGCAGGGGCCCAGCCCGATCCGGCGACCGGCGCGCGGGCGACTCCGATCTATCAGACCACCGCTTATGTGTTTGAGGATTCCGATCACGCCGCTGCCCTGTTCAATCTTCAGGTCTTCGGCAACATCTATTCGCGCATCATGAACCCGACCAATGCGGTGCTGGAAGAACGCGTTGCGGCCCTGGAAGGCGGCCGGGCCGGTCTGGCGGTAGCTTCGGGCCATGCGGCACAGATGGTGGCACTGTTCACCCTGATGAGCCCGGGCAAGAACGTCGTCTCGGCGCGCCAGCTCTATGGCGGTTCGATCAATCAGTTCGGCCAGACCTTCGCCAAATTCGACTGGCACGTGAAATGGGCCGACGGCACCAAGCCGGAGACGTTCAAAGAGCTGATCGACGAGAATACCCGCGCCGTCTACATCGAGAGCCTCGCCAATCCGGGGGGCATCATTTGCGACATCGAAGCCATCGCCAAGATCGCGCATGACGCCGGCGTGCCGCTGGTGGTCGATAACACCCTGGCCTCGCCTTATCTCATTCGCCCCATCGAATACGGCGCCGATGTGGTGCTGCATTCGGCCACGAAGTTTCTCGGCGGCCACGGCAACTCCATGGCCGGTGTGATCGTCGATAGCGGCAAGTTCGATTGGGGCAGCGGCAAGTTCCCCACCATCTCAGAGCCCTGCCCGTCCTATCATGGCATGCGCATGTGGGAGACCTTTGGCGACATGGCCTACGCCATTGCCTGCCGTGTGCTGGCCTTGCGCGATCTCGGCCCCGCGCTGTCGCCGCAGAACGCCTTTTACATTCTGCAAGGTGTCGAGACGCTCGGACTGCGCATGCAGCGCCATTGCGACAACGCTTTGACGGTAGCGCGCTGGCTAAAGGCCAATCCGAAAGTGGCGTGGGTCAATTACGCAGGGCTGGAAGACAATCCCTGCTACGCATTGCACAAGAAGTATTGCCCCCTCGGCGCCGGCTCGGTTTTTACTTTCGGCGTCAAGGGCGGCTATGAGGCGGGCATGAGGATGGTCAATTCCGTACGCCTCTTCAGCCATCTGGCCAATATCGGCGATACCCGCAGCCTGATCATCCATCCCGCCTCCACCACCCACCGCCAGCTCGAAGCCGAAGATCGCGCCAAAGCCGGTGCGGGAGACGATGTGGTGCGCCTCTCCATCGGGATCGAGAACGTCGCCGACATCATTGCGGATCTGGATCAAGCCTTGGCGGACTAATTTGGCTTTTGGCGTAGCTCAAATACCAACCAGATCGCGGCGCTGAATAGAAGTGCCGCGATCACTTGGTGCAGTGCCGCCAGCGCTAGCGGCACTTGATAAAGCAGCGTCTCGATCCCTATTACGATCTGTAGTGCGGTGATGGCGACCACTGTGGTAGAGGCGCGTCTTGCCATAGGGGTAAGCGCGGCTTTGTTGCGGGTTCGCAGCCAGCTCCAAAATACCCATGCGAAAGCGGCTACCCCATAGGCCGCTATGCGGTGATCGAATTGCGCCAAGCCGGGATTTTCAAAAATACTGAGCCAGCCAGCCGTGAACGGATTTTCGGGCAACAGGCTGCCATCCATCGACGGCCAAGTGTTGTATTTGAGGCCCGCATGCAGTCCCGCCACCAAGGCGCCGAGCATCATTTGCAGAAACACCAATCCTGCGAACACCAAGGCCCAGCGGCTGGCGGTATTGGCCGCAATGCGCTCGCGCCCGCGCAGATATTCCAGCGCCACCCACAGGAGCGCGCCAAGCAACAGCACTGCAAAGCCGAGATGAATGGCAAGACGGTATTGCGAAACCGCGACCCGTACTTCGAGGCCGCTCTCGACCATCCACCAGCCGACAAAACCTTGCAGTCCACCCAGCACGAAGAGCAGCAGCATGCGCGGCCAATCTTCCCGCTGAATGGCCCCGGTAACCGCGAACCAAGCGAATGGTACGAGAAAGACAAAGCCGATGGCGCGGCCGAGAAAGCGATGCGCCCATTCCCACCAGAAGATCGCCTTGAAACCCTCCAGCGTCATTCCCACATGCTGGCGGTATTGCGGAATGTGCTGATACTTGCGGAATGCATCCATCCAGCCCTCATGGCCAAGCGGCGGGATGGTGCCGAGGATGGGTTTCCACTCGGTGATAGACAGGCCCGAACCTGTCAGCCGTGTCAGCCCGCCCAGGGCCAGCATGGCAATGATCAGTCCGGCGAGGATGAGCAGCCACAGGCCGACAGCGTTTCGTCCAGGGCGTTCAAAGGAGATCGTTGACGCGGCGGTCATCATGCTTTTGATTGATAGGTGATCCGCTGCGCCCGGGTCAATTCAGAAGATACCCGGAGCCGACGTTGAGCCCGCATCTCAAAAAGCTGATCGGAACACTCCTCACCCTCGTCTGGCTGATCGTCTACAGCCTGATCGCAATGGGGGTCGGCGCGCATATTTTGCCACATGCCGGGGCGGCGGTGACGTTTCTCTACTATCTTGTTGCCGGAACCGTGTGGATCATCCCGGTAGGCTTGATGCTGCCCTGGATGTACCGCGAGCCAGCGCGGAAGAAAGACTGAGCCCTGCGACATATCGGTTGTTGCTGTCAGTAGGGTTATTGACCTCTTAACACGCAACGCGCGTCTGCGGGCTTTTCCTGCCAATTCCAAGCGAAGATCGTAATCTTACTGACCAGCGAATTTGGCAGTTTTACAACACGTTAAGCTAATTCCCCCCATGATCGCTCCCGGCGAGGGAGAGTGGCCATGAGTGCCGTGGGAAAGCCCAAGATCGTTCTGCTCGGTCAGAAGGATCCCAACAAAGAAGTCGAATTGACGGCCGATGAAGGCGCGTTCGAGTCGCGGCTTGCCGTCGCCCAGGATATGTGGGGCGTTGCCAACCTCACGCCGTTCGACAGCATTTTTGCTTCGCGCGCGATCGGCACCATCGTGCCAACCCAAGGCGGCAATTTTGGCGTTCTGACCTATCAGCTGGGCTATCGCCTCTTCACCTTCAGCCGCGAAGGCGGCATCTGGATTGACGCTTTTGAAGCGGAAGCCGCGCTCTCCAAGCTCGAAAAACGTCCGAAGGACAAGGTTAAACTTGCCACCTGGACACCTGGAAGCAAACAACTCGCCGGCAAGCGCATGACCCACATGGCGATCCTGTCGCCATCCCGTATGGCCGGCACCTTCGGCGAGATGATCCGCGAGGCTTCAGGGGCTCTCAAGAAGGATGCCCAGGTCTTTGTGGCCGACGTGATGTGCGGCCCTAACGGCAAGCCTTGCAGCCTGTGGAAATACCGGCCAGCCGATTTTCGCGCCCACCTTGAAGGCGCCGGACTCAAATTCTATTCCGAGATGGATATTACCGGCGATGTGCGCGTGGCCTTGCTGCGCGGCCTGCACAACTCGCTGAACATGGTTGCCAATATCCGCAAGCTCCGCGAGCCGTGGAAAACACAGCGCTTCAAGGCTTTCGAGGCCGAGTTGGAAACAGTCATCGCCCTGCATTTGGCGATTGAGCGCGGCGAAGCCGTCGCGATGGGCATGTACTACACCAAACCGTAGCCCGATCGCGCCGGCTCCATGCAGATTACTTCGCCGCCAGGTTGGCGTTGGCGAAATCCCAATTCACAAGATGGGCCAGGAACGTCTTGACGTAATCTGGGCGCCGATTTTGGTAATCGAGATAATAGGCGTGTTCCCAAACGTCACAGGTCAAAAGCGGCACTTTGCCATGCACCAGCGGGGTATCGGCATTGGCAGTGCCAACAATCTTTAGACTCTCGCCATCGAGCACAAGCCAAGCCCAGCCGCTACCGAATTGACCGACAGCCGCAGCCGAAAAGGCTTCCGCAAAGGCGTCATAACCCTTGAAATCTTGTTCAATGCGCTCAGCGATCTCACCCGACGGTTTTCCGCCGCCATTGGGCGTCATCGATTTCCAAAGGAAATTGTGGTTCCACACTTGGCCAGCATTGTTGAACAACGCTTTCTTATCGGGAGCCGCAGCGGCAGCACGCACGATCTCTTCCAATGACTTGTCCGCCAGTTCCGTCCCAGCGATGAACTTGTTGGTGTTCGTCACATAAGCGGCATGGTGCTTGTCGTGATGGAACTCCAGCGTCTGGGCGCTGACGTAGGGGGCAAGCGCTTCTTTAGCGTAGGGCAGATCGGGAAGTTCAATAGTCATGTCATTCTCCAATGCGAGGGCGGCGGATTCCACCGGCGGCTTAAATTACCGCGACTTCGACATTAGAGTTATTACAACCCGGACATCAAATTTTCAACGAAATTGGGCGTTTTGACGGCAAAGCCCGAACGAAAAGCGACGCATACTGGAATATGCCCCGCTCTTACAACGGCTATCGAAGCTCAGTCGGTTTCGGTCGGTCCCGGGGCAACGCATGCGGCAGGGGCGATCGATCCAAGCTCCTGACACAGCTTATCAGCATCATGATCCATGCCGGCCCAACGCAGCTTCACGATGAGTCCCATCAGCCCGTCGACATCTTCGGACGATACCGCATTTTGATTTCGCTCTTGATCAGACCCTTGAAACATAACTGCCTCCAGATAGGCTCTAAGTGCTCGTTGTTGCGAGCATGTTTTCTTGTTTGTGTATGTGCCAAACAGGCGACTGCACCCTTTTACAATAGATCGGGTCACGGCAAACGCCCGAGGCTATGCTTGCGTTGACGCATCCAGTCTTCGAACAAAATCAAGCCAATTTGAAGTCCACCCTATGGCCGTTCCATGAATTCTCTCGAACGGTGTGTGGCGCGATGGCATAAACCTTAGCTACAGGGCGGGGGACAGCATGGCCCATAAGAAGGACAAGTTCGTTCTGGACGACGCGATGATCGTCCGGACCATCGAGCGCCTGCATGAACGTATCGAGGCCCGCTTCGCCGGCTCAGGATTGGGACGGGTTTGCGCCGAGCTGATCGATATTGCGCGGCTGACAGCCAAACGCACGGCCGCTCTGAACCACGTTTTCTTCAGTACGCGATTCGTCAGCGTCGTTCTGGTGTTGGTTTGGCTGAGTGTGATGATCTATCTCGGCAGCTTTGTGAATTGGCGCGACGTCTTGCATCGGGTCGATGTGGTTAGTCTCGCTCAAGCGCTGGAATCCGTTGTCAACCTGTCAATCCTGATGGGCGGCGCGATCTGGTTCATCTGGACACGCGAAACCGCCCTCAAGCGCCGCCGCGTGTTCCGCGCCCTCTATCAATTGCGCGCGCTCGCCCACATCATCGACATGCATCAGCTTACCAAGGACCCGTCCGTCGAACTCGGCACCCATACCGTGACTTCAGTGTCGCCGCAGCGGGTGCTCACGGATTTCGAATTGTCGCGTTATCTCGACTATTGTACCGAGATGCTAGCGTTGATTGCCAAGCTGGCTGCGCTCTATGCCAGTCAGACGGAAGATAGCGAAATCCTCGCCGCCGCCAATGACGTCGAAAACCTCACCACCAATCTCGGCCGTAAGATCTGGCAAAAGATCATGATTATCAGCCAGCTCTCCGAAACCGGAACATCCGGCACATAGAGATCAGAGGACTCAAAATGCGCTACGTGCTGGCCTTCATTTTGTTATCGGCGGGTGCATTTGCCGAATGCTTTCCTCCGATTCCAGCGCAACGGGACATCATCGCCGACCGCTATTACGACGACCCGCCGGTCTATGTAGGCGTATCCGGCATCGAGATCACGCGCACGTCGCGATGCGGATAAGGCATCGCGATATCCGCCGCCTTGAAGCGGTCCCAGACAGCTAAGAGCACTTCGCTCTTGACGGCAGCAGTCCCCGAGCGGGGATCATCGATCCAGAAAGACATTTCCAGCGTGATGGCGCTGTCGCCAAACTCTTTCAGTACCACTAGCGGCCCGGGGTCGCTGAGCACACGTTTCACAGCCTTGATGGCGCCAGTGCAGACGATCATGGCCTGGTGCGGATCGCAGTCATAGGAAATTCCCACCGTGGCGCTGAGCGCCAGCTTGGCGTCCGAATAGCTCCAATTCTCAACACCGTTTTCGAGAAAATGATCATTGGGGATGAGATGTTCAACGCCGCCCAGCGTGCGCAAGGTGACATAGCGGGCGCCCATGCCGGTGACCAAGCCATAGGTCTGTTTATAAGCCAGAATGTCACCAGGCTTGATGGTCTTGCCGATCAACAAACTCAGACCGGCGACGAGATTGGCGACGATGCGCTGTAAGCCCAGGCCAACACCAAGCCCAATGGCACCAAAGGCCACCGTCAACGTCGTCAGATCGACACCAATCGTCTGCAGCGCGATGATCACAGCCAAAGATGGTAATAGTATCTGCAACAGTTGGCTCAGCAAGACCTGCAGCGACGGTGTTAGAGATTGGGCGTTGACGATTTGGCGCTGCAAAAAGGCATAGAGAAGCCGCGTCAGCCACAACAGCAGCACTAACAGACATATGGCAGTCGCGGCATCCAACAACGTCACATGGTGCAGCTTGCTGTCATAAACCGGCACGCCGTTCATCCAAGTGGTGAGCGGACGGTAGAGGTCTAGAATGTTGAGCGCAGCAATGGTCCAAGCGGCCACAGAGATGGCAATGGAAGCGACGTGGCTGCGCACCGTGAACGACAACAGGCGGATGCAGATCCAGGCAAAGACAAGATCTATGGCAGCGCCGGTGATATGGAGCGTGAGGCCCAAGCCTATCGCGGCCCCAGCGCCCAGCCACAACAAAGCCAGCCAAATCACCGGCATGGCGACGTACTGGGTCATGCGGACGAAATGAGCGACCCAACCGCCAGGCAAACTCTTGGCGGCAAAGCGCGCCAGGGCCACTTGTGCTGGTCTCGAACACCAATAAGCCACGACGCCGCTGACGGCGATCCCGGCCAATTGGGAGAGGAACAGCGGCGTCTGCACTTGCTGCAGAAGCTTGTGCGGCGTCTCTGATAGCAGCCGGGCCAGATCAATGGATTGCAGATAACCCGTTATGGCCATGTTTACGAGGACGCTCCCAGCCTCAAGACGGCATCGACCATCGCATCCACATCGCAAAACTTGGTACGATGGTTCACGAAAGCCGCCCGGATCGCCAGCTTACCGGCGAGGGTTGTGGTCGAGGGCGCGGCGATGCCGGATTCCTGCAAATCGACCACGATCTTGGCGTTGGTGGCGTCATCGCTGCCATAACGGAAACACACGATGTTAAGCTGGGCCGGTGCCAAGAGTTCCAATGCGGGTTCGGCGCGGACACGCGCTTCCAGATGGCGGGCCAAGGCGCAGCTATGAGCCACGACCTCACCCATCTTGGCGATGCCAAAGGTTTTCAGGGTGAACCAGGTCTTGAGGGCACGAAAGCCGCGCGACAGATCCGGCCCGTAATCGGAGAACCAGGGCGCACCGGCCGCCAACCCCTTGGCATTGGGCCGCAAATAGGCCGCTGGGCTGGCAAAAGTATCACGATGCAGTTGGCCATTGCGGACCAGGACAAAACCGGCGTCGTAAGGCACCTGACCCCATTTGTGGAAATCGAAAGCGACGGAATCGGCCGCCTCTATACCCTTCACCAGCGGCTTTAATTCGGGCGACAGTACTGCCATGGCACCAAAGGCGCCGTCGACGTGAAAGTGAATATCCTCCGCGGCACAGATAGCGGCGATAGTTTCGAGTTCGTCGATAGCACCGGTATCGACCGTTCCGGCTGTACCAACGATGAGAAAGGGTTTCAGGCCAACCGCGCGGTCCTCGGCAATGGCGGCTTTCAACTTGGCCAAATCCATTCGGCCACGCTCATCAGTGGGAATAGGGCGCAAGGCATCCGTGCCCAGGCCGCACAAATCCATGCCCAGCGGAATGCAGCGATGGGCCGCCACTGAGGCATAGGCCCTCAGCATGGCGCCGGCTTCGCCGACGCCTGCGGAGCGGACCCTTTTTCCCAAAGCACGTGTGCGCGCCACCAAAATGCCAATCAAATTGGCCAGCGAGCTGCCGGTGACGAAGAGTCCCGTGGCGCCTTCGGGAAAGCCCAGAAGCGTTCGGGACCATTCAACGATTTGACGCTCCACCTCGACCGGCATGTGATCACGTCCGCCGAGATTGGCATTGAGCCCGCCCGCCAGCATTTCCGCCAGCATGCCGACCGCAGTGCCGCCGCCATGCACCCAGCCCATAAAGCCGGGATGAACATTACCGGCGGCGTAAGGCAGCACCTCCGCGGCGAATTGTGCATAAACCTCGGCGAGTTCCGTCGGTTGCTGCGGCAGTCCCGTGCGAAAATGAGCGCGGATTTCATCGGGGATCGGCTGCCAGACCGGCCGTTGCCGGATTTGCGATATGTAGTCCAACATATCGTCGAGCATGCCGTGTGCGTTTGCGCGCAGCTCTTCCCAGTTCTCGGGATCGAGGCTCGGCTCAGTGGATTCTGTCACGGGCGTTTCTGGCGGCAAAGCGGGGATGTCCATAGCGGCGCCTTATATAACATCATTTCCCTGGGTCGAGGGTTTTGCCGCTGTGCCGAGCGCGGTACAACGGCGGTGCAGCAAAGGGCAGGAGGATGCCATGAGGATCGGATTCATCGGTTTGGGCGGTATGGGCGGCGGCATTGCGGCCAATATCCTGCATGCCGGACACGAGGTGGTCGCTTGGAACCGCTCGCCCGGGCCGGTGGCAGCCCTGGTGGCGCAAGGTGCAGTTGCTGCGGGAACGGCCCAAGAAGCCCTGACCGCAGATATCCTTTTTTCCATGCTCGCCAATGATGGTGCTCTGCAGGCTGTGGGTCTGGACGGGCCCCTGCTCGACAAAGCGCCCCGTGGGCTTATTCACGTGAATATGGCGACGGTTTCCATCGCATTTGCCCGCACCCTGCATAAGGCTCATCAAGAGCGCGGCATTGGCTATGTGGCCTCGCCCGTGTTTGGGCGGCCCGATGCGGCGGCGGCTGGTAAACTGACCGTTGTTGCTGCCGGGGCGCCCGCGGACATTGCCCGCGTGGAGCCCATTCTTCAGGTGCTGGGCAGCAAATACGCCTGCGTGGGCCATGACCCCATACAGGCCAATCTGTTCAAGATCACCGGCAATTTCATGATCGCGGCGGCCATCGAAAGCATGGGTGAGGCGGCGGCACTTCTGCGCAAAGGCGGGGTCGATCCTGCGGTATTTTTTGACGTGCTGACCAACGCCAATTTTTCGGCGCCGGTCTACAAAATCTACGGCAAAATCATCGCCGATCAGGCTTACGACAAAGCCGGATTCAAACTTAGCCTTGGCTATAAGGATGCAGGATTGACGCTGGCCGCAGCCAAGGAATTGGAAGCGCCGATGCCACTTGCCAGTGTGGTGCATGATCATTTCATCGAAGCCATGGCTGCGGGCTGGAGTGAGAAGGATTGGGCTTCGCTTGCCCGTCTCGCAGCGGAGCGCGCGGGGCTTAAAGGCTGAGGCGTCATAACCCTTCATTTGGCGTGCATTATTGCGTATGAGGGGGCAGGCGCGATCCTTGCGCCGGGAAAAAGCGCGCCATGACGAAAGAAAACTTCATTCTGACGGTTTCCTGCCCCGACAAGCGGGGCATTGTGGCGAGTGTCAGCCGTTACCTCTTCGACATGGGCTGTAACATCCTCGATAGCGCCCAATTCGGTGACATCGATAACGGACGCTTCTTCCTGCGCATCTCTTTTGCCTCGGACATGGAGGCACACCTGCCCCAGCTCCAAGAGGGCTTCGCCCCGATTGCCGACAAATTCGGTATGACCGCCGCGATCCATGATGGCGCAGTTAAAACGCGCACGCTGATCATGGTCTCCAAATTCGGCCATTGCCTAGTGGATTTGCTTTACCGCCACCGCATCGGCGCCTTGCCCATCGACATTCCGGTGATCGTCTCCAACCATCGCGAATTCGCAGACATCGCCGCGGCGCATGGCATTCCCTTCCGCTATCTGCCGGTCGGCAAGGACAATCGCAAAGCGCAAGAAACCACGCTGGGCGAGATCATCGCCGAGGAGCGCATCGATCTGGTGGTGCTGGCGCGTTACATGCAAATTTTGTCGCCGGAGCTATGCGCTGCCATGCCGGGGCGGATCATCAACATCCACCACTCTTTCCTGCCGAGCTTTAAGGGTGCCCGCCCCTATCACCAAGCCTATGAGCGAGGCGTCAAGCTGATCGGGGCAACGGCACATTATGTAACGGGCGATCTCGACGAAGGCCCGATTATCGAGCAGTCGGTCGAGCGCGCCACCCATGCCATGTCGGGCGATGATCTGGCGGCGTTGGGCCGCGACATTGAGAACAAGGTGCTGTCCCGCGCCGTGCAATGGCACGCCGAGCATCGCATCCTCGTCAACGGCCGCAAGACCGTCGTCTTCACCTGATCAGTAGCGCGCACTCCCGGGGGTACGCGGGAATGGAATGGCATCGCGCACATTGCCGATGCCGGTCGCATAAATCAGCGTGCGTTCAAAGCCGAGACCGAAGCCAGCATGCGGCACGGTGCCGTAACGGCGAAGGTCACGATACCAATCGTAGTGGGCCTTATCGATACCGATCTCGTCCATGCGGGCATCGAGGACATCGAGGCGTTCTTCGCGCTGGCTGCCGCCGATGATTTCGCCGATACCGGGCGCCAGAACATCCATCGCCGCAACGGTCTTTTCGTCGTCATTGACGCGCATATAGAAGGCCTTAATGGCCTTGGGATAGTTCATCAGAATGACGGGCTTGCCGACATGCTTTTCGGTCAGATAACGCTCGTGCTCGGATTGCAGATCGGTGCCCCAGCTTACCGGATATTCAAACTTTTCTTTGGTCTTCTGCAGAATAGAGACCGCTTCGGTGTAGTCCATGCGCACGAAGTCCGTGTTCACGATGCTTTCCAGCTTGGCGACCAAGCCTTTCTCAACACGCTCATCAAAGAACGCCAGATCGTCGCCACGCTTATCCAGTAAGGTCTTGAAGACATATTTCAAGAGCGCTTCGGCAAGCTCGGAATCCTGCTGCAGATCGGCAAAGGCGATTTCCGGTTCCACCATCCAGAATTCGGCCAGATGGCGTGAGGTATTGGAATTTTCGGCGCGGAAGGTCGGCCCGAAGGTGTAGACCTTCGACATCGCCATGCAGTAGCTTTCCACGTTGAGCTGGCCGGAGACCGTCAAAAAGGTCTCGCGCCCGAAGAAATCCTTCGAAAAGTCGATGGCGCCTTTGCCATCGCGCGGCAGATGCGCCAGATCGAGCGTCGAGACGCGAAACATCGCGCCCGCTCCTTCGGCATCCGAAGCGGTAATGATGGGAGTGTTGACCCAAAGAAACTCGTTTTGATCAAAGAAGCCATGAATGGCCTGGGCCAGCGCATGGCGCACGCGCGTGGCGGCTCCGATGACGTTGGTACGGGGCCGCAAATGGGCGACTTCACGCAAATACTCGAAGGAGTGCGGCTTGGGCGTAATGGGATAATGATCGGGATCTTCCACCCAACCGATCACCTTCACGGTTTCGGCCTGCATTTCAAAAGGTTGGCCCTTGGCCGGAGACGGCACGATCTTGCCGCTCGCCTCCACAGCACAGCCAGCCGTCAGCTTCAGAATTTCATCGTTGTAATTTTCCAGCGTGTTCGGCACCACCACCTGAACCGGGTGAAAGGCAGAACCATCGGAAACCTGCACGAAGGAGATACCGGCCTTCGAATCGCGGCGCGTACGGACCCAGCCCTTGACGGTGATGGTTTCGTCTTGCGGCGCTTCACCAGCAAGAACGGCGCGGCCAGAAAAATTCTTCATGGGATACCTTTGGGAAAAGCCCCGCAAAATGCGCTGGCGGATGTACTAGAGCCAGCGCACCACTGTCCAGCGATTCCGAACTTCGTTAACCGTGACACGACGGAGCGCAAATGCTCTCCGAATCAGTTGATTTTCAACTACACAACCCTTGCGGGCAGATGCAGATAATAACCCCGATTTGATTTGTTTCCACTTACAGAACACGCTGCCAGCGCGGTTTTGCCTCGATATGTCGCGTGACCAACCGTACGGAATTGGCTAGTTTGCGTTGCTTAGGGTCAGCCGCATCGATACGATCCTTTACATCGGCGATCCGTTATCCCGCAGCAGGAATTTCTCACAGACATGCTTATGGAACAAACCTCGACACGGCGCGAGCGAAAGTCTGCGCCCCCAACAACATCCGAAAAACCGGCGCTACGTCACAACAAGCTTGTTGATAATGTCGGCTATCAGCTCCGCACGGCCTATGTTGGCATACGCCGGCATTTCGAAACTGCGATGGAAAAGCTCGATCTCACGCAGAAGCAGACCGGTGTGCTTTGGCTGATCGAAGCCAATCCGGCGGTCTCGCAAATCGCATTGGCCAATGAGCTTGGCATGGACCGCGCTTCTATGATGGCGATCGTCGATCGTCTCGAAGAGCGGGGCCTCATCGTGCGCAAGCGGTCGACCGAAGACGGCCGCCGCCAAGAGCTTTACGTCACCGCCAAGGGACGCAAGGTTTTGACCCAGGCTAAGGCTGCGATCCACGAACACGAAAAGTGGATCTCTTCCAAATTCACCAAAAGCGAACTTATCGCTTTTGTCGATGGTCTCAAGCGCTTCGCGCGCTAATCCGCACTGTCTGACATGCTCGTAGAACGAAGCAGCGCTCTGCTTCGTTCTGCTGCGATGACCTCCACGCTCGACCGATATGCGCGCGCGGCCAATGCTTGGTATTGCGCCGACAGAAGAGTGAACATGTGCTTGGCATGTGGTTTTCGTGGCTGCGTGGCCGCAATGCGCCGCGCCCAATCGGAAGCGCTCACAGCGATGTGATCCGCATGAGGCAACAGTAACCAGTTTTCCCCAGGCCTGATGGGTCAGGCCGGAAGGTGGAGCAGATCGGCTCTCGCGCGGAGCGGCGAACGCCGGTAAGGTTCCCACGTCATTCCTTCGAGTTGCTCCATGCTCCGCACCTTGCGTTCTGCCGTGCTTGCCGCGGCCGCCCTGATCACGATCACCCTGCCCGCTGGCGCCGAACCCTTTACCGCCAAGGTGATGGCGACCCTCGACAGGATCGATAATCCGCGCATCTCGCCCGATGGGCGCTTTGTTCTTTATGATCTGCGCACGGTCGATTATGAGGCGAACAAATCGGCGCATGCGCTGTGGCTGGTCGATCTTAAGACACACACAGAGCGGCGGCTGGCAGCTTCCGATGGCGGTACCTCGAGCGGGCGCTGGGCGCCGGATGGCAGCATCTATTTTCTCTCCAGCCGCAAAGACGGCGTCGGCCAAGTTTTCCGCACCGATGTGAAGGGCGAAAAGGCGGTGCAGGTGACTGAGGCCGAGCTTGATGTCGGCGCCTTCAAACTGTCGCCCGATGGTAAGACGCTGGTGATCGCGCAAGCCGTCTTTCCCGATTGCCCTGATATCGCCTGCACTGTGGCACGGAGCAAAGCAAAAGAGGCTTCCAAGCAAAGCGGCGTCCTCTATGATCGCGTCTTCATCCGCCATTGGGATACATGGGCCGATGGCACGCGCAATCATCTTTATGCGGTGACGCTGAATGGCGAAGGCATTGCCGCTGGCAAGCCCATAGCCCTGATGGCGGGCTTCGATGGCGATGCCCCCACCAAGCCTTTCGGCGGCGATGGCGATTTTGATTTTGCACCCGACGGCAAGATGATCGTGTTCTCGGCCAAACTCGCAGGCAAAACCGAGCCCTGGTCGACCAATTATGATCTGTGGCAAGTGCCCACCGATGGCTCGCAAACGCCGCAGAATTTGACGCCAAACAATCCCGCCTGGGATGGTGCCCCTGCCTTCTCGCCGGATGGCAAATGGCTGGCCTATTCCGCCATGAAGCGACCGGGCTTTGAAGCCGACCGCTTCGGCGTGATGCTGCGCAATGTGGCGACGGGTGAAACCCACGAAGTGGCGCCGAAGTGGGACCGTTCCGCTGACGCCGCGGTGTGGTCGCGTGATGGCAAGCGCTTGCTGGTTGCGAGCGATGATGTGGGCCAGCATCGCGTTTTTTCGATTGATCCGGCGACCGGCAAAGTCACAGCCTTGACCGGCCCCGGCCATGTCGGCGCCTTCGATGTGGGCCCAAAGGGCATCGTCTTCGCGCAAGACAGCATTACCAGCCCGGCACAGCTTTTCTCGGAAAGCTATGGCGGCAAAGCGGTGAAACTCACCAGCGTCAATGCCGACAAGCTGAAAGGCGTGGCCATGGGCGCGCCGGAGCAATTCAGCTTCACGGGCTGGAATGGTGAGACCGTGCATGGCTATGTCATCAAGCCGGCGAACTACCAGCCGGGCAAGAAATATCCGGTGGCCCTCTTGATCCATGGCGGACCGCAAGGCTCGATGGCCAACCTCTTCCATTACCGCTGGAACCCGGAAGTCTATGCCGGTGCGGGCTATGCGGCGGTGATGATCGACTTCCACGGCTCGACGGGATATGGCCAAGCCTTCACCGATAGCATCAGCCAGCATTGGGGTGATCGCCCGCTGGAGGATCTGCAGAAGGGCTGGGCCGCAGCACTGGCCAAGTACAGCTTCCTGGATGGCGGGCGCGCCTGCGCGCTGGGCGGCTCTTATGGCGGCTTCATGGTCGATTGGATCGCCGGCAATTGGAACGCGCCGTTCAAATGTCTCGTCAGCCATGACGGCGTTTTCGACAGCCGCGGCATGGGCTATGCGACCGAAGAGCTGTGGTTCGACGAATGGGAACACGGCGGGGCGGTCTATGACGTGCCGCAGAATTTCGAGACCTTTAATCCGCTCAATCACGTCAAGGAATGGACCAAGCCCATCCTCTTCGTGCAGGGCGGACGCGATTATCGCATTCCGCTGGATCAGGCCATCGGCGGCTTCACCATGGCGCAGCGGCGCGGGGTGGAGAGCAAGCTGCTTTACTTCCCGGACGAGAACCACTGGGTGCTGAAGCCGCAAAACTCGGTCGAGTGGCACGACGAAGTGCTTCGCTGGCTTGAACAGTGGACGAAGTGATGGTGTGTGCTGGATAGCCGGGTCTCCTTCGGCTAGCTCAGGATGATGGCCGTCACTTCCCCTCGATCTCCTCCCTTAGCGCTTCCAGCTCCAGCCAGCGGTCTTCGCAGGCCGCGCGGTCGGTTTCGGCTTTGGCGACCTTTTCGTTGAGGTCCGCAACCTTTTTGGGATCCCTCGCATACAGCGCAGGATCGGCAAGATCGGCGTGCAGCTTGGCGATCAGCGCCGTCAGCTTTTCGATCTCGCCCGGCATCTTCTCCAGCGCGTGCTTGTCGTTGAAGGAGAGTTTCTTGCGCGGCGCCTCGGCTTTGGCGCGCTCGCGGGCGGCAACTTTGTCTTTCTTCCCGGCGCTCTTATCGGCTTTGACGGTTTCGACACCGCCGCCGCGCTGCGCCAGCATGTCGGAATAGCCGCCGGCGTAATCGGTGAAACGCCCGTCGCCCTCGGCAAAGATGATCGCCGTGACGGTGCGGTCCAAAAAATCGCGGTCATGGCTGACGAGCAAAACGGTGCCGGGATATTCGTCGATCATCTCTTCCAAGAGATCGAGAGTTTCCAGATCGAGATCGTTGGTGGGTTCGTCCAGCACCAGCAGATTGCCCGGCTTGGCCAGCGCCTTGGCGAGCAGAAGCCGCGCCCGCTCGCCGCCCGACAGCACATGGACCGGTGTGCGCGCCTGCTCCGGGGTAAAGAGAAAATCCTTCATATAGCTGATGACGTGGCGGGTCTCGCCGCCGACCTCCACCTTGTCGCCGCCACCGGTCAACACGTCTTGCAGACTGGCGGTGCCATCGAGCAGCTTGCGGGTTTGATCCAGCGTCACCAGTGCCAGATTGGTGCCCAAAATGATGCTGCCGGAATCCGGCTTCAGGCGGCCGGTGAGAAGGTTGAGCAGCGTGGTCTTGCCCGCACCATTGGCGCCGATCAAACCAATCCGGTCGCCGCGCAGGATGCGGGTGGAAAAGCCCGAAACCACGACCTTATCGTCATAGCTTTTGGCGATGTTGCGGGCCTCGATCACCTTTGTGCCGGCCCCGCCCGCTTCGCTGGAGGAGAAATTGACCTGCCCCAACTGGCGCTGTGCTTCGCGATGCTCCTTACGCAGATTACCCAGCTCGGCCATGCGGCGGACATTGCGCTTCCTCCGTGCGGTCACGCCGTAACGCACCCAATGCTCTTCGGCCGCGATCTTGCGGTTCAGCTTTTGGCGGTCGCGCTCTTCTTCTTCGAGCAGTTGATCGCGCCAGCCCTCGAAGGCGCCAAAACCGCGATCCAGCCGCCGGGTTTTGCCGCGATCCAGCCACACCGTGGCGCGGGAGAGATCGGTGAGGAAGCGCCGGTCATGGCTGATGAGAACGAGGGCGCCGCTCATGGCCTGCAACTCCTCATCCAGCCATTCGATGGCGGGCAGATCGAGATGATTGGTCGGTTCGTCGAGCAGCAGGATGTCGGGCTTCGGCGCCAACACGCGGGCCAGCGCTGCCCGGCGGGCCTGCCCCCCCGACAGCGTTTCCACCCCCTCTGTGCCCGAAAGGCCGAGCTTGCCGAGGAGGTAGTGGGCCCGGGCCGGATCGTCGCCATGGTTCAGCCCCGAAGCGACATAGGCGAAGGTGTCGGAATAGCCCGACAGGTCCGGTTCTTGCGGCAGATAGCGGATGGTGGCGCCCGGCTGGGCAAAGCGGCGGCCGCCATCGGGCTCCAGCATCCCGGCGGCGATCTTCAGCAGGGTCGACTTGCCCGAGCCGTTGCGGCCAACCAGACAGAGCCGCTCCCCGGCTTCGACAAAAAGCTCGGCCCCATCCAGGAGTTCGGAGGTGCCAATGGTCAGGCGGATGTCTTGGAGCGTCAGGAGCGGTGCGGGCATGGGCTTCGTCTAGCCGATTGCGCGGACAATGGCACGCCGAATGGCAGGTTTCTTTGCCGCTTGCGGCGGGGACCGAAGCAACCGGCGGCGCCTTGGCTGTAAGCGCCCTAGCCGCCTGAATTTCCTCAAGCTTTGCGTGCACGGCTCGCTCGGCGATCTCCGCCTCCGCCCAGGCGATGGCGTCGCGGCAACGGGCGAGATGCGCCGCGATCCGGGCGTCCAGGTCAATCAGATAGGGGTGGCGCGGCGGCTTGGCGGCGTTGCGATTGCCCAAGGGCGCACCCGGCCTGCGCTTGGCTCCGCCGGGCACGGCACCGCTGGGCTGAGGTTTGGCCTGGGTCGGCGGCGGCGCAAGATAATTGTTATCGGGAGGGTGCGCAGAGGGGAGAGAGGGTGCCAGGTAGATGCGCCAGCGCCGCCGCCGCGTGGGGCGGCGCGCCCTCGCCTCCAGCAAAATCTCCGGTACCTGAGATCGCGCCAACATGCTCCTCCACCAACATAAGCCTCGGCAAGAAGATGGGAAGCGCGGGCGCGCGGTTCAAGAAAGTGGAGAGACGTTTGCAAAGATGCGCGGACGGAAAGATGTGGGACATGAGACAGAGAGAAAAGGAACATGGGCGCAGGAGCGTGACGCGGCGCTGGGTGTTGTTCGTGCGGCGTAGTCTGCCCGCACTCAGACTTGCATATATCGCCAGCTCGATCGCTGCCAATGTGCCGTACTCATGGACAACAAAGCAGTGAGCCGATGCGATGCGATGTGAAGCAAACGATTGGCCGCGAATGGCTTTCGCGATATGTCCTGCACGGTCCCCTCAACGGTTTGCCTCAAGACTTACTGCGTAAGCCCAAGGCAAACCGCGCCGGTACGCTGACGCAATCCGACATTTTCGGGGAGAGGGAAATGTGCGGAACGCTATCGTCCCGCACGGCACACCTTCAGCCTACCAGCTTGCTGCGGCCGGTGGAGGGGTAACGGTCGTCGTGGTTGGTGGCGTGACCGATGTTGAGATCGTCCACACCCATAATATCCGGCGGGGCGCTGATGCCGTCGGCGCCAGCATAAAGGGCGGGTGCACGTTCGGCGGCGGCGGTATCCAGAACTGGCGTCTCCAGCCGCTCGCCCGGATTGGGGATGGCAAGCTCGCGCTCGGCCTGTTCCCAATTGGCCTGTTCTCGCCCCGGCAGGCAACCTTCATTGACCCAAATCGTATGCGCCCGCTGGCGAACGCGTTCCTCGTGATCCATCACGTGCCTCGTTGTTGCTTTGTATAACAACGCGCGAGCGCCACTTTCGTTCACCCACGGAACGCTTTTCGCGGCAGCGTGAGCGGTGACGGCGCAAACTTTGCGGGCCGCGGACGCCGCAAAATCACCGGTTGTATTCGAGAGCGAAGAATTGGTCGGAGCGAGAGGATTCGAACCTCCGACCCCTAGTCCCCCAGACTAGTGCGCTAACCAGACTGCGCCACGCTCCGACCTGAAAGCGGCCATGGCCGCTCATTGCTTTGACAGCCATTCCTTTTGGAAGGGCCGCCGGGGGTATTGGCCTTGAAGGGGTACCTCAAGGGCCGCGGACTATAGAGTTCCGATCTTCTAAGGGCAACCGCATCGGGTGCGGCAATGTCCCGTTTTTGAAGGTTTTTTTCGCGGCATACGGAAGATGATTCACGCCGAGGCGCAGAGGCGCAGAGCTTTGCCCGGCTTTGCAGCGCAGGTTTTACGGGAGCGAAAGGTCTCTCCGCGCCTCCGCGTGAAATTTTTCTGCCCTTCGGGCTGGGAGAGATAGACGGCGTGAAGGCCCCCCTTCGTCTGACGCCGCTATGCGTCGTCAGCCACTTCCCCCGCAAGCGGGGGCAGAAAGGCGGAGGCGAAGTGAAATGTCAAAACCGTGGCGCGGCGCGCAGGCGGGATTTGAATTGGACGAGTTCGGCGAGGAGGATTTCCAGCTTCTCGCGTTCTTCTTCCCCGAGCTGGGGGCCGCGGCGGGTGAAGGGCACCACAGCACTTTCGCGGCGCGGGGCGGCGGGGCGCAAACTGTCGCGGCCCACCTCAGCCACGAAGCGGACGCCGTTCTCGCGCAGGAATTTCTGCACGCCCTTGATGGTGTAGCCTTCGGAATAGAGCAGCGAGCGGATGCCGCGAAGCAGATCGACATCTTCGGGGCGATAGTAGCGGCGGCCGCCGGCGCGCTTGGTGGGCTTAACTTGCGTAAAACGGCTTTCCCAGAAGCGCAGCACATGCTGCGGCACATCCAGCTCACTCGAGACTTCACTGATGGTCCGGAAGGCTTCGGGACATTTGCCCGGCCTGACCGGAAATTCCGCTACAACCGCAGAGGACATCAATCGCCCTCGTCAAGACCATCAGGTGGGGTTTGCCCATTGATGACGGCCTTCAAAACATGGCTCGGGCGGAACACCAGCACCCGGCGCGGGGCAATCGGAACCTCGTCGCCGGTCTTGGGATTGCGGCCCATCCGTTGGGATTTTTGCCGTACTGCAAAGGTGCCGAAGGAGGAGAGCTTTACCGTCTCACCCCGCGCCAGCGCCGTACACAGTTCTTCCAAGATGTCCTCAACCATCTGCGCCGATTCGTTGCGCGACAGGCCGACAGCTTGGAATACCGACTCTGTAAGGTCGGCGCGGGTCAGTGTCGTCGTGGTCATGGCGGATAAACGACTCCCTTAGCGTCCCGTAAAATTACGCGAAACGGGGATTTGCCGTCAACATCAAAGGGATAACTAAGCCGCTTAAGAATGCCTACCAACGAATCAGGCCGGCGCCCCAAGTCATGCCTCCACCGAGGGCCTCCAGCAGCACCAATTGGCCCGGCTTGATGCGCCCATCGGCCACGGCGGTGGCCAGCGCCAGGGGTACGGAAGCCGCCGAGGTATTGCCATGCAGCGCCACGGTGGAGATGATTTTGGCAGGATCGGCGCCCAGTTTCTTGGCGGTGCCGTCCAGAATGCGTTGATTGGCCTGATGCGGCACGAACCAGTCGATATCGGCGATGGCGACGCCTGAAGCCGCGGCAGAGGCCTCGATGGCCGCGGTGATATTGGTTACGGCGTGCTTGAAGACCTCTTTGCCCTGCATGCGCAAATGGCCGGTGGTGCCAGTGGTCGAGGGCCCGCCATCGACATAAAGAAGATCGTGCAGCCGGCCATCCGAGAACAGGCGGGTGTTGAGGACGCCGCGATCGGCAGCGGTGCCTGCGCCCTCGCCCGCGTTGAGCACCACGGCGCCAGCGCCATCGCCAAAGAGGACGCATGTGGAGCGGTCGTTCCAATCCATCAGCCGGCTCATGGTTTCGGCGCCGATGACGAGGGCCGAGCGGATCTGGCCCGTCTTGATGAAATTGTCCGCCACCGAGAGGGCGTAAATGAAACCGGAGCACACCGCCTGCACATCGAAGGCAAAGCCGCGGGTCATGCCCAGGCGCGCCTGCACCATGGTGGCGACGGAAGGAAAGGTCTGATCCGGCGTGGTGGTGGCCACCACGATCATGTCGATGTCTTGGACGGTACAATTGGCATTGGCGAGAGCGGCATGGGCCGCGGCCAGGGCCAGATCGGAGGTCTTCTCACCGGGCGCCGCGACATGGCGCTGGCGGATGCCGGTGCGGGTTCTGATCCACTCGTCACTGGTTTCCATGCGGGCGGCGAGGTCAGCATTGGTGACGATGGTATTCGGCAGGAAGGCGCCACAGCCAATCACGTGAGACCGGATCACCGTCACGGCACCGCCGCCTCAGGCGCCACGCCTGCGCGATCGGCAGCAATGGATTTGTTGACGCCGCCGAGCGCCATATCGATGGCCGTGTCGATGGCATAGGCAAAGCCCAGCGCGTCGGTGCCGCCATGGCTCTTCACCACGATGCCGTTGAGGCCGAGAAACAGCCCGCCACCGGCCGCACGCGGGTCGAGCTTGCGCCGGAGCGCCATCAAAGCCCCGCTCGCCAGCAAGGCACCGAGACGCGAGAGGAAAGAGCGGCGCAAGGCGCTACGCAGATAAAAGGTGATCAGTTTGGCCGTGCCTTCCACCGTTTTCAGGGTGACGTTGCCGGTGAAACCGTCGGTGACCGCGACATCGACCAGCCCTTCGGCAATGTGATTGCCTTCGATAAAACCGACGAACTCCATGGGCAGATCGGCCTGGCGCAGGATGTGGGCGGCGCCCTTTACCGCATCATGGCCTTTCATCTCTTCCGAGCCGACATTGAGCAGGCCAACCCGCGGACGCGGCAGGCCGAGCACAGCCCGCGCGAAGGCTTCGCCCATGACGGCGAAATCGACCAGCTGTTCGGCATCGCATTCGATATTGGCGCCGCAATCGAGCACCACCGTCTGGCCGCGCTGAGTCGGCCACACCGCAGCGATCGCGGGGCGCGAAATGCCGTTCACCAAACCCAGCTGATACATGCCCATGGCCATCAGGGCGCCGGTGTTGCCTGCCGAGACCACACATTCGGCCTCACCGCTCTTCACCGATTGGATGGCATTCCACATGCTGGAATCGCGGCGGCGGCGCAGCGCATAGGATGGCTTCTCGTCCATCGCCACACGGGTCGCCGCATGACGCACGGTGACGTGCGACAGGAACTTGCCTTTGCGCTTGGACAAAAGCTCGCCCAGCACGGTTTCATCACCGTGCAAGATAAACTTGACCAGCGGATGGCGTTGGAGCGTGCGCGCCAGCGCGGATACGACGATCGAGGGGCCGGCATCACCGCCCATCGCGTCAATCGACACCGTTAATTCGCCGGCCACGATTCACCTGCCCCTAGTGGCATAAAGCACTGGGTGACTGCATGCGTTGCAGTCCCGGTGCTCAGGCCTTTGCCTCAGCCACCACATCGCGGCCATCGTAATGGCCACAGGCGCCACAGACATGATGCGGGCGCTTTTGCTCGCCGCAATTGGGGCATTCGTTATGGGCTGCAGGCGCCAGGGCGTGATGCGAACGACGCATGTTACGGGCTGACGGCGACTTTTTTCTTTTTGGGACCGCCATGGCGGATTCCTACTCCTTCGGGGCCCGAACCTCTCAGCTCGGCAGTAAAAGCAGGCGGGGGAGGTAGCAGGAAACGTACTAAGGTTTCAAGCGGCAAAAATGGCCGATTTCCGTGGGTTATCCCCTGTCCTTCAGAGCCTTGAGGACGGCAAAGGGGTTTTCCGGCGGGGTTTCCTCATTTGGCGGGGGGGCAAAGGCCACGCCGGGCTTGCGCGGATAAGGGTCAATGGCCAGCAAAAATTCCTCCAAAAGCGGCCCGGCGAGATCGTAATGCAGGCTGGTAATCGTTTCCGGCACGTCATCATCCCCCGCAGACAGGGTTAATTCGCCCACCTCCTCCGGTATTTTGGGCGCCAAATGCAGCTCCCGCTCGATATGGCGCTCAAGATGTGATTCGACCGGCTCCAGAGTCACGACGCAGGCCTGCACGACATCGGCGACGAGATCGGCCTCGTAAGAAAAACGGGTGGTGGCGAGGCGTTTGAGCCGCACCGCGGCGTCCCAGCGCGTCACTTTGCTGACCCCCGCCCATTGGGCCAGGGCCGGGAGCTGGTCCGGCGCCGCCGCGACCGCCACGTCGCTGCCCGCCTGGGTCAGCTCGCCGAGCTTGAAAAAATGTTGCAGCGGATTGTCGTTCATTTTCGATTCCTGGCGTGACGGATCTGGATTTAAGGCTGGTCTGGCAGAACACCAAAATCAACCGTGCCCTCCGCCGTCAATGACAGATGCTGTTTTACCCCCAAGACGTAAGCCACCAGCGCCGCGGGCGGCTCCGCGCCACGGTAGAGATTGCGCTGCAGCGCCGCTGCCATCGCCTCGCTGTCCGCCGCCTCGCCATAGGCCTTAAGGCGGCCATAGAAGGCGGCGGCAAACTTTTTCACGCGACGGCCCATGCCGATATCCCCTGCCCCCAGCTCCCGCAGCGCCTCGTCGAAGCCAACAAAGACGCGATCGACAAAGGCTTGCGCCAGCGCCGGTTGCGCCGCCTGCGTTTGCAAATGGGCGAGCACCAGCCAGGCATGCAGCGTCAACAGATCGAAGCGCCCATCCATCGTATCGGGGGCGCCAAACTTAACGAAAAAGACAGGTTCGCGCGCCCGCGTCACAACCGCCGCATAAAGACGCTCGGCGGCACTTTTCACTGTCTTGCCTCGGCCGAAGAGGTTCAGCATGATGGGCGAAAGCCTTGCAAGCGTCTCGTCCCGAGGCTAGCACACGCAATCTGTTCGTGGCACTGCAATAGAGGAACACCGGATGAAACGGCCCATGCAACGGCTGCTGCTGCTTGCCACCTGTGCGGTGCTGGCAGGATGTACCCCTGTGATCAGCCAGCGCGGCTATGTGCAGAACCTCGATGCGGAAGCGGGCGTCGCGGCCGGTGTCGATACCAAGACCACCATCGAACAGAAACTCGGTGATCCCTCGATACAGGCGGCCTTCAACGCCGACGCCTGGTACTACATCACCCAGAAGGAAAAGCAGGTCGCTTTCTTCGATTCCACCATCCTGTCGCGCCACATCCTCGCAGTCTATTTCGACAAGGAAGGCAAAGTCTCCGACATGAAGCATTTCAGCCTTGAGGATGGCCGCGTGGTGGCTTTCGAGAGCCGCACAACGCCGACCCGCGGGCGCGAGATGACCTTCCTGCAGCAGCTCTTCAACGCCACCCCGGGCGTGCCCGGCGCCGGCAACAGCACCCAGGAGCAAAACCCGGGCGGCGGCGGCGGCCCCGGCCACTGAGGGTTTCTGCTATTGGATTTTCGGAACGGCTCGCGAGCGATCGCGGGCCGTTTTGGTGTGGGAGCCAATCGATTTCTCCCTCCCGTTGAGGCAAAACAAAAGGCGCCGGGATCGCTCCCAGCGCCGTTTTGTAAAAGCTGCAACGCGGCGATTACAGCGCGATCACCGTCGCGGCAACGAGCGCGGCGAGCAGGATGACGCCGATGTGGCGCACGAACCAGTTGCTGCGGACAAGCTGGGTAGACGGGTTCAGCTCCATTTCGTGGTGGCTGTCAACCAAAACACCCATGATCGACATTTGCGCCTCCTCTGACGAATGCCTGGATTTCATATAGGCATTGCCGCCAAAAATTGTCAGTGCCAAATATCAATTATAGGTATTCATCGCAGGCATAGCTTGTACCCAAAACAAAAGGCGCCGGGATTGCTCCCAGCGCCTTCGTCGTTCAGAGCGAAGCGGTGATCAGCTCAGATTGGCCAGCGCGGCCAGAAGGAGCAGCGCCACGATGTTGGTGATCTTGATCATCGGATTGACGGCCGGGCCCGCGGTGTCCTTGTAGGGATCGCCAACGGTATCGCCGGTCACGGCAGCCTTGTGGGCGTCGGAGCCCTTGCCGCCGTAATGGCCGTCTTCGATATACTTCTTGGCATTGTCCCAAGCGCCGCCGCCCGAGGTCATCGAGATGGCCACGAAGAGACCGGTGACGATGACGCCGAGCAGCATGGCGCCGAGCGCGTTGAACGCCTGCACCTTGTCGGCGATTTCATAGACCACGAAGTAGAGCACGATCGGGGATAAAACCGGCAGCAGCGAAGGAATCAACATTTCCTTGATCGCAGCTTTGGTCAGCATGTCCACGGCACGGCCATAGTCAGGCTTCTGGGTGCCGAGCATGATGCCGGGCATTTCCTTGAACTGACGGCGAACCTCGTCCACCACGGCGCCTGCCGCACGGCCCACCGCCGTCATGGCGATGCCACCGAAGAGATAGGGGAGCAGACCACCGAGGAAGAGGCCGACCACCACCCAAGGATTGTCGAGGCCGAAGCTCGGCACCGTCACATCGGAGAAGTAGGTGAAGACGTCCTTATGGGCGACGAAGTACTTCAGGTCTTCGGTGTAGGCCGCAAAAAGCACCAGCGCACCCAAACCGGCGGAGCCAATGGCATAGCCCTTGGTCACGGCCTTGGTGGTGTTGCCCACTGCGTCGAGTGCGTCTGTGGTCTTGCGCACATCGCCTTCCAGACCCGCCATTTCGGCAATGCCGCCGGCATTGTCGGTGACGGGGCCAAAGGCATCAAGCGCCACGATCATGCCTGCCAGTGACAGCATCGTCGAGACCGCGATGGCGATACCGAAGAGCCCTGCCAGCAAGTAGGTGGCGATAATGCCGATACAGATCACGATGGCCGGCATCGCCGTGGATTCCATCGAAATGGCAAGGCCCTGAATGACGTTGGTGCCATGACCGGTCAGCGAAGACTTCGCAATGCTGCTCACCGGGCGCTTGCCGGTGCCGGTGTAATACTCGGTGATCACAATCAAGGCGCCAGTGACGGCGAGGCCGACCACACCGCAGAAGAACAGATCGAGGCCCGTGAAGGTCTTGCTGCCCGCTGCGGTCAGATCGGCGTTGAGGCCGCCGGGCAGAAGGAAGTCCATGAGGAAGTAAAGACCGATCAGAGATAGCACACCGGTAGCGATGACGCCCTTGTACAGCGCGCCCATGATGTTCTGCTTCTTGCCGAGTTTGACGAAGAAGGTGCCGATGATCGAGGTGATGATGGCCATGGCGTTGACCGCCAAAGGCAGCAGCATCAGCGCCGATTTCTGATCGCCCGTGAAGTAGATCGAGGCCAGAACCATGGTGGCGACCGTGGTCACGGCATAAGTCTCGAACAAATCCGCCGCCATGCCGGCACAATCGCCAACATTGTCGCCGACGTTATCGGCAATGGTGGCCGGGTTGCGTGGGTCGTCTTCGGGAATGCCCGCTTCGACCTTGCCCACCATGTCGCCGCCGACATCCGCACCCTTGGTGAAGATACCGCCGCCGAGACGGGCGAAGATGGAGATTAGCGAGGCACCGAAGCCGAGCGACACCAGCGCATTTTGCACGATGCGCGCTTCCTGCTCGTTTTCGAGGCTAAGGCCGAGCACCTGGGTCAGGACCAGGTAATAGCCCGCCACGCCGATGAGGCCGAGGCCGACCACCAGAAGGCCGGTCACCGCACCGGAGCGGAAGGCCATGCTGAGGCCCGCCGCCAAACCCTGCCGCGACGCTTCGGCGGTGCGCACATTGGCGCGTACCGAGACGTTCATGCCGGCAAAGCCCGCGGCGCCCGACAGCGTTGAGCCGAGCAGAAAGCCAATCGCGCTCTGCCAGCCCAGAAGGATAAAGGCCAGGATGAAGATCACGACGCCGACGATGGCAATGGTCGTGTACTGACGATTAAGATAGGCGCGTGCGCCCTCTTGAATAGCCGCCGCAATTTCCTGCATGCGGGCATTGCCCGCACTTTTCGAGAGGACAGAGCGCACCGTCAGGCCGCCGTAAACCAACGCAGCCAGCCCGCAAGCCAACACGATATAGAGTTCCATGGGTTCCCCTTGCTTCCGTATTCTTGGCCGACAAATCGTGGCCAGAGCCGAGTCGTCGACAGGCCGGAAACCTGCCGCACAGAAGGCGGGGGGTGTATGCCAAATGGCACAGCCCGGCGCAACGGACCTGCCTTATTTTGGGCGCGATTTCTGTGCGCTCTCGCCTGGCCCTGCGGCTTCTTTGGAAGCGTTCGAAGCCGGGGCCGTGGTTCCCGCGGCCTCGCCGGCAGCCTTTTGGGGCGCCGCCTGATCGGGGGCAACCTGCCCGCCGCCGGTCGATTCGCTGGGACGCAGGGCGTTGAACTTCACGTCGATGAACATCACGGTGACCACTCTATTGGCCCCGACGATGTTTCCGGCATCGGCCGTCATCCGCGCGGCGAGCTGAATCTTATCGACCGCTGTGGGGTCCGTAGGCAGGCTGATCGGCTTGCCGTTCACGTCGCGCACAAAACTGTCCTGAATAAAGCCCAGCTTTTGGCGTACCAAAATGGCCGCATCCGCCGAAGAACAGACCATTTTACTGGAGATATAAGCGTAGCCTTGCAGCTTCCCATCGAGGCTCATTGGAGCAATCAGGAAGGGCAATTCGACGGTGGTGCCCGGCTCGGGCTTCTTGCCATTGGTCCCGGCCTCGCCCGCCGCGAAAGCCGGTGTAAGAGCCAGGGACATAACCATACAAGGAATAAGGATAAAGGCGCTGCGCATGGGCGAAACCTAGGGCGGCGAGGCTAATAGAATGTTACCGCAACAATGTTGCTAGAAATGGACGAAGCCAGGACGCACGATGGGAATTGTTTGACCAGCGCTGTCATGCAGAACAACGCCAGAGCCGATTTCGACGTGACCGATGTTGGTAACGCTAACATTTGCCAAAGCGGCTGCGGCTGCGACAGATTCGTCTGACGCAGATGTGAAGGCAATTTCGTAGTCATCGCCCGCTGTTACGGCCCGCACCAGACCCTCCTGCCCCGGCCAAAAACGCTGCAGCGCGACAGAGCGCGGAATGCGATTCGCCTCCACCACCAATCGCACGGCCGAAACATCGCCGATGTGACCGAGATCGGCGATCAAGCCATCGGAGACATCCAGGGACGCCGTTGCCACGCCTCGCAGCGCTTTGCCGAGGGCGAGCCTGGGCGTCGGTTGGCGATAACGGCCCGTCAGAAAATCAGCCCCCTCCTGCGCTGCGAGACCGCCTTGCAGGATTTGTAAGCCCGCCCCCGCATCGCCAATCGTTCCGCTTACGTAAATGCCATCGCCTGGCCGCGCTCCGCGGCGCCGGATCATGGTGCCGACAGGTGTCGTGCCCAGTGCGGTGATGGCGATGGTCAAAGGCCCCGGCGTCGCGGTGGTGTCGCCGCCCAGAAGCGAGAGCGCAAACAGCGTTTGATCCGCCGATAATCCGCGTGCGAAGCATGTCAGCCATGCATCGTCGATCTTGGGCGGCAAAGCGAGCGCCATCAAATAGCCCCGCGGCTCGGCGCCCTTGGCGGCAAGGTCGGACAAATTCACCCGCAAAGCTTTGGAGGCAATGAGATCCGGCGGATCGTTGGCAAAGAAATGCACACCCTCGACCAGGGCGTCGGTGGTGATGATCAGCTCCCGTCCTGCCTCAGGTTTCAGCACGCATGCATCATCGCTAAGCGATAGCGCCGCCGGGTCGCGCGCCAAGGGTGCGAAGTGTTTTGCGATCAGACCAAATTCGGAAAGCGTGACGGACAAAACTTGTATCCCAGTGTTGCATTCGTGTCCTTGAAAGGACGCGGACGGAACTTATATCGCATTTATCGTAGACAGCATGCCGGGCCATCCCAAGGTTTTTCGCGTTTGGACGCCCAACTTCTGCCACGATCCGCCAGCGGTTTTCTATTCTGACGGGGATTGGAACAAACAAAGCATTCAAGACGTTAGAGGTTTGCAAGACCACCTGAGTGAATGCGGAAAGACTGTTGGAGAGTGTTATGAACCAGAGCAAAGGAATCGCACGCAGCAATGACAGCAACGCCGTTCGCACGGTGGTCGCAAGCGTGTTTGGCCTTCTTCCCGTCGGCGTTGTTTCCGGCATGATGGTCATGCAGATGCTCGGCATCTGGACATATTGATTGCTCTGATAAGTCGCGGGGCCCTGGTGCCCCGCCCGATGCCCTCGCGCCACTGGCGGGGGCCTTTCGTAAGCCCCTAAAATTCGCCATCCGGGACCGGCTCGTCAAATTCGGGCGCGCGCTTCCTGTGCGCCAGCTTGTCGAGGGCCGCATTGATAAAGGGGCTTTCCTGATCGGCGTGGAAGGCCTGCGCAAGGTCCATATACTCGGCGATTACCACTTTGGCCGGCACGTCCTTGCGCGCCATCAGCTCATAGGCGCCGCAGCGTAAAATCGCCCGCACGATCGAATCCACACGCGATAAGCGCCAATTGGCGGCGAGGAAGGTGGTCAGAGCGGCATCGATCTCCTCCTGACGAGACGGCACGCCATGCACCAGATCGCTGAAAAAAGCTTCGTCGGGCTCGCCCGGCGTCACCTCCGGTTCCCGGCCAAAACGGAACGCGGAAAACTCCTCGGAAACGCCGTCAGCGTCGATGCCGGTGATTTCCATCTGGTAGAGCGCCTGAATAGCCGCCAGACGGGCAGCCGTTCGCGCAGTCGAATCAAGTTTTGTCATCGGCGCATGCCAAGACGATGGCGCAGCCCGATCAAGGCCAAACAAGCGCGCGCGGCATCGCCGCCCTTATCGGCCTGTTCGCGATCCGCACGCACCAGCGCCTGGGCTTCATCCTCCACCGTCAGAATGCCGTTACCGATGCAAAGCTGCTCATGAATGCCGAGATCGACCAAGGCGCGGCCCGATTGCCCGGCCACGATTTCGAAATGATAGGTCTCGCCACGGATGACGCAGCCGAGGGCGACGTAGCCATCGTAATGCTTGCCGCCATGCTCGCCGCCCTTCATCGCGAAGGTGATGGCGGTCGGGATTTCGAGCGCGCCGGGCACGGCCACGCTGTCGAAATAGGCCCCGCCCCGCTCCAGCGCCGCGGTGGCACCGTCGAGCAGAAGACGCGAAATTTCGGGATAGAAGACCGCCTCAACAATCAAAATGTTGGGCTTTAAATCAGTCCCGTCCGCGGATCGGATGCGTGCCGACGACGTTGAGGCCGTAACCATCGAGTGCCACCACTTTCTTTTCGGGGGTATCGGTGAGGAGGATCATGTTCTTAACACCGAGATCGAGCAAGATTTGGGCACCGACGCCCGATTCCTTGACCCGACGGCGGTCTTCTTCAGAATGCCGCTTCAGTACCAGATCGGTGACAAAAGTGGGGCGCGGCTGGCGCAGCAGCACAACCACACCGCGCCCCTTATGGGCCACGATGCGCATGGATTCGGCGAGCCGGTCGCGGGCGCCATGAGCCTCGGCCAGAAGATCGGTCAAAACGTTGATGGCGTGCATACGGACAAAGACCGGATCATCGCCGAGCAGATCGCCCTTCACCAGCGCGATATGCTCGGCATATTCGATGGTGTTGACGTAAACGACCATCTTCCAATCGCCGCCATAATGGCTTTCAAACGGGCTCTCGGCGGTACGCTGGACGAAATGGTCATAGCGGCGGCGGTAGCCGATCAAATCGGCGATGGTGCCGATCTTCATGCCATGCAATTGCGCAAAGGCGACAAGATCCGGCAGGCGGGCCATGGTGCCGTCATCGTTCATGATCTCGCAGATCACGCCGGCGGGATTGAGGCCCGCGAGCCGCGCCAGATCCACCGCCGCTTCGGTATGCCCGGCGCGCACCAAGGCGCCGCCCTCGCGCGCCACCAAGGGGAAGATATGGCCCGGCATGACGATATCGCCCGGACCTTTGGTAGGATCGATGGCGACCGAGACGGTATGGGCGCGGTCATGGGCCGAGATACCGGTCGAAACGCCTTCCTTGGCCTCGATAGAGACGGTGAACGCCGTCTTGTGCGGAGCGGCGTTGAACTGCGTCATCATCGGAATCTGCAGCTTCTCGGCGCGATGCTGGGTCAACGCCAAGCAAATCAGGCCGCGGCCGTATTTGGCCATGAAGTTGATCGCTTCAGGCGTGCACATCTGGGCGGGAATGTAGAGATCGCCCTCATTTTCGCGGTCTTCGGCATCCACCAGAATGACCATTTTACCGTTGCGCACGGCTTCGATGATCTCTTCAACGGGGGAGATATATTCGCGATACATACTCAATCCTTTGTCGCGTTTTCAGACGGAAAACCGAGGTCTTCTATTTCCGAAAATGCGTCAGCCTTTGACGAGCCGCGCCACATAGCGGGCAATGGTGTCGATCTCGAGATTGACCTTCATGCCGGGTTGCAGATGGCCAAAGGTCGTCACGCTCAAGGTGTGCGGAATGATGTTGATGCCGAAGCGATTGTCGTCCACCTCGTTGACGGTCAGCGAAACGCCGTCGAGCGCCACCGAACCTTTTTCGGCGATATAGCGCGAGAGGGCTTTGGGGGCCGCAAACAGCATGCGGGTGGATTCGCCTTCGGTGTGCATGCTGACCAGCTCGGCCAAGCCATCGACATGGCCCGAAACGATATGGCCGCCCAATTCGTCACCCACTTTCAGAGGCAATTCGAGATTGACCGGCGTGCCGGCTTTCCAGGTGCCCATGGTGGTCTTGGAGAGGGTTTCGGCGGACGCCGTGACGGCAAACCAAAGATCCTCCTTGGGGCCGCGCTCGACGATGGTGAGGCAAGTGCCGGCACACGCGACCGAGCCGCCCATCGGCAGCTTCTCCATGTCGTAATGGGTGGCGATCACGATATGGGTGTCGCCGCGTTTTTCGATCTGCCGGACCTGGCCGACATCCGTGACTATTCCTGTGAACATCGCTCTTACCTAGTGTCCCAATTCGAGAGTTCTCAGCATTCCCACTCTTTTCGTCATGGCCGGGCTGCCATCCCGTGGCGAAGTCTGTACAGACGAAAAAATGGACAGCCGGGTCAAGCCCGGCCATGACGCATGGGGGGTGAGATATGCAACAATTTCTGTTTCGCGATACTATTCCCCACGCGCGTAGCTTACCAGAAGGTCGGCGCCCAAGCTGCGCCGCCCGGTGATTTTGAACCGCGGCGCTTCCGCCAGGCTGAACGCGGATAGGGTTTCCACCGCAGGGCGTCCCGAGCCGCCGAGCACCAGAGGAGAGCTGAAGACCTCCAGCCGGTCCGCCATCCCGCGATCGAGGAACGAGGCGTGGACCGACGCCCCACCCTCCACCAAGAGCCTTGTGATGCCGCGAGCCGCCAGGCTTGCCAAGACCTCCTCCAGCCGCGGCCGGCCGATGGCGTCGCGGGCCACGGTGATGACGTCAATGCCGCAGGCCAGGAGCGCCCCGGCATTGTTTTCGTTGTGGCCCTCCGCGGCAAAGACCAGCGTAGGGAGGGTCTGGGCGGTCTGGGCGAGTTTGGACCAGGGGCTGAGCTTAAGCCGGGAATCCAGCACCACGCGCAAAGGCGAGCGATCTTCCAGTCCCGGCAGGCGGCAGGTCAGCATGGGGTCGTCGGCTTCCGCCGTGCCCGAGCCGATCAGAATGGCGTCATGGCGGGCGCGCAAGAGGTGACCATAGGCGCGGGCGGGCTCGCCGGTGATCCACTGGCTCTCGCCGGTGGCCGTGGCGCTGCGGCCATCCAGGCTTTGGGCGATTTTGAGGGTGACGAGAGGACGGTTTTCACGGATTTTGAGGAAGAAGCCGGCGTTCAGCTCGGCAGCTTCCTTTTGCCCGATGCCTTCGATGACGACGATGCCTGCCGCACGCAGCATGGCCAAGCCGCGCCCGTTGACGCGCGGATCGGGATCGCCCACCGCCACCACGACTTTAGCGATGCCCGCTGCGATCAGAGCCTCGGCACAGGGTGGGGTTTGGCCGGTGTGGGAGCACGGCTCCAGCGTGACATAAGCGGTGGCGCCGCGTGCCCCCTCGCCCGCCTCGGCCAAAGCCAGGACTTCCGCATGGGGCCGCCCACCCGGAGCGGTACGCCCGCGGCCCAAAACGATGCCGTCCGGCGAGACGACCACGCAGCCCACCGCCGGATTGGGCGCGGTGGTCCCAAGCGCGCGCTGTGCCAGAAGAAGGGCGTGCCGCATGTGATGGGGATCGATAGTGTTATTTGTCATGGCCCGCGACAGCGGGCCATCCAGCTTGGACCGCACCGTATTTGAGATTGGCGATCTATACCCGTCTCACTTTCAATATCGAACCGGTGTCACCTGGATGGCCCCCTGCTGGGGGCCATGACACCGGATGGTCAATCCTTCTCGTCTTCCACGCCGCCATGGATTTCGCCCAAAATGGCTTCGAAATCTTTGGCTTCGCGGAAGTTTTTGTAGACCGAGGCGAAGCGGACATACGCCACTTTGTCGAGGCTGGAGAGGGCTTGCATGACCAGCTCGCCGATCATCGGTGACGGTACTTCGTTTTCGCCCATGCTTTCGAGGCGGCGGACGATGCCGGTGATCATGCGGTCCACCCGCTCCTGCTCCACCGGGCGCTTGCGCAAAGCGTGATTGATCGAGCGCTCCAGCTTGTCGCGATCGAAGGGCTCGCGCCGCCCGCTCTTCTTGGTGACGATCAGCTCGCGCAGTTGCACGCGCTCGAAGGTGGTGAAACGCCCGCCGCATTCCGGGCAATGACGCCGCCGCCGAATAGCGGAATTGTCTTCGCTCGGACGGCTATCTTTGACCTGGGTGTCGTCGTGACCGCAAAAGGGGCAGCGCATGGGCAGACCTGTATGATCTTAAGGATAGATGGGAAAGTGACTGCACAGCTCACGCACACGAGCCCGCACACTGGCTTCGACCTCGGGATCGCCCTCGTCGCCCTTTTTGCCCAGAGCATCGACGACCTCGATGATCAGCTTGCCGATAAGCTGGAACTCCACGGCGCCGAAACCGCGGGTGGTGCCCGCCGGGGTACCGAGACGGATGCCGGAGGTGATGGTGTACTTCTCGGTATCGAAAGGAATGGAATTCTTGTTGCAAGTGATGAAGGCGCGGTCGAGCGCCTTCTCGGCGGCGCGGCCGTTGGTGCCTTTGGGGCGCAGATCGACCAGCATCAGATGGGTGTCGGTGCCGCCCGAAACGATGTCGAGACCGCCCGCATACAGCGTCTCGGCCAAGGTTTTGGCATTGTCCACAATGGCTTTGGCGTAGAGCTTGAATTCGGGCTTCAGCGCTTCGCCGAAGGCGACGGCCTTGGCAGCGATGACATGCATCAAAGGCCCACCTTGCAAGCCCGGAAAGACAGCCGAATTGATCTTTTTGCCGAGAGCCTCATCGCGCGTGAGGATCATGCCGCCGCGAGGCCCGCGCAAAGTCTTGTGCGTGGTGGTGGTGACGACATGGGCAAAGTCGAGCGGATTGGGATGCACCCCGCCCGCCACAAGCCCCGCGAAATGCGCCATGTCGACCATGAAATAGGCGCCAACCTCGTCGGCGATCTCACGGAAACGCTTGAAGTCGATGATGCGCGGATAGGCCGAGCCGCCCGCGATGATGAGTTTGGGCTTATGTTCTTTGGCCAGGGCTTCGACTTCATCCATGTCGATGCGGTGATCCTGACGACGCACCTTATAGCCCACCGGCTTAAACCATTTGCCTGACTGGTTAACGGGCGAGCCGTGGGTGAGATGGCCACCACAAGCCAGATCCAGACCGATAAAGGTATCGCCCGGTTGCAGCAGCGCAAAGAACACCGCCTGATTGGCCTGGGCGCCCGAATGGGGCTGCACATTGGCGAAGGTGGCCCCGAACAGTTCGCAAGCCCGGGAAATGGCGAGTTCTTCGGCCACGTCAACAGATGCGCAACCTCCATAATAGCGCCGGCCCGGATAGCCTTCCGCATATTTGTTGGTGAGAACAGAGCCCTGCGCGTCCAAAACCGCACGGCTGACGATGTTCTCGGAGGCGATCAGTTCGATCTTCTCCTGCTGCCGCTTAAGCTCATCCGCGATCGTTGCTGCCAGCGCGGGGTCCGCATCGGCCAACGTCTGATTGAAAAAAGCTGTACGCCCGGTCACTATTGCCTCCGCCTCGCTTACCCACCCGCCCAACAGAGCACGGCTGGGGTCGTACGCCTATCGCTTTACCAAATCTAGCGCTAGTCCCATCCCCGATAGTAGCGTTGTCGGCAACAAAAACACCCCCTCAACCTTCGCGAGCGCTTCGCCGGGAACTGGTAAACCATTGCAATTTAGAGGAGAATTGTAATTCTTGCGACATTTCCAATATTTGCAAAATGCTGTCAACTGTTACTATTGTTCTCACTGCAGATGCGAAGAATCGCGAGTACTGCGATCTATTGGCCTTATTGGACTAGAACCATATCAGCAAAAGACGTGGCTGCGTATTCCCATCGGGCGCATCCGGCGTCACGAGGATGACTGCAATGGAAAACATCAAAGGGGCCGATATCCTCAAATTGACGAGCGACATCGTGGCGGCCTATGTCGGCAACAACCCGATTCCCGTCAGCGAGTTACCGGCCGTCATCAAGAGTGTTCACAGCACACTCGGCAATTTGAACGGCACAGCCTCCCTGACCGAACTGGCTGTCGATCAAAAGCCTGCCGTACCCGTCAAAAAATCCATCACCGCCGATTATCTGATTTGCCTGGAAGACGGCAAACGCCTGAAGATGCTGAAGCGCTATTTGCGCTCGCGCTATGGCCTGTCGCCGGAGCAATACCGCACCAAATGGGGCTTGCCTTCCGATTATCCGATGGTGGCCTCCAATTACGCGGCCCTGCGTTCGGACTTCGCCAAAAAGAACGGCCTCGGCCGCCCCGTGGTCGCCAAAGGAAGGCGGCGGGCATAGCTTCGGATGAAACGTGCTTCGAGGCTCGCCGCCCCTACCCGCCCGTCTTTTTTTTCAGCACATAGCTGAGTTTGGCCACCGCATTACGGATAAGGGCTGTGCGCGCGCCGGCGGGGCCGAAGACGCTGACTTCCGTGCCGGTGTTGGCATCGATCGCGCTGACCTGCATCAGGCCGCCCTTCAACACGCACTCGATATAGACGTCGGATTCCGGCTTGCCTCCGCCGGCCACCATCAGGCGGCGCAGCGCCGCGGTAGCGCGTGGTACTTCCACAGATCCGAGAGCGCGCCCACCAGCTCATCCATCATCTGCGGTGTGTGCAGCGGGCCGGGGGTGAAGCGCAGACGCTCACTGCCACGCGGCACGGTGGGATAATTGATCGGCTGCACATAGATGCTGTGATCGTTCATCAGCGCGTCGGAAACCGCCTTGCAGCAGACCGCATCGCCGACCATCACCGGCACGATATGGCTCGGCGAATCGATCAGCGGCAGCCCAGCGGCTTTCAGCTTGGCCTTCAGCCGGCCCGCATTGGCCTGTTGCGCCTCGCGTTCGGCATTGCTTTCCTTCAGATGCTGGATGGAGGCGATGGCGCCCGCGCACAGAACCGGCGACATCGAGGTCGAAAAGATGAAGCCCGGCGCGTAAGAGCGGATGGCGTCCACCACCTCGGCCTTGGCGGTGATGTAACCGCCCATGATGCCATAGGCCTTGGCCAGCGTGCCTTCAACGATGTCGATGCGGTCCATGGTGCCATCGCGCCCGGCAACGCCGGACCCGCGCGGGCCATACATGCCCACGGCATGGACTTCATCGATGTAGGTGAAGGCGCCGTATTTTTCCGCCAGATCACAAATCGCTTCGGTGGGACCGAAATCGCCATCCATGGAATAGACGCCTTCGAAGGCGATCACCTTGGGACGGCTGGGATCGATGGACTTCAGGATCTCTTCCAGATGGTCCATATCGTTGTGGCGCAAAATCTTCTTTTCGGCGCCGCCGTGACGGATACCTTCGATCATCGAGTTGTGGTTGAGCGCATCGGAAATCAGCACAACGCCGGGCAAGAGCTTCGACAGCGTTGCCAGTGTGGCATCGTTGGAGACATAGCCCGAGGTGAACAGCAGCGCCGCTTCCTTGCCGTGCAAATCGGCCAGCTCCTGCTCAAGCTGTACGTGGTAATGCGTAGTGCCCGAAATGTTGCGCGTCCCGCCCGCGCCAGCGCCCACCTCGTCCAGGGCCTGATGCATCGCGGCCAGGACCTTCGGATGCTGGCCCATGCCGAGATAATCATTTGAACACCAGATGGTGATCGCCTTCTTCTGACCATCGCTGGTGAAGAAATCGGCCGTGGGAAAGCTGCCCCGCTTGCGCAGCAAATCTGCGAAGACCCGGTACCGGCCTTCACGCTTCAATTCCGAAAGGGATTCTTGGAACCTGCTAAGATACGGAAAAGACATGTGTTTTTCTCTCTCAGGTCCGCATCAAGCGGGGGCCTAACTCTAGCGCGTCAGGGCCGTGATGCAATGCCGGAAAACGGCCTTCTTTGTCGCATTCTAAAGTGGCGGCCCCGTTAATGACTGACGGCTACGGCGTTTACCACCAAGGCGATGAGCACGGTATTGAAAAAAAACGAAACGATGGAATGGGCGGTCACCGCCCGGCGCATGTCCCGGTTCGCGACCTGGACATCGGAAACCTGGGCCGTCATGCCGATGACGAAGGAAAAATAGAGGAAGTCCCACAAATCGGGTTCCTCCGTTCCCGGAAACTGCAACGCCGTGCCGGGCTCGCCCGCCCCCGGCGGATCGAAGTAGTGCAGATCGGCATAATGAAAGGCAGAGATCGTGTGCAGCACGCACCATCCCAGCGGCGCCGCAGCCAGCAACAATGCGAGGGAGAGCGCATCGAGTGGTGTACGGCTATGAAGGGCGAGAAAGATGCTGGCGATGTTGAGCGCGATGATGGCCAAGGCAATGCCCACCACGATAGCGATGCCTTCATCCTCCAGCGCGGCGCGGCGCTTTAAGTCTTCCGTGGTGTGCTTCAGCAAAACACGCGAGACAGCCGCGAGATAGACGAGGAAAAAGGCGTCGCCCGCGGCGGCTGTGGGCTGCGGCCAAGCCAGCAGCCTGAAGACTGCATAGACCACGCCACCGACCAGCGCCGCCGCATAGAAGCGGCCATGATGGTAGAGATGGGCTTTGGTGAGACGCAAGCGGGACTCCCTTGGAGGATCATGCTCGCACGAGTCGGTGCGACATCTAAAGCGCTATGGCCCGCTCGCGCGGGACTGTTGCACCAAGCAGTATGGCCCGCTCGCGCGGGCCATAGCAGTCAGGAAAGCACGTTCGGGCTTAGAGCCGGAAACGAACCTGATCGATCCAGAAGCGTTCCATCCGGCGCAGGCAAGCGTTCATCCCCTCGAGATCCGAGGAGGCCACGTTGCCGACCGCTTCGAGGGAACCCAGATGGCGTCCGAACAATTCGCGCAGCATATCGCGCACGATCTCGCCCTTGCGCGTCAGGCGAACCAGCACGGAACGGCGATCCACTTCGGAGCGTTCGTGATGAATATAGCCAAGATCGACGAGCTTTTTGAGGTTGTAGGAGACGTTGGAACCCAGGTAGTGACCGCGCGTGCGCAACTCGCCCGCCGTCAGCTCCTGATCGCCGACGTTGAACAGGAGCAGCGCTTGCACGCTGTTGATCTCGCGCTCGTCACGACGGTCGAGTTCGTCCTTGATCACGTCGAGCAATTGGCGATGAAGCCGCTCCACGAGATTGAGGGTCTCGAGATAGAATTTCGCTTGCTCGCGTGCACCGTCGATCACGGCCGCCGCTTGCGGTCTTGCCAGAGCTGTCATCTTTTTTCCCCCTTTTTGGGGGCCCACCTTGTTATTGTGGCTTCAGCCTAGGCGTTACGTCTTAAAGACCGGTAAAACTTGCCGACAACACGGGGCAAAGACGGCGCGAGTACAACCGAATAGAGGCCATATTCGCCACGCGGCAAACAAAGTGTAAAAGCACCGTCCCGGCACGGCACAGTTGTGTTCCTTACAGCTCGAGTTCCTGCTCCAGCGGCGCAAAATAGGCATGGATTTCGTCATCGCTGACATCGCCGAGATTCGCCGGCGACCATTTCGGCGCATTGTCCTTGTCCACAATCACGGACCGGACGCCTTCGTAGAAATCCTTGCCCTGAAGAATGCGGCTGGCCATGCGATATTCCATGCGCATGCAGTCTTCAAAGCTGAGCGTCTTGCCCGAGCGGATTTCATTGTGGGTCAGGTTGAGCGAGGTCGGCGAGCGGCTGCGAATCAGAGCCGCGGTCTCGCTGCTCCACTCGTCGTCGATTTCATCCTGATCGAGCATCGCCAGGATATCGCCGACCGATGAGCTTTTGAAAATGGCGTCGATCTCCTCGCGCCGGTCCGAAATCGGCGCGCTGGGCAACAGATCGCGCGCCATTTCCGAGAGGACGTCGACCGGCTCATCACCCGAGGCCAAGGCATCGACAAAGGCCTCCCAATATTCCGACGGCACCCAATGGGTGGCGAGTTTGAGATAAAGCCCGTCCGCCGCCTTCACGCGAGCCCCCGTCAGGCCCAGATAAAGGCCAACCTGACCTGGCAAGCGCGAGAGGAAATAGCTGGCTCCGACATCGGGAAAAAAGCCAATGCCCGTCTCCGGCATGGCGAAGATCGCCGAGGAGCCGGCGACACGAAACTGGCCATGGACGGAGATGCCGAGCCCGCCACCCATGCAGATGCCGCGGATCAGCGAGAGATAGGGTTTGGGATAGCGCTTGATATAGGCGTTGAGCTTGTACTCGGTGCGGAAGAAGTCGAGCGCGTAGCTGGTGCCGTCAAGGCCCGACTGGCGCACGGCGCGAATGTCGGCTCCCGCACAAAAGGCCCGGTCGCCCGCGCCGCGCACGACCACGGTGGCGACCCGCGGATCGACGGCCCATTCCTCAAGCTTGGATTGCATGGCGCTGACCATGTTCAGGGTCAGCGCGTTCAACGCCTTGGGCCGGTTGAGTGTGATCAAGCCGACCGCACCGCGGTTTTCAAACAGAATTTCGGATTCGCTCACTCGTTCCGTCACGGGCCTGTTATCTCCTGCACGCTTGCCAAATCGAAGGCTCCGCACGTAGGAGCGTCTGCTAGTAAGCCGCAGCAAGGACCAAGCCGCAAGACCGCGAAGGGGGCCTGCGACCCGTGGCCCATAAAGCAGAATTCATGCGGTCAAGAGCGCGCGCGGGCCTAGTTTGGGAGGTATCCGGCGTTTGCCGGAACGGCACTGCGGCTTATACTGGTGTCATACGTTGCACTCGCCTCCCCCTTTTCTGTTGAGAAGTTCCCCCCATGCCCCAGTTTCCCGCCACTCGCATGCGCCGCCTGCGCGCCCAACCCTGGTCCCGTGCCCTGGTCGCCGAGAACACCCTTTCCGCCAACGACCTGATCTGGCCGCTCTTTGTGGTCGATGGCGAGAACAAGCGCGTGCCGGTGGCCGCGATGCCCGGGGTGGAGCGGCTGTCGGTCGATCTGGCGGCGGAGGCAGCGGTCGAGGCGGCCGCGCTCGGCATTCCGGTGATCGCCCTCTTCCCCTTCACCGACCCGGCGAAGAAAAGCGACGACGGCGCTGAGGCCTTCAACCCCGACAATCTCGTCTGCCGCGCCGTGCGGGCGATCAAGAAGGCGGCGCCGGGGATCGGTGTGCTCTGCGACGTGGCGCTCGATCCTTATACCAGCCACGGCCATGACGGGCTGCTCGTCGACGGCTATGTCGTCAATGACGAGACCGTCGAGGTCCTGATCAAACAAACCCTGGTGCAGGTGGAAGCCGGCTGCGATATCATCGCGCCGTCGGATATGATGGACGGACGCATCGGCGCCCTTCGCGGGGCGCTGGAAAAGGCCGGTCATAAGAATACGCTGCTGATGGCCTATGCCGCCAAATATGCCTCTGTTTTCTACGGCCCCTTCCGCGATGCGGTGGGTTCGTCCAAAGCGCTGACCGGCGACAAGCGCACCTATCAGATGGATCCGGCCAATAGCGATGAGGCCTTGCGCGAAGTGGCGCTCGACATCGCCGAAGGCGCCGACATGGTGATGGTCAAACCCGGCATGCCCTATCTCGACATCGTACGGCGGGTGAAAGACGCCTTCGCCATGCCGACCTATGCCTATCAGGTCTCCGGCGAGTATTCGATGCTGATGGCCGCCATCGAACGCGGCTTCCTGGAACGCAGCCGTGTCATCCTCGAAACTTTGGTGGGCTTTAAGCGCGCCGGTTGCGACGGCGTGCTGAGCTATTTCGCCTTGGAAGCAGCACGGCTCTTGCGCGCCGGCTGATTTTGAAACCGCTTTAGAGAGTGACGATGCCCGATCCCCGCCTTTTCGCCGGCCGCTTGAAATATGCGGTGCTGGCCCTCTTGATCCTGATCACCGCCGGTTACGGCTATTACCTGTTCAAAACCTATTGGCCGGTGGCGGAGGCGGAGAAATACACGGTACCCGTGGCGGTGATGGTGGACGGCACGGTGCGGATCGACGGGGCGTTGTTCGAGAGCCCGGAAAAACTGAAGCGCAAAGTGGCACAGATCCAGAGCGAGCATCCCGATGCCGGTTTCAGCATCCGGGCGCCGCGCGGCGAGACCATGGTCGCTGTTGCCAAAGCAGTTGTGCTGCTGCGCAACAGCGGCGCCAAAACCATTTGGGTGATCAACGAGCCGCAAGGTGCATCCGAAGGCGACGCCAAGTAGCCTTGGCTTTAGTCTGTCGGCACCGAGAACAGGCTGCGCAGCAGGATTTCGGCGCGGGACGGCAGCACATCCAGGCCCGAGCGGCGTTGGCCAAGATCGATGACGTTCTCCAGCACCAGCATGGCTAGACCATGCACCGCCGCCCAAACGGCGAGGCCCAAGGCGGAATTGTTCAGGGCTTTGCCGATCTCCTCACCGATCCCATCGGCGGCTTGCGCCAGCGCCGGGAAACTTTCGCGATTGGGCAATTGCGGCCCAAACATCAACCGCGCCAAAGCGGGACGGCGCGCCACAAAGCGCATATAAGCGCCGCCGATGGCCGCGATGCGGTCGGATTCCTCACCGGGCAAGCCGGCGGCTTCGACGATCTCGGCTCGAAGTTCGAGAAAGCCTTCGGAGGCAAGCTCGACCAGCAAAGCCTCGTGGTTGGGAAAATGCCGATAGGGCGCGGCATGGCTGACCCCAGCCTTGCGCGCCACCGCCCGCAGGCTGAGCGCCGCAAGCGACTCTTCTTCGAGGATTGTACGCGCCGCATCGAGCAGGGCGTTGCGCAAATCTCCGTGGTGATAGGGCCGTTTCGGGCCAGCAGTTTCGACATCCATGATGTAATTGCCTTTGCCTGTTGCCATTTTAATGGGCGAGCAGGCTTAATAGTTCCCTTGGCATCGCCACGGACCGTGGATCGAGCGCTCGGCTCCGGGCCAAATTGTGGCTGGCCACGATCCCAACCGTAACACAGATGCCGCTTTTGCGCGCACCATCGCGGCAGCGGCTATTCCACAGCCGCCGCCACAGGCTTGCTGCCGGTGGTGAAAGATGGGCGTTTCATCAGCCATATCAAAGGATACATTATCAGCGTGAGGTAGAACATGAAGAGAAAATCATTCGCATAGGCATCAATCGCCGCCCGCATGTTGATCAGGCCGTTAAACATAGCTTGCCCCGTGGGAAGCTGCAGATTGAAGTAAAGCGATTCCGCATTGACACCCGCAGGACGGTTGAAGAGCGAGGCGTGGCCGATAAGATCGGAGCGAATGGCCTGCATGCTGTTGGTCAGAATGGTGGTGCTGACCGAAACACCGATGGCGCTGCCGACGTTACGCACCAAGTTCATAAAGGCACTGCCGTCGGTGCGGTAGTTGCCCGGCAAGGTGGCAAAGGCCACCAGATTGAGCGGCACAAACACCATGCCGAAGCCAAAGCCCTGCACGACGGAGACGTAGAGCAGTTCCCAGAAATCGATAGAGGGGTTCCACTGCGCCATCTGCCAGAGCGACCAGGCCACACAGGTCACGCCGATGGTCATCAGTACGCGCGGATCCGTCTTGTTGGCGATACGCCCCACCAGCGCCATGGCCGCAATGGTACCAAAGCCGCGCGGGCCGAGCAGCAGGCCTGTCTGCAACACCGAATAGCCGCCAAGATTCTGCAAATAAGGCGGCATCAGTGCCGATGAGGCAAGCAGCACCGCACCGACCACAAACATTACGACCTGCGCCGAGGAGAAATTGCGGTCGGAAAACATTTTCCGCGGCAGGAACGGCGCTTTGCCCATGAAGAGATGGATGAGGAACAGATAAAGCCCCAACACCGTCAGCACCGCATAGGTGACGATCTCGATAGAGGAGAACCAGTCCTTGGTTTCGCCGCGGTCAAGCATCAGCTGCAACGAGCCCATGGCCACCGCCATATAGGCAAAACCGGACCAGTCGAATTTGAGACCTTCATTGCGGCTGGTGTCTTTGAACACTATCCACAAACCGATCGTCGCCGCGATGCCGAAGGGGACGTTGACGTAAAACACCCAGCGCCAGCTATAGGCATCGGTGAGATAGCCGCCCAGCGTCGGGCCCAAGATCGGCCCCAGCATGATGCCGATGCCCCAGATCGCCATCACCTGCGCGCGCTTTTCGATGGGATAGAGATCGATCATCACCGATTGGGAAAGCGGTGCCAGAGCGGCACCGAAGACACCTTGCAACAGGCGGAAGAGGACGATCTCGCTAAGGTCGGTGGCGGCGCCGCAGAGCATCGAGGCGACGGTAAAGCCGATCATCGAAGCCAACAGCACGTTCTTTTTGCCGAAGCGGTTGGCGAGCCAGCCCACCGGCGCCGTCATGATGGCGGCCGCAACGATGTAAGACGTCAGAACCCAGGTGATCTGGTCCTGCGAGGCAGAGAGGCTGCCACGCATATAGGGCAGCGCCACATTGGCAATCGTGGTGTCGAGAGCCTGCATCAAAGTGCCGGCCATCGAGCACATCACCACGATGATCAGCTGGGCTTTGGTGTAGTGCTCGTGACTGGTGCCATGACGGACTGTGGGGGCTGCGGCCATGGTGGCTTACCGGCCCGCCAGCATACGGTTCCAACGGCGCATGCCCGTATCGATACTGACCAGCGCGCTCATGCCGGAACGCATCGGCGGATCGCCGGCCTTGACCTCACAAACCACGCGCACCGGAATACGCTGCACGACCTTGACCCAATTGCTTGAGGCATTTTCCGACGGCAGCGCCGAGAAGGCATCCGAGGAGGCTCTACTGATGGCGCCGACATGGCAGTTCCAGGTGTTGTCCGGATAGGTATCGACGGTGACCTCGACCGGCTGGCCGACACGCACATGGGTGAGATCGGTCTCCTTCATATTGGCCTCGATCCACAAATCGCTGGTCGAAACCAAACCCACCGCACTGGTGGTCGAAAATGACGACAAGGCCGAAATCACCAGGGTGCCGGGCTGCAGCGAATCCACCTCGGCGACATCGCCCTCAAAGGGGGCGCCGACCACGGTATGATCCAACTGACGTTTGGCTTCGTCATAGGCGGCTTTGGCCTGCAGATAGGACGGAGCTTGGTCCGGCGGCAAATTGGGATTGCCCAGGAGTTTGTCCAGCTGGGTGGTGGCGTTCTGTTGCGCGGAGGCCAAAGTCGCCTGGGCCGAGGTCAAGGTCATGTGCGCCTGATCCAAAGTCTGGGGGGCGATGGCGTTGGAGCGGGCCAGGGCGAGATAGCGGTTATAGGTGGTCTGAGCCAGTTTGACTGCGCTCTGCTGCGCCGCGACTTGGGCCACGAGGCTCTGATAGGCCGCTTCCGAGGACACCACATCCAGACGCGCCGCTTCCAGCGCCGCTTTGGTGTTGGCGACCGCAATCTCGAAGGGACGCGGATCGATGGTAAAGAGCACCTGCCCTTTTTTCACATGCTGGCCTTCACGGACATCCACGGTCTTGACCAAGCCGGAGATATCCGGGCTGACCATCAATTTGGCGGCGCGGACATAGGAATCGTCGGTTCCGACATAGCGCCCGGCGCTCAGCCACACCGTGAGAGCCACAATGGCCACGAGCGCAACGCCGCCGATCATCAAGACGCGGCGAAAACGCTGTTTGTCCTGCCACAGCGCGGAAAGCCAAGCGCGGCTGCGGGGGGCTGCATAATAGTCAGGGGTGGTTTGGGCGCGAACATCCATAATTTTATTCTCCTGACGCCGAACCGATACCCTCGGTCAACAGCGCTTCCTTGATCTGAAGAAGTACGCGATGAGCGGCCGCCCAATCCTCTGCGGCCACAACCTCACGGAGCTGGGCAACGGCGCCCTCACGATAAGTGTCAATTTCCGCCAGCACTGGTTTGGCCGCCGGCAAAAGATGGAGCCGGTGCATGCGCCGGTCCGTGGGATCAGGGCGCCGCTCGACCATGCCGCTGGCTTCCAGCCGGTCGATCAAACGGGCGACCGTAATCGGCTCGACCTCCAAAATAGCGGCCAGCTCGGTCTGAGAAAGGCCCGGGCGGCATTCCAGCTTGACCAGAGTCACGCATTGGGCCCGGGTCATGCCCCAGCCACGGGCGCGCTGGTCGAAGCGTGTTCGCATCAGCCGCGCCACATCGTGGAGCACAAAAGGCAAATCGTTGTTGATGGTTTTGTCCATGATCATCCGTCCGGGTGATCAGATAAGCATGCTTATAATAACATTCAAGATGATAACAGTCGGGATCGTAAGCAGCCTTGATAATATCCCACATAGGGCGAAAAAACGGCGTTTACGCACCGAAAATTATAATACACGGCATTGTTTTGATCGAATATGCCAAATGCAGAAGGGGCGACCCGAAGACCGCCCCTTCCATACCCCCCAACGTTACGGCAAGATTAGGCTATTTCCAACCCTGAATTTGCTTCCAGCTGGCTTCAATCGCTTGGGTGGCGACCGGCGGCAGCGGGACGTAATCGAGGCTGAGGGCAGCCGGACCGCCATTGGCATAGGACCACTTGAAGAACTTGAGGGTCTCCAATGTGCCCGCAATGTCGGACGGTTGCTTGTAGACGAGGATGTAGGTCGTCGCCGTGATCGGCCAAGCCGAGGCGCCGGGCTGGTCGACGAGGATGATGTAGAAACCATTGTTGGCAGCGCCAGCCCAATCGGCCTTGTCCGCAGCAGCCTTGAAGGTGTCGGAAGACGGCACAACCGTCTTGCCGTCCTTGTTGATCATGCGGGTGTGCTTGAGATGGTTCTGTTTGGCATAGGCGAATTCGACATAACCGATGGAGCCCGAAGTCTGGGCCACGTTGCCGGCAACGCCTTCGTTGCCTTTCGCGCCAATACCAACCGGCCAATCAACGGCGGTGGCAGCACCGACGCCCTTGGACCAGTCAGCGCTCACGCGCGACAGATAGGTGGTGAACACGAAGGTCGTGCCCGAAGCGTCGGCGCGATGGACGACCGAGATCGCCTTGCCAGGCAGAGCCAGACCGGGGTTGAGGGCCTTAATGGCCGGATCATCCCAGCGGCTGACGGTGCCCTGGAAGATGTCGGCAAGAACCTTGCCGTCCAGGATGAGCTGGCCGGGAGCAACACCCGGCACGTTCACGACTGGCACAACGCCGCCGATCACAGTCGGGAACTGGGCCAGACCGAACTTGTCGAGATCGGCCTTCTTCAGCGGCGCATCGCTGGCGCCGAAGGTCACAGTCTTGGCCTTGATCTGGGCGATACCGCCGCCGGAACCGATCGATTGATAGTTCAGACCGGTGCCGCTGACGCCCTGATAGGCGCCCGCCCATTTGGAGTAGATCGGATAGGGGAAGGACGCGCCGGCGCCATTGATATTGGCGGCAAGCGCACCCGTCGCAATCACCGCCACCGACGCAAGGCCGGCAAGTGCGGTCATCACAGACTTTAGTGAGACGTTCATGTGGATTCCTCTCGCGGAGATTAATTGGTGAACTGCAGACGGATGCCGACGATGTTCAGATTCTGACCGATCTGGACCGCGCCGCCAGCAGCATTCAGCTTGTCGACGTGCACAACCGAGTCATGAACCTGGAGCTTCACTTCGTTGTTCAGATACCAGTTCAGGCCGATATCGAAGATACCCTCACGGCCACCGGCAATACCAGTGCCCGCTGTGCTGCGGTTCCAGTCGAGATTGGTGAAGCTATAACGCGCCGCAAGTTCGAGCGCACCCCACGACTCGCCATCCAGCGAGAACGGCGAGGCAACTTTCGGGGAGCCGTAGCCGCCGATTTCGTTGTTGGTCGCATTCGCGGAATAGGTCTTGGGCTCGCCGGTCAGGACCCACGAACCTTCAAACATATAACCGGAGAAGTCCGGATGGTCCAAGACCTTGGCGCTGTTGAGGCGGTCAGCGCGGAAATAGCTGTATTCGCCAGCAAGGTAGAAGTTGTCGAGATTGCCAGCCGCATGACCCGAGAACATCGTCGCATGGCACGAGATGTTGCCCGCAGTCGGCGTACCGCAGCCCGCGGTCTGACCCGTGGCCGAACCGACGGTGGCACCGATCAGACGGTCGCCGTCGACACGGATTTCCGGACGATCCTGGAAGGAGAGCGAATAGTTGCCGCCACCCGCATAAAGGGCCGTGCCGAAGTCGCCGCCGACGAGAGCATTGGAGGCGCCATCGCTCCAGAAGCGGTAGGACAAGTGCGAGAGGAACTGGCTTTGCTCGTCACCGCCATTGGTGTGGCCGATGCCGCTGCCGTTGGTATTCGGCGCACCGGACGCACCGGTCTTGGCGCCGGTATAGGCAGCCGTCCAGACGAAGTTGTCGCCCGGCAGGATCATGCCTTCATACTGGAACGCCACTTCGATGCCGCGGCGGGAGTCGCCCGCACCGAAGGTATCGGCCGCGATGTTTTCGATTTCGGGACGCTCAAGGAACATGAGCTGGCCCGAAGAAGAGGTGCCTTCCAGCATGAACGCGGGCTCGATGACGCCGACGTTGAGGCGGAAATGCGGAATGCCCACATAAGCCACGCGCGCAATCGACATCACGCTGTCGCCTTCGGTCGCGGTCACGCCATTGGTACCGCCCGAGCTGCCGTTGGTGCCGCCCGCATTGTAACGGAATTCGTACCAGAAATCGTTGAACGCCTTACCTTCAACGCCGAAGAAGGCGCGGCGGGTGACGGCACCGCTCGACAGATCCTTGTACTGCGCATTCGGAATCGACGTCGGACTGTCCTGGATAAAGTTCGCGAAATCTTCCTGGAAGCGGACGCGGAAGGCCATGGAGAAGCGGCCGTCGCCGCTGTTGATCACCGGACGGCCATTGTCGAAGGTCCAGGTGGCGTAGTTGAAGTTCTGTTCCAGAGTCGACAGGCGGCTGTGTTCGCCTTGCGCCTTGGATTCGTCGGCCTGGAGCGCGTCTTCCAGCGCTTGGATGCGGGCCGCGAGTTCAGCGTTGGTCGGGCCAGCCGGAACCGCCGAAGTGGCGGCAGGCGTGTCGGACGTGGCGTCGGACGTTTTCTTCGCTGCGTAACCGGCCTGGGCGCTCGCAACCAATGCGATCGCGGCCACGCCTGCCAATAAGGCTGACTTCCCCTTCATAAGAAACCTCTCATAATTAATCCCAGGGAAAGGGGGCACGCATTGCAGCATTACCCGCCCGGCACCCCTTTGCCCGGGCGGAGAAATTACAGGGGGCGAAGACAGGTCGGTGACAGCTCAGTGAAGTAAATGTGACAGGCCCTGTTACGCCTGCTGCCGTTGCCAGCAAGGCACAGCTTTTACGCATATTTTACGCCAAGCTGTTGATAAGCGGCGAACGCGCGATAGGGTTTGTCGATGGTGAGACTTGCACGCAGCATGGCAATATGGGGCTTTGCCGCGGCCCTTGTCTGCCTGTTCGCGTGTGGCGATGTCCGCGCCGCGGATTCAAGTCTCTATGTCGTCCGCAGTGATCATTGGACGGACGAAGACGAGCGTGGCTATCAAGCCTTCATCACAGCCATCGGCGAATCTGACTGTGCCTCGCTTAATGAATGCCTACACAGCACGGCCAATCCTTTTGCCGGCAGCGAATCGGCCGCGCGCTATTTTGAATCCGATTGCGCCGACCTGCCCTATGTGTTGCGCTTCTACTATGCGTGGAAGAAAGGCTTGCCATTCTCTTATGTCGATGCGGTGGCAGCGCGCGACGGTAGCGGCGACGACATCCGCTATTCGCACAGCGGTAACCGGCCAGCTTCGCGCCACGACGTGCCCAGTGGACGCTTCACCGGTTATCAGGTGATTGGGCAAATCCGCAGCGCCATCTCTTCCGCCACCTACCGGATTCATCCCGAATATGACGGTCCCATCACACCCGATTTTTATGCCCCTGCCATTGCGCCGGGAGCGATCCGCCCCGGAACGATGGTCTATGATCCCGCCGGGCATGTCGCGATCGTCTACCGGATCGATCCCGATGGACAGATTCACTCCTTCGATGCTCATACCGACTTCAGCCTGACCACGATCACCTTCGATGTGCGCTTCGCCCGGACCAAACCGTCGCAAGGGGCGGGCTTCAAGAATTGGCGGCCGCTGCGCCTTGTCCATGGCGAAAGACAGGCGGATGGGAGCTGGCGCGGCGGGGTCATCGTCCCCGCCCGCAACAGCGAGATCGCCGACTTCTCGACCGAGCAGTTCTATGGCACGGGCAAACGCCCATCCGAGGATAACTGGGCCAGCGGCAGCTTCAGTGCCGGAGGCGAGACGCTCGATTATTACGATTTCGTGCGAGCGCGGCTGGCTGGCGGCGTGCTGGTGTTCGAACCTCTGAAAGAGATCGAGGAGATGACGCGATCCTTATGTTCCGACCTTCAGTATCGCGCCGCGGCGGTGGAACTGGCGCATCCCATGGCGGCGCGGCCGCACCCTGCCCGGCTGCCGGCCAACATCTATGGCACCGACGGCGACTGGGAGATGTATTCCACGCCCTCTCGCGATGCCCGTTTGAAAACCGCGTTCAAGCATTTGCGCGACACGGTTCAACGCTTTGTCGAGATGCAAGCGCGCGGCGATACGCGCCATCTCGTCTATAACGGAGACGATCTGCCGGGCACTCTCAGCAAAATCTACCGGCGGGGCAGCGAAAGCTGCTTCATCGTCTACCGCAAAAGCGACGGCAGCAGCATGCGTTTGTCTCTAGAAGCGGCACGGCAGCGTTTGTTCGCACTCTCCTTCGATCCCTATCACTGCCCCGAACGGCGCTGGGGTGCGCGCGATGATGCGGAGCTTGCGAGTTGCAAGGAGGATGCGGTGAAAGCGAGCTGGTATGCCGCCGAACAGCCGTTGCGCAATCAACTGGAGCGCAGCTACGACGTGCGCATGGATTTCAGCCTCGACGAACTCGGCCACGGCAACATCGGCGTGGCCGCGCCACCGGACACCGATGTGCTGGGGTATTTGAGCGGCGTGGGCAAACAGGCAAGCGAGTGAGATATTTTTCAACCTCCTCGCGGAGGAGATTGAATAAGTTCACACCGCCAGCGCGCCATAGCGGCCGCGGAAATAGAGCAGCGGGACGCCATCCTCGCGGCTGGTGAAGCGCAGCACCCGGGCCAGGATGATGATGTGGTCGCCGGCTTCGTGAATGGCCTCGCGCTGGCATTCCAAGATGGTCAAGGCACCGGCAAGGCCCGGCGCGCCATTTGCTGTTTCCACCAGAGGCAAGCCCGTCAATGCGCATTCCGGCCCGCTCGCCAATTGGGTCGAGATGGCGCGTTCGGCTTCACTGAGGATGCTGATGGTGAATTCCTCGGGTTTGGTAAATATCTCGTAACGGCTCGAATTCTTGCCCAAGCACCACAGCACCAAAGGCGGCTTGAGCGACACCGAGGTGAAGGAATTCACCGTGATTCCCTTGGCCTCGGCCCCCTGCCCGGCCGTCACCACGGCGATGCCGGTGGGAAAACCACCCAACGCTTTGCGAAAAGAACCCGTGTCGAAATCCATGTAGTGCCCGCAATGAAAGCTTCGGTTAATGCGCGTAAGGCATGCTGCAGGACGTTAGGCGAGGTTCGAGGCGGCGCAAAGGCCGAATATTGCACCCGGCCTGGGTAATTGGGTTTTGTAAGGGGACAGGCATTGGCAGATCAGCCGATCATCATCAAACGCATCAAAAGAATAGAGGGCGGCCACCACAGCGGCGCCTGGAAAGTGGCCTATGCGGATTTCGTAACCGCAATGATGGCTTTCTTTCTGCTGATGTGGCTCATCAATACCACAACCCCCGAACAAAAGCGCGGTATCGCTGACTATTTCGCGCCTCAGAGCATTTCGCAGACCGTCAGCGGCTCGGGTGGGGTTCTCGGCGGCAGAGTCATGGGTCAGGAAACGGCACGGGCCGGCGGCTCTATGGCTATGTTTCAGAAAAACAGCCCGCCTTCCAAGAACACCGCTGAAAAATCGGCCCAGGCGGGCGTCAGCCAGGGTGGCGCCACCAATGCCGACGGCACCAGCAACGACAGCCAAGCCAACAATCCCGACGGCCAGAACACCACCAACTCGACACAAAATGGCGACTTCGCCCACGCCGCCGAAGCCATCCACCAAGCGATTGCCGACAATCCGGACATCTCCGCCCTCTCCAAGCAGGTTGTCGTCGACCAAACGCCGGAAGGCATGCGCATCCAGCTTGTCGATCAAGACGGAAGGCCCATGTTCCAGCAAGGCACGGCCGCGCCTATGCCCTATACCCGCAAGCTTCTTGAGACGATTGCCAAGGTGATCGACCGTCTTCCCAACCGCGTCTCCATTGCCGGGCATACCGAGGGCAAGGTCTTCAGCGGCCCAAACGGGATGACCAATTGGGAACTCTCGGCCCAGCGCGCCAATGTCGGTCGTGCCATCCTGGCCGCCGCAGGGCTCAGTTCCGACCGTGTTTATGAAGTCGCCGGCAAGGCGGGCTCCGAACCGCTGCTGCCCGAAGACCCCAATGCCTCGGCCAACCGGCGGCTTTCCATCACCTTGATGCGCGAAGCGCCGCCCGCACCGATCGGCCAACACCTTTAAGAGGCATTCCCGCAAGCAAAAGATTCCAGCCCAAGGCGGATTTATCGTGAGGTGAGGCTGGCGCGCGGGCCGATTTCGCTGTCATAGTCTGGTTGCATTGGCCGGGTGACGGACGGTGACCGATCAAAAAACCGCGCGCGTTCCGCAGTTTTTCCTGACCCCCGGGGGGCCTTGCCCTTATTTGCCGGGGATGACCGAGCGCAAGGTTTTCGCACGGTTGAGCGGGGGATTGGCCCAACCGCTGAATGAGGCGCTGACCCATTCGGGCTTTCGCCGCAGCCAAACCATCGCTTACCGCCCCGCCTGTGACGCCTGTTCGGCCTGCGTTTCTGTGCGCATCCTTGCCCAGGACTTTGCCATCTCGCGCAATCAACGCCGCGTCCTGCGGCGCAACACCGACCTTGTTCGCAGCGTTGTGCCGCCGGAAGCCACACGCGAACAATTCGCGCTGCTGCGCACCTATCTCGATTCCCGCCATTCCGGCGGCGGCATGTCCGATATGGGATTGTTCGATTATGTGGCAATGGTCGAGGAGACCCCGGTCGACACCCATATCGTTGAATATCGCGAGGCCGATGGTTCGGAGCACGGAAGGCTAGTCGCCTGTGCCTTGACCGACGGGCTGCGCGACGGCCTCTCCATGGTCTACAGCTTTTTCCATCCCGGCGAAGGCTCCCGCAGCCTGGGCACTTTCATGATCCTCGATCACATCGAAGAGGCGCGCAGGCGCACCCTGCCCCATGTCTATCTCGGCTATTGGGTCCGCGGCAGCGACAAGATGGGATACAAATCCCGTTTCCGACCAATGGAAGCCCTGACGCACGAAGGCTGGCAGGCGCTTGACGAGGAATAGCGCATAGACAGTGCACAATCATCCGGCCATGCCACGCTCGCTCTCGCCGATTATGAGTCCCCCACTCAGTCCGCGTCCTCACCACCGAAACGGGCTTTCCATTCGGCCAGTTGCTCCTCGGTGATTTTGGCAAAGAGCACTTCGGGCGGGTGGATCTCGTGGCCCGCTTCGAGGGAATCGAGGTACTGCGCCATGGGCTGATCCGGCCAAGCAATAACCTCCGGCGCCGGCATGATCGCCTCATGCACCGCCTTCGCCGAAGCTGGGATCACAGGCCACGCCAGATGGCCGAACAGATGCACCAAGTTGAGGCCCATGCGTACGCCCACCGCCGCTTTGGTGCGGTCGGTCTTCACATGGGTCCAAGGGGCGGCCTTGGTGAGATATTCGTTGCCAGCCACCCAGATGGCACGCAACTCGGCCAGCGCCTTGCGAAAATCAATGTCTTCCAGATAGCCCGCATAGGCCGCCACGCGCTTGTCGAGTTCGGCAATAAGAAGCTTTTCGTCTTCACCATAGTCGCCCTCGCCCGGCACTTTGCCGTCGAAACGCGCCACGGTGAATTTGGTGACGCGATTGACGAAATTGCCCAGCACATCGGCCATATCCTTGTTCACCACGGAAGCGAAATGCTCCCAGGTGAAGGAGGAATCGGCACTTTCCGGCGCATTGGCCATCAGCCACCAGCGCCAATAGTCGGCAGGCACCAGCTCCAACGCCTTATCCATAAAGATGCCGCGCTTTTGCGAGGTAGAGAATTTGCCGCCGTAATAGGTGAGCCAGTTGAAACCCTTGATGCGGTCGACCAGCTTCCAGTTTTCGCCCGAGCCCATGATGGTGATGGGAAAGCCGACGGTGTGGAAGGGCACATTGTCCTTGGCCATGAACTCGACATAGGTGACATCGCTCTGCCGCTCAGGCCGCCACCATTTTTGCCATTCGCTGTCAGGCTTGCCCGCCGCATCGGACCATTCCTTGGTGGCGCCGATATATTCGATGGGAGCATCGAACCAGACATAGAAGACTTTGCCTTTCATCAGCCCATCGCCGATGTCATCCGGTACCGGCACACCCCATTCAAGATCGCGCGTGATGCCGCGGTCGTTCAGCCCTTCATCCAGCCATTTGCGGGCGATGGAGAGCACCAGATTGGGCCAATCGTTTTCGTGGCTATCGATCCAGGCGCGCAAGGGCTCAACGAAGGTCGATTGCTTGAGGAAGAGATGGGCGCTGTCGCGGATTTCAATCTCGGTCGAGCCGGAAAGCGCCGAGCGCGGGTTGATGAGATCGGTGGGATCGAGGACCCGGGTGCAATTCTCGCACTGGTCGCCCCGAGCGCGGTCATAGCCGCAATGGGGACAGGTGCCGATGACATAGCGGTCCGGCAGGAAGCGCTTCTCGGCGTGGGAATAGACCTGCTTGGTGGTGCGGACCTCCAAATGCCCATTGGCCCACAACACTCGTGCCAGATGCTGGGTCAATTCCTGATTCTGCGGGCTGGAGGAACGGCCAAAGTAATCCCAGGAGAGGCCAAAGCCCTCGCCCAGCGTCTTCTGGACTTCATGCTGCTCGGCGCAATAGGTGGCGACATCCTGTCCGGCATCAAGCGCGGCCAGCTCCGCCGGGGTGCCGTGCTCATCCGTGGCGCAGATGAAGAGCGTCTCGTCGCCCCTGGCGCGGCGGTAACGGGCATAAAGATCGGCCGGCAGCATGGAGCCGACGAGATTGCCTAAGTGCTTGACGCCATTGATATAAGGAAGCGCACTGGTGATGAGATAGCGTGTCATGTCTGCCGTTTGCGTGAACCGGAGGGAAAGAGCCTCCCTACATAAGCTATTGGGTTGCCAGATTACAGGCCCCGCCGCGACACAGCCTCGCGTCTGCCCGGCGCCACTCCCTTCCAGGGCGCAATTCGCGGCCACAGCCCCGTTGCACCCGCTGCCCAGGCATCGTATTGCGAGGCTCGTTTTTCGCCGGCTTAGCTCAGTTGGTAGAGCACCTGATTTGTAATCAGGGGGTCACAGGTTCGAGTCCTGTAGCCGGCACCACGACTTTCTGGCAACATATTGATTTTACTACATAACTTCCACAAATCCGCTTTTCCCGGTGTAAATTTGGTGTAACCAACGCCAGAAATCGCACCTTCGGCCGGTTGGCCGACTTTTCGCTCATCACCTCGCTGACTCACGCACGCTACCGTACAATTGCGGCATGCCCCAGCCTCGTGACCGCCCCTAATCACGAGCCCCCGACAAGACTCCGTGATAGTATCGCGGCTCGCACTGGGTGGGGGATGGTCATGTCCAGAACCGGCATCAGGATCATCGCAGCGTTTGTGTTGGGGCTGACTGCGTCGCCCCGCCCTGTGGCGCGTCGCGCCGGACTCCCATGCGAAGGATTTCGCGGCGCTTGGATGTGTCTGGCTTTCGGCCAATGCGCGGGTCTCGTGGGATGGCCGTCGGCACGATTTCTACTTCAGGAAAATCACGACCGCCAATCGCCGCGCGCTCGTCGCTTACGCCAACGAGTTGGGGCTCGCGCCTTATCGCGATCCGCTCAAGCGTGACTATCTGACGGTGGCCGGCGCGATTGCATGCCCTGCTCCCTTCCGGCTCGGTGAAGCATCGCAAGCCGTCGCCGCAAACGATAAGGCTTGGCTGCATCAGACGGGATGCGTGACGCTGCCCGCGGGTGTCGCGGCTCTGCGCATCGCGCCAACATTGGCCGAACCCGGTATCTGGCAGGTGCGCCTGCACGACAGCAGCAAAGGGCAAACCGTTTGGATGCGGGGCACTGATCTGACCGACGGGTAGGCGAGATTTGTTCCAAATCGTCCGCAGACGCATAATACTCGGGCTTCACGAACATCGCACCTTGCTTGAGTCAAGGCTGAGCCCTCGTGCCCAATTCTTGCGGAGCTGGAAATTCCTGCAGGGCGTGCGGCGCGGTCAATCTCGCTCTGCCGTGAGGGCGCGCCCGCGGGGAGCTGAGCGATGGGGCGCTGATATGCAGCCTAGAGCCTGTCCGCCAGCCGCAGCATCAAATCCATGCGTTCGTGGAAAATTGCGACGACCAGCGAAGGCGCGTCGTCACGCGGCAGGCAGAAGATATAGTGATGCTCGCAACGGACCATGCGCAGCGCGGGATAGAGCGCGGTCATGTCTTTGAACGCACCCTCTCCCGCCGCAAGGCGCGCAATGCCGCCTTCCAGCTTGGCGATATAGCTGCGCACCTGCGCATCGCCCCATTGCTTGCGCGTGTAGCGGATGATTTCTCGCAAGTCGGCTTCCGCTGCCGCCGTCAAAATATAATCGGTGGTCAAGCGCGGTTATCTCCGCCCAGTTCCTCGTCCACGATGACCTCGATGCTTTTGGTGGAGACCTTGCCGCTGAGCCCCTCGGCAATCCGCTCCCCCAGCAGCGCCTTCAACGCCTGCCATGCCTGATCACCGTCCGAATGGGCGGCAAAAAGGCGCTCGATGGCATATTGCTTGATTGTCTTACCCTGCAGCGCGGCCAAGGCTTTCAGGCTCTGGTGCTGCTGATCGGTGATATCAATGGTGAGACGGCTCATAGAAACCTCGCAAATCCGAACAAACCCACATTCGCACAAATGTCGGTTTGTTTCTAGGGGCGTGGGACGGGGGGCCGCACTCTCCTGTCTGACGGCGCCTTGCCTGCGTTTGCCGTGGCATAAAGCATCTGAATGCGGAGCGTGGATCTTGCGGACACACCCTAGTCCCGAACAGTTCCAAGTCATCCGTACCTATAAACTCGTTTAGCGCGAATATGTAACACGAACAACCTCGCGCTGTTCTTGACCCAAAGGTGCGCACGAAGATTTCATTAATCGGAAGCTGAAAACTCCCGTCGTGAGCGCCGCTCCGCCAAAGGATCGAAAGTTGTGTTTCCAGCGTAGGGGTTTGGGGACGACCTACCTCAGTCGCCGCGGTGAGATATATTCGTCAGATGAGAAGTCACGATAATGACCTCGACTAAGCCGCCAACGGAAAAAGCATCTGCGAACGGACTGGCCAACGGTGGAGGTAACCGCGATTAGGTCTAACGGTTAGTGGGCGCCACAATCGACATTCGAGACGCCGCCACATGCCATCTGTTTCAATCCGCCTCAATGGCCTGCAGGACTGCCAACACCAACTTCATCGCCAGTTCGCGGCGTGGGCGGTGTTTGATTCTGTCGAGGGCCGCGACAATCACCATTTCATCTGCAATCGCCGCTCCAGGTTCGAGAGACTGCTGAAGCCCTTCGTAGAAATGAGAAACCGGCGCTTTCAGGATGGTGCCAATATCATACAAGCGGCCCGCAGAGACACGGTTGGTGCCGAACTCGTATTTCTGCACTTGCTGAAAGGTGACACCCAGTACCTTACCGAGGCCTTCCTGCGTCATCCCGATAGCGATACGCCGTTCGCGAATCCGTTTGCCGACGATGACATCGACCGGGTTGGCGCTCTTCTTAGCCATTGCCGTCCATACCCCAATAGCCCAACTGGGGTAATTTGCCATTGTTCGGCGTCGTCACCAACCAGAAACGCACAGTTCAGTAACCAGTCAGGTAAACGATGGAGACGATTCAATGGTAAAACGTCCGATCGCTCAGTCGTCTTGACTACTGCTATCACTGTGAAACAGCGCTTCTCTTCGCGCGAGATCCATCAAATGGGCCAGCACGGGTAGTCCAGCGCTTGCCGCAGATTTCGACAATTCGGCGAGCATCGATGCTGAATACTCGGCAAATTCTACGGTCGAAGGCGGCTGGACCACCGAAGTCGCGCGGGTATTTGGACCTCTGATAGATTTGTGTTGCGCCATGTCGGGGCTCATTCAGCAGCTAATACTCTGGCAGGTGGCATGCGGCCGGGTGCTTGTTCGGCATCAAGAAGCGCGGCCAATGGCGTCGAACCGCCACGATAGACGACAAGGTCCTTGGGGAGCTTGTACACCCTTTGGACCGATGCGAGCGCCTGTTCGCTCACGGCATAGGACACGGCGACATAGGTTTCGCCGTCCTCCATCGTACGCGGCGCTCCGAGCGGTCGAATGTCCCAATCCAGTTTCAGATAATGGCTCATCACGGCGACGGGATTAATGCCAGTGAAATGCGTGGCGCCGATCTTGAAGCAGAATTCCATCAACCCAGTCATCAGAACGCGGCGCGCGATTCTAAGTCTGTCGCGCGGAAGCCGCTCGGCCTCAATGCAGGTGCGCCCACACTCGATAACGCGCGGGCCACGCAAGACACCTCTCACTTCGCACTCTCCGTAAAACACTTCCGAGAGCAAATGCGGCTTCATTGTCGGAATCATCCGATGGCAGCCACACACTTGGTCGTCGTCAGTCACCAAAAGGTATATAGCGTCATCATTGTCGAATTCGTCGATTTCCCGACCATCCGGCTTGCGGATACCTTCCCAGTGCATGCGCTCGACGAAGATGCGGTGGCGCATGAGGTACATCGCCTCGAGCTGATCGCCGTACAGTGCACGATTTTCCCGCGTGACAACTTCCATAAGCATGGCTTCGCCCTCCCAAGATCGCTGAAAGGATGACCCATTGAAGATGTAGCGTACCATCCTCGAAAAGGAGGATTGCTTTACTGCAAGTTGTACGACTTGTTGGCCAATCATACGGATAAGGCCCATGCCCGATCGATGTGATCGGATCAGCCGTCGCAAAGAGGAAAACAGGAGCCGCTCGCCGGACTCTAAAGAGCGATCATTCCAGCGACGATTGCTTTGGCAACGGCCTGGGCACGATGCATCGCATTCAACTTGCGAAGTATGTTCCGAACATGAGACGTCACCGTGAGCTCGCTGATCGAAAGAATCTGTGCAATCTCCCAATCGGTCTTTCCGGCCGCAATCCATGCCAAGCAGTCGAGCTCGCGAACGGTGAGTTCGTCACCCGATTTACGCTTTACGACAGGTCCCTTGGCACGGAGTTTTTCGAGCCGCGCCTGAAAGTAAATAGCCGCCAGATGCAAGCACGATTTCTCCCGGTCACTAAGATCGAACTGCCCCCCCGCAATGGTAACCCCAACCCGGCTTCCATTCAGGGCAATGACGGGAATGCCCATACCGTCACGAAGCTGGAACTCTCCGGCGACGTTCATAACCTCCGTACCGCGAGGACCGTTGGAATCGCGAATATCTGACCAGCGAAAGGGAAGCTTCGAGGCGAGGAGCTGATAAACCACCGGATCAACAGCCGCGAAGTTCTGTTGGACCCAGACGGACGCCCACCCCTTTGGCCAAGTGGCACACCAAACACGGTCCGCTACGTCCGATTTCGGCGCCGTGGCGTTGCCAACGCAGTACGAGGTAAAGCCATAGCGCAAAATCAGCGCTTGGAACTCGACGACCAACCCATCGATTGTGCCGATGTCCTTGATCCTATCGATAAAATCCAATGCCTCGATATATTTTGCGCCCTCGGCCCCCATCGTCGACCCCATACCAGCGCAACACATTGCAGAGTTGTATCTCAGGCGGCAAGCTTAGGTGGCGCTGTAGGATTTTTGCAATTGTTTACAGTTGACCAACAAAACCGGGATTCCGGACGCAATTCCGCGTCGAAAGTACCTCACTGCACCTGCCAATCGTGAATGATTCCAAAGGCCTACATGCTGACACGCGGTATACGTGAATCTGTCGCAGGCACACCATCTCTAACATTACTTGACCTCAATGTTTCCCTAAGTGCTTCATTTTTTGGAGAAATTGGGGGGGTAGCATGGTTCGGGTGGAGGGCGCCGACCAGGCGCAATTGAAGTCCTATCTCTATCAAGCGGATGGCGTGCTGATCGTCAGCCTGAAGGCTTGCGAAGGCAAAGTGCCAGATGCTCTGCAGAACGCCCTTTGGGCAGCGGCGGCGTTGGTGGAACAGGCCCTCGCAGTGGCGGAGAATGGGCCCGAGTGCCGCGACGAGTTTTGCGACGGCGCCGGCATCTAAGGCAGGACGGCATATCCAATGGGCGAGGCGCTTCGGCTGCACTAGGCAACAACTTGGACGCGGCAAGCAGTTGAACGCACAACTATAAGACCTATACTGGATGGATTGGGAGATGGGGGAAGCCGTGATCGGATTCCGGCATTATCACGAGGGCGACATCTGCCCGGAATGCGGCAAGCGCAAGCTGATCGCCGTGGTTGGGCGTAGCCTTCTCACACTTGGACGACTCAAACCTTGGCTGGTGTGCGACGGACATCCGCGTTGCGGATTCGCGACCCGCCGGATCGCTAAAGCCCACCTCGCGGCCAACGACAATCGGTTGGCGCGGCGGCGGTTCCGCTAAGCGTCTTGTACGATTGGCTTGGGGAGATGCTCTATCAGATTCGCGAAGTGGTGAGCCAATTTCGGAACAGAGCTCACCTAATCAGGCCACCATAGTTTCCTGTCGCGTTGCCTTACAACATTGAACGAGCCAAACGCTAACCGGGCTTTGAATACGTCAACGCCGTCGCGAAGCTCTCCGAGCGCGCCCATGAGATCGCGCTCCGCCAATTCCGATTGCGGCCCCACGATTACCTCAGTTAACTTCAGTTTATCGGAAAATTCCGCGAAGTAGAGGCCGCTGTTCGGATCGACATCATTCAGCTCAGCGAAGACACGGACTTCATTCTCGTAACGCCAATGAGCGTATTTTGTAAACAGAAGCGCCGTTGCCGTTTTTGGGTCGAGATCGCAAGGATTGAGAAGCTTTTGTGCGTCTATGGCAAATCGCTTTGCCGAATAATTAACAATCCCGAGGTGCTCGTCTGGAATGTCAAAACCTAAGCATAGGCCTCTATGCTTTTCTGCATAGTGGCTCCACTGCACCGGGTTTTTCCAGTTGCGGCTAAAGCATAGCATCCCTCTATTCAGCGCCATCTGTTCTTTCATCGAGCGAAATGCTCGTCGCAGCTTTGGGTCGGAGAGATTCGCCCCATAGAATTCAAATGGGTCGTTTAGCTGTTTTAGCGTCGCGATTTTGAGCCGACGATGTCGGAGGTCTTCCAATCCCCATTGAGTCTCAACGAAATGATAAGCGCGCATTCTGACCACCCTAATTTATACCGACGTCTGCATGCTTTGTGCGTAATATCCGCTCCTCGTTGGGCAGTCTAATATGACCGCCATGGGCGTTTTTGCGACCCACTCTGAACGGTAAGTTCAAGCCGCCCGAAAAGGACATAGATCGTTGGGCAGCGGTGCGCCAAAAGCGGCTATTATCGAATCACTACTTTCCTGCGAAAATCGAGATCGAAGGTTGGCGATTGATCGACGAGGGACCTTTAATGGCATCCGCAAAAACGTATATGCGCCCGCGTCCGATACGGGTCGCGTTCCTTGTGGACCAGCACGAGCACTGGCGAGCCATGCTCGAAGCGATCTTCGCAGATTCCTATGGACGCTGGGGAGGCAGGTTCAGTCTAATTGTCCCCTGCGAAAACGGAGTTATCCGCCCGGCTTACCTCTCCTGGCTTCGAGCCTACGATGCCGATATCGTTTACTCCTATGTAAGCCTGCCAGACCGGGAAGTTGAACGGCTACATGAACAGTTCGGTCCAGCCTTTCTGGTGCAACACAGTCTGCAACATCGCCAAGATCGTGATCGCCAAGCGTTTCGCCCGCACTTGCCGGTCGTTCCGCTATCTGTCTTGTCGGTGACGGCGGTGTTGACGCGGGGCAACGCAATCTCCGCGCCCGGCCCAATTGCGCTAGTTGATACTCAACTGGGCACCCCACCATCACTGTTTTTGCAGGAGAACTTCGGCTGCTATGGCCAGAGCCTCAGTCCATGGCCGATCGCCCCGGACATGGTTGGTCTACTTAGTCCCACAATTTTTGTGCCACAGGCCATTCAAGACGATCCACGAATCATGCCGAAGGCACTCGGCGAAGTTGTTGCAACCGAGCAGGAACTCATAGACCGTATTAGCCGCACTGGTCTCCGCGGGTTGGCGCAATTGTCTGCTTGCCTTACACCACGCATAGAGTTCAGCGAAATGTCCTGGTCTCGCACGGTCAACTTCGTGGTTGGCGATTCCTTTGCCGACCGGATCGCGTTTTGGAATGGAGCCCATCATCTACCGGCCTGGATCGACGGCAACGTCGTCACACTAAAGGTTTCGCAGGACGATCTGAACAATGCCGCACGCTTCGCTGCTATAGCGGCAATAATCAAAAATCGGATCAACGTGCCTCTGGGCGGTGCTGCATCGCAATCCCAGATTATGGTGCGCTCCGCCAGCCATTCGGTAGAGGAACTTCGCGCTGTCGCTGCCCGGCTTCAAGCGGAAGACCGCTTCAACATTTACGCGCCGGAGCGAATGGATTCGGTGGACGCGCCGGTCCCGACAGAAGCTGGCCTTTGGCACGCGCGCCATCACGTTATGCCTGGTGCGCCTTTTCAGACTAGCGACTGGCGAGAACTGACTATCACGGAAACAACATTCCGACCGCCAGTTTTGTTGCCACGCCATATCCGGGATACACCACAGATGCCCGGTAGCACCAAAGTGGGCCTCTGGAATGTGGATATTGATATCGAGCGGAACGTTGATCACAGCTGGTATGATAACATTCAACATCGCTGGCGTCTCCCGCGTCGGCTGCGGATGGCAGGAGCTTTCACTCGCGCTTATCAGCTCCACGGCATGGGTCCGATCTGTATGCCGCGCGCAACCGATGAAGGGCTACTCAGTGTTACGATCGGAGTAGAAGGTAGCCCGCCAGAGCTCCGCGTACCAACCGATGAGATAGCCTTCCGCTATGCGCTGGCTGCTCCCCGAGATTGGATACCATTCAAACACGGACGGATCGATCCGAAGCCCGGGCTGATGCTGGACATACGTCCATCTGATAAAGGTCGGTATCTGACGGCGCTTCTGCGCATGTCTGGTAGCGTTCGCGACGCGAGGGAGATCTTTCTTTCGGGATTCTGGAAACAGCAATTTGAAGCGTTGGGCGCAACGCCGAAGGCAACCGTTGATCGCGTTGAAAAGGTCAAGAAGCACCTGAAACGACGAATTCCTCGAGGTCAGCTCGCCAGCGAGGAAGACTGGGTAAAGCTGGCACAAACAGTCATCGTCGAAGCTCGCGCCGAACGCGTCCCGACCCGCTACCTTCGCTTTGATCGGCTCGTGCAGCAATTCGATAGTTTCCGCGAAGCTTATTGGATGGCACAAGACGGTGTTGCACGCAAAGCAAGACAAGAACGCGAGCGGTTCGACGAACTCCTAGCTCAATTCTGCGCTTTCCAAAATGCCTATTGGGCGACGCGCGACCGCGCGGCGCCGCGTGAGGAAAATGGCGTGCAGGATTTTCTAGATCGAGTAACGCACGAGTTCGAAGCATTTGGAGAGGCTTATAAAGCCGCTAACCCGGCCGCAGCACCTGACGATTGGGACGCGCATGAAAGGCGGTCACTGATAGAGTCATTAACCTATCTCTGCCAAAACGAAATTCTCCACCAGGGCCACGAATGGCGCTGCCCACAATGCTATAACAATAACTGGGTTAGCGTTGACAAGTTGGAGCGCGCGCTCGTTTGTGAGATATGCGGTACAACATCGCCGGCGCCAGTCGCAGATCCGTGGTACTTCAAACTGAATAACTTCGTCACCGAAGGCCTGCGGGAGCAAGGACTTCTGCCGGTCATTTGGTGCTTGACCAAGTGCTGTCAACAAGCCAAAGCGTCCTTCTACTTCCTCGAATCCCACGATCTATACTATTCGGAAGCCAGCATCGATAAAAACAAGCCGGACGCAGAGCTCGATCTATTGATAGTCTCAGATGGCATTGTGCGGTTATGCGAAGCCAAGTCGTCAGGCGCGCGCATCAATGTTGTGAAGTTGGCGGAATTGGCAAAGCGAATTCGCCCGGATGTCGTTACGCTTGCGGTCATGGAGCCGGCCTCGGCCCTCGTGACTCGGCGCGTTGCCGAACTGCAGCAATTGCTTAACGACAAAAATATCGTAGTCGACATGATGACCCTTCAGGATGGCGATGTCGATGACAGCTCAACGCTGCCGACCGGACTAGCTCACTAGATATGTAGTTTGTAGCCTACTTCGCCTTCATGGCAGCAACGACATCGGGCACCACCTTCTCAACTGACCGGCCGATGACATAGCCGCTCATACCGATCTTTACGATTGCCCACAGCTCCAATACTTCGGGTTCTGACAGACCCGGCGCGGTCCAGCCGAACCAGCGCGCCACGATGAGACCGACGAAGATCAGCATCGTGATCGGGCGCCAGGACGACGCCAACCAGTTCTTGCTCTGCGCTTCCGCCAGAACGATGCCTGCGGCGGCTTTCGCAAGATCAGTGTCAGCTGCCAACTTTGCCAGCTCGCCATTCTGCTGCATCTCGAACAGCTTTAGCTTGGCCTCGTTCGCCTTCTCCGGATCGGGGAAGATGTGATCGAAGATCTTACCGCCAAGATTTGCGAGAATTGAAACCCATTCCATAGTCGTGCTCCTTTCCGCCGCGGGCTTCGTTGCCGCGCGGACGTTTGGTTTTTGGCTTCGGGG
>JAATGP010000068.1 GCA_015654635.1 Alphaproteobacteria bacterium | reverse complement strand
TCCATCAGCGCCTGATTGCTGCCGGTAAGCCAAAACTGGTGGCCATCATTGCCGTCGCCAGGAAGTTACTCACTATCCTCAACGCCATCATCAGGGACCAAAAACCATGGCAAAACGCTTGACAGCCAAGACAGTCGCTCCCTCAAGGGGAGAGGGAAAAATGGGGTCCGAACCGGGAGGAAGGGTAACAGTCTAGACGGGGATGATGGGTAACAGATTTGGCATGGAGGCAGGCGATGGCTCATGCCGCGGAAAGAAACCGTTGCCGTCTTAACGGCAATAGAGGATTCTCCCTCTATGACCGTCCCGGTGCGCAAATTTCTGGTGGTGATCGACAAGACGGTCGAATGCACTGTGGCGGTGCGCTTTGCCGCGCGGCGGGCACAGCATACCGGCGGGCGGGTGTCGCTGCTCTGCGTCGCCGCGCCGGCCGATTTCCAGCAATGGCAAGGCGTCGAAGAAATCATGAAGGACGAGGCCCATCAGGATGCCGAGGCGCTGGTCTATGATGCCGCCAAGGCCATCAATGAGCTGACCGGCATCACCCCGGAACTGATCATCGAGCATGGCGAGGAAACCGATTGCTTGATGGAGCTGATCCGCCGCGACCGCGATATCTCCATTTTGGTGGTCGCCTCTGGCACCTCCAAAGACGGCCCGGGGGCTTTGGTCAACCTCTTCGCCACCAAGGTGCAAGCCATCCCGGTCACCATCGTGCCGGGCAACCTTTCTGACGAACAGGTTGACGAGCTGGCCTGACGCTTAAGGGAGCATGCCATGATCGGAACCATCCTTATCCTGGTCGCTCTGGCGGCGGTTGCGCTCATTCTCCTTGGCGGCATTGTGGTCATGGCCATTGGCGGGGAAACCTCCTCGCGCTGGTCTAACACCTTGATGCGCTACCGGATCATCGCCCAGGCCGTGGCGCTTTTGGTGATCGCCGTGGTGGTTTATGTCGCCAGCGGCCGCTGACCCGACAAGGGTCTTGCGCCAAGGGCCTTGCTGGTGTTGTTAGGCCCTCCGTTTGCTGCAAAAGGGCACCCTGCCATGGGCAAGACTCTGTTCGATAAGATTTGGGATGCGCATCTGGTGCATGAGGCGCCGGGGGAATCGAGCGTCCTTTATATCGACCGCCACCTCGTGCACGAGGTGACGAGCCCCCAGGCGTTTGAGGGCCTTCGCCTCACCCACCGCACGGTCCGGCGCCCGGAAAAGACCCTGGCCGTCGCCGATCACAACGTCCCCACCAAGGACCGCGCCAAAGGCATCTCCGATCCGGAAAGCGCCGAGCAGATCGCCACGCTGGAACGCAACACCAAAGATTTCGGCGTCGAGTACCTGCCAATGGACGATATCCGCCAGGGTGTCGTCCATATCGTCGGGCCGGAGCAGGGCTTCACCTTGCCGGGCACCACCATCGTTTGCGGCGATTCCCACACCTACACCCATGGCGCTTTCGGCGCGCTGGCCTTCGGCATCGGCACCTCCGAGGTCGAGCATGTGCTGGCGACGCAAACCTTGCTGGTGCCGAAGTCGAAGAACATGCGGGTCACTGTTCATGGCGCGCTGCATGCGGGCATTACCGCCAAAGACATCGCGCTTGCCGTCATCGCCAAAATCGGCACCGCGGGCGGCACCGGCTATGTCATCGAATTTGCAGGCGAGGCGGTGCGCGCCCTCTCCATGGAAGGGCGCATGACCCTGTGCAACATGACCATCGAGGGCGGCGCCCGCGCCGGTCTGATCGCGCCCGATGAGGTCACCTTCGCCTATGTCGCGGGCCGCCCGCGTGCGCCCAAGGGGGCTTCATTTGAAGCGGCGGTCGCCACCTGGCGTCAGCTGCATTCCGATGCCGATGCGGTGTTCGATGCCGAGATCGTCCTCGACGCCGCCGAGATCGCGCCCATGGTCACTTGGGGCACCTCGCCCGAACAGGCTTTGCCGATCACGTCTGTGGTTCCAGATCCCGCCGCCATTGCTGATCCGGGCAAGAAGAGCGGCGTCGAACGCGCCCTGGCTTACATGGATTTGAAACCGGGCCAGCCGCTGAATGCGGTCAAGATCGATCGCGTTTTCATCGGCTCCTGCACCAATGGCCGCATCGAAGATTTTCGCGCCGCCGCCAAAATTGCCAAGGGCCGTACAGTGGCGAGCCATGTCAGTGCGATGGTTGTGCCCGGCTCGGGGCTCGTCAAACACCAAGCCGAGGAAGAAGGTCTCGACCAGATCTTTATTGCCGCCGGCTTTGAGTGGCGTGAGCCCGGTTGCTCCATGTGCCTTGCCATGAATGCGGATCGTTTGGAGCCGGGCGAGCGTTGCGCCTCCACCTCCAACCGCAATTTTGAAGGCCGTCAGGGCCGCGGCGGGCGCACCCATCTGATGAGCCCCGCCATGGCCGCTGCCGCCGCCATCGCCGGTCATCTCGTCGATGTGCGGACGTTCGACTGACGCCGGTCAGAAAAAGCTCACCGGGTCGATATCGACCACCACGCGCACCGATTTTGGCGCTGTGGTGAGGGACAGCCAGCGGCGCAAATAGGCTTGGATGTCGACGGCTTTTTCCGCCTGCAGCAGAAGCCTCTCGCGGGTCTGGCCGCGCAGCAGCGCATAAAAGGCCGGTGTCGGTCCCCACACTTTGACGCCGCGCGCGGCTGGCGCGGTGGTGGCGAAAATCCGCCCCGCTTCGCGCACCGCGTCCCCGTCATGACCCGATAGGATGATGGCTGCCAGCCTGCCGAAAGGCGGGGCATGGCTGGCTTCACGATATTTGCGCTCCTGCTCATAGAACGTATCGCGGTCGGTCGCCGTCAGCGCTTGCATCACCGCATCCGTGGGATTGCGGGTCTGGAGCAGCACCAGCCCCGGCTTTTCGGCGCGCCCCGCCCGTCCCGCCACCTGATGCAAAAGCTGAAAGGTGCGTTCGCGCGCGCGCAGATCGCCATCGGAACTGCCCAGATCGGCATCGACCACCCCCACCAAGGTCAACTGTGGAAAGTGATGGCCCTTGGCGACAATCTGTGTACCGATCAAAACATCGATTTCGCGCTTGCCCATCGCCCGGATGGCGGTCTGCGTCTCCGCTGGCCCGCTCATGGTATCGGAGGAGGCAATCGCCATGCGCGCCTCGGGAAAGAGCAGCTTGAACTCCTCCGCCACCCGCTCGACACCGGGGCCGCAAGCGGTAAAGGCTCCTTTGGTGCCGCATTGGGGGCAGCTCTCCGGCAAGCCGGTTTCATAGCCGCAGTGATGACAGACCAGGCGCTTCCTATAACGATGCTCCACCAGCCAGGCCGAGCATTGCTTGCACACCAGCTTGTGGCCGCAAGCCTCGCACAAGGTCAGCGGGGCATAGCCGCGGCGATTGAGGAACAGCATCGCCTGTTCGCCCGCCTCCAGCGTGCGGCTCACCGCCTCGCGCAAGGTTGGCGACAGAAAGGTCCCATGCTCGCAGCGATCCTGGGTCAGATCGATCAGCCGGATTTCCGGCAGTTCTGCCACGCCATGGCGATTGCGCAGCATCAGATGGGCGTAACGTCCGCTGGTGGCGTTGACATAGCTTTCCAGGGAGGGCGTGGCGCTGGCCAGGATCACCGGGCAACGCTCGAAGCGCGCCCGCACCACCGCCATGTCGCGGGCATGATAGATGGCGCCGTCTTCCTGCTTGTAGGCCTGCTCATGCTCCTCATCGACGACGATAAGGCCCAAATCCTGAAACGGCAGAAACAGCGCCGAACGCGCCCCCACCACCACCTTGGCCTCACCGCTCATCACGGCCCGGAATACCCGGCGGCGCTCGCGCTGCGACAGATCGGAATGCCATTCCGCAGGGCGGCAGCCGAAGCGTGCCGCAAAGCGGTCGAGAAACTGCACCGTCAGCGCAATCTCGGGCAGCATGATCAGGCTCTGGCGGCCTTGGGCGAGGGCTTCGGCCACCGCTTCGAAATAGGTCTCGGTCTTGCCCGAGCCGGTGATGCCATCGAGCAGGCTGGCGCTGAAGCGTTTGCCCGCCACCGCGCCTTTTAAGAGATGCGCGGCAAGGCCTTGCTCGGTGCTGAGGCGGGGGCTGTCATAATCGGGATCGGGCGGCCGGAAGGGATCAAATTCCGGCAGAGTGACGGCGGCCAAGGCGCCGCAATCGATCAAACCGCGCACCACCGCAGGTGTGACGTTGGCTTCCTCGGCCAATTGCGGCACCGAACGGGCCAGCCCATGGCTGGCGATCTCCAGCACGCGGGCGCGCGCCGGGGTCATTTTCTTGGGCTCGCCTTCTGCCCTGGCATAAGCAAGGCGCGGGGTCTCGGGCTCCAGGGCTTGGCGTGAGCGCAGGGCCATGGCCAGCACCATGCCCGGCAAAGTCAGGGTATATTGCGCCACCCAGTCGATGAAATCGCACAATCCGGCGGGCAGGCAGGGTTCGCCATCTAAGGGAACAGCCTCTTTGAGCCGGGATTCCGCAACCCCGCCCGCCGCCTCTCCCCACACCACGCCGAGACTCAGGCGCGGCCCCAGCGGCGCCACCACAATCAGCCCGCGCCGCGCAGGGACAGTCAGCTTGTAATCATAAGCGCCCGCCAGCGGCAGCGGCAGCAACACGCCCACGCGGCTCTCTTCGCTTGCAACCTCGGATTTCAGAACTATATCGCTCATGTCATAATCTGCGAATCGCGAATCTTTTGGGCAGCCGCCCGTTTCATGGTTTATCATGCCGTATGAGTGAACGCGCGCCGTCCCGGGAACCTGCCGCCGCTGCTGCCGAAGCGGTGAAAGCCTATATCCGGATGAACCGGGCGCGGCTGGCTGCCGATGGTGAGCTTCTGTCGCTCCTCTTGCCGGAGCGCTTTACCGAAGCTGGTATCAGCGATCTGCAGCATTACGCCATCGAAAAATTGCGCGCCGACAATCAGGCGCTGCGGGCCGAGCGCGATGCCCTCACGGCCACGGCGGATCGCGGCATGCGTCTGTCTGAGGGCGTGCGCAAGGCGGTGCTGGATCTCTTGGATGCCCGCAGTTTTGCTGAGGTGATCGCGGTGGCAACCGCGGCCGCGCCTGCTTTCGGGGCGGATCGTGCGGTCTTCTGCATCGAAGCCGCCGATGGCATCGAGGCAGCCACATCGACCGAAGGCGTGCGCCTGATCACACCGGGCACGGTCACCGCGGTGGTGGGGCCGGAAGGCATGGGCGCGATTTTGTCCGGCGGTGGCGAGCACCTGTTCGGCCGCACCGGCTACCGCGCCATCGCCGCCTTTCGCTTGCGCATCGGCCACGACACCCCTCCGGCGCTGTATGTGCTCGGCTCCTTGGCCGAAGGGCGGTTTGATGGGCACGACAGCGAAGCCGGCCTCGGCTATTTCGCGCGTGCGCTCGAAAGGGCGATCCGCGCATGGCTCGATCTGCCCAAATCCTAAGAGCCGAATGGCTGTCGAGCCTTGCCCATGAGCGCCGCGCCAGCCCTCACACCTTGCGCGCCTATGGCGATGATCTGACGCGGTTTCTGGATTTTATGGGGGCGCATACCGGCACCGCGCCCGAAACCGTCGATTTGCAGGCCCTGGCGCCCGCCGACATCCGCGCCTTCATCACCCAGCGCCGCAAGGAGGCGCTTGGCGCCCGTGGGGTACAGCGGGCGCTGGCGGCGGTGCGCAGCTTTTTCCGTTACCTCGCCCGGGAAGGGATTGTGGAGAATGCGGCGCCGCAGGCTGTGCGCACGCCGCGTATTGCCCGCACCTTGCCGCGCCCCTTGAGCGAGGTCGATGCCGCCCGCACCTTGGAGGAAGCCGCCAACAACGATGTGGCTTGGCTGGGCGCCCGCGACACGGCACTCCTGACCCTGCTTTACGGCGCCGGCTTGCGCATTTCAGAGGGTCTCAGCCTGAAGCGCGCCGATGTGCCTCTGGGCGAAACGCTCAATGTGATCGGTAAAGGCAAGAAGGAACGCAGCGTGCCGCTTTTGCCCGCGGTGCGCGAGGCGGTGGCGGCCTATGCGGCCGTCTGCCCCTTTGCCGCGGCGCCCGCCACACCGCTGTTCCTGTCGCGCACCGGCAAACCGATGAGCCCGCGCGAGGCTCAGGCTTTGATGCAGAAACTGCGCTCAGCCCTCGGCCTCTCGGATCGCGCCACGCCGCATGCCCTGCGGCATTCCTTCGCGACTCACCTCCTTGCCAATGGCGGCGATCTCAGAGCGGTGCAGGAATTGCTGGGCCATGCCTCGCTCTCCACCACCCAGACCTATACGGAAATCGACGTCAAACGGCTGATGGACGTCTATGCAAACGCCCATCCGCGTTGCAAAACCGCTCCGTGACAGCAACAAGCGCATTCGCAAGGCGCATGGCGCACCAAGAGATTTAGAGTGGTTTATGGAATACCAAAGCCCGCCCGTTCGCAGCAATATCCAGATTGCCCGCGCCGCCAAAATGAAACGAATCGTCGATGTCGCGGCCGGACTCGGCCTTAGCGATACGGCGCTGATTCCTTATGGCCATCACAAGGCCAAGCTGGTGCTGGAAGCAATCCCCGGTTTGACGGCGCGCCCTGACGGCAAGCTGATCCTGGTCACCGCCATCACGCCAACCCCTGCGGGCGAAGGCAAAACCACCACCACCATCGGCCTCAATGACGGCCTGAACCTTATCGGCAAACGCGCCATTGCCTGCCTGCGTGAGCCGTCGCTGGGGCCATGCTTCGGCATCAAAGGCGGCGCGGCGGGCGGCGGCCAGGCCCAGGTGGTGCCGATGGAAGACATCAACCTGCATTTCACCGGCGATTTTCACGCCATCACCTCTGCCAACAATCTCCTTGCCGCCTTGATCGACAATCACGTCTATTGGGGCAATGCGCTGGGGCTCGACACCCGCCGCATCACCTGGCGCCGCTGCCTCGATATGAATGACCGCGCCTTGCGCGGCATCGTTTCGTCTTTGGGCGGCGCTGCCAACGGTTTTCCGCGCGAAGACGGTTTCGACATTACGGTGGCCTCTGAGGTGATGGCGATTCTGTGCCTCGCCAGCGATCTTGCCGATCTCGAACGCCGCCTTGCCGCCATCATCATCGGCAAAACCCGCGAGGGCCGCTTCGTTACCGCGGGTGAGCTGAACGCGGCGGGGGCGATGGCCGTGCTGCTCAAGGATGCGCTGCTGCCCAATCTGGTGCAGAGCCTCGAAAACAATCCGGTGCTGATCCATGGCGGGCCGTTCGCCAATATCGCCCATGGCTGCAATTCGGTGATCGCCACCAAGGCGGGCCTCAAACTCGCCGATTATGTGGTGACCGAAGCGGGTTTTGGCGCCGATCTCGGGGCGGAGAAATTCTTCGATATCAAATGCCGCAAAGCCGGTCTCAAGCCTGCCGCTGCGGTGCTGGTCGCCACCGTGCGGGCGCTGAAATTTCATGGCGGTGTCGCCCGCGGCGATCTTGGCAAGCCCGATCTCGAAGCCATTATGCGCGGCGCCCCCAATCTCACCCGCCACATCGCCAACTTACGCAAATTCGGCGTGCCGGTGATCGTCGCTATCAACCATTTCACCGGCGACAGCGAAGCCGAACTGGCCGCCGTCACCGCCATCGCGCGCGCCAGCCAATGTGATGCTTATGTCTGCAAAGGCTGGGCGGAAGGCGGCAAAGGCGTCACCGAATTGGCCAGCGCCGTGGTGGCCGAATGTGAGAACGGCGCCGCAGCTTTCAAGCCGCTCTATCCCGACAATCTCACCCTCTGGGAAAAGACCGAGATCATCGCGCGCGAGATTTACGGTGCCAAAGACATCGCCGCCGATGCCAGCTTGCGCCAGCAGCTTTCCGATCTCGAACAAGCCGGCTTTGGGCGCCTGCCCATCTGCATCGCCAAAACGCAGTATTCGTTTTCGACCAATCCGGCGCTGCGCGGCGCCCCCGAAGGCCACACCGTCAAGCTGCGCGAAGTGCGCCTCTCGGCGGGTGCGGAGTTCATCGTGGTGATTGCCGGCGATATCATGACCATGCCCGGCCTGCCGCGCGTGCCCGCCGCCAACGCCATTCATCTGGACACGGACGGTCAGATTGAGGGGTTGTTTTAGGACCAACTCTCCTGTGTGCTTCGGGGCTTCGCGCCCAGCGTTCGCGGCGTGCTCTCAATCGTCTATGCGCGCGGAGCACCTCAGCATGACGGGAGAGAGCTAAAAACTTTCCCGTCATGCTGAGGTGCTCGCCGTTCGCGGCTGTACACGGACAATGGCGATGGTGGGGCGGCGAGCCCCGAAGCACGCCCCACGCACTTTTAAATCGTATCGACGATCTCGTCTTCGTCGCCGGCAATAATGCGCTCGCCATGCCAGCGTTTGGCGAGCAGCATGGCAAAGACCATCGCCATCACCCCGCAGGCCGCCATCAACAGATAAGCCCGGCCTTGCCAGCTCGCATAAACCGCGCCCGAGGCCATGGTCATGATCCCCATCAGCACCCCTTGCGAACAGACGAAGTAGAGGCTCTGCGCCGTGGCGGCGAGGCGCTGCGGCACCGCCTTCAGGATGAAGAACACCGCCCCCAGATGGCCCACCGCAAAGGTGCCGCCATGGAGGAATTGGGCAAATACCACCAGCGGGAAGGGCGGGTCGAAAGCCAATATCGCCCAGCGCAGCGCGCAAATGCCGCCGCCGATGAGCAAGAGCCGCGCCGGGGTGAAGGCGGCCTGCACCTTCAGCGCCACCGAAAACAGCGCGATCTCACCCAAAACCCCCAAAGGCCAAATGGTCCCGATCAGCAGGGCCGGATAGCCGATGGCTTTCCAATGCAGGCCTCCATAGCCGTAATAGAAAGCGTGGCTGGCTTGCACGAAGCTGGCGGCGGCCAAAAAGATCAGGAACACGCGGGAGCGCAAAAGCTCGCGTGTCTCGCCCAAGGTCGCCCGCAGGCGGCGGCGCAGCGGCGAGGTGTCGACGGCCGCACTGGGCGGCGAGGGCAGCACCAAAGTGGAGAGCACCGCCACCGCGGCGCCCGCGGCCAGAAGCAGGGCAATCACCCCCAGGCCGAAGAATTTGGCGAATACCCCGGCCGCCACATTCATCACCACGAAGGCGGTGGAGGCCCAGATCCGCACCCTGCCGTAATCAAAGCCATAGCGCTCGGCCAGGCGCACCGAAACGCTCTCCAAAAGCGGCGTGGCGGCGCCGTAAGCCAGATAAGCGGGCACCGCAAACAGCGCGATCAGCAGCGGCGATCCCACCAGGCAAAGGGCCGAAAAGCCGGTCAGGGCCACCCAATACAGGAACAGCATCACCGCCCGGCGGTCGTTGCGGGCATCGGCGACGATGCCGCTCAACGGGCCGGAGAAGGCTCTGAACACCAAAGAAAGCGACAGCACCAGCCCGATCTGATCCGGCGACAGCCCGCGATAGGCCAGAAAGGCCCCGAAAAACGGCGTGTACACTCCGGAAATCGAGCCGGATGCGGCTTGGCTAAAGCTGAGACGCGTCGATAGATGCCGCAAAACCCGGATACCCCTAAGGCCCCAGAAAGAGACCATTACCACCCGTTAGCGCAAAGCCTTGGCAGACAAAAGGCAGGCTTTGCGGCCAAACGGGGGCTTGGCCGCGCCGAAACGTCATCCCCGCCCAGATGGCCTGTTGCAGAACGCCCCCTCTATGCGGTATCTCCGCCGCCCGGGATGGCCCATTGGGACGACCGGGCAATCTACGCGCCTATGGCGCGCCGCCTTAGCTCAGCCGGTAGAGCACCGCATTCGTAATGCGGGGGTCGGGTGTTCGAGTCACCCAGGCGGCACCAGTATCCTAGCCAAATCCGAGAACGCCGTTATCGCGCTATGGTTCAAGGGCGAGGAAACGCCTCGCACCTCTCCGGTCATCAGCAAATGGCAGCCCATGACTTCACCGTGGGGTTTGCGCGCCGTCCAGACGCGGCAAGCAAAAGGTATCGTGCGGATAGCTTCTTTATAGTTGTTATGAATAAAAATACATTTTAAGGTTGATCAAGATCAATGACACACCCGCCCTATTAATGCAGCCTCCCAAAAACGCATCTTTGAACGAGATTGCGGCACATGAGCACCAATCGCTTAGCGGAAATCCTTGATCGCACGGCCGACGCAAGCTTCGCCGTGAACAGGGAAGGCGTGATACGGGCTTGGAATCGCAGCGCCGAGCAATTGCTCGGTTACAGCCCCTCACAGGTTCTGAACACGCCCTGCGCCGATTTGCTTTCCTGCCGCACGAGTCCGAATCCCTCCTGCAAACAATGCGGGGTCATTTCCCAATGCCATCGCGGTGCTACCGTTCCCAATTACGATACAGAGGTGAGAACCGCATCCGGGACGCTGCTCTGGATCAACGTCTCCATTATCGCCTATCCGGCCGAGCACCATGGCGGCGATCTCCTCGTCGTTCACTTGGTTCGTGACATTACGCGACAGAAGGAGGCGGCGCAGTTGAGCCAACGGCTCATTGAACTTGTGCGGCAAATCACACAGACACCCAGTATTGAAGAGCGGTTCGCGCCGATCTTGCCCCTGACGGAGCAGGAACACAGCATCCTGAAGGATATTGCCGAGGGCAAAAACCCGGCGGCGGTTGCACACGAAAGGCAAATTACGCCCGGCACGCTGCGCAATCACCTCCACAAGGTCAATCAGAAGCTGGGGACGTGTAATCGATTGGAGGCCGTGCTGGAGGCCAAGCGGCGCGGCGTGATCTGATTGAGCGGCTATTGCGCCGGTTCTTTTCGGTTCGGCATAAGGGCATACAGGAGTTCGGGCGACCAGATCGGGAAACGAGCGGCAGCGGGTGCAGTTTGGACGGTGGCCGCGTTATAGCTGAGCAGCAACAGGCGCGGGTCAGGCATAGAATAGATCAGCAGCTCTCTGCCGAAATACGCTTCAACCGTCGCAGCCATCCGCCAGCCGACCGTATACCAGGGCCCCTGCCGGCCGAGGAGTTCGGCCGCGCGCCGTTCCGCCTGTTCCGGCTTAAGCCCGTCGTAAATAACGTCGAGCAGAAAGTGATCGATCGCTTTCAGATCGCCTTCGAAATGCGTCATCGCGCGATCCCACGCAAGACGATCCGCCGTTCCGTCGAAGTGGCGCGGATGCCTGTCCGGTCCGCCCGCGGCGGCCAGCATTGCGTAACCTTCGCGGAAATTCCGCATCAATCCGACGGCCCGCCGCACTGGTGCTCTTAATGTCTGCCGCGCGTCATCGTCCCTTTCAAAAGGAAAAAGACCAACATGATGCAATTCATGCACCATCAGCGCCGCGATCTGCTTCGATGGCATAGCAGGATCGATAGCGATGAAAACCATGGCATCATCGCTCGTTCCATAGACGAAGCTGTTCGACCGGGGTTTTATGACGGCAAATAGTTTTGCCTCCAGCCGCGCCACTGCCGGCAGATATTGAAGCGCCTGTGCCGCGATCGCTTCAGGCGACAGTCCTTCCCATGCCACCAATGTATTCCGCAGCGCCTGCCGCCGCTGAACTGTCGCGGGTGATAGCAGGAACCGCATAAAGGCGGCGTCGGTGAACGGCAAACCAACGGATGCTTCACGCTGTTTCAGCAGGATATAGGCCTTGCAGGCGAACAGACGCTCCCAGTCTGTGCCGTCTACCGGCGCGGCTTCAGCGACTTTATCGAGAATATCCAATGCCGCGAGGGCCTGGCCGCCATCGAAGCGCAAACATACCTGATGGGACACATCAACCGTGGACATGATAGAAGGCGAGTGTTTCTGCCAGACCTTCCTTCAACGAGCAGTTTACGCTCCGCCCCGGCGCATGGAAGCGCGGACAGGATCCCAAGCACACCGGCAGGAAGGCGCAGCTGCTACAAGCTCCCGAATAAGGATCGAAATCGGCATAAGGCGCGTCCGTCGTGCTCGTTTCCCGCAGCGTTCGCTCGATGTCGTTGGGATAGATTTGACTGAAAACGGACTCGTCCGTGCCGATCGCTGGAACGCATTTGCCGATCCCCCCAGTGGGGTTGATGGTAAAATTGTTCTGCAGCGGTGCTGCGCAAGGATATTTGCGCGGACCGGGCTCGCCATAGACCCGAAAGCCTTGCTCGGCGAGGAAGCGGCGGAATGCTGCTTCCGTATCGGCGAATTCGGCACTCGAGAAACAATCGTGTGGAATGCAATCCACAATACCGTCACGGGTATTCAAAAAACCAAGCCGGAAATCGAGCCGCGGATCGCAACAGCCTCGCTGTTTGAACATCCGCACCACGTCATAGCCGGCGGCGGGATTGTTGCGATCGACATTGATTCGGATCGTCACACTGCCGGTTGCTTCCAAGAGCGATGGCATGCAGTCGAGCAGGGAATCGTGAAAGGCTTGGGCCCGTTCGAGGCTTATGCCTTTGCGGCGGGCATAGGTTTCTATGTCGCCGTCGAGCGGAATTTGAATCGCCCGGACAGAGAGTTTCGCCAGGCTGGCGACCACTGTGGGGTCCAGCAGCGCGCCGTTGGTGAGCATTTCGGCGTAATAGCGCATGCCTCTTTCGGTGCAAATCTTCTGAAAGGCCTGCGTCATAGCGGTGATGCGATGCAGGCGCAGCAGCGGTTCGCCGCCGAACCATTGGATGACCAGCGTCTTGCTGTGCTCCGTTTTGCGCCGGACAAATTCGATGATCGCTTTCTCGATCTCAGGCTGCATCGTCTTGCTGGCCGCGAAATCCTGCTGAAAGCAATAGGTGCAGTGCAGGTTGCACGCCATGGTCGGAACGATCGTGAGCCGCAAGGTGGCGGTATCGGCCTTAACAGCCTTAAAGGCGGCACGTTGCACGGCGATTTCGTCGTGCTCGACAGCCACCACAAAGCCAAGGGCATAAAGGTAACGCCGCAGCGTTTCGTCTTCGCACCAGCCGGTACGGGCGATTTCCGCCAGAGTCTCATTGAAAATACGGGCCTGTGGCGCGTCCATGGCGAGCGAAGATGCGATCACGCCGTTAAAGGCGATGATCTTGCCATCATGCGGTATCTGCGCATTGAAAACAGATGGCTTCAATTTGACTTGCCTGTCCATGCCCGGTCCTCAGCTTAAGCGCAATCCAGGACGGTGATTGTTGGGGCATAGCGGCGGTGGATGGAACGCATTGCCATAGGAGAAATAGGCATCGCGATAGCAGCGGCCTTTCTCCCAGATACAGGTTTCAAACTCCGCACAGGTTTCGCATGGCGTTTCGGCAAAGGCTTCCCGCTCGGGATGGATAAAGGCCTCGAGCTTCGCACTGTGCCAAATCTCTTCGATCGATTGCTGGCTTGCATCGCCGACGAAGAAGGGCTCCCGCATCTTCATCTGTTCGCACAAAAACGCTTTGCCGTTGGGCGCAATGCCGAGCGACGACCAGCCGCCCCCGCAACCGATGCGGCCGAGCCACATCGCCCTGGCAGTTTCCGGATCGAGCCGTTTCTGCGCAGGCGCCGCGTCCGAGATATTTTCAACCACCGTGATGTCGTCATAGCGGTTGCGTATTCTGTCCAACTGGCCGCGCAACGAGGAGAGAGCCGCTGCGTCGAGAAACAGCGATTCGGTATGGCGGTGGAAGCTGCGGGCATAGCGCACGAAGTGAAAAACGCGCGCCCCTCTTTCGTAAAACCGCTCCACGATCTTTTCGGGTTGGTCGTAGTTGAGACCCGTGACGACCGCTTTGACCTTCGGCATGATTCCGAAGGAGAGAAAGTTCTCAACCGTTTCGAGATTGCGCGCGACGTTTGAGTGTTTGATATTCAAGATGCGCCGCGAGACGTCGTCATCAACCGCGTCGATGCTTAGCTGGACACGCCGCTGGATCACGCCGCGCACTTTTTTGGTAAAGCCGGCATCAATCAGGCGCCGGATGGTGTCCTTGCTGAGATAGGCCTTGGTCGACAGAAGGAAGTGCAGTTCGTTTTCGCACAAGCACTCGATCAGCTCCACCCCGTCGCGGCGGGCGAAGGTATCGCCATTGTCCGGAGCGGCCAGCCAAATGCCCATGCCTTTCATTTCGGCGATGATCTCGCGCCAGCGGGCGAGCGGCATCTCGGTCATTTTGCAGCGATCGGCGTAGCAATAGGCGCAATCGGTCGTGCAGCGATGGGTAAAAACCGTGTAGACATTGATCGGCGTGTCGAGCCGCAGCGAGGTTTTCGGGTTAGACTTGCGGGCGGCGAAATCCTGCGGTGCAATGATGAAATCGCGCGGATCGAAGCCCTGTGCGTCGGCTTGCGGATGATCGGACAGGTCAAACAATCCGTCCTTGCCGATTCCCGTTTGCGATGGAGCGTTGCGCACAAGGGTGTCGATGCTATCCAGAATCTCGGCCATTGTCTGATCGTAACCCGGCAGCAATCGCGTGAACAATGCGCTGAGTTCCGATAGCGAACGCTGCCCATTGAGCAAGGACAGAGCAAAGCCCTCGACCGGTGTGAGGTAGTATAACTGGGTGTTGATGTAGTCGAGGGAATAGAGGACCGGCCGGGACCCGTCGACCTTGAAAATGAACTCGCGTTTAACGGCCGGATAGTGGCCTTCCGGCAAATTCAGCGTCTGCATGGTGTCTTCCGATCATCGTTCGGGGTTCGGCAAGGCGTATTCCATGTGAGGCCACGCCCGGAGGATTTATCAAAACGAACTGGCGGCCATAATCACTTGCCGACGCGCGAGAGGCGCTTGGCGAAGGGCCGCCGGCCCGTCAGTTGTTGTCAGTTACAAATCATGCAGGGGCAAATCGTACACTGCGAGCAGCCCCTCAGAGCGCCCGTGACCGGCCGCCCAACGGTCAGGTTCACGTCGAGCTGCTTATGCTTGATCAGGTCTTCGATCTCTTGGATCAGCTTGTCGCGCTCGATATCCGATGCCTTGGTCTTTTCCAGCAACATGGCATTGTGCCTCCTTATGTGGAGGCCAAACCCTACGGGGTGCGTGCGAAGAGACGCAATTGCACAGGCGTTTGCGCGCATGACACCCGTAATGGACCGGACTTGGGCAAATTGTATTTCGTATGTGCTGCCGTGTTCCGGCAGCACCATCCGCCGGATGGGCCTGGCGCACAGCGTTTGTGGCTCCCGTGGTCATCCGGCGCGCTTGCGGTGGACGAGGAAGAACAGCGCCGGAATCACCACCAAGGTCAGCAGTGTGGAGGAAACCATGCCGCCGATCATGGGCACAGCGATGCGCTGCATGATTTCCGAGCCCGTGCCCGTGGCCCACAGAATGGGGATCAGTCCGGCCATGATCGCAGCCACCGTCATCATTTTGGGGCGCACGCGGTCCACCGCGCCGCTCATCACCGCCTTAACCAAGTCCGCCGCCGTCGGCACGCCGCCTTGCGCCGCGGCACGCGCCTTTTCGACTTCCCAGGCATGGTTGAGATAGATCAGCATGACGACGCCGGTTTCCGCCGCCACACCGGCCAGCGCGATAAAGCCGACCGCCGCGGCGACCGACATGTTGAAGCCCATCAGCCACATCAGCCAGAAGCCGCCTGCCAAAGCGAAGGGCAAGGAGAGCATCACGATCAGCGTATCGGTGATTTTGCGGAAATTGAGCCAGAGCAGGAACAGGATCACCAGCAGTGTTGCCGGCACCACGATGCGCAAGCGCTCATTGGCGCGCTCCAGATATTCGAACTGGCCGCTCCAGCGCACATAATAGCCCGGCGGAAAGGACACACGCTGGGCCACCGCGCGCTGCGCTTCTTCGACATAACCGCCCAGATCGCGATTGTGAAAATCGACATAGACATAATTGGCCAGCTGCCCATCCTCGGTGCGGATCATGGTCGGGCCGCGGGCGCGCGTTACCTTCGCCACTTCGCCCAGGGGGATGGCGCCGCCATCCGGCAGCGACACCAGCGTATTGGCGGCCAAGGCTTCGGGATCGCTGCGCACATCGCGCGGATACCGCACCACCACGCCATAGCGCTCGCGCCCTTCCACCGTCGTTGTAATGGTCTCCGCCCCGATCGCGCTCGACACCGTGCTCAGCACATCATCGATGGAAAGCCCATAACGGGCGATGGCATCGCGATCCGGTGTGATGTCGAGGTAATAGCCGCCATTGACCCGTTCGGCATAGGCCGAGGTGGTGCCGGGCACGGTGTGGATCACCGCTTCAATCTGGCGCGACAGCCGCTCGATTTCGTTCAAATCCTTGCCATAGACTTTGACGCCCACGGGCGTGCGGATGCCGGTCGACAGCATATCGGTGCGCGCTTTGATCGGCATCGTCCAGGCATTGGAGATGCCGGGAAATTGCAGCGCCTTGTCGAGGTCCGCGATCAGCGTCTCCGTCGTCATTCCGGCGGGCCATTGCTCTTGCGGCTTGAGCGTAATCACCGTTTCAAACATTTCCATGGGCGCCGGATCGGTCGCCGTTTCCGCCCGGCCCGCCTTACCCCACACGGTCTGCACTTCGGGGAAGGATTTGATGATGCGGTCCTGGGTTTGCAGAATCTGCGCCGCTTTGGTGACGGAAAGCCCCGGCAACGTCGTCGGCATATAGAGCAGCGTGCCTTCGTTCAGCGCCGGCATGAACTCACTGCCCAGCTGCGAGGCGGGGAAAAGGCTGATCAGCAGCACCGCAAGCGCCGCCCCCAGCGTCGCCCAGGGCCGCCTGAGCACCGCGGCGATAGCGGGCCGGTAGATCCAGATCAGCGCCCGGTTGACCGGGTTCTTGGCCTCCGGCGCGATCTTGCCGCGCACGAACAAAGCCATCAAGGCTGGCACCAGCGTTACCGACAGCATCGCCGCCGCCGCCATGGCAAAGCTTTTGGTGAAGGCAAGGGGATGAAAAAGGCGGCCTTCCTGTTCCTGCAGCGCGAAGATCGGAATGAACGAGACGGTGATGACCAGCAGGCTGAAAAACAACGCCGGTCCCACTTCCACCGCCGCCGCGATCAGCACAGCCACCCGTGGCTCATCGGGCGCGGCGCGCTCCAAATGCTTATGGGCATTCTCGATCATCACAATTGCGGCATCCACCATGGCGCCGATGGCGATGGCAATACCGCCGAGACTCATGATGTTGGAGCCGATGCCCAGCGCCTGCATGGCGATGAAAGCCATCAAGATGCCGACGGGCAAGGTAATGATGGCGACCAGGGCGCTCCTGGCATGCATCAAGAAAATAAAACACACCAGCGCCACGATGATGCTTTCTTCGAACAGCGTGCTTTTCAGCGTGGCGATGGCGCGCTCGATCAGTTCCGAGCGGTCATACACCGAAATCAGCTTCACACCGGCGGGCAGGCTGGTGGCGATCTCCGCCATACGGGCTTTGACCGCGTGAATGACATTGAGGGCGTTGGCGCCATAACGCTGCACCACAATGCCGGAGGCGACTTCGCCTTCGCCGTTGAGTTCGGCAATACCCCGCCGCTCATCGGGCACGGTTTCCATATGGGCCACGGCGCTCAGCTGCACCGGCGTGCCGTCCCTGGCTTTCAGCACCACGGCATCCAGATCTTGCGGCGATTTCAGATAGCCGCGGCCGCGGATCATGAATTCGGTTTCGGAAAGCTCGATGGTGCGCCCGCCGACATCGCGATTGGCTCCCGCCACCGCATCGCGAATCTGCGCCAGGGTGATGCCATAGGCGCGCATCCGGCTGGGGTCTGCCACCACCGCATATTGCTTGACGAAACCGCCGACACTGGCGACTTCCGAAACCCCTTCGGTTTTGGCCAAGGCATAACGCAGATGCCAATCCTGCAGGGAGCGCAGTTGGGCCAGGTCCTGTTTGGCGCCGGTCAGGGCATATTCATAGACCCAACCGATACCGGTGGCATCGGGTCCGAGCGTGGGCGTCACGCCTTGCGGCAGCTTGCCGGTGGCGGCGTTCAGATATTCCAGCACCCGCGAACGCGCCCAATAAATGTCGGTGCCTTCATCGAAGATCACATAGATGAAAGAGACGCCGAAAAAAGAAACGCCGCGCACCGTCTTGGCTTTGGGCACGCTGAGCAGGGCACTGGTCAAAGGAAAGGTAACTTGATCCTCGACCACCTGCGGCGCCTGGCCGGAATATTCGGTGTAGACGATGACTTGGGTGTCCGAAAGATCGGGCACGGCGTCGAGCGGAATGCGGCTGACGGCCAGAATACCGGCCAGCACGACCACGGCGGTGGTGATCAGGACGAAGCCCCAATGCCCCGCCGACCAGCGGATGATACGCGCGATCATTATTTGCTTCCGAATGTCTTGAGGGCGGTCTGCAGATTGCTTTCGGCGTCGAGCAGGAAATTGCCCGTGGTAACGATGCGATCGCCATCCTTAAGCCCGCTGAGCACTTCCACCATATCGCCGTTATGGGCGCCAAGCTTCAGCAGCCGCGGCTCGAACAGACCGTCCGCCAGGGCGATGAAAGCGACCTGCCGCGTGCCGTCATCCACCACCGCCGAGGCTGGAATGGCCACTGTGGTTGCGGACGGCGCCCCGGTTTCGATCCGCACGTCGGCATATTGGCCGATGCGCAAACGGCCCTCCTTGTTCGCCACCGCGATGCGCACTTTCACCGTGCGGGTGGCCGGGTCGATCTGCGGATAAACGGTCAGGACTTTGCCGTCGAAGGAGGCGGCGGGATTGTCGCGAAAGCTGATGGTGGCTTTCTGCCCCACCTTGACGCCGGTCAAATCGCGCTCGGAAACTTCGGCCAGCACCCAAAGCTGGGAGACATCGGTGGTCTTGAACAGAACGTCGCCGGTTGCAAAATGCATCCCCAGTACCGCGTTTTTCTCCATCACCGTGCCGCTCGCCGGGGCGGATATGGTGATGCAGCGAGTGGGAACGCCGGATTTGGCCATCGCATTCAAGTCGGATTGCGTAATGCCATATTGGCGCAAAAGGCTCGCCGCCATGGCCGCATGTTCGGGCGCGCCCGATTGCAGCGAACCGATATAATCGGCTTCCTTCACCAGCACTTCGGAGCTTTCGGCCCAGACCCGCATCAAGGGCTGACCGGCCCGCACCACATCGCCGGTTTGGCTGACATAAAGTTTTTCGACAAAGCCGGTGAAGCGGGCGCTGAGCACCGCTTGGCGGTTTTCGTCGGCGGCGACCGTGCCGGTGGCACGCACCGCTTTGGCAACGGCCATGCGCGTCACCAGACTGGTGCGCACGCCCGCGCGCTGCATTTTTTCGGTGCTGAGCCGCACCGCACCGCGCACGGTGGTGACGTCATCGGAATAGACCGGGATATACGCCATCCCCATCGCGTCTTTCTTCGGCACCGGTGAGGTGTCGGCCAGCCCCATGGGGTTGCGATAATAAAGAAGGTGCCGCGGCCCGGCGGCAGGCGCCGTTTGCGTGCTCTTGACGGTGGCGGTCACCACCAGCGTGGCTTTGACGGCTTTGCCTTTGACGGTGCCGCTGACGATCACGGCCCAGCGCCCGGGGGCATAAAGCTTGGTTTCGACCACCACCGCGCCGGGTTCCTTGGCGGGGCTCACTTTGGCGGGTGCCGTCATCGCCGCCATCGCATCCGGGCTCATATCGACACGCACCGACAATGCGCTGATAGGCTGCGTCACGGCCTTTGCGCTGCCATCGATGAGCTGCAGGCGAATTTGCTGGGGGACATTGGCAGGCACGCTGGCATCGAGAAGCGTCCAGCGCAGGCCGCTTTGGGCGGAGGCGGAAACGGCAAAGGCCAGCGCCAGGGCGGCAAACAACGCGCGTTGCATAGGGTATCCTCAGACGAAAGCTATTCCACAGGGCCGCGGCGCGGAGTTGTTGGCTCCGCGCACTCTAAACGGGGCCTAGGGCTTTGCGGTGACGATGAGGCTGCCTTTGACGGGCGCGCCTTTGACCGTGCCGGTCAGGATCACGGCCCAGCGGCCGGGGGCGTAGAGATTGGTCTCCACCACCACCGCACCGGGGGCTTTGCCGGGCGATACCTTTGCCGGCGCGGTCATATCCGCCATGGCGTCGGGGCTCATATCGACGCGAACGGAAAGCCCCGTCACGGGCTGGACCGCATCATGGCCGCTGCCATCGACCAGCTGCACCCGGATCTGGTGCGTGGCATTGGCGGGAATGGAGGAATCGAGAAGCTTCCAGGAAAAACCGGCCAAATTCGAGCCAGGTTGGGCAAAAGCCGAAGCAGACAATACGAGGGCGGCGCCAGCAGCGGCGGCAAGAAGACGTTTCATAAGGAGATCTCCGAAGAAAAAAGGGGGCGGAGCCGAAGCCCCGCCCAAGCTATATCAGCCGTTGACCGTAAGGGTCAGCCAGACGGGCGAGGCATCGCCGGGCCCCGCGCCGCGCAGTGTCAGCCGCTCACCGGCAACATGATGCGCACCGTCGCAGACAAAGCTGCCATCGGCGGCCCGTGTCAGCATGACGGGAACAAAGCGAATCATCGGGCTGGCTTTCGGTCCTTGGAAGAGCGGGCGCTGAACCGTAATCTCGCCGTTCTGCACCACTTTGCCGTCGGCTTGATTGACCAGCGTGACGACAAGGGGCGCCCCCACCACGGCTGGGGCATTGATCTTCAGTTGATAGGACGGCTGCGGCTGGCCGTAATCGGCAGGCATGCGGTGTTCGGCCGTGCCCGCAGAAGCGGATTGCAGGGTAACGATGGCTGCGAAAGTGCCAATAATGGCGTTAAACGTGTTCATGGTAGTCCTCCGGCCTGGGCCTGGCCCAGGATCGATTGCGAGAATGGTGTGAAGGCAGCGCACGTAAGGACGTGCGTCAGGCGCGCGGCTCTGTGGGGAGCAGCGTCTTCAACCAATCAGACTCGAGGGGGAGGATTGTCGGGCTGAAGCGTCAGCCCCAATAAGCTTTGCGGCACCACATGCACCGAAGACCCGATCACGATGGTCCTGAGGGCAGGCATCTGGACGGCAACGGCAGTCATGCCGAAGCAGCTCATCATGCCGGAACAGAGCGCCATGTTTTTGCAGGGCGCGTCTTTGTCCTTGGGCAGCTTCATGTGATCGCAACCGGCCATGTCGGCGCAGTTCATTGTCATGGTATGTTTTGCGGGTGCGGGCATCGCCATAACGCCCGGCTCGGTGGCAAGAACGAACACCACCGCCAGAAGGGCGCTTAAGAAGGCGCGCAGGGAGAGCTTTCTCGTCCGCATAGATGCAAGTTAGGCGCATCAAAGCTCGCCCGCAAGCGTGCAAGAGTCGCAGCGCCCCGCAAGATGTCGGCAAATTTAAGCTTTGGGGCGCCAAACGCCGCCGGGAAATCCCCGTTTCGTCCGTCGTCTATCTGCGGAAGGGTTGGGGGCTATGCCGCTCGGCCCTGCGGCGGTTCGGCTGCTGCGGGGCCAAGCGGCATGACTGTCTGAGGTCCGCCTTTTGTCTGCTCTGCCTTTTTCTTGCAGGGGGGTGGCGAACAGGATCACAACAACAAAGCGGACCATCGCGCAGAAACGAGGGCCGCGAAGGGGGCGTCATGGCGGATAAACAGGGTCTGCTTACAATCTTGGGCGGCCTTGCGCTTGTGGCGCATGTGGTATCGGCATCCCTCACGAGGCAATCATGTTGAACAGACGCCGCCTCATGGCATCGATTGCCGCCCTGACAACGGTTGCCGCCAGTGCCAAGGCCGAAACGCTGCCGACCAAAACCAAAGATGTTTGGGGCAGTGATGCAGAGGCACCCAACGCCATCGTGGTCCGCGGCCATCCCAATGTGCTGGATTTCGGCAACGGGTTGAAAATCCCTTTCGACAAGCGGGCCTTTCTGACCTTGTGGGAAGGGCCGAATTTCTGGCTGGTCTATGGCTTCGGCCGCGGCCGTACCTTTGAAGCGGCCAGCGAACAAGCCGTGCTCGGTGCCGAGGGCACCATGCAGGTGCTGTTGCTGACATTGGCGTTCGAGCCCGGCCGGCTCCTCTGCGAGGATGGCGGCTGGCGTCTCAAAGATCAGAATTTGGCCAATTACGTCAAAGGCGCTTTAAATTTGCCGGGCAAACCCTTCGCCCCCATCGCCGATAGCAAATACGGCTTTGCCAATTTGGAGGGAGCGGCGCCATCTTTCATGCTGCAACCGGCCACGCCGGGCGGGCCGGGCGGCGGCGCGGGATGGAGCCAGCCCTATGTTCCGCTCGATCAGATGGGGCCAAACCATGTTAGCGCTTTCACCAATTACATTTTGCGGAAAAAGGATATCGATCTCGCTTATGTCCGCGAGCATGCGCAGCTTTTGCCTCCGGCCAGCGGCAAAGGCGAATAAGCGGTCCCTACGTTACGTCACCCGCCGGGGCAGTTGGCAGCGATGATTGTTTGTGGCACTTTGTAAGTGTTAAGAATCATTATGTTAGCTTGCACCCGAGGGCAGTGGATTCGTGCCACGCACTTTAAGCCAAGATGAAATAGCCGATTTCCGTGAACAGGCCTGCGCTGCGGCCAGCAAACTCTTTGCCCAGCGCGGCACCGATGGCGTCACCATGCGGGCGCTGGCGGAAGTGATGGGGATCAGCCCCATGAAGCCCTATCATTATTTTCGCGACAAAGAAGAAATCCTGGTGGCGGCGGTGATCCGGGCCTTCACCCATTTCATTGCGGCCCTTGAAGACGGTGGAAAATCGCACGGCACACCGCTGGAACAGGCCGAAGCCAAGCGCCGCGCCTATGTTAATTTCGCGCTGGCGGAACCCGATGCTTATCGCATCATGTTCGAGATGCCGTATCCCGATCTCGTCAAATATCCCGAGCTGGCCGAAACGGTGGAGCGGGCGCGCCACACGATGCGCCGCAGCATGGATCTTTTGGTGTCGGAAAATATCGTGCAGGGCGATGCCGCCACCTTGGGCTATGTCTTCTGGTGCTGCCTGCACGGTCCGGTCAGCCTTTATCTCGCGGGCAAGCTCGATTCCCTGGCGCAGCTCGAAACCCTGCTCGAACTCGCTATGAAGGGCCTGCTCTCCGGCCTGAAACCGGCAGCGGTTTAGAGCGGCGCCTCCAGGGACGACGGCCTCAAATCCTCTTCAATGCCGCCGAATGCTTGCGGATCACAGCCAGCGTTGTGGCATCGCTGTCGAAGACCGAGTTACGCCCTTGCGGTTCTTGCGGCGGATCGCCGACATAAGACGTGTCTCCGGCCTGCATGACATAATCGGGATGGAGCGCGCGGCCTTCGCCGCCCCAGGCCCAGAAATTGCTGCCAGCAAACGGGCCGCCATCGCGCGCGCTTTTTTCCACCATCGCGTAGACCATGGCGTAGAAGCGGTCGCGATGGGTGGTCGCCACCTGCGGGCCATTGCCATTGGCCTCGCGCGGAAAGCCGAATTCTTCCAGCACCAGCGGCTTGTCGAGGGTTTCAGCAAGCTTGATATGGGTTTCGATGGCGGCCCGGCATTTGGCCTCGCCCGCATCATAGCTGGCGTCCAGGTTGGCCGCGTCGATCCAGCCCCAATTCTGCGGCCATAGATGGAAGGTGACGTAATCGACGTTTTTCGCCGCATTGGCTTTGACGACGCAATCTTCGCTTTCCAAACACCCCATTACCCCTTCGTTGCCGGTGGAGATCAGATGGTTGGGGTCCCGCTGTTTGATGAAATCGGCGGTGTGCGCGATCCAGGCATAGAAGGCGGCGAAGGGCGCCTTGGAGGCGGTGCCGCCGGGCCGTGGCTCATTGGCAAGCTGCCAAGCCATGATCGCCGGATCGTCGCGATAGGCTTTGCCGGTCACCGTATTGATGCGCCCGACGATGGCGGCGGCATAGTCCTCATACAGAGCAATGGCTTTGGGGCTCTCATAGAACCGCGCGCTGAAATCGGCAAATTCGGGCCAAGGGTGGGCAGGGTCGCCCAGATTGATGAAATGGCCGCCATTCGTCCAAGCCTGATAGGTCACCATGCCGCCGGACCATTCCCAGAAATTGTTGAGGAACAGCACCGCCTTCATGCCGCGCGCTCCCATCTCGGCCAAGGTGAAATCGAGACCTTGCAGCAGCGCTTCGTTATAGGGCGGGTTGGGGCCGTGGATGGCGGGCTTCAGAGAATTGGCGAGAGGCGAATCCTCGCCCGAAGCCAAAAGGCGCAGATTGTCCACGCCCAGCCGCTGCAGCCTGTCCAACTCGCGTTTCAGCCGGTCCTGGTGCCCCAGCGCCCCCGCCGAACCCAGATAGGCCCCATACCAAAGATTGCTTCCGGCAAAGCGGTAGGGCCGCCCAGCGAGCAGCAATTGGCTGGCTTGTGCCCGCACAAAGGGGGTACGCGTCCCGGCTTCTGCCGGTGCGGCGAGAAGCGCCGCCGTTGCTGCCATCACCCCGCGCCGCGTCAGCATGCACAGCCCCCATCTTGACAACGCTTTCCTACTCCTGTCCCTAGCACTGGAGCGGGATTTACCGAAGGTTGTGGCGCGTGCTGCGGCCCAAGGCCGCAGCTTTGATGGCTCAGCCATCGCTTTTCGCCAATAGGTGTGATTAATCGAGGGTCAAGTGAGGGGGGTGCCGGTATGATCAGTTCGGGACAGCTCAGAGCCGCGCGGGCGTTTCTCGGCATCGACCAGCGTCAGCTTGCCGAAATTGCCTCCTTGTCGGTGCCGACCATTCAGCGGATGGAAGCCAGCGAAGGCGTTATCCGGGGCAATGTCGATTCCCTGATGAAGCTGATCGGTGCTCTGGAAGCGGCGGGGATCGAGCTGATTGCCGAGGGACCCGACGGCGGGCGCGGCCTCCGGCTGAAGAAAAAGCCCGGCTAAGCCGCTCTGCAGCGCTTGCCTTCTTACTCTAATGTGCTGCCGCGGCCTCATTGCCGCATAAGGAATCTATTATGAGCCCTCGCCCCGTGATCCGGGTCAAACCCCGTGAAGGAAAGCGCGCCCGCGCCGGCGCCCCTTGGCTGTTCTCCAACGAGATCGAGATGAGCAAAGAGCTGGCCCCCGGCAGCGTCGTCAATGTGCTGGGCGATGACGGCCAGCCCTTCGGCACCGGCTTTTTCAATGCCAAGAGTCTGATCGCGGTGCGCTTCGTCGCCCCGGCGCTGGATGTGCCAGTGGATCAGGCGTTTTTCGCGGGAAAACTCGCCCGGGCGCTGGCCCTGCGCGAGGCTTTGTTCGACGCCCCCTATTACCGTCTCGTCCATGCCGAAGGCGATGGCTTGCCGGGCCTCACCATCGATCGCTTCGGCGATACGTTTGTGGTGCAGATCACCACTGCCGGTATGGAAGCGCTGAAAAAGATTTTGCTGGCGGCACTGGGCAAGCTCATCCCCGCGGCCAAGATCATCCTGCGGGCCGACACCCCGGCCCGGGCCCTTGAGGGTCTTGAGAGTTATGTCGAAGCCGAAGGCGGCGGGCGCATCACCATCGAGGAGAACGGCGTGCGCTATTTCGCCGATGCCGCGACGGGCCAGAAGACCGGCTGGTATTACGATCAGCGCGAAAACCGCGCCTTCATAGCCAAGCTCGCCAAAGGCCGCTCGGTGCTCGATGGCTATTCCTACACCGGTGGTTTTGCGCTGGCTGCTGCCAAGGCCGGTGCCAAGGAAGTGGCGGGTCTGGAATCCTCTGCGCCTGCCGTGGCTTTGGCCGAGGAAGCCGCCACTGCCAATCAGCTCAAAGCCAATTTCCTCAAAACCGATGTCTTTGAAGAGATGGAACGCTTTGCCGCCGCGGGCGAGCGCTTCGACGTGGTGATCGGCGATCCGCCGCCCTTCGTCAAAGCCAAAAAAGACCTCGAAACGGGCGCCAAAGCCTATCGCAAACTGGCGCGGCTGTCGGCGTTGATCACCGCGCCCGGCGGCTTTGTGTTTTTGGCCTCCTGCTCGCACAACATCCCCTTGGAACGCTTCGCCAACGAATGCGCCACCGGCATCGCACGGGCAGGCCGCAGCGCCCGCCTCATCCACACCGCCGGCGCCGGTCCCGATCACCCGGTCCATCCCATGCTGCCCGAAAGCGCGTATCTGAAGGCGCTGGTCTACGCGCTGGATTGAAAGCGAGCAGGGCTTGATGGCAAAATCTGTCAGGCCCTTTTTCTATTCGCTATTCGCCGTTCCCATCATGCTGAGGCGCTTTGCGCCCGTGTGATGTGCCACGCCTCTTGGTAACCGCGCGGTAACCAAATCGGGCGAGGCTGCGCCGCCGCAGGGGCTTCGGAAGATCACAGAGTATGGGCTGGCAAAGGGACACAATGGCGCCGGAGCGGACACCGTATTGCGCAGAACGCATCGGCGTGGCGCGCCTGACCAAAATGGCGTTTGACGGGATTGATCTGCATCCGTTGTGGGACGAGCTGATGGACAAGGTAACCGACGATGCCGCCGGTGCCGGTATCGGCATGGATTTGTCGGTTATCGCCCAATTGCTGGGTGACCAACAGACGGGCCTCGCGATGCAGAATGAGGTTCTGCAGTATCAACGTCTGTTCCGCTCGCCTTGCGAGACGCCGCGGCTGCGCCTTCTGGCTCTCGCCGCCGACATGGATATCGGGGAAAACACGCCCATCGAATTTCTGCTGGAAGGCAGCGATATAGAACTAACGACACTCTACATCGTGCCGGGGGCGGACCATGAATTGCCGCCCTATGATGTGGCCATGGTTGTGGCACCGAATTCTTCGCTGGCAACGCTCGCCGAAATCGACCGGCTTATGGCGGGGCGGCCATTGCTCAACAGCCCCTCCGGCATACGCGCGCTCGAACGCGACCGCCTGTTTGTGCTTCTGGAGTCGGTTCCCGATCTGATCATTCCAGCCACCGCGCGGCTGTCGCATGAGGAACTGGCCGGGCTCGCGGCCAATCCGGCTGGCCTCGGCTCCATGCTGCCGAATGGTGGCTTTCCCCTCATCGTGCGGCCGGTGGGCTCCCACGCCGGGCGCGGGCTTGCCAAGCTTGAGAATGCAGAAGACCTCGAGCGCTATTTGATGTTTCAGGACGCCAGTGAATTCTTTCTGTCGCCCTATGTGGATTACCTGTCGTCCGACGGGCTGTTCCGAAAATACCGCCTGGCGTGTGTCGGCGGAAAACCTTACGCCTGCCATATGGCGATCTCCGATCAGTGGAAGATCTGGTATCTGAATGCCGGTATGGACCGTAATGCTGCCAAACGTGCGGAGGAGGCGCATTTCTTCCAGACTTTTGACTCGGATTTCGCGGTTCGTCACGCGTCCGCACTGGCGGAGATGATAAAGCGGATTGGGCTCGACTATTTTCAAGTGGATTGTGCAGAGACCCAAGATGGCAAGCTCCTCGTGTTCGAGGCTGACAACACCGCCATCGTCCATGCCATGGACCCGCCCGCGGTCTATCCCTACAAGCCGCCCCAGATGCACAAGCTGTTCGACGCTTTTGCCGGGATGATCCACCACAACGCCCCGCGGAGCGAAGCCGGGCGCCGTTCCGCGTCATCGCGCTGAGGCTGCCGCCAAAGCCGGTGCTCAAATCGCCAGTTGCGCGCCCATCTCCACCACGCGGTTCGGCGGCAGGTGATAGAACCGCGCCGGCGACAGGGCGTTGGCGGCGAGTTTGATGTAAAGCCAGCTGCGCCAATGCGACAGCGGCGAATTTTCCGACGGGATCAGCGTATCGCGGCCGATAAAAAACGTCGTGGTTTCGGGATCGACGGCAAGGCCGAAGCGGCGCGCATTGAGCAGCGCCTTGGGCACATCGGGCGTTTCAAAATAGCCGTGATGGATGTGCAGCACGTAAAAGCCTTTGCCCAGCTTTTCGACTTCCAGCCGCCGTTCGGCGGCCACTTGCGGCACATCATCGACCATCACCTGGGTGATCAGGATGCGCTCATGCAGCACCTTGTTGTGTTTTAGATTGTGCAGCAAGGCGCTCGGCACTACGTCCGATCGCGCACTCAAGAACACCGCCGTGCCCGAAACCCGCACCGGCGTTTTTTCGGCCCGCTCCAGCAGCAGCGCGAGCGGCATGGATTGGTCGCGCATGCGTTCAAGCTGTACGCGCCGTCCCATCCGCCAGGTGTTCATGATAAGAAAGACCACGCTGGCGATGAGCAGCGGCAGCCAGCCGCCTTCGAAAATCTTCAGCGCGTTGGAGGCCAGGAAGGCGACATCGATCAAGGCCAGAAGGCCGAACACCGGCGCCACAAAGCGCAATTTCCAACGCCATAATTTGTGCGCCACGATGGCGACCAGGACGGTGCTCAGCACCATCACGCCGGTCACCGCGATGCCATAGGCCGCCGCCAGCGCGTTGGAGCTTTTGAAGATCAGCACGATCAAGACTACGCCGACCGCGAGATACGCATTCATCTGCGGCACATAGATTTGGCCGTAATCGGTGGCCGAGGTATGGCGGATTTCCATCCGCGGCAGCATGCCGAGCTGCACCGCTTGGCGGGTGATGGAAAAGACGCCCGATATCACCGCTTGGCTGGCGATCACGGTCGCCATCGTCGCCAAAATCACCAGCGGATAATGCGCCCAGCTCGGCCCCAGGGCATAAAAGGCGAAATGGGCTTTCTGCGGCGCCAGAAGCAGCGCCGCACCCTGGCCGAAATAGTTGAGCAGCACCATCGGCAGCACAATCACCAGCCAGGCAAAGCGGATGGGAAAGCGGCCGAAATGGCCCATATCCGCATAAAGCGCCTCGCAGCCAGTCACCGCCAGGACCACTGAGCCCAGCGCCACGAAAGCCGTCCACGGCTCCTCGATGAACAGCATCAAGCCGTAATAGGGGCTGATCGCCAACAAGATTTGCGGCGCGCGAACAATCGCCTCGATACCAAGAATGCCGATGATGACGAACCACACCACCATGATGGGACCGAAGACCCGGCCGATGATGGCCGTGCCGCGCGCTTGCACCGCGAAAAGGCAGATAAGAATTGCCAGCGTCAGCGGGATGATCAGCGGCGTGAAGAAGTGGCTTTCGGTCCCCAGACCTTCCACCGCCGACAACACCGAAATCGCGGGCGTCAGCATGCCGTCGCCGATGAAAAGCGCCAGGCCCATAATGGCGGCGGTGCCGATGGCCAGCTTGGTGGGGCGGCTGAGGCCTTGGGCACGATGGGCAAGAGAGGCGAGTGCCAGCACCCCGCCTTCGCCATCATTGTCGGCGCGCATGATGAAGACGACGTATTTCAGCGTCACCACAATGAACAGCGCCCAGACGATCAGCGATACCACCCCCATGATGGCGGACTGGATGGCGACGTGATGCCCGGCGGCGAGCGCCGATTCACGCACCGCATAAAGCGGGCTGGTGCCGATATCGCCGAAGACCACGCCCAGCGCCGCGATTGTCAGGGTAGAGGTTCGTCCATGCGGCTGGGCACTGTGCAGAACCGCTTCTGAAATCTGTTCCAGCGGGTCGTTGGGCGATGTCTCGGAGAGAATTTTGTTCACGGGGCGGTTGTCTGCACCAATCTCCGGCAAGGGCCGCGCAGGAAGAAGGCGCGAACCATAATCCGCCTTGCAGCGGCCTCAAAGGGGCGCGGCCCACAAATCGGCCCCTTGCGTAACGGCTGCTGGCTTAATTGGTTCCGGGGCCCAGATCGTCATTGGCCAGCAGGGCGGCGATGGCGTCGTTCTTGCGCGGTGCGGCGGCCACCGGCACATCGCTCAGCGCCGGATCGTCTCCCGTCCCCGGTCCGATAAAGCCCTGCACGGGGTAAATGTGCACGCCCCAGGTACCGGCCCGCTGGTTGAAGATCCGCACCTGGCTCCAGTCATTGCTGGGGCTGACATCGCGCACCGGGTCGTTGGTATAGATGGCGCCATCGTCGAGCCAATTGGCATGATCGATGCGGATGTCGCGCGCATCCACGACATCGCGTACCACGGCGACATGGCCGCGCGCCGGTCCCGCGTAATTGTAGAGCACCAGAACGGCGCCTTCCTTGGGCTGGTGCGAGCGGCCGTAACGCCCCTGCGCCTTGTCCCACCAGGTATAGGCATCACCCCAAAGCTTCACCTCGGAATGATCGCGGGCATAGGGCACGCATTGCAGCACGCCGCTGGCGATCGGCCGGGGACCGGCCTGTGTGCCATTGCCCGCATAGCTGTCGTCATCGTCATAGGACGAGCTGGCGCATCCCGCCAAGCCGGCACAGACAAACGCCACCGCTGCAAGCCGCAGTCCCGCGCGTCCTGTTGAAGACCCCACCATTGCCCACTTCTCGCTTTGACTGTCAGCGACTGTTGCCGGCAAGGCTAGCAAAGCCGTTTCAAAGGGAAGTTAGGCTATTGGCTCGAATTTGACTGAAATTTTACACGGATGCGGCCAGGGAATACGCTGTATCGGGAGCGCCGAAAACGCCCGAAAGGCTCAAAAAGGCGCCAAAACGGCCCGTATTTGGTCTGCGACAAATTGCCGCAAGCCCACGCCGCGGCATTCTCATCGTGCTCTTCAATCGTTTGGGCTGATGCGCCGCTGGGTGCGGGCGCCGGGCAGGGCCGCCCCGCCAAGCCGTCCCGAGAAGCCCATCACGCCGATGGAAATCAGACCCGCCACGGCAAAGGTGAAGAAGGGCGCGCTCCAGGCTTGTTCGGTAAAGGCAAAGACCGGCAGGAAGACCCCCGCCAAAAGTTCCGGGCCGCCGCGCCAGCCACCGGCATAGCGCTCACCGGCGCGCAGGGTGCGCTGAAAGTTCATGCGGCGGGAGAAGAAGGCATTCCAGGTGGCGTGGGTGTTGGCCAAAATCAGCCCGCTCGGAAACACCACCGAGAGCAGCAGGGCGCGGTGCAAACCGATCATACGGTCGCGGCCGAGCAGCTTCTGGCCGAGCCAGACATACGCAAAGCTGGAGCCAAGGCCAAAACCGGTGACGAAAAGGCCGAGACGGCCGACGCTCTCCAGATAGATGGCGCCGATATACATCAGGCTAAGGCTGATCACGGCACTCAAAAACGCCAGCGTATAGAACGCGAACTGGCACATTTGCAGCGTCATCGCAGCTTTGACGGTGACCGGCATGGCGCTCTGCCAGACGGTGCCCAGAAGCTTCCTGGCGCATTGGGCATGGCCCTTGGTCCAGCGCCCTTGCTGGGCGCGCCAAGCCGCCGCCGTCTCCGGCAATTCGCCATAGGCCACGACATCGCTGAGGAAACAGCTGCGCCAGCCTTTGAGAGCGGCGCGGATGGAAAGGTCGAGATCTTCGGTCAGCGTGTCGCCATGCCAGCCGCCGGCATGGTTGATGGCCTCGCGCCGCCATACGCCGCCCGAACCGTTGAAGGACAGCGGCAGACCGGCGCGGTTGCGGGCTTCCTGTTCGATGGCGAAATGAGCGTCGAGCAGCAGGCCCTGTGCCCGCGTCAGCCAGTTGGTTTCGCGATTGGCATGGCCCCAGCGCGATTGCACAAAGGCAAGGCCGGTATCGGCGATCAGGGCGGGCACTGTGCGGCGCAGGAAATCGGGCTCGGGGACAAAATCGGCATCGAACATGGCGATGAACGGCTCGTCCGATTGGGCCAGGCCAAAAGCCAGATTGCCCGCCTTGAACCCGGTGCGCTCTCCGCGGCGCAGCACGGCAATGCTGGTGCCTGCGGGAACCGCGGCCAGAATAGCCTGCTTCAGCGCTTCGTGAGTCTCTTCGTCGCCATCATCCAGCACCTGGATATGCAGGCGCGGCCAGTCGAGGCGGGCCGCGGCGGCGGCAACGCGCACGGCCAGGGCGCCCTCGTTGCGCACCGGCAGCTGCACCAGCACGGGCGGCAAGGCTTCGTCGGGCAGAAGGGGGCGGCGGGGCGATTGCAGCGGCCGTGTCAGGCGCAAACCCGCCAGCAGCACCAGCTGCGCCGACAAGATCGTGAGCAGCACCAGCACGAAGGCTAGCCCGCACTGCAGGATCAGCGACAGATCTGACATGCGGACGAATCGTCCCCCATTACCGGATCGCCCCCATTTGTCGGTGGTGCCATCCTTAAGGCCTCGTAAGCAGGAATTTCCAACGCGGCACCAAAAATCGCAAGGGGCCCGGCGCAGATGTAGCCCCTTTGCCCCCGAAAATCGAATTGCAACCGCCTCGCAGAGGCGAGGCCCGGACAGCAATAGAAGGATAGCAGCGGTTTTAGTCGAGAGTTTGACGGAAGCGGGTCACGGCCACGGTTCCCGCCACGAACAAAAACAGAACCATGGGCCAGATATCCGGCCATATCTCGATCCAGCCGTTACCTTTGAGCAAGATGCCGCGGACGATTCTGAGGAAATGGGTGATGGGCAGGGCCTCGCCGATCCATTGCGCCCAGAAGGGCATGCCGCGGAAGGGGAAGGCGAAGCCGGAGAGCAAAATCGACGGCATCAGGAAAAAGAAGGTCATCTGCATCGCCTGCATCTGATTGGTGGCGACGGTGGAGATGGTGTAGCCGACGCCCAAAAGGGCGGTGATGAAAATCGTCGCCGCGATGGCCAGAAGACCGAACGAGCCCAGCATCGGCACATGGAAGATCCATTTGGCGACGCCCAGAATCAGCGCCGCCTGAAAAGCGCCGACGAAGATGTTGGGCGTGATCTTGCCCACCATGATCTCGAAGGGCCGCGTCGGCATTGCCAAGAGATTTTCAAAGGTGCCGCGTTCGCGTTCGCGGGTCAGCGAAATCGAGGTCGCCATCACCATGGTCATGGTCAAGATGATGCCCAAAAGCCCCGGCACCACATTGTACTGGGTATTGGCTTCGGGGTTGTAGAGGCTGTGAACGATCACATTGAAGGCGGGCGCTTGCGGCGCGCGCGCCGCCAAGGGGCCTTTCAGATCGTCGCGCAAGGCGCTGGTGGCCAGCCCGTTCAGCGCGGCAACGGCATAGGAACTGGCAGCAGGATCGGTGGCATCGGCTTCGACCAGGATGCTGGGGCCCGCGCCGCGCACCACATCGTGGGAAAAATTGGCCGGGATTTCGATCACGAAGGCGACGCGGTTTTGCGCCAGCAAGCGGCGCGCCGCTGGCCGCGAATAGGTGGTGTGGCCGATATCGAAATAGCTCGAATTGGCCAGCGCCGAAACGATGGAATCGGAGAAGGGGCCCGAATCCGTCACGATCAGCGCGCTCGGCAAATGGCGCGGCACCATGTTGATGGCATAGCCGAAGAGGAAGAGCTGCATCAGCGGAATGCCGATCAGCATGGCCAGCGTGGTGCGGTCGCGCCGCATCTGGATGAATTCCTTGCCCAGCATGGCGTAGATGCGATGGACGGCGAAATTTTTCATGCGCCAGCCTGCTGCTGCAATTGAATGAAAACGTCTTCCAGGCTCGACACCGTTTCGGTGATGATGAGTTTGCCGTCGCTGCGATAGGGCGCCAGGGCGCTTTCCAACAGCGCGCGGTCATAGCCCGAGACATGCAGCAAGGCGCCGAAGAAGCTGACGAACTCGATGCCCCTCTGGCCCCGCAAGCGGTCGGCGAGTTGGCGGGCGCCTTCACCCTCAACGGTGTAGGTGATGAGGCCGGAGGCTTTGACGATCTCGGCCACGGTGCCGCGCGCCACGATAACGCCCGAACTGATGAAGACGATTTTGTCGCAGCGCTCGGCTTCGTCCATGTAATGGGTGGAGACCAGAACGGTGATGCCGCCATCCGCCAGCTTGTGGATTTCATCCCAGAAATCGCGCCGCGCTTTGGGATCGACACCGGCGGTGGGCTCGTCGAGCAAGAGCAGCTTGGGGCCATGCAAGGTGCAGGCGGCCAGCGCCATACGCTGCTTCCAGCCGCCGGAAAGCTCTCCGGCCAGTTGGTTCTGGCGCGCCGTCAGGCCCAATTTCTCCAGCGTCTCGTCCACCAGCCGGCGCACCCCAGACAAGCCATAGACCCGGGCCACGAATTCGAGGTTTTCGCGGATCGTCAGATCCTCCCAGAAGCTGAATTTCTGGGTCATGTAGCCGGTCTCGCGTTTGATCGCGTCGGCTTCCTTGCGCAGATCGTAACCGAGGCAGGTGCCTTCACCGGCATCGGCATGCAAAAGGCCGCAGAGCATGCGGATGGTGGTGGTCTTGCCCGAGCCGTTGGGGCCGAGAAAGCCCCAGACCTGACCCTCTGGCACCGCGATATCGACGGCGTTGACCGCCACCTTCTTACCGAAGCGCTTGGTCAGACCTTTGACGTCGATCGCCATTCCGCCGCCAGGCTTCCTGCCGGGCTTGGCGACGGGCTGACCACTCATAACCCATCCACGTCGACGGGCTGACCGGGATTGAGCTTAAAGCCGCCGGGGCGGCGGGCTTCCACCTTGAAGACCAGCTGGCTGCGGCTCTGATTGGAGAAGATCACGGGTGGCGTGAACTCCTGCGTGCTGGCGATAAAGCTGATGCTGCCGGTGAGATTGTCGGGGCAGCCATCGCAGTGAATCTTGACTTTCTGGCCCATGCGGATATGGGCAAATTCCGCTTCCGGCACGAAGAAGCGGACATAGACATTCTCCGGCGGCAGGATGGCGATCACCGGGGTCTGGGCCGGGGCATATTCGCCGGGCCGAAAATAGATCTCCTGCACCACCCCGGCGGTATGGGCGATCACTTGGCGCTGCGAGAGCTGATAGGCCGCGCCCGTCAGGCTGGCCCGGGCTTGTGTCTTGCTGGCGGTCAGCTGCGCCACTTGCGCCACCGCAGCGTCATAAGCCGATTTGGCCTCGTCATAAGCTTGGCGCGAGGTTGCCGCCGTTGCCAGCAATCCCTTTTGGCGCACCAGTTGGCGGCGGGCGAGATCGAGATTGGCTTCGGCGCCCGCGATCTGGCCTTGGGTGGTGGCGATCTGTGCTTCGGCTTGGTCGCGGGTCGAGGCTTGATTGGTATCGTCCAGGCCGAACAGCGCTTCGCCGTTCTTGACCACGCCGCCGCGCTCGACTTTCAAATCGGTGACCCAGCCCGCATTGGGCGCCGCGATGTAGGCGACATCGCCTTCGGCATAGCCGAGCCACTGGCCTTCATGGGGCTTGGCGCAAGCGGTCAGAACCACCGCCAGCACCAGCCCGATCAGCACATCGCGCTTGCTCATGACGCCGGGTCCGCCCTCAGGCCGCGGTACAGCACATCGCGATGCATCGCAATGAAGGCCTTATAGTCGAAGGGGATGTCGTCGGGATCGGAGACGATGCTGTGCCAGATCAGGCTCATCATCATCGGTGCCATACAAAGCTTGGCGACATATTCGGGCGGTACGTCGCGGATTTCGCCGCGGGCGATGCCTTTGGCGATGATGCTGGAGAGCATCGCTATTGTCTTATCGCTGACTTCCCTGCGCCAGAAGGTGGCCAATTCTGGAAAGTTGCCCGATTCGGCGATGATGATCTTGGGCAGGGCGACCGCCTTGCTGGTCGAAATCATGCAGGCGCAGCGCTGCACGAAGACTGAGAGAAAATCGAAGGTCGAGCCTTCGAATTTGCGCGCTTCCTCGGAGGCCATCGCCAAAGTGTCGGTGACATGCTGGCGGGCCAGCGATTTGAAGACCTCTTCCTTGCTCTGGAAGTAGAGGTAGATGGTGCCTTTGGTGACCCCGGCCTTGGCGGCGATGTCTTCCATGCGCGCGGCGGAGAAACCCTTATCGGCAAAGACCGCGAGCGCGGCTTCCAGGATTTCGCCAGGGCGGGCCTGCTTGCGCCGTTGCCAAGTCTTGGTTGGTTTTTCGACTATCTGGTCCATGGCAACAAGTTATAAGTTACTGACCGTTCAGTTATCAAGTGATGTCCGCACGATTATAGCATGGCGTTGCCCGTTTGGGTTGTGCTCGGGGAACAAAATGCCTTGCTAAGACGTTGGATTTGCAGGAGTCTGTACTGGCTATGCGTCTCGATCCCTTTCCTGCGACATCTTTTCTCAGCCGCGCTGCGCTGGCGCTGTTCGTGGCGGGGCTTTTGGCAGCCTGTGAATCGCCCGCCCCTTATGGTCCGCGCGATGCGCAGCAGACCACCGGCTATACCGATCAACAACTCGCCGCCAACCGTTACCGCATCACCTTCACCGGCAATGCCGCTACCAAGCGTGAGACGGTGGAGAACTATCTGCTGCTGCGGGCGGCAGAGGTGACCGTGCGGGCGGGTTATCCGTTCTTCCTCTTCGACACCCGCGATACCCAAACCAAAACCACCTATCTGACGAGCAGTCTGGATGCGTGGCCCGCGTGGCGCGGCCGCGGCTGGTACCACCATAGCTGGGCTTGGGAGGGCGATGTCTCCACCCGTCCCATCACCTCATACGAAGCTTATGCCGAAATCGTGCTCCTCACCGCCGAGCAGGCGAAGAGCGAGCCGCGCGCGCTACAGGCTCAGGATGTCCTCGGCCACATCGAGCCCCTGGCCCATCCGCCGCAGCCATAGATGCACAAGCGCGCCGTCGCGCTTTTGCTCCACCACTTCGATTTCTTCCTCGCGGCACATATGCGGGATGTCGAGACCGCATAAGGGGTCATCGCAAACGATTTCGACGATCTCTCCCGGCGCCGAACCCAGCATGGCACGGCGCGCCAAAAGGGCAGGCAGCGGACATTTAAGCCCGCGCAAGTCGAGCGTCCTGCTCACCGTGCGAACACCACGTCCTGGGCCAGTTTCAGCCGCGCGAAGCGGCCATTCCACAGATGCTGGGTATGGGCGATGATGGTGGCGGCGGGCAGCAAGGCGCTGTCGCATGTGGTGTGCGCATCGCAGGCGACGGTGACGCGATAGCCGCGCTCGAAGGCACTGCGCACCGTGGTATCGACACAGTATTCGGTCTGCATGCCGCAAATCGCCAGCGCATCGATGCCCGCAGCGCGCAACGTCAGATCGAGCCCGGTCTCATAGAAGGCGCTGGTGCGCGTCTTCACGGTGACGCGCTCGCCCTCGACGGGCGCAATCTCGGGCAGCAGGGCAAAGCCCGGCCCGTTCTTATCGAAAGCATCGCCGGGGCCGCCATCATGCTGCATATAAAAAACCGGTGCCATGGCGGCGCGGGCGCGCACGATCAGACTAGCGATGTGGGTCACCACGGCGCGCCCGCCGTAAGGCTCGGCGGCGCCGAACATCGCTTGCTGCATATCGATGACCAGAAGTCCAAGCATCGTTGTCCTCCAGCGTCGCGCGGAAGGGAAACAAAAGACAACGAAAATCGCAAGCCCGGATCAGGAACGTGTCAGGCGGACAACCACATCCACGCGGGCCACCTTGGTGCCCTCGGGAGCGTCAGGAATATTGCCAACGGCAATTTCTTCGGAGCCCGGGATGTCAGCCAGCATGCCGTCTTCTTCGTAGTAGAAATGCTGGTGCTCGGTGACATTGGTGTCGAAATAGGAGCGCGTCGAATCCACCATCACCTGCCGCAGAAGCCCAGAATTGGTGAACTGGTGCAGGGTGTTGTAGACGGTCGCCAGCGACACCCGGATGCCCTTGCTGACGGCGTCGGCGTGCAGGGTCTCGGCTGTCAGGTGGCGATGGCCGTCACGGAACAGCAGATCCGCCAGCTCGTTGCGCTGACGTGTGGGGCGCAGGCCCGCGGCCCTAAGGCGCGTGACGGCGGACTCGTTTGTTGATTCGCGCATTCTCTTACGCATGCTGGTTGTAGTCCCTTTTTTCGGCGCCGGTCCGCTGTGCCGAACGTGGCGTCAGTTCGTGCCGGTACTTCAAGCCCTCTCGCCTTTGACAGCATGAAAGGCTATGACATCCGAGCGTCATTCTTCACCGGATAGTACGCTAATCGTTAGAATAGTTCTAACGTAGAAATCGTCGCAGGGTCAGCCTGCGACAATTTTCTCGCAAGCCATTGAGGGACATGGAAAAAGTGGATAACGCCTGTGCCGAGCGCAAATCGAGCTTCGATTTGGCGGGTCTTCTGGCCTGCGCCAAGGGTGAATTGTTCGGTGAGGGAAATGCCCGTCTGCCGCTGCCGCCCATGCTGATGTTCGACCGCATTACGCAGATAACCGAAAAGGGCGGCCTGTTCGACAAAGGCCAGATCCAAGCCGAGATGGAAATCAATCCCGACCTCTGGTTCTTCAAATGCCATTTCGAGAATGACCCGGTGATGCCCGGCTGCCTTGGCCTCGATGCCATGTGGCAGCTTGTCGGCTTTTTCCTCGGCTGGCTGGGCGGGCCGGGCAAGGGCCGCGCGCTCGGCGTCGGCGAGGTGAAATTCTCCGGCATGGTGCTGCCGACCAACAAGCTGATCAGCTATTCCATCGATCTGAAGCGCGTCATCATGCGCCGCTTGGTGATGGGCATTGCCGATGCGGTGATGAAGGTTGACGGTCAAGTGATCTACGAAGCCAAAGATTTGCGCGTGGGCTTGTTCCAGGACGCCCCGCAACCGGCTTAGGTCTATCGGAGCGTCGGCCAGGAAAAGTGTGAAGCGGTTTTCCGTCTGGCCGCGCGACCAAACATAAGAAAGGGATACGTCCATGAGGCGCGTCGTCGTCACGGGGCTTGGTATCGTCTCTTCCATCGGCAACAACGCCGCGGAAGTCACGGATAGTCTTTATCACGCCAAGTCGGGCATCCGTCTTGCCGAAAGCCAAAAAGCCATGGGCTTTCGCAGCCAGGTGGAAGGCGCCGTGAAGATCGATCTGGAGGCGCTGATCGACCGGCGCGCCAAGCGCTTCATGGGCGACACCGCGGCCTATGCCTTTATCGCGATGGATCAGGCGCTGAAGGATTCCGGCCTCGAAGAAAAAGACATCATCAATCCCAAGACCGGCCTCATCGTCGGTTCGGGCGGCCCCTCGACGCGCACGCTGTTCGCCGCCGACAAGATCGCCGAAGCCACCGGGCCCAAGAAGATCGGGCCTTTTGCCGTGCCCAAATGCATGTCTTCGACCTGCTCGGCGGTGCTCTCGACCTGGTTCAAGATCAAGGGCGTCAACTATTCGATCTCCTCGGCCTGTTCGACCAGCGCCCATTGCATCGGCAATGCGGCAGAGCTGATCCAGTGGGGCAAGCAGGATGTGATGTTCGCCGGCGGCGGCGAGGAACTGGATTGGACGCTCTCGGCACTTTTCGATGCCATGGGCGCCATGTCGTCCAAATATAACGACACCCCCGCCACCGCCAGCCGCGCTTTCGACAAGGGCCGTGACGGCTTTGTCATCGCCGGCGGCGGCGGCGTTTTGGTGCTCGAAGAACTGGAACACGCCCGCGCCCGCGGCGCCAAAATCTATTGCGAGCTGACCGGCTACGGCGCCACCTCCGATGGCCACGATATGGTGGCGCCTTCGGGTGAGGGTGCGGTGCGCTGCATGCAGCAGGCGCTGGCCACCGTCAGCGGCCCCGTCGATTACATCAACGCCCATGGCACCTCGACACCGGTCGGCGATATCACCGAGGTCAAGGCCATGCGCGAAGTCTTCGTCGACAAGATTCCCTTTGTGAACTCGACCAAATCGCTGACCGGCCATTCCTTGGGGGCAGCCGGGGCGCAAGAGGCGATCTATTCCATCCTGCAGATGCAGGGCGATTTTATTGCCGAAAGTGCCCATATTACGGAGCTGGATCCGGAACTGGGCGACACCCCGATCGTGCGCAAGCGGATCGATAATGCCGGGCTGGAGCGGGTGCTTTCCAACAGTTTCGGCTTTGGTGGCACCAATGCCACGCTGGTGTTTGAGCGGCTTGGCGGCTGATTTACATCAATCCCGTACAATAGGATCACAACCCGCCTTGTTCCCGCCTTGCCAATCGGGGCAAGGTGGGGCCATGGGGCGCTGGGCTTTAGCTTTGAGGATGCGATGACAACACCCACCAGTTTGATGGCCGGTAAACGTGGCCTAGTGATGGGCGTTGCCAACGACCATTCCATCGCTTGGGGCATTGCCAAGACGCTGGCCGCCCATGGCGCCGAAGTCGCGTTCACCTATCAGGGGGCGCCACAGTTCAAGCGCCTCAAGCCGCTGGCCGATTCCATCGGCGCCAAGATTTTGCTGGCCGCCGATGTCGAAGACGATGCCCAGCTCGATGCGGCTTTCGGAACCATCGCCAAGGAATGGGGCGGCCTCGATTTTCTCGTTCATGCCATTGCCTTTTCCGACCGCAATGAACTCAAGGGCCGTTACGTCGACACCACGCGCGCCAATTTCGTCCAAACGCTGTCGATCTCTTGCTATTCCTTCACCGCGGTGGCCCAGCGCGCTGCCAAATTGATGAAGGGCCGTGACGGCGCCATGCTAACGCTGTCCTATCTCGGCGCCCGTCAGGTGATGCCGAGCTACAATGTCATGGGCGTTGCCAAGGCGGCGTTGGAGGCTTCGGTCAAATATCTCGCTGCCGATCTCGGCGCCGATGGCTTGCGCGTCAACGCCATCAGCGCCGGTCCCATCCGCACTCTGGCGGGCTCTGCTGTGGGCGGCGGGCGCACCATGTTCCGCTGGATCAAGGGGCTGACACCCTTGAAGCGCACCATCGAGCTCGACAATCTCGGCGGTTCGGCTCTTTACCTTCTTTCCGAATTGTCCGCAGGCGTGACCGGCGAAGTGCATTACGTTGATGCCGGGTATAACGTCATGGGCGTGCCGCCAGCCTCCGTGCTCGATAGCTGGAGCGTGGCCGACGAAGGAAGCAAATCCGATGAATCTGGGGAAGGCTGAGAAACCAACCTTTCCTCCCCCGTTTACGGGGGAGGTGCTGAGCGTAGCGAAGCGGAGGGGGGCTGCTTGCAGTCTCCTCGCCGCGCTACTGCTCACCGCTGCCGCTCAGGCTGGCTGGCAGCAAGAAGCCGCGCCGCGCGATGTCGAGCGCCTGGGCCGCATTGCCGAATCCAGAGCCAAGGGGCTCGACGAGGCCCGCCGCGCCAAGCCTTCGGACTATGCCGCCATCCGCTCCATCCTGGCCGCCGCAACGGTGGCCGCGAGCGAGCGCCGCCTGATCGGCACTTGGCGCTGCCGCACCTTAAAGCTCGGCGGCATGACGCCCGCAGTGGTCTATGGCTGGTTCCGTTGCCGTATTGTCCCGGCTGGGGATGGCCGCCTTGCCTTCGAGAAGCTGTCCGGCAGCCAGCGCACCCTGGGCACCCTTTATCCCAATGGCGACGGGCTGGTGTATCTCGGCGCCTCTTACGTTACCGCCTATGGCCCGGCGGAGAAAAAGCCCGCCTATTCCGGCAGCAGCGCCGGGGCCGGTGCCGACGCCACCCCCGACGACCAGATCGGCCTCTTCTCCGTCACCCACGACGGCAGAGCCCGCTTAGAACTCCCCTACCCGGTGCAGGAATCGACCTTCGATGTGATCGAGCTGAAGCGCTGAAAAAACTGGGCTTGCGTGCTTCGAGGCTCCGCGCTCGAGCACCGGTACAGGGTTGCGACCGGCGTTTCGCGCGGAGCGCTCGCATGACGAGGTTTTCGATTTTTACCTTGCACCTCTGTCGTCATGCTGAGGCGGCCTGCGCGCACAACGGTGTGGAGTCCGCACAAAGGTTGGGCGCAGGCCCTCGAAGCCCGCACGACAGCGAGGCTTAAACCCTCTGCTTCACCGCTTCGGCAAAGCGGTCGAACAGGTAGTGCGAATCCATCGGCCCTGGCGAGGCTTCGGGGTGATATTGCACGCTGAATACCGGCGCGCCTTCCAGGCGAAGACCGCAATTACTGCCATCGAACAGCGAGACATGCGTCTGCTTCACGCCTGCGGGCAATGTGTCGGCATCGACCGTGAAGCCGTGATTCATCGACACGATCTCCACCTTGCCGGTCTCCAGATCCTTCACCGGATGATTGGCGCCGTGATGGCCTTGGGCCATTTTCTTGGTGGTGCCGCCCAGCGCGATCCCCAGCATCTGATGGCCGAGGCAGATGCCGAACACCGGCAGGCCTTTGTCCACCAGCCCGCGGATCACCGGAATGGCGTATTCGCCGGTGGCCGCCGGATCGCCGGGCCCGTTGGACAGCACCACGCCATGGGGCTCATGGCGCAGCACATCGTCCAGCGAAGACTGCGCTGGCAGCACGGTGATATCGGCGCCAAGCCCCGCCAAAAGGCGCAGGATGTTCTTCTTCACCCCGTAATCCAGCACCACGGCGCGGAATGTCGGGTTCTCCTGCTTGCCGTAGCCTTTGTTCCATTCCCAGGGCGTCTCATCCCATTTGAACATCTGGCGCGCGGTTACCTCCTTGGCGAGGTCGAGGCCGACCAGCCCCGGAAAGCCCTGGGCCGCCGCCTGCAAGGCGCCGGCATCATCGCTGCGTCCAATCACACCATGAGGCATGCCGAGGGAACGGATGCGCCCTGTCAGCGCGCGGGTATCGATCCCCGCAATACCCGGAATATTGTGTTTCTTCAGCCAGGCATCCAGGCTCATCAAGGCGCGGTAATTGGAGGGGCTGGCCGCATCGGCGCGCACGATCACCCCGCGCACATGGGGCGTGGTGTATTCGATATCCTCATTGTTGGCGCCGACAATGCCGATATGGGGAAAGGTGAAGCAGACGATCTGTCCGGCATAAGAGGGGTCCGACAGGATTTCCTGGTATCCCGTCATGGCGGTGTTGAAGCACACCTCGCCTACCGCTTGCGTGGCGGCGCCAAAGCCATGGCCCTCAAACACGGTGCCATCGGCCAGAACGAGGCTCGCGCGCGGAAAAGCACTCCTCCCGGCAGCGGAGGAAAGGGTCACAGCATCGGTCATGGGAAACCTCGAATTTGCCGGAAAATAGGGAGGGGGGCGGGCGAGGTCAACCCCGCAATCAAGGCACCGCCGTGTCGAAACTTCGGCAACCGGTGGTGTCGTCTCCGGATTCGATGGTTAGGCTCTTCAGGTACGCACCATGTGGCTGCACAACGAAGATCAGGCGGTGGACAATCTTGGCGCGGTACATGCCTGGGAAATTATCCAGCACTAGGCACAATTCGGTCTTGGCGGGGGACCGCCGCACCGCCGTATCGCTCAACATGGCGACTTCTTCCACCGGCGTCTGGCTTTTCGTCTCGTCCTTTCGCTGTTTCGCCACCATCGGTTCCAACGCCATGATCACCGAGGGGGCGGCCAATGTGGTCGCTGGCTTGCCATGCCACAGCCGATCCAAAACGGCATCAACGCCATCAAGTTCGGGGATAACGGGTTTTTCCCCCAGGGCGCGGATCTCGCCGGGATCGACGCGAAAGGTCCACTCCGTTTTGCGGCCCATGCAGCAGCCATAAGAGCCTAGCGCTTTGAAATATGTCTTGCTGCGAATTTTGACGAGATCGCCCTCTGCTGTGATGGGATCGTCGTCGTTGAAGATGTAGTCCTTGGCCAGCAGCAAGGCCGCCGTGGTGCCGTTCCAACGCCAAAAGCTGAGCTGGGCGCCGCGAGTGGCGCCAGCACCTTGGGCAGCGCGCGCTGATAGCCCATAGCCCTGGCGCCAAAGGTTCCGCCATGAATGTTCTTTCGCGGGCGATCAAGGGTGCGGCTGCTTCGATCTCGGCAGATGCGACTTGGGGGTGGGCGTTCAAATAGTCCACGCTCCAGCGCTGCGCCACCGCGCGAAACTCATCGACTGCCTCAAGGGCGCCCGGCTTATGCTCCAGATAGGCGCCATCGGTGTAGAGCGCCAAATGCTCGGCAGCGTCGGCAAGGCTTTCGCTTGCGGCGCAAGGGTTCAGCGCCAAGGCAAAAACCCCCAGCAAAATGAGCAGGATGCGTGTGACCATGGCTGCGTTGTAGTGCTAACCGCCAGCGCCTAGATTACCCCCGACTCGAGGAGACGGCCATGGCTTTGCGCGACCAGTTGATGAATGCGGTGAAGGAAGCGATGAAGGCGCGCGAGCAGAAGCGGCTGGGGACGCTGCGTCTCATTCAATCCGCCATCAAAGACAAAGACATCGCCGCGCGCACCGAAGACAGCCGCGAAGGCATTTCGGATGACGACATTCTGGCCCTCTTCGGCAAGCTGATTAAGTCCCGCGAAGATTCCGTGGCCCTGTATGAGCAAGGCGGCCGTCCCGAACTGGCCGAAGCCGAACGGGCCGAGATTGCCATCATCCGCGAATTCATGCCCCGCCAGCTCGACGAGACCGAGACCAAAGCCGCGGTGGCCGCCATCGTGGCCGAGACCGCCGCCACCTCTCTCAAAGACATGGGCAAGGTGATGGCGGCGCTGAAGGAGCGCTACACCGGCACCATGGATTTCGGCAAAGCCGGAGCGTTGGTGAAGGCGCAACTCAGCGGCAAGTAATCACCACAGCCCCTTGCCGAAGATGACGTCATGGATGCAGTCGGTCCCCGTCGCTTTGGCGGCCATGCAGGGGGCGGCGGTATTGCGCTCCCGGGCGCGAAGGTCGCTGTTGCGCAGCCTCTCCCATGCCAGCCCCGGCGGTTTGATGTAGACCGGCAAGCCATCCTTCATCGCCACATAGCGTCCGCGCGCCAGTTTCAGACATTTGTCCTGTTGCTCCGGTGTTAAGTCGCGCAGATTTTCCGGGCGGCAACCGAACAGCGCTTGGCCGATGCTGAGCGTCTGGGAGGAGGGGGGGTTGGGTTGACAAAGCGCGGTAGCGGCGTGCTCACCGCCCCGGGCCCACTACCGCCATGGGCTTTGGCGGGCGCGGCTTTTTGCGGTTGTTCCAAGAGCGGCAACAGTACCAGTGTGGTCTCTCTCGCGCCTTTCTTCGGCAGATTCTCCAACACCACGGCGCGCAGCAAGGCCAGCACGATTAGCCCATGCAGCAGCAGCACCAATCCAGCGCCCGCCCAGCGCCGGAGCGAAGGGGCCGTAAACGGCCTCAGCGGGCACTCCGGCGCTGCCATAACAAAAGGCTCGCAACGGCCAGCACGGCGATCACCACAAAGCGCGTGCTCTGCAACAGCGCGGGCAACCCCATCCCCACGCCGACAGAGACTTCCCCTTTGTGGCTGCCTTCGGGAATGACCACGCTCAGGGTGGTGATGGCGCCGAACAGCATGGCGGCGAGGACGCCCAGAACCGGCCAGCGGCCGTACAGCCGCTGGCGCCAGGCGGTGGCCAGCACAAACAGGATGGCCAGCGGGCCAACGGCATAATTGGCGGTGCTGCAAATCGTGGCGGCAAGCGGGGCGCACCAGGCAGGCAGCGGCAGATGCGGCCCATGCTGCGGCGCCGCCACCGCCATGCCAATCCCCAGCACGATCAAACCGCCAACAATCACCAGCGGCGGCAGAACGCCCAACACCAGCCAGGGCGCCCGCGCCGTCAGGGAGCGAAAGCGTGCCGTTGCCAGCATGGCATCCGTCAGTTCCTCATCATCACCCAGCAAAGCGCGGGCGCGAATCGTGGCATCGGCTTCGTCATAGCCGCGCTCCTTCTGCAGCGCGATGAGATCGCTGAAATGATCTTCCAGCTCGCGACAGTAACGGCGGACATGGCGCGGTGCGATTCCGGCCCGCAGCAGGCGCTCTTGCAAGCTATCAAAGGGCTGGGGCATGGCGCCGGCCTTTCAGCACGGTGTCAACAGCGCCCGCCAGCGCCGTCCAATCCTGCGCCAGCCCGTCAAGGCGGCGCAGACCTTTGGGCGTCAGGCGGTAATAGATCCGGCTGCGGCCGTTCACGGTCTTGCGGCTGGCCGCCAGCGCTCCGTCTTTTTCCAGGCCATGCAGCACGGGATAGATCACGCCCTCGCCCGCCCGCACCACGGCGCCGGTCTCTTCGCGGATCGCGGCGACGATTTCATAGCCGTACATCTCGCGGTCTTTGACCAGCCTCAGCACCATCAGCTCGGCCACACCGGTCATGAAATTGGCAGGCGCCACGCAAAACCTCCGTCCGTCCGACGTGGCTACGATACCTAGATGCTCGAGGTATAGGGAAGTGAAATCGCCTTCACCCGTTGAGCGGCAGCCGCAGATAGAAGGTGGCGCCGCCATTTGCGTTCGGCTCATGCCAAAGCTTGCCGCCATGGTTTTCGGCGATCTTGTGGCAGAGCGACAGCCCCACACCCATGCCGCCCTCTTTGGTGGTGTGAAATGGCATGAAGAGATGGGCGGCGATGTCTGGCGCCAGCCCCGGCCCGCTATCGGCGACGCAAAAGACGATAGCGTCCCCGCCGCGCGCCACGCTTAAGATCACCTGCCGCAGCGCTTGGCCGTCCATGGCTTCCACGGCATTGCGGATGAGGTTGAACAGCACTTGCCCGATCTGCACCTTATCGATCTCGATGCGGGGCAGGCCGATCTCGACTTTCAGATAGATCTGGGTGCCGTCGTTGCTGGTGGTGACGCGCACCAGTTCCAGCACGTCGTGGCAGAGCTGTTCCAAATCTTCGCTGGTTTTCGGATTCTGGCCCTGGCCGACGAAGCCGCGAATGCGCTGGATGATCTCTTTGGTGCGCAGGAATTGGCCACCGGCTTTGCTGATGGCCCTGACGGCTTGCTCGGGATCTTTGGCGAGGAGCCGCTCGGCCGCCTTCAGGTAATTGGTGCCCGCGGCCAAAGGCTGGTTCAACTCATGGGCCAGCGCCGAGGCCATGGCGCCCAAATCGTTGAGCCGGGCCGCGCGCAGCAATTGGCCGAGCAGCGCATCGTGTTTTTCTTGCGCCTCGAAACGTTCGGTGACGTCGCGCACCACGCCGGTGATGGCCACGGGAACACCGCCTTCGTCCAGCACCAAACGGCCGGCGAGTTCCAGGCGTGTGGGTCTGTCCTGCAGGCGATAGACGGCGTTACGCCCTGGCTGCGGCCCGGCGGATAGCACCCTGGCTGCCGTCTCGCGGTCATCGGGATGGATGGCGGCAAGAAGGTCCTCGCGGCTGAAAGCCTCCCCCGGCGCCTTGCCGAACAGGGCTTTGCAGCTTGCGGTGGCGTCAATAGCGCCGCTTTCGAGCTGCAGTTCAAAGGCGCCCAGGCCGCCCGCTTCCAGCGCCAGAGCCAGGCGATGTTCGCTTTCGCGCAAATTTTCCTGTGCCTTGACCGCAGCCAAGGCGGCCGAGACCGAGCGCCCCAAGGCTTCGATCAGGGCCAATTCCCCAGCGCTGAAGGCGCGGATCTGGCCCCAATAGAAGCCGATGGCGGCGATCGGCCGGTCGGCGTGCACCGGCACCATGATCATGCTTTTGACGAAAGTGGGCCGGTAGGCGTCATAGGGAATCCGCGGATCGCTATAGATGTCGGGGATCACGGCGGTTTGGTCGTTCAGCATGCACCAGCCGGAAAGACAGGTCGCGAGGGGGAAGCGTTTGCCCTTCCACAACGGTGCAATGGCGTTCTCATCGACATAATGGCAGCGCTCGCCGTCGCGCAATACAACGCAGACCCCGTCGGCGCCCGAAATCGCACGTGCGGTGCTGCGGACAATGGCAATGATATCGGCCAGCGCGGCGGCCGCCGCCAGTTGTTCCACCGCAGCAACCAGAGCCATCCAGCTCTGCTCGCCGTTGGGTTCTTCGTGGTTCTGCTGTGAAGCCGGGTGTTGACGTGACATGGGGTGAACCCCGCGAATTGGCGTGCCTGATCATGAACCCCAAAAGGTTGCAGTGGTAGCCTTAAGAAGCCCTCTACGCAGCGTCGCCCACGCATTTTCCCCTGGGGCCGCAGGCGGACGTATATTTGCCGTTCAGGGTCGCTGTGACGCTGGAAACTGTGTAACTCCTTGCTTGACAGTGTGTAATGTAATAGATTACACATATCCATGATCCGCTCGATCAAAAGCAAGGCTTTGAAGCGCTTCGCGGAGACGGGCGATGCCTCAAAGCTGGCGGTGCAAAAGCCAGACCGTCTCCGGCGCATCCTGATAATGCTCAACGCCGCTACGCTGCCGGGGCAGATGGATATTGCGGGATTTCGTTTTCACCCGCTGCAAGGCGCGCAAAAGGGCCGTTATGCGGTTTGGGCAAGCGAAAACTACCGCATTACCTTCGGCTGGGACGGCCAGGACGCTACCGAAGTTGATTTGGAGGATTACCATTCATGACGCAGAACCTCCTCAAGGGCCTGAAACCCACCCATCCCGGCGAAGTGTTGCGAGAGGATGTTTTGCCTGCTCTGGGAAAGCCGAGGGCTGAGATTGCGCGGCTTCTTGGTGTGTCGCGGCCAACGCTTTATGACGTGCTCAACGAGGCAAGGCCGGTGACGCCCAACCTTGCCTTGCGCATTGGAAAACTGGTCGGTGGCGGCCCGGAGATTTGGCTTGCCATGCAGCAGACTTACGACCTTGCTGCGATCAAAGCCGAGATCAAATCTGAGCTAGACGGCATCCCAACGCTACGCGCGGTCGTTTGAACGCCTGACAGGGTATAACGTTTAAACCATGCGCTACGGACCCCATCTGCTTGAGGAAATTCTTCGCCGGACGGATATCGTCCAGCTGGTGGGGCGGCGCGTCAAACTGGTGCGCAAGGGTCAGGCGTTCTGGGGCTGCTGCCCGTTCCATGGCGAGAAATCGGCCTCCTTCAAGGTTGAAAACGCGCGGCGTACCTACAAATGCTTCGGTTGTGGCAAGGGCGGCGATGCCTTTCGCTGGCTGATGGAAATCGAGGGCGTCACCTTCCCCGAGGCGGTCGAAAGGCTGGCGGGCGAGGCCGGGGTGGAGCTGCCCAAATGGTCGCCGGAAGACGAAGCGCGCGAGGAAAAGAAAAAATCCCTCTATGAGGTTATCGAAGCCGCCGCCCTCTTCTTCGAGGCTCAATTGCATGAGCCGGTGGGGCGCGAGGCCCGCGACTATCTGAAGACTCGCGGGCTCGATGCCGCCACGGTCAAAAAATTCCGTCTCGGCTATGCCCCTGCGGCGGGCGCCGCCTTGATCGGCCATTTGACCGGCCTCAACATCACCATGGATGACATCATCGCCGCGGGCCTCGCGCGCCCCGCCGACGGCGAACGCGGTCCCCGCGATTTCTTTTTCAACCGCTTGATGTTTCCTATTGGCGATGGCCGTGGCCGCATCGTGGCCTTTGGCGGCCGCGGTCTTAGCGCCGATGCCAAGCCCAAATACATCAACACCGCCGAGACCGAATTTTTCTCCAAGGGCCATCAGCTCTACAATTTGGCGAGCGCCCGTCCCGCCGGCATCAAGGCGCAATCGATCATCGTCGCCGAAGGCTATATGGATGTGATTGCGCTGGTACGCGCGGGTTTCGAGGCTTCCGTCGCCCCGCTCGGCACGGCGCTCACCGAAGATCAGTTGCAGTTGTTGTGGCGGGTGGCGCCCGAGCCCATTCTATCCTTCGACGGCGATGCCGCCGGCAACAAGGCCGCCATCCGCGCCGCCCATCTGGCCCTGCCGCATTTAAAGCCCGGCTATTCGCTGCGCTTTGCCTTTCTGCCGTCCGGCGAAGACCCCGACAGCCTGATCCGCACCGGCGGCCAGCTCGCCATGAAAGCGGTTTTGGATGCGGCACTTCCACTCGGCGCCGTGCTGTGGAAAAGCGAAACCGAAGACAAAGATTTTTCCACGCCCGAACGCCGTGCCGGTCTGGAACAAATTCTGGCCACGCATGTTGCCAAGATCGGCGATGCCAAAATCGCCGATTACTACCGTCGCGATTTCGACGCCCGTGTCTTCGAGGCTTTCAAAAAGCGCTCCGCCAGCCCCAGAGGCCCGCGGGCGCCATGGCAGCCGGGGGGCAAAAAGGGCGCGCGCGGAGGCTTCCATAAGACCCCGCCGCTCGAGCCGGTGAGCGATGCGCTGAAGGCATCGCTGCTGGTCAAAGCCGCGCGCAAGGCTCTGCCCAAAACCAGTTCGGCGGATGGCAGCGCTGCGCCCGAGCCCAATCCGGGGGCCTTGAAAGTCAAAGAAATTGAGGTTTTCCGCCATCTTATCGGCTTTCCAGAGCTTATCGAGCGGCATACGGAACTTATGGCGGCGTTACCCATATCCGATCCCTTCCTTGACAGATTGCGGGGGGAGCTTTTAAACGTCGCCGCCTCCGGCTCCAGACTTGAAAATCAGGGGCTCGAGACCCATCTAATCCTCCGTGGCATGGCCGATACACTCCAGCGTCTCAAAGCGCACGGAAGCGAGATAGGGGAGGGGACCGCTTCTGGCGAGGATGCCGATGCCCGCTTCTTGCGTGCTGCACATGACCTCCGCGCTTTGGCGGAGACGGGCCCGGAACGCAAACGTGCGTCCGAACGCTTCAAACAGGAGCCGAATGAAGAAAGCTGCCTTGAACACCTGCGCTTGCTACGAGACCGTTCCGCGGAATAGGACAAGCACGTAGAATCCAATACGTATAAATTGTGATTCTACCGGCGCGCGCGCAGCGGACCACAAAGAGGGAAACCGATAATGGCAGCGAAGAAGAAATCGAAGAAAGCGAAGAAGGCGAAACCGGCAAAGGCCGTCAAGAAGGTCGTAAAGACGGCCGTCAAGAAAGTCGGCAAGAAAGTCGCCAAAAAGGTTGCTAAGAAGACCACCAAGAAGACGGCCAAGAAGGCCGTCAAAAAAGTAGCCGTAAAAAAGGCGAAAAAGTCCGCCACAAAGACGGCCCCCAAGCGGAAAACCGCAAAGCGTACGGCCAAGAAGACAGTTGCTCCGGCTCCCGAGCCGGTGGTGGCCCCAGTCGAAGTCGAAACGCCTGCGGTCGAAGAAGGCACCTCCGACCCCGTGTGACGGGCTCGGGTTTAACTGGATCATCTCGCTCGCGCGCGCGACGGAACAGGGTCAAAAGTGGTAACAAAGTCTAAGAAACCGGCGAAGGCCCACAAGGTTGTGAAGCAGGCCGTCAAGCGTCCTGCCGCCAAAGCAGCCAATGCGAAAGCGGCCCCTGCCAAAGGCTCCAAGAAACCGGCCCCCGCCAAGCACGGCGCGGCGGCCAAGAACGCGCCTGCGGCCAAAACCAAGGCCAAAGCCGCCAAGGCCGAACCGATCGAAACCAAGACTTCCAAGGCTCCTGGCCTGGTGAAACCTGCCCCGGTGAAAGCCGCCCCCATCAAAGCCGCAACCGTCAAAGCGGCCCCCGCGAAGGCCCCCATTAAAGCCCATGATTCTGTGAAGGCCCCCGCCGACACCAAGACCGCCGCCAAGGCTCCTGCCGCCGCCAAGAGCGCTGCGGCCAAAGCCCCTGCCAAAGCGTCCGCCGCCGCCAAACCGGCAGCGACTGCCAAACCTGTGGCCGCTGCCAAAGCGCAGGCCGCCGCTCCCGCCCCTGCCAAGAAGGGCTCGGGCCTGACGCCCGCCCCGGGGGGCCAGATCCTGAAGGCGACCGTCAAGCCGGCCGCCGCCAAGCCCGGCACCAAACCGGGCGAGAACGAAACCCCCGGCGATGCCGACAGCCCGCTCCTCGATATGAGCGATGTCGGTGTGCGCAAGATGATCGCGCGCGCCAAAACCCGCGGCTACGTCACCTATGACGAGCTGAACAAGGTTATGCCCTCCGAAAAGGTGTCTTCCGAGCAGATCGAAGACACCATGTCGATGCTCTCCGAAATGGGCATCAACGTCATCGAGGCGGATGAGACCGAAGAAGGCGCCGATGCCGAAGTGCCTGCTTTGGCCGAGACCGGCAAGGCCGTCACCACCACCAAGGAAGGCGCCACCGAAACCTATGACCGCACCGATGATCCGGTGCGCATGTATCTGCGCGAGATGGGCTCGGTCGAGCTTCTGTCCCGCGAAGGCGAAATCGCCATCGCCAAGCGCATCGAGGCCGGCCGCGAGCTGATG
>JAATGP010000042.1 GCA_015654635.1 Alphaproteobacteria bacterium | reverse complement strand
GCGTCAACCCGGACGAAGTGGTCGCCATCGGCGCCGCCATTCAGGCGGGCGTGCTGAAAGGCGAAGTCAAAGACGTGCTGCTGCTCGACGTGACCCCCTTGTCGCTGGGTATCGAGACTTTGGGCGGCGTCTTCACCCGCCTGATCGACCGCAACACCACCATCCCGACCAAGAAGAGCCAGACTTTCTCGACCGCCGAAGATAATCAGACCGCGGTGACCATCCGCGTCTTCCAGGGCGAGCGCGAAATGGCGGCCAACAACAAGATGCTGGGCCAGTTCGACCTGATGGGTCTGCCGCCGGCGCCGCGCGGCGTGCCGCAGATCGAGGTCATCTTCGATATCGACGCCAACGGCATCGTTTCGGTGACCGCCAAGGACAAGGCCACCAACAAGGAACAGCAGATCCGCATTCAGGCCTCGGGCGGTCTGACCGAAGCGGATATCAAGAAGATGGTTGCCGAAGCCGAAGCCCATGCGGCGGAAGACAAGGCCAATAGGGCCCTGGCTGAAGCCAAGAACCAGGGCGATTCGCTGGTCCATTCGACCGAGAAGGCGTTTGCCGAGCATGGCTCCAAAGTCGGCGAGGCCGAGAAACAGGCCATCGAAGACGGCATTGCCGCGCTGAAAGAAGCACTGAAGGGTGAAAACGCCGAGGACATTCAGGCCAAGACGCAGACCCTGGCGCAGGCGTCCATGAAGCTGGGCGAAGCGATGTACAAGGCCCAGCAAGCTGCTGAGCCGGGTGCCGCTGGCCCCGAAGGTGAAGGCGAAGCTCCCAAAGACGACAATGTTGTCGATGCGGAGTTCTCCGAAGTCGACGAACCGAAAAAGAACTCCTAACTCTTAAGCCCCGCCGCTCTTCATCCTGGAGGGCGGCGGCTTTGCTTTGTAAGGTCCGATGAGCAAGCGCTGCTATTACGACGTTCTGGGTTGCAACAAGGGCGCGCCGGTCTCCGAGCTGAAATCGGCGTACCGCAAGCTCGCCATGGAGTTGCACCCCGACCGCAATCCCGGTGACCACACTTCCGAAGCCAAGTTCAAGGAAATCAACGAGGCTTATGACGTCCTGAAGGACGAGAATAAGCGCGCCGCCTATGACCGCTTCGGCCATGCCGCATTCGAAAACGGCCATGGCAGCAATGGCGGCGGCGGCAATCCGTTCGATTTCGCAGGCTCTTTCGCCGATGTCTTCGAAGATATTTTCGGCGAGATGATGGGGGGCGGCGGCCGTGGCAAGCGCCAGAACCGTGGCGGCGATCTGCGCTACAATTTACAGATTTCGCTCGACGAAGCCTTCAAAGGCAGCAGGGCCGAGATCAGAGTGCCGACCGCGGTGGCTTGCGAAGCCTGCCGTGGCACCGGTGCCGAAGCGGGCACCAGCGCCGAGACCTGCCCCAGCTGTGCCGGTCACGGCAAGGTGCGCGCCTCTCAAGGCTTCTTCACCATCGAGCGCACCTGCCCGCAATGCCAGGGCCGCGGCAAGATCATCAAGAAGCCCTGCAAATCCTGCGGCGGCGTCGGCCATGTGCAGAAAGAACGCACGCTGAATGTCGATATCCCGGCTGGCGTCGAAGAAGGCACCCGCATCCGGCTGACCGGCGAAGGCCAGGCTGGCATGGGCGGCGGACCCAATGGCGATCTTTATGTTTTCCTTTCGGTCAGTCAGCACGCCATTTTCCAGCGCGATGGCCATGATCTTTATTGCCGCGTGCCGGTGAGTTTCGTCACCGCCGCGCTGGGCGGCGCGGTCGATGTGCCGACGCTGGATGGCGGCAAGGCCGTGGTCAAAATTCCCGAAGGCACCCAAGGCGGACGCCAGTTCCGCTTGCGCGGCAAGGGCATGCCGGTGCTGCGCGGCAATGGCCTGGCCGGTGATCTTTTCGTCGAAATTTTCGTCGAAACACCGATCAAACTGTCGAAGACGCAAAAAGAGCTGCTGCGCCAATTCGACGAGACCGGCGCGGCAGGCTGCCAGCCCGAATGCGAAGGCTTCTTCGCCAAAGTAAAAGCCTTCTGGGACGGCGCCCCGGCGACCAAGCACTAAACACCGGAACATACGGCAAATAAGGAAGCGGCGAAGGCGTTGCCCCCGCCGCTTTTTTGTTTGGCATGCAGACTATTTGCAATCCTTCTTGGCGTCGTCATGCGTCAGGGCGCAGATCATCAGATTGCCATCCCCCTTGCCATGGACGGCGATGAGCTGCGCTTGCAGATAAGCCCATTTGTCTTGCGTATCCAGAATCGCAAGCGTCACCGCATTGGCGAAGTTGTTGTTGATCTGGCCGCGCGGCGTGGTGCCCGCGCCCAACGTCGGATCAATCTGACCCTTATCCTTGTTGAGGTAATAATGGGTCGCCCGGTTCGGACAGCCGCGCTGGCCATCGGGATCCGGCGGAATGCCCATTTTGAAACAGCCGGTCATTAAACCGCCCGGGAAGGGTGAAGGGCCCCGAAAATTGAGCCAGGGATTGATGACTTGGTTGTTCAGACCGGGAACATTGCTGGTGCTGATCGGGCTGGACCCCGCCACATCAGACCAATTGCCGTGCGAGTAGATATCCTGCAGCGCATGCAGAGCGAGGCCGAAATCTTCTATCGCATTGCATTTGGCCCGGCCCTTCTTGCCATTGAAGGTGCAGGACACGTGGGTCGGTATTTGTGAATCGACGATCTTGCCGTGCTTGACCATGCCGGCGGAATCGCTCACCGCTTGATTGAGGTTTTTGAGCATCCAATCGCGGCAGGCGGTCAGGGTTTTTATGGCGTCGGCCTGGCTTTGGGGATAGCCCGGTGTCGTCATAAAGTCGCCGTTGTCGCAATGAGCATAGTCTGCGGTGATGAGGCCGCGGGTGGGATCGTCCGGCGCGCCGACGGCACCGAAAGTGTTCTTCTTGCCGGCCAGCTGGTCGATGGAAAAGGATTGAAAACAGTTCGATGGCACCCCGGGATTGCCGCAAGCCAGGGCGTGGCGGGTAATCCGCTCATGCTCGGCGTTTTGGCCAAAATGGGTGACGGTGCCAAAGGCCCCGGCGCTTTGGATGAGGCCCAACAACGCGGCCGCAAAAAGGGTGATGCGAAGAATGCTCATGTGTCCCTCTGGTTGTGATGTTTCCGAGGGCTCAACTATATATGGTTGTACGGCGCTGTGAATACACCTTGTGGTATGGGTGTGCCGCCAGATCCGGACTGGGGCCGTATGCGGGCCAGCCCTGCGGAAATGCGAATTTGTTCAGGAAATAGAAAGCGCTACGCCCTTGGGCGGGCCGGTAACAGCGGTCAGCAGCCCGGCCGGAGCCCGCTGCGAAACGAAGGCTTATCCCGCCGCCTGTGCAATCTGGTCGGCGGCGCGCAGCACGCGCTCGTCCACATAGGGGATGAATTTGCGGAAATTGTCGCGAAAGAGATCGGCGAGGCGTCTGGCCTGGATGTCGTAAGCCTGCTTGTCCCCCCACGCTTCACGCGGATTGAGCACCTTGGCATTCACCCCGCCCACCGCGACAGGAATGCGGAAGCCGAACACCGGATCGTGGTTCCATTGGCTGGTGGCGAGCGAACCGTTGAGGACACCATGCAGCAGTGCCCGCGTCAGCTTGATCGGCATGCGCGTGCCGCCCGCAGATGCCGGCCCGCCATTCCAGCCGGTGTTGACCAGCCAGCAATCGCAATCATGCTCGTCGATCAAATCGCGCAACAGATTGCCGTAAACGCTCGGATGCAGCGGCATGAAGGGGGCGCCGAAACAGGTGGAAAAAGTCGGCTCCGGCTCACGCCCCATGCCTTTTTCGGTTCCCGCCAGACGCGCGGTGAAGCCGGAAAGAAAGTGATACATCGCCTGACTGGGCGAGAGCTTGGCAATCGGCGGCAAGACGCCAAAGGCATCGGCGGTCAGCATGATGACATTGGCGGGATGGCCGACGCGCCCCGTTTCGCTGGCATGCGGAATGAAGTGGATGGGATACGCAGCGCGGGTGTTTTCGGTATAGCGCTCGTCATCGAGATCGAGCGCCCCGGTCTCGGGATCACAGACGACGTTTTCGAGCACGGTGCCGAAACGCTCGGTGGTGGCATAGATTTCGGGCTCGGCTTCGCGCGACAGGCGGATCACCTTGGCATAGCAGCCGCCTTCAAAATTGAAGACGCCATTCGGCCCCCAGCCATGCTCGTCATCGCCCACCAGCGTGCGGGCGGAATCCGCCGACAGCGTGGTCTTGCCGGTACCCGAGAGGCCGAAGAAAATCGCCACATCGCCTTTGCTCGAGGAATTGGCCGAGCAATGCATCGGCATCACACCTTTTTCCGGCAAGAGGTAGTTGAGAATGGTGAAGACGGATTTTTTCATCTCGCCGGCATAGGAGGTGCCCGCGATCAGCACCATGCGGCGGGTAAAATCGAGCGCGATGATGGTGGAGGTGGTGCAGCCATGACGCACCGGATCGGCTTTGAAACCAGGCAGATCGATCACCGTGAACGCCGGCTCGAAGTCTTTCAGCGACGCGGCATCGGGGCGAATGAGCAGGTGGCGGATGAAAAGGGAATGCCAGGCAAATTCGGTAATCACCCGCACCGGCAAGCGATGGCTGGGATCGGCCCCGCCCCACAAATCCTGCACGAAGATCTCGCGGCCTTTGGCATAGGCCATCATGTCGGCGTGGAGCTGCGCGAAATGCTCGGGCGACAGCGCCTTGTTCGCCTCCCACCACACCTTGTCCTCAGAGCCTGCATCCTTGACGACGTATTTGTCGGACGCCGAGCGGCCGGTGTGCAGCCCCGTCAGCGCCACCAGAGCGCCGCCATCGGCCAGACGGGCCTCGCCCTTGGCGATAGCCATCTCAATCAGACGGGTTTCGTGCAGATTGTCGTGAACGCTATTCGGGCCTGAAAAGCCATGGGCTTTCAGTTTTGCGGCACTGTCCGCCATCACGGTCCTCCCCGCCCTCAGAGAACGCCTGAGAGGCGTATCGTTTCGCCGCAACACGCAAAGCGTGAACAATCTTTCCCGGATTGCTCACCCTGCAAAGGGCCGGAATTGTCGCACGGCGCTTCGAATCTTGCGCGGCAGGTCCGTTGGGATAGAGATAGGCCATGAGCTTTTCCGAGACTGATCTGGAGCGCTATGCTCGCCACATTGTCCTGCGTGAAGTGGGCGGGACAGGCCAAGCCAAAATCCGTGCCGCCAAAGTGCTGGTGATCGGCGCTGGAGGCTTGGGCTCGCCGGTCATCCTCTATCTCGCGGCAGCAGGTGTGGGCACGCTGGGGATCGCCGATTTCGACGCCGTGAGCCTCAACAACCTGCAGCGGCAGATCGCCCATCGCACCGCCGATATCGGACGGCTGAAAACCGATTCGGCCAAGGATGCAGCGAACGCCATCAATCCCCACGTCGCGGTAAAACTGTTCAAGACCAAGCTGACGCCGCAGAATGCGTCCGAGATCATCGCCGGTTTCGACATCGTTGCCGATGGTTCGGACAATTTCGCCACCCGTTTTCTCATCGCCGATACCTGCCTTGCTTTGGGCAAGACTTTGGTGAGCGCCGCGGTGAGCGAGTTTTCCGGTCAGCTTGCAACCTTTCATCCGGGTGGACAGCCCTGCTATCGCTGCTTCATTCCCGAGCCGCCGCCGGAAGGAACCGTGCGCCCCTGCACTGAGGCGGGCGTTCTGGGCGCTGCGGCGGGCGTCATGGGAAGTCTGCAAGCGCTAGAGATTTTGAAAGAAATCACCGGCGCCGGAGAAAGCTTGGCGGGCAAGCTGCTGATTTATGACGCTTTGGATACACGTTTTCGGACTGTGATTTTGAAAGCCGATCCCCATTGCACGCATTGCGCCCTATAAATCACGAGAAATGAGGCTTTGTAGCTACCGCTTACTTTAACCCGCGCTTAAAAGTCCGCCCTGTAGCCTCATTCGATGATTGGGGACCGTGACGATGGCGCAGCAGATTCACTACGAGATTTTCCGCCGGCGTGGTTCCTCCGGCTGGAGTCTGGTGGAAGCGCGCGACCGCCGCGAAGACGCTCTCAAATTCGCCGAAAGCCTGATCGTCGGCGAGAACATCGGCATCAAAGTCAACAAGGAAACCTATACCGAGGAGACCGGCGAATATCTCAGCCTGACCATCTTCGAGCATGGCGACACGAAGAAGAAACGCAAGGCAGCTCAAGAGGATGTGCCAGCGCTGCCGTGTTTCCGGCCGGATGATCTTTATTCCTATCATGCCCGCAAAACGATCGCCTCGCTGATTCCCGATTTTCTCTCCCGTCACAAAGTGACGGTGATCGAGCTTGGCCACCGCCCCGACCTTCTGGAAAAACTCGAGGCCACGGGCACCTTGTTGCAGCATGCCATTCAGCGTGTGGCTGTGGCTCAGGCCGCAGCGGGGGAAAACCAGCTCGCCAAAATCATCCGCAACCTGCACGATCTGACCACCCAGACGATGCATCGGGTTTATCGCGATGCCGAAAAGAAGCGTTTTGCGGTGGTGGCGCCGGGCGGCTTTCTGGCCCTGGCGGAAAAATTGGCGGCAGCGCCGGACGGCCAGTATCTGCTCAACGGCTCGATTGCCCATTATCTGAAAGACACCAAGGGCTGGGATGACAAGGTCAGCCGTCTGATGGGGCTGATGGACGAAGCGGCGGGCGAGACGGACGGCGCCAAGCTCCTCTTCCTCTGTGCCGACAACCTGATTTCGGAAGTCTTGAATGGATCGGCGGGTCTGCGCGAGTTGATCGGCGCCAAGAAAAATAACGGCGCTGCTGTGATGGCGCTGGTGCAGCTTTTCCTTGGCCGCGCACCGGAGGAACCCGAAGGACGCGACGGCTTGATCGCGCTGACCCGGCAGTTCAAATCCGATAATCTGGTGACGGCGCGCACCGCCATCGCTCTGCGCATTCTGGCCGAGATCAAAAGCTTCAAGCGGCTCTGCCCCGATTCCATCGAGAACGAATTCAAGATGCTGCGCCAGATCGCCAATCTGGTGGTGACCGGGATCGGCAAATATCTCAGCCACGAGGATCTGATCTCTGCCTTCGTGCTGCGCTCCCAGCGTTTGATCACCGCCGAAGCACTGGCCCCCTATCTCAGCGGGATCACGCCCGGCGTAAAACTGGAGCGCATCCTGTTCGTGGAAGAGAACATCATCGGCGTGGAAAATAAGCGCCGCTTGGCGGACTTTGTGACGCCGGTCATCACGGGCTCGAATTTCGAGAGCCATTTCCAATCCGCAAAGGTGCCGGCATTGCAGCGCTTACAGCAGCTTGCCGCCCTGCAGGCGCGCGTGCAGCGTTCGGGATTTCAGGAAAAGCAGCGGGGCGAAATCTGCGATGTGCTCGACAAGGTGGCCGCCAATGTCGAAAGCAAGGCTCGGCTGTTCGAATCGATCGAGCGAAAATCCGGCAGCCATATTGACAAAGCCGTCACGCTGCTGCGGCTGGTCAGCGCCAATGCCTTGACCGCGCCGCGCCTGTCGGCCAAAGCCCGCCAGATGATCATGGGCTATCTCGGCCAGCCCGGCTTTCTCGCCGGTTATATCGGCCAAACGGCCCAAAACGGCGACAACGCCGCGGCAATGGCCGGTCTGATGGAGAACCTTGCCAAAGCCGGTATTCCGCCCGAGGTGGGATTGAAGACCATTGCGGCTTAGGGGCTGACCACTTTAGTGCGCAGCGTCCCAATTGTCCGCGGCGCGGGCTTCGACGGTGAGATTTACCGAGAGCGGCACAGCGGGCAGCGCGGCCTGCTCCATCACTTTGACCGCCACGTCGCGGGTTTTTTCGATTTCGCTGTCCAGTGCTTCGAACACCAGCTCGTCATGGACCTGCAGCAGCATACGGGCGGAGAGCTGTGCGGCCGCAAGAGCGGCAGGCATGCGGATCATGGCGCGGCGGATGACGTCGGCCGCCGTGCCTTGAATGGGGGCATTGATGGCGGCCCGTTCTGCCCCGCCGCGAAAACCCGGCACTTTGGAATTGATTTCGCGGATATGGACGCGCCGCCCGAACAAGGTTTCGACATAGCCATGTTCGCGGGCGAAAACCTTGGTCGCATCCATATAGGCGCGGATACCGGGGAAGCGCGCGAAATATTTCTTGATGTAATCATCCGCCTCGGAGCGCCCAATACCGAGCTGGGCGGCCAGGCCAAACGATGAAATGCCGTAGATGATGCCGAAATTGATCGCTTTGGCGCGGCGGCGCACGTCCGGCGGCATATCCTTCACCGGCACGCCGAAAATTTCCGACGCCGTCATGGCGTGAATATCGAGCCCGTCGGCAAAGGCTTTTTTGAGCTGCGGGATATCCGCAATATGCGCAAAGAGGCGCAGCTCGATCTGGCTGTAATCGGCGCTGATGAGCTTTGCACCCTTCGGCGCGATAAAGGCTTGACGAATCTTGCGCCCTTCGGCGGTGCGGATCGGGATGTTTTGCAGGTTGGGATCGGTGGAGGCGAGCCGGCCGGTGGCAGCCGCCGCCATGGCATAGCTGGTATGCACGCGGCCGGTTTGCGGATTGATGAAGGTGGGCAGCGCATCAGTATAGGTGCCGCGCAGTTTCGCCAGCGAGCGCCAGTCGAGCACCTTTTGCGGCAACTCGTGGCCTTGGGCGGCAAGCTCCTCCAGCACATCGGCATCGGTGGACCAGGCGCCGGTTTTGGTTTTGCGTCCGCCGGGAATGCCCATTTTGCCGAACAGAATATCGCCGAGCTGTTTGGGCGAACCGACATTGAAGCTTTCGCCTGAAAGCGTTGCGATTTCCTGCTCGAGCGCCGCCATCTGTTGGGCAAAATCGTTGGAGAGCTTGCGCAAGAGATCGGGATCGATGGTGATGCCTTCGTGCTCCATATCGGCCAGCACCGGCAGCAGCGGGCGCTCCAACGTCTCGTACACCGTGCGCTTATGCTCGGCAGTGAGGCGCGGCTTGAGCAGCAACCACAAACGCAGCGTGACGTCGGCATCTTCGGCGGAATAGCGCGTGGCTTCGGGGATGGGCACGCAATCGAAGGTGATCTTATCTTTGCCCTTGCCCGCCACATCGCCAAAGGAAATCGGTTTGTGGGAGAGATGCAATTCCGACAGTTCGTCCATGCCGTGGCCGTGGGCGCCCGCCCCTAGCACATAGCTCATCAGCATGGTGTCATCGATGGCGACGGGGCGAATGGCACGCTGCGCAAAGATGGTGAAATCGTATTTGAAATTCTGCCCGATCTTGAGGACGCTATCGTCTTCCAACAAGGGTTTCAGCTTTTCCAGCACCACCGCTTCGGCAAGCTGAAGCGGTTTTGGCGCATCCTCGAACATCAGCCCGCTTGGCCGCGTGCCGTGGCCGCAGGGAATGTAACAGGCTTCATTGGGCGTCAGCGCCAGCGAGACACCGCAAAGCCCCGCCTGCATGGCGTCGAGCGACGTGGTTTCGGTATCGACGCAAACGTACCCTTGCGCAGTGGCGCGGGCGATCCACCATTCCAGGCGTTCCAGCGTGGTCACGGTTTCGTAGCGGGCGTGATCGATGGGGCTGAGAATGGCGGCGCGGTCGGCAACGGCGCCAATCTCCAGGATCGCGGGCGGCGGCGCCATGCCTTCGACTTGCGGCGCGGCTTCGGCGGCAGTCAGAAGCGGTGCCACGTCTTCCACACCGTAATGGGCGATCGCGCGTTTGGTGAGGGCGGAAAACTCCATCTCCCGCAGAAAGCCGAGCAGGACGGAGGGCGTGGGCTCGCGCACCAGAAAATGCTCCGGTTCTTCGGGCACCGCAGCGTGGTCATCGAGGCGCACGAGACGCAGCGAAATGCGCGCATTCTCGAGATTGGCCAGCAGCGTCTCGCGACGCTTGGGCTGTTTGATCTCACTGGCGCGGGCGAGCAGGGTTTCCAGATCGCCATAGGCGTTGATCAGCTCGGCCGCGGTCTTGACGCCAATGCCGGGGACGCCCGGCACATTGTCGGTGGGATCTCCGGCCAGCGCCTGCACTTCGATCACCTTGGAGGGCGGCACGCCGAAACGCTCCATCACCTCCGCCGAGCCGATGCGTTTGTTCTTCATGGTGTCGAGGAGCTGGACTTTGCCATCCTCGACCAGCTGCATCAGGTCTTTGTCCGAGGACACGATGGTGCATTGGGCACCGGCTTCCCGGGCGAGGCGGGCGTAGGTGGCGATGAGGTCGTCGGCCTCATATTCCGCCAGCTCGACACAGGAGACGCCAAAGGCGCGGGTGGCCTCGCGCACCAGAGGAAATTGCGGGATCAAATCGTCCGGCGCCGGGGGACGGTTGGCTTTGTATTGCGGGTAGATGTCGTTGCGGAAAGTGTGCTTGCCGGCATCGAAAATGACCGCCAGATGCGTCGGCCTATCGCCGTCGCGCATATCCTCGATCAGCTTCCACAGCATGTTGCAGTAGCCGGAGACGGCCCCGGTGGGTTTGCCATCGGATTTGCGCGTCAAGGGCGGCAAAGCGTGATAGGCGCGGAAAAGATAGCCCGAGCCGTCTATAAGATAGAGGTGATCCCCCGGCTTCAGGGCACTCAATGCCCGCCCGCCCCCGCCTTCAAGACAAAGCGGCGGTCACAATATCCGCATTCGACGAAGCCTTCGTCGCCCATCTCCAGATAGACCTTGGGATGGCCAAGGGCGCCATTACTTTCTTTGGCGCCGCCATCGCAAGCAACACGGGTGTCTTCGACTTCGATCACTTCGGGCGCTTCGACGGGCATGGTTTTGGGTCCGGTTGGATATGGGCGGATCATAGTCAGGCGGGGGAGTGACGCAACCGCTTTGCCGCTTTAGGGTTCAGCCATGGTCAAACTGAACCGCATTTACACCAAAACCGGGGACAAAGGGCAGACGGGGCTGGGCGACGGCAGCCGGGTCGACAAGGACACGCTGCGGGTGGAGGCTTATGGCAGCGTGGACGAGGCCAATGCCGTCCTCGGCCTCGCCCGGCTATCGGCTGAGGACGATCAGGACGCCATGCTGTTTCGCATCCAAAACGATCTTTTCGATCTCGGCGCCGATTTGTGCGTGCCCGAAACGGCAGGCGAGGAAGGCCCGCATTTGCGCATCGCGGAGACGCAAGTGGAGCGGCTGGAGCGCGAAATCGATGCCATGAACGAGACGTTGGCGCCGCTGACATCCTTTGTGCTGCCGGGTGGCACGGCGCTGGCCGCCGAGCTGCATCTGGCGCGCACCGTGGTGCGAAGGGCCGAACGCCTGATGGTGACGCTGGCCAAGAGCGAGACGGTGGGGGCGCCCGCGCTGCGCTACATCAACCGGCTGTCGGACCATTTGTTCGTGATGAGCCGCTTCGCCAACAAGGGCAAAGACGTGCTGTGGGTGCCGGGGAAGAATAGAGGATAGGTTGCCCTATGCTTCCTGCTTGCGCCCGAAGACGAAGGCGCAGATCACACCGATGACACCGATGGACCAGGCGGGGATAGCGAGCACGGAATAAACGCCGTTGGCGAGGAAGCCCGGCAGCGTGGCCGCGGCCCAGCCTTTAAACGCCGCCAGCGCGCCCGGATTGAACAGCGACCAGATCAGTTCGAAGGACCGCACCGTGATCTTGCCGGGATGCTCCAGCGAAGTGATGGCGTCGGCGCCCAAAAGCATCAGCGCGATGACGACCAGAAAGAGACTGAACAGCCGCATGAAAGCATACATGATTGTTCCCCCAGCCACTTTTATAGCTCTTGTTTGTGACGCTAGATCAAGCACCTAGGCCAAACAAGACGGCTGGCGGACGTTAACCATCTTCATTTGCGCGGCGGGTAGGCTTCGCCTTTGCGGTTGGTGTAGGTCTCCTTCGGGCCATCCCAGACCAGATCGATATCCGGGTATTGGCAGATGTCGCTGTCGCCCAAGCTGCGGGTGCCGATTTCGAGACAGATCGCGGGTGCGGCGCTTTTGTTGATGAGATGATGGCCATTGGCCACGCCTTTGGCAAAGGCGGCACAGTCACCGGCTTTTAAAGTTTCCTCGCCCTGATCGGTGACCAGCACCACTTCGCCCGAGACGACAAAAACAAACTCGTCCTCGCCGTCATGCCAATGGCGTTGGGATGACCACACCCCCGGCAGAAGGGTCATGAGATTGACGCCGAATTGGCTGAGGCCGCCGGCATCGCCAAGACGCTTGCGGATGCGATCCATACACGGGTGGTGATAGGGATCGGGATAACCGCAGCCGGTCACCTCGGGCACAGCGGCAATGTCGATCTTGGGCATGGGGTTCAGCCTTAGCGTTCGGACTCCATTATGCAGAATTTTCGGGAGCTGCCTCTGCGCGCTTTGCAGGGCGGCTTTGCAACGCGGCGGCATAAGCAAGGGCATGACCGGCGCGGATGTGGCTGCGAAGCTCGGCCAGGAAAAGCTGCCGGTCGCGCGCGTATTTGCCGTGGCGAAGGCGGTTGGTGTTGCAGAACTGCGCCCCCGAGGGCCGCACCGGCTTTGCCTTCGCACCCGGCGGGACGAGCAGCCGCTTCTTGCTCCAGCGGCGGCGAGGGATCGATAGCGCTTTTTTGCGGTTCCAGTCCTCGTTTTCGGCCTTAAAGAACTGACTTTGTTCGCTTAACGCCAGAAAGTTTGCGTGCAACAAGCCGACCAGAGGCGACATCATGGACGCATCTTGGGTCTGGCGACGGGCTCTCACGGTTGCGGGTCCTTCTGATCGACCCCCATAGATTTAGGATGAAATTCCGTTTTTCAAGGGGGTGGAAGGAACGTTGGAGCGCCGTGATTCACCCCCCGGTCATGAATTCCGGTCGGCGCCAGAGCTCACCGATTGCCATGCTGCTGGATGTATCTGCGGATTAGAAACTCGATGTGACAAGAAAAGTAATTGCGCCGCACCCGTTCGCGGCTAGCGTGACGATGGGGACACCTCCGTGTTGGCGGAATACGCAAATGGATAACGATGGTCTTCCAAGCTCAGTCCTGTATGTGAAAAACGGGAAGGGCAGTAAGAGCGGCGGAGAATGGTGGGGAGCGGCCCAAAAGAACAATCAAGTTCATGCGGGTTGGCGGAAAATTCCCGCTGAGACTATTCGAAAAATCATGCCTTCGACTATCGATGAGGAATACGACCGCTATTACCCCGGCAAAGGAACCACTCAGGACCGAAACGCTTTAAGACGCCTATTGGACAAACCGAGCCAACACATTTGGGTTACGGTCGAAGCAGGATTCCTCTGGTGGTGCACCGTTCGCGACGGTGCAGAGGCAAATGATGATGAGAGCAGTTCGAGGGGGCATTTTTGGCTGACTTGCGAAAAACCTTGGTCAAACCGCTCGCTTGCCGGGGAGTTCCTTCGCGTTATCGATCTACCTGGCACTGTCACCAAAGTCGCTGGATTTCGGGGCACGGTTGGAATGCCGACCGAGTGGGAGGCCATTCTTCGCGCTATTCGAGGTGAGGTTGATCCAAAGACCAAAGCGGCTATGAAAACGCGGGTCGCCTATGAGGACGCTATCAAAAATTTGATCGCTGATTTGCATTGGAAGGACTTCGAACAACTCGTTGATCTCATCCTGATCAGGTCTGGTTGGGAAAGAATATCAACGGTTGGCGATACACAAGAAGCGATTGATATCGCCGTCGAGAATGCGGTTAGCAACGAGCGCGCATTTGTGCAGGTCAAGAGTGAGGCCGATCAAGCCGTGTTTGACAAATATTGGGGACTGTTTAATTCGCAAAGAGAGACCTACGCTCGAATGATCTTTGCAGTGCACAAGCCGAAAAGTAAAATCCGTAATCCTGACAGCAAAGTCGTGCATATCTGGACGGCCGCCGAACTGGCCCGCTGCGCCGTGCGTTTAGGATTGAGCGAGCGGATTGAAAAAATGCGTGGTTAGCTTTGGCAGCTCACACGATTTTGACCGGCACGTTATGGCGCAAGCAGGTGTTGGCGGGTCACTCCTCCTTTTAACCTCCCCCTGGCGGGGAGGTCGAAAAATGCGGAGCATTTTTCGGGTGGGGGGATACCGCCGCCTGCACGATGCTATCGACCACGCGATCAAGCTCGCGCAGGACTTCACCGTTTGCGAAGCGCAGGACACGATAGCCTCTCGAAACCAGATAGGCCGTTCGTTCAGCATCGTAAATGATAGCCGCATCGGTACCGTGCTGGTCGCCGTCCAACTCAACAATCAGTTTTGCATTGTGGCAGCAGAAGTCGGCGACGTATTTGTCAAAAGGGACTTGGCGACGGAAGTGAAGGCCGCCGCGCTTGAGGTCGCGCAGGCGTGACCAGAGGAAGCGTTCTGCATCGGTGAGATTGCTCCGAAGCGTCCGGGCAAATTTGTCTGCCATCCCCCCCATCCGAAAAACGCTGCGCGTTTTTCGACCTTCCCGCCAGGGGGAGGTTAAAGAAAAGGCGCCCCTTTCGCCAGACCACAAAACAAAACCGCCCGGAGATTGCTCGCCGGGCGGTTTCAGATAAAGTTGACCTGTAAGGCTTATTCGGCCTTGGGGGCCTCAGCGGCTGCTTCTTCCGCCTGCTTCTTGGTGAGGTCTTCGCCGGTTTCCTGGTCCACGATTTTCATGGAGAGGCGCACCTTGCCGCGATCGTCGAAGCCGAGGAGCTTGACCTTCACGGTGTCGCCTTCCTTGACCACATCGGAGGTTTTGGCGACGCGCTTGGCGGCCAATTCCGAGATGTGGACGAGGCCGTCGCGGGGGCCGAAGAAGTTCACGAAGGCGCCGAAGTCCATCACCTTGACGACCTTGCCTTCGTAGATCTCGCCGATTTCCGGCTCGGCCACGATCGACTTGATCCACTTCAGCGCAGCGCGGATCGATTCGCCATCGGCGGAAGCGATCTTCACGGTGCCGTCGTCTTCGATGTTGATCTTGGCGCCGGTCTTTTCGACGATTTCGCGGATGACCTTGCCGCCCGAACCGAT
>JAATGP010000054.1 GCA_015654635.1 Alphaproteobacteria bacterium | reverse complement strand
TCCATCAGCGCCTGATTGCTGCCGGTAAGCCAAAACTGGTGGCCATCATTGCCGTCGCCAGGAAGTTACTCACTATCCTCAACGCCATCATCAGGGACCAAAAACCATGGCAAAACGCTTGACAGCCAAGACAGTCGCTCCTATCCGCCGCGCCATGCGCTCTGGATGGCCGACCGGGGATAACATATTTTGATAACAGAATGGCGGGCACAAGGGCCCGCCATCGCATGAAATCAGGTGGCGATCGGTCTTACTTCCCCAGCTTCCGCTTGCGCATGGCGAGCGTGCGCAGGCGCAGGGCGTTGAGTTTGATGAAACCTTGGGCATCTTTCTGGTCGTAGGCGCCTTGATCGTCTTCAAAGGTGACGAGATCCTGCGAATAGAGCGAGTTGGGCGAAGACCGGCCGATGACGATGACATTGCCCTTGTAAAGCTTCAGCCGCACGGTGCCGGCGACGAATTCCTGGCTCTTGTCGATGGCGGCCTGCAGCATCTCGCGCTCGGGCGCGAACCAGAAACCGTAATAGAGAAGCTCGGCATATTTGGGCATCAGCTCATCTTTGAGATGGGCGGCGCCGCGATCCAGCGTGATCGACTCCATGGCTCTATGGGCGGCATACAAAATCGTGCCGCCAGGTGTTTCATAGATACCGCGCGATTTCATGCCGACGAAACGGTTTTCCACCAGATCGATGCGGCCGATGCCATTGGCTTTGCCGAGCGCGTTGAGCGCCGTCAGCAGCGTGGCCGGGCTCATCGCCTCGCCATCGATGGAGACCGCATCGCCCTTCTCGAAGCCGATCTCGATGATGTTCGGTTTGTCGGGGGCTTCTTCCGGCGACACCGTGCGCTGGAAAACATCGACATGGGGTTCGATGGCGGGGTCTTCGAGAATTTTGCCTTCCGAAGATGAATGCAGAAGATTGGCATCGACCGAGAACGGGGCCTCGCCGCGCTTGTCCTTGGAAATCGGAATCTGGTGCTGTTCGGCAAATTCGATCAGCCGGGTGCGGCTGGTCAGTTCCCATTCGCGCCAGGGGGCGATCACCTTGATGTCGGGCTTGAGCGCGTAATAGGAAAGCTCGAAACGGACCTGATCGTTGCCCTTGCCGGTGGCGCCGTGGCAGACCGCATCGGCCCCCACCTTCTCGGCGATCTCGATCTGTTTTTTTGCGATCAACGGGCGCGCGATGGACGTGCCGAGAAGATAAACACCCTCATAGAGGGCATTGGCGCGAAACATCGGGAAGACATAATCCCGTACGAATTCCTCCCGCAGATCTTCGATGAAGATGTTCTCGGGCTTGATACCCAAAAGCTCAGCCTTGGCGCGCGCGGGACCTAGTTCCTCGCCCTGGCCAAGATTGGCGGTAAAGGTCACAACCTCTGCGCCATAAGCCGTCTGCAGCCATTTCAGGATCACCGAGGTGTCGAGCCCGCCGGAATAGGCCAGCACCACCTTCTTCACATTTTTTACCGTCACGTTGCCTGTCCTTAGAAATAGTGCCCGGACTATAGGGCCCGGGCTCCAAAATTCCAGCGGTTAACCCGTTACACAGAAGACGCAGCAGTCCCCCTGCAACGGTGCAAGCCTTATGATAGAGTGTGTCAGGCTGGGGGCTTAGACATGGCGTTACGTCTGTTATTGCTGCGGGGCAGTCTGCTCGGGGCCAGCGCGATCTTGCTCGGCACCACTGCCCTAGCCGATCCCACACGCTGCGAACCCCTGCATGACGGCATTGAATACCGCGCCTTCCTGCCGGACCAAAACCGCTATGTCTATGTCGACGTCAAAATCCAGCCGGGGGTGTTTCCCTCCGTCTTCGTGATCGCCGATAAGAACTATGTCTCAGGCAACGGAGCAAACGATGCCGCCAACATCTGGTGGCTCGACCGCACGCGGCCCATGCTGTTCTCGACCGACACGGTGACGATCCGCTGGCAACGCGAGGGTGGACTTTATGCGGTGAGCGGCTGGTTCGGCGACCCGGATCCCAACGAAGTGGAACAGCCAATCCGCGGACTGACAAAGGGTGCGAGCGGCTTTACGGGAACCGGCTCCCACGACACCAACAGCTTTGCCTTTCAGACGCGGCTCGAAATGCCGGGCTTCACAGGCGATACCTTCGACGTCACCCTGCCCTCCGTCAGGCTGGACGGGACGACAGTGACCCCGCCGGTCGTGCACGTTCTGCGGGACGGCAACGCCATCATCACCAAGTGCTGAACCGGTCCTGAACACCACTTCCGAACCAGACGGCTCTGCTTAACGCGCCGACGCGCCCTCTGGTGAGGGCGCTAGGCTGGCGCGTCAAGTCAGTGCTTTTTTTTCGTCGGCACTTCCACCGCACCGGCAAGACCCAAATCTATCATAAGCTCATCGGCCTCGATCAACTTGGCCAACAGCGCGCGTTCGATTGTGGTCAATGCCGAAGTGGCCTTCTTAACGCGCGTGCTTACTTTTTTTTTGCAACAGTCTTCTTCGCCTTCTTCACCTTCTTCGTCTTCTTGACGACCGGCTTCTTGGCGAGAGTCTTCTTCGCGGTCTTCTTCACGGCAGTCTTCTTCGCCGTTTTCTTCACTGCCGTCTTCTTCGCAACCGCTTTGCGCTTCGTCGTCTTCTTCACTTTTTTGACTGCCATGATGGCTCTCCTTGATTCGTTCGCAGCAACCCAAGCACATACGCGTCAGCGTGAAAAGCGCTAAGACGTTTTTTGTTTGCCGCTGCAAAAGCCGATCTGTCAGCGCCACGGCCCTTAATAGCTCTGCACCTCGCTGTGAACACGATCGAAACGGCGCGCCGCAATGTCGTCTGGCCGCATCGAAAGGGTGAGACAGCCAAGCGCGCCCCAGTGCATGCCGAGTTCATCAATAGTGCCTATTTGCAGCACCAAATGCATGCCGGGTGTTTCGCCGCGCTGAATGATTTTACGATTTCCGCCAAGCTGAACGCCGCTCTCCGGAACGCTCCAATCATCCATCACGTCGAAGATTTCGTCGTCCTCGACAGCCGGCAAACCGGGATGATCAATATCCAGCGTGAGAACGATTGTCGCGGCCAGCGCATGTGGGGCGAAGCGCTTGCACGATTGCGGAGGCGCCAAACGCGATAGCGTTGTCCCCGGTTTGTTCCACATCAACACGGCTTGTCCATCGCGATTCGAGAAGCAAGAGAGCAGCCCCTCGCGCGGTAGAGCGATGTCGAGCACGCCTTCGGCAAGCTCACAAAGATTGATCTGCAGCAGAAACGAAGGGGCGCCTTGAGGCCATGCCGCGCCTTCGGGAAGATCGGGCGCGCCGCCAATCTTAGAGGCGCCGAGGGGGAGGTCATCCTCGGGCATGGCGCCGGCGAGCGTGAAGAAGAAGGCCGGGCGGGTGATGGCCAAGCAGGCATCGGCATCCTTCGCAAACCCCAACGCCGCCAACATCCGCCGCGCCGCTGCGCGTGTTTCCGCCAAAGTCGCTGCCATGAAGTGCTCCCTGCGTTGTTCTGAAGAGAAGACTAGCAAGCTTGCGCTGGGCAGACACCTATGCGGCTGCACAGTGCGGCGAAGACACCGGAACGTCTGGCACGCGGAGGCGCAGAAGCGTGCACGCATCAAATGGCGCATCGCGCGTTTCCAAAGCCATGCGAAAACTCCACGCCTCTACGTCTCCGCATGAAATAGAGTCGATGGGTGTCAGCGCGATGGCGGCGCATCATTCGTTCGCCATACGTTCACGTTTGTGTTGGGTGAAATAACAACCTGGAAGGCGCCCGTACGTTGGACGCAATGGTGATGGTGAGAAGCGCGAATGAAAACCGTGACCTTGAATCCCAAGAAGGGCCCGCGGCGAGCGGCGGAGGCTTTGAAGGGCCGCGTCCAAGGCGCTCATATCAGCTTTGCCACGCCCGAATTGCTGTTTTCGTTGCTGACCACCAAGCGCTGGGAAATCCTGCGCATGATGACGTATGAAGGCGGTGCATAGGGATGTGACGGCGCTGCCAACCGTCGGCCTGCTGCGCAAGGCGGACGCCGGTCAGGTCGAGTTCCCGTTTGATGCCATCAAAGTGGATGTGCGGCTGCGTGGGGGGGTAAAATACCGTCCCCGGCCCGCGGGTTTCCTCCGTATACTGACCGTCTCCTGTTGCCAACAAAAAACCCCGCCGGATTTCTCCTGCGGGGTTTTGGTATCTGACGTTGTGTATGCGATTTTGCTCTGTCCTTAGCAGGACCGGCGACGACCGACTCTCCCGCGACTTGAGTCGCAG
>JAATGP010000019.1 GCA_015654635.1 Alphaproteobacteria bacterium | reverse complement strand
TGCCAGGACCGCCGCGGCGAGCAGATCGAGCTGACCTATGCGGGTTCCCGCGCCATGCAGGTCTATCGCCTGCCGCTGAACGAAGTGGTATTCGATTTCTACGACCGGCTGAAATCGATTTCGCGCGGCTATGCCAGCTTCGATTATCACCTGGAAGGCTATCACGAGGGTGATCTCGTCAAGATGAGCATCCTGGTCAATGACGAGCCGGTCGATGCGCTTTCCATGATCGTCAATCGCGGACGCGCCGAATCGCGCGGCCGGGGCATGTGCGAAAAGCTCAAAGACCTGATCCCGCGCCACCTGTTTAAGATTCCGATTCAGGCGGCCATCGGCGGCAAGGTTATCGCCCGCGAAACCATCTCGGCGATGCGTAAGGACGTTACCGCCAAATGCTATGGCGGCGACATCAGCCGCAAGAAAAAGCTCCTCGACAAGCAAAAAGAGGGCAAGAAGAAGATGCGGCAATTCGGCAAAGTCGACATCCCGCAAGAGGCGTTTATCGCGGCGTTGAAAATGGATCAGGATTGAATTGGCAGGCCGCAATTGTCGGGCCGGGAGCAATCTGCAAACGCAAAAATATGCTAGAGTGGTGGCGTTATCTTCGCGGAGAGTATCGCCATGGCCAACGAGTTCGAAGGTGTTACGCCAATTTTGCGCGTCAAAAAGCTGGCGGACAGCATTGCGTATTATACCCAGAAACTTGGTTTCACCTCGAAGTGGCGCTCTGACATTTTCGCCAATGTTTGTCGCGGCAAGTGCCAATTGTTCCTTAGTCAAGGCGACCAAGGGGCTGGGCGTGCCTGGGTTTGGATCAGCGTCGAAGATGTCGACACCCTGTTCGCCGAGTACCAAGCGGCTGGCGCGCGGCTACGCCATCCACCCACCAATTATGGTTGGGCTTGCGAAATGCAGGTCGAAGACCTCGATGGTAATATCTTGCGCATGGGTTCTGAGCCCAAAGACGAGCCCCTCGGCGAATGGCTCGACGAGCAGGGACAGGTTTGGCACCCCGATGGCCACGGCAAATGGAATCCTGCCGGTTGATTAGCGGCAATCGCCGTAGAAGGTCATCACGCGGTTTTTGTAATCGAGCAGCATTTTCAGCTTCAGCGCGGCAAACAATTTGTTGCCGATATTGGCGACGCGATTGTCCGCGCCCTGGGCCTTGCGCAGCGTTACGGTTTGGCCCGCAGGCAGCGTGAAGGGGCCAAAGCCGACGGGAATGTTTAAGCTGTAGGTCTTGGCGGTGGATTTGCCGCGCGCACCGGCGTAGGCGGTTTCGCCCTTTTCCACCAGCGCCTCTTTGACGCCCGGCAGACTGAGCGCGGCTTGATAAAGGGCAATGCCGCCATTGGAGCCGGTATCAAGACTGATCGGCGCGCTGGCGTCGCCGAAACGAAAATCGGGCAGCAGCGGAATGCTATCGTCGCCAAAAGACCGCAAGGGCACGCTATGGCGTAAATGGCAGCTGCGGACCGTCGCCCAGGCCGCCATCGGCTGTTCGATGAGTACGAGTTGCTGTTTGGGGTAATCGATCAGGATGATTTTGCCGGTGAGAAAGCTGTAACCGATAACACCGTCGAGGTGTTTGCGCGTATTGCGCCGACAGCCCCTCCATATCGGTGGCCAGGGTTGGGAACGGCGGGAAAACGTGGCCGCCAAGGGATAGCCCTTCTTGCATCGCCGGATAAGCCTCAGCCGATGGCGCATCACCTTCGCCCGAAGCTTCGCCACCCGCACCCTGATCGACCGCCATGTGCAGGCTCGCGGCAGTCTTCAGATCGATCACCGAGGGATCGACCCCGGTATCGAGGATCATGGTTAGCGGCGTGGCGCCAACCATGACTTGAAGCTCGATAGCCGACCGGGAAAAATCGAAGGGCAGCACCAAAGGCTCGGCTGTGGCCAATCCGGACAGGATAGCAACAGACACCGCAACGCCAATACGCATGCCATACCCCCTCGCAAGCTTGTCGCAGAATAAGGTACCAGTCTTTGGAGCTGCAACAGCCCCAAGCGGCGACTTGGCCCTTGCGCGGCTTTGCGCTAAGGAGCGCTTATGTCTGTTGTCGCTCTGATCGATTATGGTTCTGGAAATCTGCGCTCGGCGGAAAAGGCTTTGGCGCGGGCAGCGCAGGAACGCGGCTTGGCGCGCGAAATCGTGGTCACGCCCGATCCGGCTGTGGCCGCCAAAGCGGACCACATCGTGCTTCCCGGCGTCGGCGCCTTTGCCGATTGCATGGGCGGGCTGACCCGGCTGACCGGCATGGTCGAGGCTTTGCGCGAAGCGGTGCTGGTGCGGCGGGTGCCGTTCTTGGGCATCTGTGTCGGCATGCAGCTGATGGCCAGCGTCGGGCGGGAATTCGGCGACCACAAGGGGCTGAGCTGGATTGGCGGCGAGGTGGTGCGCATGAGCCCCTCCGATCCCGATCTCAAAATTCCCCATATGGGCTGGAATGATCTGCGCATCATTGCCAGCGCGCACCCGGTTTTTGCCGGTATCGAAACCGGCGCCCACGCCTATTTCGTCCATTCCTTTGTTTTCAAGCCCACCGACCGCAGCCATCTTTTGGCGACCACGGAATATGGCGGCGCCGTCGCCGCAGCCATCGGCCGGGACAATATCGTTGGCACCCAATTTCATCCCGAGAAGAGCCAAGCCACGGGCCTCACCCTGCTCGGCAATTTCCTGGTCTGGGCGCCGTGATCCTTTTCCCGGCAATCGATCTGAAAGATGGCCACTGCGTGCGGCTGCAGCGCGGCGAGATGGCGTCGGCGACCGTCTTTCACGATGACCCGGCGGCCCAGGCAGCAGACTTTGCCCGCGCCGGTTTCACCTGGCTGCATTGTGTCGATCTCAACGGTGCTTTTGAAGGCCAGTCGGTCAACGCGGCGGCGGTGAAAGCCATTCGCGCCGCCATCGATTTGCCCATTGAGCTCGGCGGCGGCATTCGCGACATGAAGGCCATTGCGGCTTGGCTGGAGGCCGGAATCACGCGGGTGATCCTTGGCACCGTGGCGCTGACCAACCCCAGCCTGGTCAAAGAGGCCGCCCGCGCCTTCCCGGGCAAGATCGTCGTGGGCGCCGATGCCAAGGGCGGCAAGATTGCCACCCAGGGCTGGGCCGAGACTTCTGAAGTGTCACCGGTCGAACTCGGTAGGCGTTTCGAGGATGCTGGGGTAGCGGCAGTGCTGTTCACCGATGTGGATCGCGATGGGCTGCTCAAAGGCGTCAATGTTTCCGCAACGGTAGAACTGGCGCGGGTCCTCTCCATTCCCGTGATCGCCTCGGGCGGCGTTGGCGGCATTCAGGATGTCGAAAATCTGCTCGCCGCAAACGAGCCCAATATTGAGGGCGTTGTCATCGGAAGGGCACTTTACGACGGCCGGATTGATCCGGCAGTGGCGCTAACATTGGTGAACGCTGTTCGGGCGAACCGGCCGTAACCAAAGCTGGTATACCCACAGCCCCCACCGGCTTGTGGATAAATTGTTTACAAACGACCCTTCAAGCGCAAGATAAGATCGTCCAATTGCTCCAGGGTTTTGTAAAAGATCCTGACTTCACCGCCTTTTTCCGGTTCATCCAGAATCTGAACTTTGAGCCCCAAGATACTGGAAAGGCTTTGTTCCAGCTCTTTGATGTTGGGGTCATCCACAGCCGGTCTGTGGGCGGATTTCGGTTTCTTGGCCGAACGCTGTTCGGCTTGGCGGACATTGAGCCCCCCTTCGACGATTTGCAGCGCTTTGGCCTCGGCGTCGGGATCGCCAATCAGGGTGCGGGCGTGACCGGCCGTCAGCTTGCCATCGCGCACCAGGATGCGGACAGCTTCCGGCAACTTCAATAGGCGCAGGGTATTGGCGACATGCGGACGGCTTTTGCCGACAGCGGCAGCAAGCTGGTCTTGGGTATAGGAAAAGCGTTCGCTCAATTCTTGATAGGCACCGGCTTCTTCGATGGCATTGAGGTCGGAGCGCTGGACGTTTTCGATGATAGCGTATTCAAGGGCTTGGCCGTCATTCAGCTCTTTGACGATCACCGGCACTTCGTGGAGCTTGGCCGCCTGGGCCGCGCGCCAGCGCCGCTCGCCCGCCACGATCTCGTAGGCATTGGCGTCACCCGCCACCGGGCGCACCAAAATCGGCTGCAAAATGCCTTTGTCCTTCACCGAGGCGATGAGATCGCTCAAATCCTCTTCGACAAAGGTCTTGCGCGGCTGAAACTTGTTGGGGCGCAAAAAAGCGGTCGGCACCACCCGCGGGGCCCGAGGACCCGAACGTGTCGGCTCTTCGCCGATCAATGCCGATAAGCCCCGGCCCAGCCCTCGCGGGCGCAATTCTTCAGCCACTTTATTTATTCTCCGTAGTCATGCAGGTTAGGCCGCGACTCTGGCACGTTCGCGCTGGATCAACTCGCCGGCCAATTTGATATAGGCCTGACTGCCGGGGCATTTCAGATCATAGACCAGCGCCGGCAGACCATGGCTGGGCGCTTCAGAAATGCGCACATTGCGGGGAATGACCGTGTTGTAGACCTTATCGCCCAAATGTGCCCGCACATCGGACGCCACCTGATCCGAGAGCTTGTTGCGCTTGTCATACATGGTGAGCACCACACCCTGGACTTCCAGGGTCGGATTGAGCCCCTCGCGCACCAAAGTGATGGTGTTGAGCAACTGGGTAAGGCCTTCCAATGCAAAGAACTCGCACTGCAGCGGCACCACCACCGCATCAGCAGCAGCCATGGCATTGACGGTAAGCAGCGTCAGCGAGGGCGGGCAATCGATCAGGGCATAGGCGAAAGGCGAAGAACCTTCCGCTGCGTAGTCATCGATGGCGTCCTTCAGCCGGTAATTGCGCCGTTCCGCCCCGATCAACTCTATTTCGGCGCCGGAAAGGTCGACCGTGGCAGGCAGAATCGACAATTTTGGGATGCGGGTGGGCTGAATTGCCTCTTTCAGCGTCGCCTGCCCCATCAGCACATCATAAACGGAGACTTGGCGCTCGGCCCGGGTAACGCCCAATCCCGTCGAGGCATTGCCTTGCGGATCAATGTCGATGAGCAGTGTCGGCGCGCCAACCGCCGCCAGGGCGGTGCCGAGATTGATGGCGGTCGTGGTTTTGCCCACCCCGCCCTTCTGATTGGCGATCACCAGCACGCGGAGGCGCCGTTCAGCGCCGGTGGGAGTGTCGTTGTAAGGCATGTTGAAGATCCCGGATCTCCAAAATCACTCCTAGCGGATGAGTTTTGCTGGGATGCTTCTGGATATTCATTTTCCAGTGCCTAGCGGCCTCAGTCAACTCAAGGCCCAGCTTTTGTCCCTTCAAAAAGAGGCAAATCGTCCTGGGCCCCACGAATTTGTGGGCCTGGGCCAAAAGCGGATCCAAAGGCGCAAAGGCGCGAGCCGTGAGGACATGAAAAATCTCGGCTGGCGCAGCTTCGATGCGGTCGGTACAGACAGTAACGGGCAAGGACAGTGCCTGGGTCACAGCCGAGAGAAAGTCGGCTTTCTTCTTGGTGGCCTCAAACAGCGTCACCCTGAGCCGGTCGCGCCGCAAGATTGCCAATACCAGCCCAGGAAATCCTGCGCCGCTGCCGAGATCTGCCAGAGTTTGCGCTTTCGCCGGAATCAAGGGCTCCAATTGGGCGGAATCCAGCATATGGCGGTGCCAGACATCCGGCAGCGTATTCTCCGACACCAGATTGTGGCGGCTGTTCCAATCCCTCAGCATCGCCGCATAGGTTTCGAGCAGACCCCGTGTTTCACGTGAAACACCGGTGGCGGCAGCGAATTCCTCTGGGCCGAACGGTACTGCTTGAGGCAGATCAGGCAGCGCGGGATTTGACATGGGCCAATACCAAGGTGAGAGCGGCGGGGGTTACGCCATCGATGCGGGCCGCTTGCCCGATAGTAGCAGGGCGGATGGTGGAAAGCTTCTGCCGGACTTCGGTGGAGAGGCCATTCACTGCCGCATAATCAAGCTCTGGCGGCAGAGCCAAGGCTTCATCCCGCCGGAAAGCCAAAATATCGGCCTCCTGACGCCCCAAATAACCAGCGTATTGGGCGTCAGTCTCCAACTGTTCGGCGATACGGCCTTCAAAACGGGCCAATTCCGGCCAGACCGCCATCAAGGTGATAAAATCGACCTCCGGCAGGCTGAGAAGCTCCATAGCGTTGCGCCGTGTGCCGTCGAGGCGGACCGAGATGCCGTGCTTTTGGGCCTGATTGGGGGTGAGCGACAGTTCTGCCATGGTTTGGCGGGCTTCGCCCAGCAACGCCAGCTTTGCGGCAAAGGCCGTGCGGCGCTCTTCACCAACACAGCCAGCAGCGGAGAAATGCGGGGTCAAACGCTGATCGGCATTGTCCGCCCGCAAGCTGAGACGGTATTCGGCGCGCGAGGTGAACATCCGATAAGGCTCGGTGATGCCCTTGGTCACCAAATCGTCAATTAAGACACCGATATAGGCCGAGGCCCGGTCCAAAATAACCGGAGACGCCCCGGATACCGTACGCGCCGCATTGAGGCCCGCCATCAGCCCTTGGGCAGCGGCCTCCTCATAACCGGTGGTACCGTTGATCTGGCCCGCAAAATAGAGACCGGCCACCTTCTTGGTTTCTAAAGTGGGCAGCAATTCGCGCGGATCGACGTAATCATATTCGATGGCATAGCCGGGCCGCAGCACTTCGGCCTTTTCCAGCCCCGGAATGGTCTTCAGGAAGGCGCGCTGCACATCGAAAGGCAGCGAGGTCGAGATCCCGTTGGGATAAACGGTATCATCATCCAGCCCTTCAGGTTCGAGAAAGATCTGGTGGCTGTCGCGCTGGGCGAACCGCACCACCTTATCCTCGATGGAGGGGCAATAACGTGGCCCCCTGCCCTCGATCTGGCCGGAATACATCGGCGCGCGGTCCAGATTGGCGCGGATGATGGTGTGGGTGGCCTCCGTGGTGCGGGTGATATGGCAGGCAATCTGCGGGCGCGTGATGGTCTGGCTTAAAAACGAGAATGGCTCTGGCGGAGCATCGCCGTGCTGCTCTTCCAAACTCTGCCACTCGATGGTCTTACCGTTAAGACGCGCCGGTGTGCCGGTTTTCAACCGGCCCATGGCAAAGCCCAGACGATGCAGTGTGTCGGAAAGCCCGATAGAGGGGGGTTCAGCCGCCGCACCTGCGAAACCGGTCTTGCCCGCTACGGCGCGGCCCGCGGGAAAGGTTTGCTCGCCACAATGGATCAAGCCTTTAAGAAAGGTGCCGGTGGTCAGCACCACCGCGCCAGCGCCTGGCCGCTCGCCATCGGCGGTCAACACCCCCACCACCTGACCGTTGCGGATAATGAGGTCCTCGGCGCCACCTTCGCGAATGTCGAGGTTGGGCGTGGCAGCCAGCGCGGCTTGCATCGCGAAGCGGTAAAGCTTGCGGTCGGCCTGGGCGCGGGGTCCCCGTACGGCGGGACCCTTGCGGCGGTTGAGAACGCGAAACTGAATTCCGGCCTCGTCCGCCACCCTGCCCATGAGGCCGTCCGCAGCATCGATCTCACGCACCAGATGGCCTTTGCCCACCCCGCCAATGGCCGGGTTGCAGGACATCTCGCCCAGCGTGGCTTTACGGTGGGTGATCAGCAAGGTCTTGGCGCCGGTGCGTGCGGAGGCCGCTGCAGCCTCACAGCCCGCATGCCCGCCACCAATCACAATGACATCATAGCCACTCATAAACGCTGATTAGGCGAGGCGAAGCCTGCGGGCAAGTCCGCAGAATCGCCGGGCAATGTTTCACGTGAAACAGGAGGTCACTTCCCAATGCAAAAATCGCGGAAGATCACGTCCAGCAGATCTTCGATGTCAACGCGGCCGGTGATGCGGCCGAGGCTGCGAACGGCGAGGCGGAGATCTTCGGCGAAGAGTTCCAAGCCATTGGCTTGCCCCGCACGCTGGAGCGACGCGAGCACGTCAAGCAAAGCTTGGCGATGGCGGGTGCGGGTAAGGACTGGGGCTTCGGTCAGACCCTGCAATTGGTTGCGGGCAGCATCGGTCAAGGCCGCGATCAAGGCATCCAAACCTTCGCCGGTCTTGAGCGAAAGGGCCAAACCATCATGACCTTGCGCCCACGGCAAATCCGCCTTGTTCCACACCGATAGGACAGCTTTGTTGTCTATATTATCGTTCAATACCAATGACTTGGATGAATCCGACCCATCCCGCAGTACAACCACCAAATCGGCGCTTTCGGCCCGCGCCAAGGCCCGGCGCACCCCCTCCGCTTCGATGCTGTCGGAGGATGGGCGCAGGCCCGCCGTATCGGCCACCACCACGGCATAGCCGCCAAGGTTAAGGCGCACTTCTATAATATCTCGCGTGGTGCCTGCCGTTTCCGAGACGATGGCGACATCGCGTCCGGCCAGCGCGTTCACCAGCGACGACTTGCCGGCGTTGGGCGGGCCAACCACGGCAACATAAAAACCATCGCGTATCAGCTCGCCGCGGCGGGCATCGGCCAGATGCTGTGCGATCTCTTCGGCGACCGCGGCGCCCATGTGATGCGCTTCGGCGATCACCTCTCCCGGCAATTCATCATCGCTAAAATCAATTGCCGCTTCCACCCAAGCCAAGGCCTTGGAAAGTTCACTGCGCCAGCGGTCATATAGCCGGCTCAAAGCTCCGTCATATTGCCGCAGGGCTTGCAGCCTTTGGGCATCGGTTTCCGCTGCCGTGAGATCGGCAATAGCCTCGGCTTGTGTGAGATCGAGTTTACCGTTCAATACCGCGCGGCGGGTGAATTCGCCGCGCTCGGCCAGTCGCACACCAGGGAAAGCGGCAAGCGTATCCGACACCGCTTCCACCACGGCGCGGCCACCATGAATATGAAATTCGGCTACATCCTCGCCGGTAAAACTCTCGGGCCCTGGAAACCATAGAATCAACGCCCGGTCGAGCATTTCGCCATTGAGCGCGAAGATGGCGCGCAGCACCGCCCGGCGCACCGGGGGCAGCGTATGGCCGGTCAGGCTGCTCAAGCAGACGCGCGCCGCCGGCCCGGAAACCCTGAGCACCGCCACCCCGGCCCGCCCAGCTCCGCTTGCCAGAGCAAAGATCGTATCGTCCCGCCGCATTGCTCGTTTCCCAGAGTAACCAAGCTGTGAATGGGCCACCTCGCGCGACCGCGTTCCGGCTTGTGAGCGCCGGATTCCCCGCGTAAAGCTTCGTCCAAATCAGTCCCACCAACCATGCGCGCGCCAGCGCGCCATCGGAAGCAAAAGATGAGCACCAATCGCCTCGCCGAGGAAACGAGCCCCTACCTGCTGCTCCACAAGGACAATCCGGTCCATTGGTACCCCTGGGGTCCGGAAGCCTTCCAAGAGGCCGAAGCCACCGGCAAACCCATCCTGCTCTCGATCGGCTATACCGCCTGTCATTGGTGCCATGTGATGAACGGCGAAAGCTTCAGCGACGCCGAGACGGCGGCACAAATGAACGAGGCTTTCATCAATGTGAAGGTTGACCGCGAAGAACGCCCCGACATCGACCAGATCTATCAGGCGGCGGCGCAGACGATGGGCTATCAGGGCGGCTGGCCGCTCACCATCTTCCTCAATCCCAAGGCCGAGCCGTTCTTCGTCGGCGGCTTTTTCCCCAAAGACGAACGCCTTGGCCTTATACCGTTCAAGCGCCTGCTGACGGACATCGCCGAAAAATACCGCGATCAGCCCGATGCCGTTCGCACCGATGCCACCAATATCAGCCAAGCTGTCGGTGCCATCTGGACGCGCGATCTGCGCGGACCCTTCGATCCGCGCCTGCTCGACGTTTTGTCGGTCCATGTCGCCCAGCGCTTCGACATTTTCTACGGCGGCGTTACCGGCGCACCGAAATTCCCCAACGCCCCGTTGGTGGAGTCGCTGTGGCGCGCTTACCTGCGGACCGCCGCGCCGCAATTTCCGCAGATGATCCAAACCACGCTCGACAATATGTGCCTGGCCGGCATCTACGATCATGTCGGCGGCGGTTTTCATCGCTATGCCGTCGATGAGCGCTGGCAGGTGCCGCATTTCGAGAAAATGCTCTCCGATAATGCGCAGATGGTCGATCTTCTGACCCTGGTCGGCGTGCACAATCGCGTGCCGCTTTACCGCGCCCGTGTCGATGAGACCGTCGCCTGGGTGCTGCGCGATATGATGGTGGGCGACGCCTTTGCCTCCAGCCTCGACGCCGACGTCGATGGCGAAGAAGGGGCCTATTATCTTTGGAGCGCACCGGAAATCGATGCCACGCTGATGGGCACGTTTGCCCAGCGTTTCAAAGACGTTTACGCCATCCAATCCGAAGGCCCCTTTAACGGCAAAAATGTCGTTGCGCGCACCGGCAGCATTTCCTACCCGCTGCCCGATGCGGATGAAGCCCTGCTCAAGCGCCAGCGCGAACTTCTGCTCGCCGCCCGCAAACAGACCCGCAAGTCGCCGCTACGCGATGACAAGGTGCTGACCGATTCCAACGGCATGATGATTGCTGCGCTGGCTTTTGCCGGTTCTTCTTTCGGCACCGCCGCCTGGATCGCCGCGGCCCAGAAAGCCTTCGCCTTTATCACCACGGAACTGGCGGAAGGCGACCGGCTCTATCACTCCTGGCGCAGCGGCAAAAAGGGCCATATCGGTTTTGCCGAAGATTACGCCCAGATGGCGCGCGCGGCGCTGGCCCTTTTTGAAGCCACCAACGATCGGCAATATCTTGATTTCGCCAAGCGCTGGACGGCGGTGCTGAACACCTTCTTCTGGGATGCCGCCCAGGGCGGCTACTGTCAGTCGGCGGTGGATGACGAGCCGTTGATACATCGTGTACGGACGGTATTCGATCAGGCCGTCCAATCGGTCAATGGCGTGATGATTGGCGTCCTCACCAAACTCTTCCTCGCCACCGGTGAAGTTCCTTACCGCGATCAGGCCGGCAACATCGTCGGCGCTTTTGCCGGCGAAGTCGGCCGTTCCTTCATGGCCATGGGCAGCTATATGAATGGTCTGGAGACCTTGCTCACCGGCTTGCAAATTGTGGTCATCGGTCCGCGCGACAGTCAGAAGACGCGCGAGCTGGCCACCGCGGTGCTGGGGCGCAGCCTGCCGAACCGTTTGCTCTTGGTGGTTGATCCCAGCGAGCCGCTGCCGGAAGGCCATCCCGCTTACGGCAAGGCCATGGAAAACGGTCAACCGACCGCTTATGTCTGCCAGCATCAAAATTGCTCGGCGCCGATTGCCAATCCCGTGACGCTAAGCCAAGTGCTGCAGCTGCCGCCGCGTCCGCCGCAAGGCAATGGCCGCCCGCAGTAAACGGCAAGACACTGTTATCTTTTGACAAGCGCCCGGTCTAACAAGCCGGGCGCTTCGCTTTTTGGGCGTAAGCGATTTTTTTGACCCCGCAATCTACCGGAAAACCGCTTCGCACTTTTCCGATTGCGCTCTAGGCTATGGCTTCCTGACCACTTCCACGGAGTGCCAGATGCCCGCCCAAACCATTACCATCGCGGAAAATTTCACCGGCTATCTTACCAGCCCCGAAAGCGGGCACGGCCCCGGTATCGTCCTCTTGCAGGAGATTTTCGGAGTGAACGCGGTGATGCGCGAACTTGCCGATGCCTATGCCGCGGCCGGTTTCATCACCCTGGTCCCCGATCTTTTCTGGCGCCTCGCACCGGGTGTGGAACTCACCGACAAAAGCGACACCGAATGGCAAGAGGCCTTCGGCTTGATGCAACGCTTCGACGTCGCCCAGGGCATTGTGGATACCCAATCCGCCATCAGCCATCTGCGCGCCCATCCCGGTGTCAGCGGCAAAGTCGGTGCCGTGGGCTATTGTCTGGGCGGCTTCCTCGCTTACCTCACAGCCACCCGCACCGATGTGGACGCCGCCGTCGGCTATTACGGCATGAACATCCAGAAATTCCTCGGCGAAGCGGCCAACATCAAAAAACCGCTGCTGCTGCATGTCGCCGGCAAAGACGAATTCCATCCGCCCGAAGCGCAGAAAGAGGTGGCCGAAGGTCTGGCATCCCTGCCGCTGGTAACGATCCAAACCTATCCCGAGATGAACCACGCTTTTGCGCGGCCCGGCGGCGCCCATTTCGACAGAGCCAATGCCGATCTTGCCAATGGGCGCACCATCACCTTTTTCCGCCAACATCTGGGCTGAGTCATGAAAGCCATTCGCATCCACCAAACGGGCGGGCCAGAAGTTCTCTCTTACGAGGATGTAGACCTGGCTCCGCCCGGGCCGGGCCAGGTCGTGGTTCGTCATGCCGTCATCGGCGTCAATTTCATCGACACCTATCAACGCTCGGGCCTTTACAAACTGCCGCTGCCAACGGGGCTTGGCGGCGAGGCCGCGGGCACCGTGGAAGCGGTGGGCGAAGGCGTCACCGCCTTCAAACCGGGCGACCGGGTAGCCTATTGCACCGCACCCGTGGGCGCTTATGCCGAGGCGCATATCGTGCTGGGCGAAAAACTGATCCATCTGCCCGAGACCATCAGTTTTGAGACCGCGGCGGCCGCGATGCTGAAGGGGCTGACGGTCCAATACCTGCTGAAGCAGACTTTCGTGGTGCAGCCGGGTCAGACCATCCTGCTGCATTCTGCGGCCGGCGGGGTAGGGCTGATCGCCGCCCAATGGGCCAAGCATCTGGGCGCCAGGGTGATCGGCACCGTCGGTTCCGATACCAAGATCGCGCTCGCCAAAGACAATGGCTGCGATGCGGTTCTGAGTCTGCATGACGGCGATTGGGTCGCCAAGGTCAAAGCTCTCAACGGCGGCAAAGGCCTGCCGGTGGTTTACGACTCCGTCGGCAAAGACACGTTCGAAGGCTCGCTCGACTGCCTTGCTCCGCGCGGGCTGATGGTGACGTTCGGCAATTCCTCCGGTGCCGTGCCGCCCTTCGCGCCGACGCTGTTATCGGCCAAAGGCTCTCTTTACCTGACGCGGCCAACTCTCTTCCACTACGCCTCCACCCCGGCAGCGTTGCAAGCCATGGCCGATGACATGTTTGCGGTCATCGAAAGCGGCGCCGTGAAGATCGCCGTCAATCAGCGCTTTGCTCTGGCCGACGCCCGCTCCGCCCACGAGGCCCTGCATTCACGCCAAACTACCGGCGCGACGATCCTGGTTCCGTAGCTGGGGATCATCACCAGCTTGATGGCCATACCCACTGCTGGTAGTATTCACCCCATGGATGCTATGCGCAAAATTACTGTCGAGGTACCGGAACGCGATCTCGAAGGGGCGCAGGCTTTAACGGGACTAGGGGTTACCGAGACGGTCCGCGCCGGGCTGAAAACATTGTCTTCCATTCGGGCTCAGCAGGAGCTGCGCAAATTACGCGGCACCTATCAGTTCTCCATCGACCTCAACACGCTGCGGGACGATGGGGAATGATCGCCGTCGATTCCTCAACGGTGATTGCCTATATCCAAGGCAATTCGGGTCCCGATGTTGACCTTTTCGAGAGTGCCCTCGACAGCAACCAAATCGTTCTGCCGCCCTGCGTCATACCAGAAGTATTCTGTGACCTTGGCTTGCCGTCGCTTCATCGCGCGCTGCTCACGGCCTTGCCCCTTCTCGAATTGAAAGAGGGGTTTTGGCAGCGTGCCGCCCAGTCACGCGGCCAAGTCCTATCGCGAAAATTGAAGGCGTGCCTTGCCGACACCCTGATCGCACAGTGCTGCATCGATCATGATCTCGTTTTGATTCAGCGCGATGGTGACTTTCGCCCCTTCGCCCAGTATTGCGGGCTGAAATTGGCCTGACGGCGCACGTTACCACTTGGATGGCTGCGCCAACTCCACAAAAGCTTCCGGCGGCACCTTATGGCCCGCACCCAGATGCTCTTTGAGATGATGCACCATCTCGTCGCGCAGCGGCGTGCTGTAGGTGCCGCGCTCATGCAGGCGGCAGGCGCAGCATTCCAAAACCCCATTGTCTTCTATCGTCACAAAGACATCGCTGCTGGGACTAAAACGGCAAATTGACATGACCAATATCCCCTTCTGGTCTTACTCCCTGAAGGGCGCGGATGGTGCTCCGCGAACCTCGCCAAAACCTTAAAAAACGGGCTCAAAAGGACTGCGTTGGCGTTTTGACGCTGACCCCGCCGCTGAAACAAAAAGGGCGGTGTTGCCACCGCCCTTGGTTTCCATACCCGGCCAAAATCCCTAGGTGTTCATGCTTTCGAAGAATTCGCCGTTGTTCTTGGTGGTACGCAGCTTGTCGTTGAGGAATTCGATGGCGTCGATCGTGCCCATCGGCGCCAGGATGCGGCGCAGGATGTAGGTCTTTGCCAGCGTCCCCTTATCGAGCAGAAGCTCGTCCTTGCGGGTGCCGGAACGCAGAATATCGATGGCCGGGAAGACGCGCTTGTCGGCGACTTTGCGGTCCAGAATGATTTCCGAATTGCCGGTGCCTTTGAACTCTTCAAAGATCACTTCGTCCATACGGCTGCCGGTATCGATCAAGGCGGTGGCGATGATGGTGAGCGAGCCGCCTTCTTCGATGTTGCGGGCGGCGCCGAAGAAGCGCTTGGGGCGCTGCAACGCATTGGCATCGACACCACCGGTCAGCACCTTGCCGGAGGACGGCACCACGGTGTTGTAGGCGCGGCCGAGACGGGTGATGGAATCGAGCAGGATGACGACATCGCGCTTGTGCTCGACCAGGCGCTTGGCCTTCTCGATCACCATTTCGGCGACTTGGACGTGACGGGTGGCGGGTTCGTCGAAGGTCGAGGCAATCACCTCACCCTTCACCGAGCGCTGCATGTCAGTGACTTCTTCCGGACGCTCATCGATCAAAAGCACGATCAGATAGATTTCCGGATGATTGTGCGAGATCGCTTTGGCGATGTTCTGCAGGATGACCGTCTTGCCGGTGCGGGGCTGGGCCGTGATCAAGGCGCGCTGGCCCATGCCTTGCGGCGAGACGATATCGATGACACGGCCGGTCTTGTCTTTCAGCGTCGGGTCCTCAATTTCCATCTTCAGCCAGCGCGTCGGATAGAGCGGCGTCAGATTGTCGAAATGGACCTTGTGCTTGATCTTCTCGGGGTCTTCGAAATTGATGGCGGAGACTTTGAGCAGGGCAAAGTAGCGCTCGCCGTCTTTGGGGCTGCGGATCGGTCCGTCCACGGTGTCGCCGGTACGAAGACCGAAACGGCGGATCTGCGAGGGCGAAACATAAATATCGTCCGGCCCGGCCAGATAATTGGATTCCGGCGAACGCAGGAAACCAAAACCGTCCTGAAGCACTTCCAGAACCCCGGCGCCCGTGATCTCCAAATTGCGCTCGGCCAGCTCTTTCAGGATCGCGAACATCATGTCCTGCTTGCGCATGGACGAGGCGTTCTCGATCTCGAGTTCTTCGGCAAAGGCGAGAAGATCGGTGGGGGTTTTGGCTTTGAGATCCTGCAGCTTCATAGCTTGCAGGCCATTTTGCATTGTCATGGGGGACACCTGGACGAACATGAGAGGCGGAATTTCCCGCAAGCACATCTTGCGGGACAATTTGTGGAGGTAACCCCCGGGGCCTTGGCGCCACGACGGCACGCGCAGACGCGGCCAATCGAAAGGGGTTCAATGGGGAACCCAAGCCTTATACCCTGCTTCGCCCCTAAAGCAAACAGGCTGCTTTCAAAAAGGTTTTACGACAGCAAGGATGACAATCGCGATCAGAAACAAGGTCGGCACCTCGTTCCACAAGCGGAAAAACCGCGCGCTGCGCTGGTTCCGTTCGTTCGCAAATTCGCGGACGAAACGGACATTGACGCCATGGACGCCGGAAAGGCCGAGCACCAGCACCAGCTTCACGTCGAGCCAGCCGGCATCGGACCAGCCCCCCAGCCAGACCAGTACCAGCCCGGCGATCCAGACCACAATCATCGCGGGCGTCGTGATCAGCTTGAGCAGACGGCGCTCCATCACGCAGAAGCGCTGGTAGTCCGGCGCTCCCGGTGTGGTTTCGCAGTGATACACAAACAGCCGCGGCAAATAGAACATACCGCTCATCCACGCGATCACCGCGATCACATGCAAAGCTTTAAGCCACAGGTAGTAGTCTGTCAGATGGAACGTCATGACTGCTTGCCCTCCTGCCAACAGCGGCAAAACTGCGCTGGGCAACGCCGCCCGGCAACCTCACCCCGCAGCGCCCCTCGCACCAAACCTGCCAGCCCGCCGATGAAGCTGGGCGAAATGCCGACTGTGGCAACCCGCAAGTAATCGGGCACGCCCACTTCGGCAGCGAGTTTGGCGTAATCGATGTCGAGTTCGACCAAGGTTTCGGAATGCTCCGAGACGAAGGCCACCGGCACCACGACCAGCCCTTTGCCCTCGGCCCCCGCGCGGCGGATTTCGCCGTCGGTCGAGGGTCCGATCCATTCCAAGGGCCCCACCCGGCTTTGATAGCAGATGGAAAAATCCGTTATCCCCAAAGCATCCACCAGGGCGGCAGCGGTTTTCTCGATTTGTCCCTGGTAAGGATCCCCGGAGGAAATCACCCGCTTGGGCAGGCCGTGAGCGGACCACAAGACGCGATAGGAAATGCCCGGCTTGGCCTTGGCCAAGGTCTCGCGCACCAACCCGGCAATGCCCGCGATGAAACCCGGCTCCTCCGGATAACAACAGATCTCATGGATCGGCGCCGTCACCCTGGCCGCGCGCGCCGCCCGTTTCCAGTCTAGAAAGGACGAACCCGATGTCGTGGTCGAAAACTGCGGATAAAGCGGCAGCGCCACGATCTCGTCCGGCGCGAAGGCCGCCACCGCTTTGGCAGTCTCATCACCAAACGGTTTCCAATGGCGCATGGCGATGAAGACTCTGGTGTCAAACTCAGAAAGCTCCACCTGAAGCGCATCGGCCTGAGCCTGAGTCTCTTCCAGGATGGGGGAGCGCCCGCCGATCTTGTGATAAATCTCCCGGGCCACCGGCGCGCGTTTCCTGGCGATGAAACGCGCCAAAGGTTTGCGCAGGAAACCGGGTAGAGAAATCACCGCCGGATCGCTGAAGAGGTTGGTCAGGAACGGTTCCACCGCCGCCAAACTGTCCGGTCCGCCCAAATTGAACAAGACAACCGCGAGTCTCACACTGTACCCCGCACCAGTTTCACCAATTCATGCACATGCTCGATGGGGGTTGGGGGTAAAATGCCGTGACCGAGATTGAAGACAAAGGGTTTTCCCTGGGTAGCGGAAAGGATTTCGGCGACCGCTGTGCGCAAGGCCTCGCCGCCAGCCACCAGTGCCAAGGGATCGAGATTGCCTTGCAGCACTACCCCCAATTTCTGCACAGCCCATGTCATGTCGGTGGATGGATCGAGTGAGAGCGCGTCCACACCCGTGGTCCCGGCATAGCTCTCAAGCCCAGCCATCGTAGCACCGCGCGGAAAACCAATGATTTTGGCATCCGGCTTCACCCGGCGAATCTTTTCCACAATCGCTGCACCGGGCTTCACCACATAACGGGCAAACAACTCCGGCGGCAAACCACCCGCCCAGCTATCGAACAGCTGCACCGCATCGGCGCCTGCATCCAGCTGCCAGATCAGATGCTGCGCCACCGCTTCGGTCAAAAGAGCGATCAACTGTTGAAATCCCGCCGGGTCGCGGTAAGCCCAAAGCCTGGCGGCCTTCTGCTCGTCATTGCCGCCGCCGGCCAAATACACGGCCAGCGTCCACGGCGCGCCCGCAAAACCGAGCAGGGCCTTGTCGTCATCCAGGCCCTCACGCGCAATCCTTAAGGCTTCGTAAACGGGAGCCAGGATCGGACGCCATTTCTCAGGATCGCGCTCCAGCCCCGCCACAGAGGCCAGAGGCGCAAGTTTGGGACCCTCATCGAAGACCACGGTATGGCCGAGCGCGATCGGGATGGTCAGGATGTCCGAAAAGATAATCGCCGCATCAAAACCAAAGCGCCGGATCGGCTGCAGTGTGACTTCCGCCGCCAGCTCCGGATTGCCGCACAATCCCAAAAACGATCCGGCCTTGGCACGCACCTCCCGGTACTCCGGCAGATAGCGTCCAGCTTGACGCATCATCCAAAGCGGGGGCGGACCAGGCGGGCGTCCACCGTTGATCACATCCAGGAAGAGACACTTCAAAACATAACTCCTAGAATCTAAGGATTCTGTAGATGATGTAAGGGCTGTGAATTGTGGAAGACTTGGGGGATGGTCCTGATTGACGAAGCGGAGTATAGGCGAATCCAAGGGCTTATACTTCTGTTTTGGAAGGTCCTAAAACCATCTTTCGGGTATGGAACGGTGACTTTCTGGCCCTTATGGCGCACAGTTTGAACAGGCAGCCGCTTATGCCCATATTCCAGCGGTAGCGGTGGATGAAAGAGGAGCGAAATTGTGAGTGGACCGCTTCATGTCCATCTCCTCTCGGATGCCACAGGAGAAACTCTGCACGCGGTCGCCAAAGCGGCGCTGGCGCAGTTCGATGGCGTTGCCGTGCAAGAGCATGCCTACACACTGGTGCGCAGTGAAAGACAGTTGCTGCGCGCCATGGACCGCATCCGCGAAAATCCCGGGGTGGTGCTGTTCACCGTGGTCAATCAGCCGCTCCGCGCCGAACTCGTCGATCAACTGAGTTTGCTAGGCGTTCCCAACTTCGATCTTATGGAAGGGCCTGTCAGCCTGCTGCAGCGCTTCTTCAATGTGCCAAAGTCCTATAAAACCGGCGGCCAGCACGAGGTCGATCAGCAGTACCTCCAGCGCATGGAAGCGCTGAACTACACCATCGAACATGATGACGGCTCCAATCTCAGCCTGCAGGATGCCGAAGTGATCCTGGTCGGTGCCAGCCGTACCTCTAAGACACCCACCTGTGTTTATCTCGCCATCCGCGGCGTCCGCGCCGCCAATGTGCCTTTGGTCTTGGGGCTGGAACCGCCGCCGGAACTCCTCACCTTCGACAAGCCTTTGATCGTTGGCTTGTGGGCGGCACCCGAAAAGCTGGTCCTGATCCGGCGCAATCGCCTGGTCACCATGGGGGTGGAAGAAGATACCGATTACGTCGATCTGGAAAAAGTCCGCCAGGAAGTGATGATCACCCGCCGGCTCTATGACCGCGAGGGTTGGCCCTCCATTGATGTGACACGGCGCTCGATCGAAGAAACCGCGGCCCAGATCATGAATCTGTTGCATGAACGGCGGAACGAAGAGGCATGACCGCGCTGGTCTTGGCTTCAGGCAGCACTGTGCGGGCCCGGCTTCTCAGCGAGTCCGGTGTGCCTTTCACTGTGCTCCCCGCGGAGGTCGACGAAAGCGCGATAAAATCCACATTGCACCAACAGGGTCTGCCCGTCGCGGAATTTGCTTTGGCACTGGCCGAGGCCAAGGCGCTGAACGTATCCACACTTTCTCCACAAGCTTTGGTGCTCGGCTGCGATCAGACTTTACTCTGTGGCACCAGACTGTTCGACAAGCCGCGCGACATTGCCAAGGCCCGCGAAAATCTCGCCTTTCTGCGCGGCAAGGAGCATCAACTTGTCTGTGCCGCCGTGCTGGCCCAAAACGGCGAGCAGGTTTGGCGCTATGCAGAGCGCGCCCATCTGACCATGCGCGATTTCAGCGACGGTTTTCTCGACGCCTATCTCGAAAGCGAAGGCGCGCAGCTTTTGGGCTCTGTCGGCTGCTATCAGCTCGAAGGCAAAGGCGCGCAGCTTTTCAGTGCCGTGACAGGCGATTATTTCACCGTGCTGGGCCTGCCGCTCATTGCCCTCCTCGGCGTCTTGCGCGAACACAGCGTGGTGGCGTCATGACCCTCAGCGGTTCTGCCACACTGGCCGGTGTCATCGGCTGGCCGGTCAACCAGTCGCTCTCACCGGCGCTCCACGGTCATTGGCTGGCCGAATACGGCGTTGATGGAGCCTATCTGCCGCTGGCCATCCAGCCCGAGGATTTTGCCCGCGCGGTGGAAGGGCTGCTGCTGGCGGGTTTCAGCGGCTTCAACGTCACCGTACCGCATAAAGAAGCCGCCTTTGCGCTCGCGGCCCAACATGACGAAGCCGCCAAGCTGATCGGCGCCGTCAATCTGCTGCTGGCACACGATGGTGTTTTGGAAGGCCGTAACACCGATGCCTATGGCCTTACCGCCACCCTCACCCAGGAATTGGGGGCTGATGCCTTGCGCGGCAAAACGGTGGCGATCTGGGGCGCGGGCGGAACCGCGCGGGCGGCGGTCTCTGCCCTGGCCGCACTCGGCGTCGCCGAAATCCGGCTGTTCAATCGCACACCGCAAAAGGCTGCCGCGCTCGCCAAGTCTTTCAGCGGCAAAGTCGCGCCGAAGCTCTTGGCCAGCGGTTATGAGGGCTGGGCCGAGGCGGCCAAAGATATGGCGTTAATCGTCCACACCACCAGTGCCGGGATGAAGGAGATGCCTTCTCTCAATCTGCCGCTAGACGGGCTGCCGGGCGATGCCGCCGTCTTGGACGTGGTTTATAATCCGCTCGAAACCGGGCTTTTGGCTAAGGCGCGCACAAGGGGCCTCAAGACGGTGGATGGATTGTGGATGCTGATTCATCAAGCGGTGCCGTCTTTCGAAGCTTTCTACGGGATCACGCCGAAGGTCACCGCCCCCTTGCGTCAAACCCTGGAAAAGGCCCTTGGCCATGGCTGAGAACGCAAGGCCCCTGTTGGTGGGCCTGACCGGATCCATCGGGATGGGCAAAAGCGAAACCGCCCGCATGTTTGGGGCGCTCGGCATGCCGGTTTACGATTCCGATGCCGTCGTCCACAGTTTGTACGCGGCTTGTGGAGAAGCTGTGCAACCCATCGCCGAAGCCTTCCCGGGTGTGGTGCGGGACGGCGCCATCGACCGCGCTGCGCTGATGACGGCTTTGCAGCAGGACCCGGACGGCTTTGCCCGGCTGGAAGCCATCGTTCATCCTTTGGTAGCACAGCGCCAGCGCGCCTTTGTCGGAGAAGCCTTGAAAAACGGTGCTCCGATTGCCGTTTTCGACATCCCGCTCTTGTTTGAGACCGGCGGCGATACCCGCATGGATGTGGTGATCGTCGCTTCGGCGCCGGAGGAGATTCAGCGCGCCCGCGCCCTTTCCCGCCCTGGTATGACGCAAGCGAAATTCGAGCAAATTCTCGCTCGCCAGATGCCGGATGCGGAAAAATGCCTGCTGGCGGATTATGTTGTGGACACCGGCCAGGGCATCGACCATGCCCGTGCCCAGGTCCTTAAGATCGCAGCGGCGTTGCAGGATAGAATTCATGCGTGAAATTGTGCTCGATACCGAAACCACGGGTTTCGATCCCAGCAATGGCGATCGCATCGTGGAAATCGGCTGCATCGAGCTTGTCGATCATGTGCCCAGCGGCAAAAGCTATCACTGCTATCTCAATCCCGAGCGCGATATGCCCGCCGACGCCGAAAAGGTGCATGGCCTGTCGATTGGTTTTCTCTCCGACAAACCGCTTTTCGCCGATGTTGCGGCGGAGTTTCTGGAATTCATCGGCGATGCGCCGCTGGTGATCCACAATGCCGGCTTCGACATGAAATTCCTCAATGCGGAGCTGGGACGGATGGGCGCGGAATTGTTGCCCTTCGAGCGCGCCATCGACACCATCGTCATGGCCAAGGTGAAATTTCCTGGCGCGCGCTATTCGCTCGACGAATTGTGCAAGCGCTTCGCCGTTGACCTGTCGGACCGCACCAAGCATGGCGCCTTGATCGATGCCGAGCTGCTGGCGCAAGTTTATTTGGAACTCTTGGGCGGGCGGCAGAAGACGTTCAGCCTGGCGCCGACCGGCGTTACCGAAATGCACGCCGAAAACGCCGTGGCGGTGCGCCAGCGTCCCGAGCCTTTGCCGGTGCGGATTACCGCCGCGGAACTGGCTGCCCATGCCGCCTTTGTGACCAAAGAGCTGGGCGAAGGCGCGTTGTGGAAAAAATTGGAAACGCCGGCGGCCATCTAAGCCACACCGGCGTCTTCCGAAAGCCTTACGCCTGCGGCGTGGCGGAGCCTTGGCTCATCTCGCCCAATTTGGCGCGATAAAGAGCCGAAAAATCGATCGGCTCGATCATGAGGGGCGGCATGCCGCCGTCGCGCACGATGTCGGCCACGATGCGGCGGGCGAAGGGAAACAGGATGTGCGGCGCTTCGATCAGAAGCACCTGTTGGCGCACTTCGTCGGGAATGTTGTGCAGCTGGAAGAGGCCGCCATACACGAGTTCGAGCAGGAACAACGGGCGGTCCTCGCTCTTGGCGTTGACGCGCAGCTTAAGCTCGACTTCGAAATGCTCGCGTTCAACCTGGCGGGCCTGCAAATCGACATTGAGTTCGATCTGCGGGCGGGCGTTCTGGCCACCCATCACACCGGGATTCTCGAAGGAGAGGTCCTTGATATATTGGCCGATAACCTGGACACGGGGCGCATCCGTGTCGAGACCGTTCTGGCTGCTTTCCGGGGGGAGTTCGTCGGCCATGGGTAACCTTTGAAAATCGTCGCGGGGTGCGGCGCTAGCACGGAACGCGCGGTGCTGACAAGCTTTTGGCCGCTTTCCGCACTTTTGCCACTTTAACGGCCTATAGGCTGGACCCACCAAGGTTGGGGCGCTAGGCTCGCGATAACGCGCGCGCCACGATGCCGCGGAGCGAAACATGGCCGATTCCCAATTGCTCACGATTGTCATCATTGCCGCGATTGCGGGCGTCGTTCTCTTCCGCCTTTACACGGTGCTGGGCCGGCGCACGGGCAGTGAGCGCCCGCCCACGGACAATTTCCATCTGCGCACGGGTGGTATGCTGGGGCCGCGCGAAGCCGAAAATACCGCGGGCAGCGCCCCCAAGCTCAGCCACGCCTCGCCTGACCGCCCTTCCGATCCGGTCGCCAGTGGCCTCTTCGATATCGGCTTGGCCGACCGTTCCTTCGACAAGGATAATTTCGTCAAAGGCGCCAAATCTGCCTATGAGACCATTCTGCTGGCCTTCGCCGCGGGCGACCGCGCCAATCTGACACCGCTTTTGGCCCCCGATGTGATGGCGGCTTTCGAAGCAGTGATGAAGCGGCGCGAGCTGGTGGGCGAAAAGTCCAACGTCACCCTGGTCGGCTTCTCCGATGTGAAGATTATCGCGGCAACGCTGAAGATTTCCATCGCCGAGATCACGCTGGCCTTTGGCGCCCGGCTTCTGTCCTTTATTACCGACAAGGATGGCAAGGTGATCGAAGGCGATCCCAAGGCGGTTCAGGATATTACCGATGTCTGGACCTTCACCCGCGATGTCCGGGCGCGCGATCCCAATTGGCTGCTCGTCGCCACTTCAAGCCAACCGCTCTGAGCCCCGTGGCCCGGCGCAAAGGCGTTTTTGTTCCGGCCGTGGTGATCTTGGGCTTGGCGGTTTTGGCCGCCGGGGCTTGGTGGTACCTTCATCCTGTTGCGGGATCCTTGTCGCTGAAGCCGGTCCGCTTCGCGGATCTGCCCGGCTGGTCCAGCAGCGATCCCAGTGCCGCGCTCTCGGCCTTTCAGCGTTCCTGTACGGCCTTGGACAAAATGCCCAATGATGCCGAGATGGGCAACTATGCCGGCAAGGCGCGCGACTGGCGCGCTGTCTGTACCAGGGCAGCGCAAACCACGCCGCACGCGGCCCGCAGCTTTTTCGAAAGCGCCTTCTCTCCGGTGGAGGTCAGTGCCGGACGGGTGGGGCAAGGCCGTTTCACCGGATATTACGAGCCGCAAATCGCCGGCAGCCACACCCGCCATGGGGCCTTCCAGAGCCCCGTCTATGGCCGCCCCGAGGATTTGATCAGCGTCGATCTCGGCGCCTTCCGCCCCGCCTTGGCAGGGGAGAAGATCGCTGGCCGCGTCGAGGACGGCAAGCTGGTGCCGTATGCCTCGCGTGCCGAAATTGGGGCCAAAGGTCTCGCCCACGCCCCTATTCTGTTTTACACCAACGACCCTATCCAGCTATTTTTCCTGCACATTCAAGGTTCAGGGCGGGTGCTTTTCGAAAATGGCAGCCAGGCCCGCGTGGCATATGCCAGCCAGAACGGCCAGCCCTACACAGCCATCGGCAAGACCCTGATCGCCCAAGGCGTGCCCAAAGACGGCATGTCGCTGCAGGTGATCCGCGCTTGGCTCAAAAGCCATCCGGGCGAGGCCGAGGGGGTGATGAATGCCGACGCCTCCTATGTGTTCTTCGACCTGCAGCCCGTGGGTGATGCCAGTCTGGGGGCCAAGGGGGCAGAAGGCGTGGCGCTGACCCCGCTGGCCAGTCTTGCCGTCGATCCGCGCCTGCATGGTCTGGGCACCCCATTCTTTGTCGCTGGACCCTTTCCTTTGGGGCGGCTCTTTGTGGCGCAGGATATCGGCGGGGCCATTCGCGGCCCGGTCCGCGGCGATGTCTATTTCGGCTATGGCGCCAAAGCCGAAGCCAGCGCGGGCACGATGAACCAGATGGGCCGCCTCTATGCCCTCCTGCCCAAAGCAGTCGCCCAGCGCTTGGGCAGTCTACAGCCGGCCGAAGGTGGGCCATGAGGCGCATCACAGCGGCGGAACGCGCGCTGTTTCTGGCGGCGATCGCCGGACGATTGCCGGCGAAGACAGCAAAACCTGCCGCTGACCCGGCCAAACCTCACAGCAAAGCCGCGAGCAAATGGGCACCAGCGCCAGCAAGCGAGGATGACGCCGTCCCTGCCGGGAAACGGCGGGTCACAGCGGCGGAAATCGATCTCTTTCTGGAAGCCATCGGGATGCGCAGGCAAGGCGCCCCGAGCCCCGTGGTCACGGTTTCTCTTCCGCTGCCCAAACCACGCGCCGTCAAACCCAATCCCGCTGGTCTCGATGGCAATACCAAGCGGCGCCTGGAAAAAGGCGATATCCAGCCCAGCGCCAAGCTTGACCTGCATGGCATGACGGAAGCGGCGGCCCATGGCGCGCTTCTCACCTTCCTGCACACGGCCCATCGCCGCGGCGACCGGCTGGTGCTGATCGTCACCGGCAAGGGCGCACTCGAGGCAGACAACCCCAAAACACGGGCCAAGGAAAACTATCGCGGTGTTTTGCGCCGCTCCGTGCCGCGCTGGCTGGAAGAAGCGCCGATGGCCAGCATCATCGCCGACAAACGCTGGGCCCACCGCCGCCATGGCGGCGACGGCGCGCTCTACATCTATTTGCGCAAGAGCGGTTAGGCCAGAGTGCGATTAAGCGAGCCCCGTGCGTTCCGCGAGGAGCTGCAGTGAGACTTCCGGCCTGGCGCCGAAATGCGAAATCACTTCGGCCGCGGCGATGACGCCGAGGCCGCCGCAATCGGCCAAGGATTTGCCGCGCGCCAGACCGAAAAGGAAGCCAGCCGCGAATTGATCGCCCGCTCCTGTGGTGTCGAGCACCTGGGAAACGGGCGCTGCATCGATGATATGGACCTCGCCGCCGCCGATGGCGACACAGCCCTTGGCCGAGCGTGTTACTGCCGCGATACCCCCCCAGGCGCGGAAGCGCTGCAAAACATCGTCGAATTCTTCCACTTCAAAAAGCGATTTGGCTTCTTCTTCGTTGGCAAAAACGATGTCGGCAATGTCGAGAAAATCGAGGAACACTTGGCGGTAGCGCCCGACGCAAAAGGAATCCGATAGGGTGACGGCGATCTTGGTGCCGGTCTGTTTGGCGATCCGGGCGGCCTTGAGCGCGGCCTGCCAAGAGACGTCGGAATCGGTGAGATAGCCTTCGATGTAAAGGATTTCGGAGGCCGCAATGTCCTCGGCCAACACATCGTCCGGGCCTAACGCACGGCTGGCGCCAAGATAGGTATTCATGGCGCGCTGGGCATCGGGCGGCACCGCAATCAGACAGCAGGCTGTTGCAGCCCCCTCGGTGGCGGGTGCGGTGGTGAAATCCGTGCCGCCAGCCGTGAGACTCTGGGCAAAGGCGTCCCCGAGGCGGTCGGCTTTCACCTTGCCGACGAATTTGCTGCGGGCGCCGAAGGAGGCAAGGCCCGCCATCGAATTGGCAACCGAACCGCCTGCCGCTTCGAGGGTCTCGTCAAAGGCATTGTAAAGCTGCTCGGCGCGGAACTCGTCGATCAGCATCATGGCGTTCTTGACCACCTGATGGGTCAGGATGAAGGCGTCATCGACGGGCGCCAGAACATCCACAATGGCGTTGCCAAGTCCAATTACGTCATATTTGCGCGCCATAAATCCCATCCATAATCTGCTGTTCCACCCGCTTAGAGGGCCGATAGGGGCAAGACAAGCCCCCGCCCCGCTCCAGGCGCTATAATATTGCGCCTTGTTCACTCTTGCCCGCACGGCTGCATGGTGTATGAGGCCGCGAAAGGACGAACGCTTATGACACGCGCCGCAACGTTGCCTGTGCTCTTGGGGCTGCTTCTGCTCGGCGCTTGCGGTAGCCCATCGCTGGGGCCGTCGCAGGCCTTGCCGCCGCCGCCGCCGCAAGGCGAACCCAGCGGCTTCGTCGGCATGACCGGCACCCAATTGCGCGCCAGTTTCGGTGCGCCGTCCTTCTCGCGCCGCGAAAACGGTTCCGAATTGTGGCGCTACGACAATGCCCGCTGCCGGACCTTTTTCTTCCTCTATCCCGTCGGCCGCGAGATGGGCGTGCGCCATGTCGAGACCGTGCCGCATAGCGCGGCGGAGGCGGCCGACCCTAACTGCCTTGCGGCTTTGCGCGCGAAATCAACCTCCCCGAGTTCTTAACGGGTTTGGCTGGCGCCAGTTTGGTCTTGTCGGGAAAGCGGCAGAATTTCTCGACCACACAAACCGGGCATTTGGGTGCCCGCGCGGTGCAGGTATAGCGCCCATGCAAAATCAGCCAATGATGAGCGTTGAGCAAATATTTGTCGGGCACGACTTTCATCAGCCCATCTTCTACCGCCCGCACATCCTTGCCCGGTGCTAGACCCGTACGATTGGCGACGCGGAAAATATGGGTGTCGACGGCAATGGTCTTTTCCCCGAAGCTGACATTGAGCACGACATTGGCGCTCTTGCGGCCGACGCCGGGCAGCTCTTCCAAAGCCTCGCGATTTTGCGGCACCTTGCCCGCGTGTTTTTCCATGAGAAGCTTCGACAGCGCGATGACGTTCTTGGCTTTGCCTTTGTAAAGCCCGATGGTCTTGATGTGCTCGGATAGAGCGGCTTCGCCAAGCTTGACCATCTTCGCTGGTGTGTCGGCGATCTTGAAAAGGGCCTCGGTGGCTTTGTTGACGCCTTTGTCGGTGGCTTGCGCCGACAGCACCACCGCCACCAGCAGCGTATAGGGGCTCGTATGGTTGAGTTCGGTCTTGGGCTCGGGATCAAGCTTTTTCAGAGCGGCGAAAAAGCCATCCACCTCTTCTTTGGAAAACGCCATGATGGTCCGGATCAAGATGCGGGCGGGAGTTAACGCCAACCCCGCCCCCAAAAACCAGTCCCTGCTTGCAAATTCTGGCGCAAGATTCGGGTCGCAACCGCCATCCGGCTGCGCCATGCTAGCCACCATGACGATACCCAATGAAAATTCTGCCGATTGGCAGCGCATGGCCGAGGCCATCAGCTTCCTCACGGCTCGCTATCTGCAACAGCCGCGGCTGGAGGAGGCCGCCCACGCCGTGGGCCTGTCACCGTTTCATTTTCAGCGTGTCTTCACTCGCCATGTCGGGGTCAGCCCCAAAGCCTTTATCGGCCATCTCACGCTTACCCATGCCAAGAAAGAACTGGCGCAAGGGGCGAGCGTTCTCAGTGCTGCGCTGGAGGCGGGATTGTCAGGCCCTTCGCGCTTGCATGACCTTTGTATCAAGCTGGAAGCCATGACGCCGGGCGATTATGCCAAGGGCGGGCGCGGCCTCACCATCGAATACGGCTTTGCCTTTTGTCCCTTTGGCCTTGCCATTGTGCTGGCCACCGGCAAAGGCCTGTGCGGGCTTGGCTTCGGTGCGGCGGAGGAGGAAGAGGCGATGCGGACGGACATGCAAGCGCGTTGGCCGCAGGCGAGCTATCACCGCAACAACACTATGGCTGAAGAGGCCATTGCCAAAATCTTCGCCCCAGTCAGGAGCGATATTCTACCGCTGCATCTGATCGGCACGCCGTTTCAGGTCAAAGTGTGGGAGGCGTTGCTGGCCATTCCCAGCGGCGGTTTCACCACCTATGGCGCCATCGCCCAAACCCTGCATTCGCCCAAAGCCTGCCGCGCCGTGGGCGCTGCGGTGGGGCGCAATCCGATTTCCTGGCTGATCCCCTGTCACCGGGCGTTAGGGGCCAGTGGAGCGCTCACCGGCTATCATTGGGGTATTGAAAGAAAGCGCGCGATGCTGGCAGTGGAAGCCGCCAGACGTGACGCTATTCAGGAAACGCCCAACACATCCGCCATGCTGTAAAGGCCTTCCTTTTTGCCCTGCCCCCATAAGGCGGCCGACACCGCACCATGGGCGAAGATGGCACGATCTTCAGCGAGATGGCTGAGCACAATGCGCTCGCCGGCGCCGGCCAAAATCACCTGATGGTCGCCAACCACCGTGCCGCCGCGCAGCGCCGCAAAGCCGATGGTACCGGGAATCCGCGCACCGGTATGGCCTTCGCGGGATTTGACGGCGTGATCGCTGAGTGGGATTTCGCGGCCTTTTGCTGCCGCCTCACCCAAAAGGAGCGCGGTGCCGGATGGCGCATCGACTTTCTTGGCGTGATGCATCTCGACGATCTCGATGTCGAAATCGGGCAAGGCTTTGGCGGCTTGCGCAACCAGCGCCGCCAGCATGGTGACGCCTTTGCTGAAATTGCCCGATTTGATGATCACGGCATGGCGCGCCGCGGCGTTGATCTTGGCATTGTCGTCGTCGGAAAATCCGGTCGCGCCGATGACATCGACAATGCGTGCTTGGGCCGCGAGCGCCGCCAGTTCCACCGACACTTTGGGGATGGTGAAATCCACCACCGCTTGCGCCGCCGCAATCAGCGGCAAGGGATCGTCCGACAGCACGACACCGATCGCGCCAAGACCCGCCAGCACACCCGCATCTTGGCCGAGATCAGGATGGCCTTTGGCCTCCAAGGCACCGCTGACGATGCAGCCGGGGGTTTCGCTGATGAGCCGCACAAGCGTGCGCCCCATCCGCCCTGCCGCCCCTGCCACCACGATGCGAATGTCACTCATCGTTTGGCCTAGCTCTGCAGGTCAGTCTTGGGGGCACTGTCGTCTTTGCGGGCCACGGTCACCATGGCCGGGCGCAGCAGGCGTTCGCCGATTTTATAGCCGGTCTGCACCACATGCACGATGGAACCCGCTGGTTTGCCTTCGCCCGGCACTTCGGCCACCGCCTGATGCAGGTTGGGATCAAATTTGCCGTCTGAGGTGTCGATCAGCTTCACGCCATGGTTTTCCAGGGTGGCGAGGAGCTGGCGCTCGGTGACTTCGACGCCTTCGATCACCGCTTTGATTTGCGGATCGGCGATTTCAAGGCTCTCTGGCGGGCAAGCGGCCAAGGCACGGCTGAAATTGTCGGCCACCCCCAGCATATCGCGGGCAAAGCGGGTGACGGCATAGAGACTGGCATCGGCCTTCTCGCGCTCGCCCCGGCGGCGGGTGTTTTCGAGTTCAGCCAGCGCCCGCAAGCGTTGATCCTTGAGTTCCGCATTCTCGGTATTCAGTGCCGCGATGATGGCGTGCAATTGGTCGAGGCCGGCGAGTTCTTCCGGCAAAACCTGGGCCTCGGGTTCTTGGGTGTTTTCTTCAGACATTTGACTTCTTCCTATCCAAGCAAGCGGCCGATCACCTTGGCCGTATGATCGACCATGGGGATGATCCGCGCATAATTGAGCCTGGTCGGTCCCAGGACTCCAATCACGCCCACGACCTTGCCTTTGGCATTGACGTAAGGGGCCGCGACAATGGAGGAGCCCGACAGGCTGAACAAGCGGTTTTCCGAGCCGATGAAAATGCGCACGCCATCGCCTTGGCGCGCCAGTTCCAGGAGCTGAATCAATTCGTTTTTGCGCTCGATATCGTCGAACAGATTGCGAATGCGTTCCAGATCGCTTTGCGCTTCGAAAGTCTCGAGCAGATGCGAGGCGCCGCGCACGATGAGCACCTTTTCGTCGTCGCCGCCCGCAGGCCCGGCCAGGGTCGCCAGGCCCTCCGCCACGATCTTGGCGGTCAGCGTGTCGAGTTCCACCCGTTCGCCTTCGAGTTCGGTGAGAATTCCGGCTTTGGCATCATCCAAAGTGCGGCCGGAAAGGCGGGCATTGAGATAATTGGACGCCTCCGCCAGGGCCGAGACCGGCAGGCCCGCTGGGATGGGGATCAGGCGGTTTTCTACTTGGCCGTCTTCGGTCACCATGATCACCAGGGCTTTGCCGGGCGACAGATTGACGAATTCGACGTGTTTCAGCGGGCTGTCCTGCTTGGCGGCGACCACCAGCCCGGCGCAGCGCGACAATCCCGACAGCATGCTGGTGGCCTGGGTCAGAAGTTCCTCGACACCATGGCCGCTGCCGGAAAGCTTGGCTTCGATGTCCGAAAGTTCCGGTTGGGCCAAATCGCCCACTTGCAGCAAACCGTCGACAAAAAGGCGCAAGCCCCGCTCGGTCGGCACCCGTCCGGCGCTGGTATGAGGGGCATAGAGCAGGCCCATGATCTCCAAATCGGCCAGCACATTGCGGATCGACGCCGGCGACAGCGCCATGGGCAGGATCTGCGACAGCGTGCGCGAGCCCACCGGTTCGCCCGAGGTGAGAAACGCCTCCACCAGATGGCGGAAGATCTCGCGCTGACGGTCGGCGAGCAGAAAGGGGTTGCCCATTGGTGAACTCATAATGGCGAACTCATGGTTAAGTCCCTGAAGATTTTAGGAAAAGCCCTGAAGTTTGCCGTGCCGAAAGGTCTCTTTGGACTTCCCTCGGCCAACTCGCTAGGTAACGACCCGCAATTCAAACTTCAAGAGATACAGCCATGCGCAGCCGGGCTCCCGACCACCTCCGTACCATCAGCCTGGTTCCGGGCTTTGCCAAGCATGCTGAGGGTTCCTGCCTTGTCAAATGCGGCGACACCCATGTCTTGGTGACCGCCAGTCTGGAAGAGAGCACCCCCTCTTTCCTGCGTGGTTCGGGCAAAGGCTGGGTGACCGCCGAATACGGCATGTTACCGCGAGCCACCCATGAGCGTATGCGCCGCGAGGCCGCTCAAGGCAAACAATCCGGTCGCACCCAGGAAATTCAGCGCCTGATTGGCCGCTCCTTGCGCGCCGTGGTCGATTTTGCCGCTCTTGGTGAACGCCAGATCGTCATCGATTGCGATGTGCTGCAGGCCGATGGCGGCACCCGCACCGCCTCGATCACCGGCGGGTATGTGGCGCTGGCCCAATGCGTCCGCTTCATGCAGAAAACCGGCATGGTGACCAAACCCGTGCTGAAGGATCATGTCGCGGCGGTGTCTTGCGGCATCGTCGGCGGCCAGCCCGTGCTCGACCTTGATTATGCCGAGGATTCCACCGCCGGCACCGACGCCAATTTCGTCATGACGGGCGCTGGCGGCCTGGTTGAAATTCAAGGCACCGCAGAGGGCGCCCCCTTCAGCGACGAGGAGTTCACCAAATTGCTGTCGCTGGCGCGCAAGGGCATCATGGAACTCGTGCGCCTGCAAAAAGAAGCACTGGCATAAGGAAGTTCAGGCCATGAAACTGCCGCACGGTTCCACCCTCGTCGTCGCCAGCCACAACGCGGGCAAGGTGCGGGAGATTTTCGCGCTGCTATCGCCCTTTGGCATTGCCGTCAAAGGCGCCGCCGAACTTGGCCTCGCCGAGCCGGAAGAAACCGGCGAGAGTTTTGCCGAGAATGCCATTCTGAAAGCCCGCGTTGCGGCACTGACCAGCCATAGCTATGCCCTGGCCGATGATTCCGGCTTGGTGGTGCCCGCCCTCGGTGGCGCGCCCGGCATTTATTCGGCGCGCTGGGGGGGTGAGGCACGCGATTTCGGCCTCGCCATGAAAAAAGTGCAGCGGCTTCTGGTCGAGCTGAACAAACACGATTACGCGGCCAAATTCGTCTGCACCCTGGCCCTTTCGGACCCTGCGGGGATCACCGAGGTCTTTGAGGGCGAAGTCCGCGGCCATCTCGAATTTCCCCCGCGCGGGGCGCGTGGCTTCGGCTACGATCCGATTTTCGTCGCCACCGGCATGAAAGAGACCTTCGGCGAGATCGATCCTGAGGCCAAACACGCCATCAGCCACAGGGCCAAGGCGTTCGAGAAGTTTTCGAAAGCTGTTCTTCTTTGAGACCTGTCCCGTCATGCTGAGCTCGCCGATCACCGATGTTCGAGGTTAATTCCGATGATCGAGCGGCGAGCCTCGAAGCACGCACCAAGCTTCGGCCTTTACGTCCATTGGCCGTTTTGCGCGGCCAAATGCCCTTATTGCGATTTCAATTCCCATGTCCGCGTGGCGGTAGAGGAAGATGCTTGGGTCGAGGCTATCCTGCGCGAGATGGCTTATGCCGCCGCCGCACAAGGCGAAGCACATCCGATTTTGCAGACCGTGTTCTTCGGTGGCGGCACGCCGTCCTTGATGCAGGGCAAAAGCGTTGGGCGGATTTTGGACGAAGCCAAACGTTTGTGGTCCTGGACCAACGATGTCGAGATCACGCTGGAAGCCAATCCGGCCAGCGCCGATGCGGCCCGTTTTGCCGACTACCGGGCCGCTGGTGTGACGCGGGTTTCGCTCGGGGTTCAGGCCCTCAATGATGCCGATCTGAAATTCCTCGGCCGCTTGCACAATCTGGCCGAAGCCAAAGCGGCACTGGCGCTGGCGCAAAAAACCTTTGAGCGCGTCTCGCTGGATTTGATTTATGCCCGGCCCGGCCAGAGCTTGGCGGCGTGGCAAACCGAATTGGCGGAGGCACTGTCCTTCGGCACCGAGCATTTGTCGCTCTACCAGCTCACCATAGAGCCGCAGACGCCATTTGCCCTGCTGCAGCATAAAGGCAGGCTGGTCATTCCCGATGAGGATCATGCCGCAGCATTGTTTGATCTCACCCAGGAGATGACGGCTGCTGCTGGTGTTCCAGCCTATGAAGTCTCCAATCACGCCCGCCACGGCGCCGAAGCGCGGCACAATCTGATTTACTGGCGCTATGGCGAATATGCCGGTGTCGGCCCCGGTGCCCATGGCCGCCTGCATCTCAACGGCAAACCTGTTGCCACCGTCACCGAACGGCTGCCCGAGCGCTGGCTGCGCCAGGTCTCCGCCAGAGGCCATGGCTTCACCGAATGGAATGAACTGCTCCCTGCCGATGCGGCGCGTGAGCATCTCTTGATGAATCTGCGCCTGATCGAAGGAATCGATCTTGCCGCCTATCGCGCCCGCTGGGGCATGGCACCGTCAACGGAGCGCATTGCCGCGTTGCAACAGCACGGTCTTGTCACCCGGGACGGCGATACCCTGCGTGCTACCCCGCGCGGCATGCTGGTGCTCAACGCTGTGATTGCCGCGCTGGCGGTTTAGGAATGCACCTGCTGGAAGGTCGCGGGGGCGGGGCTGACCACAGTGAAGCCGCCAGGCTCGACCGCCAAAACCGCAAGACCGCGTTCAATCGTACCATCGGGATGGAAGCGGAAGACGCCACTGACACCGGCAAAGCCGTTGGGATCGGTGATCGCCCGCGGCGTGAAGCGGTGATAGGGCGTGCCATTGGCGAGCAGGGCCACCAATGACACCGCATCGTAAGCCAGCGATGCCAGTTGCGGCGGTTCGCTGCCAAAGGTGTGGTGGTACTTCACATTGAAGGCATCATCGGTGGAAGGCTGGGGGGCCGCAAACCAGGCGTCGGTCAGAAGCCCTTCCTTCTGGCTCGAAGGTTCGTTCCAAAGCCCGGTGCCGAGCAGCTTCACCTTGGCGGTATCGATGGCGGAATAAGCAAAGGTCTGGGCAATGCCGCGCAAGAGCGAGCCGCCTTGCGGCACCAGCACGGCATCGCAATCGGCTTTGGCGAGGGTTGCCGCGGGGTCGGTCAGGGCTCCGGCACTGGGGCTAAAGCGGGCCACGGCGCAAAGCGGAAAATGATTTTCCTCGGCCACCCTGCGCAGCTCCTGCTCCACCACATCGCCATAGGCCGTTGCGGGGATGAAGGCGCCGATCTTTTTGCGCCCCTGAGACGCGGCATAGGTCACGATCCGGCGCACTTCGCTCTCGGGCTGAAAGCTGAGGAGGTAAACGCCATTGCCGGCCACAGTACGGTCGGTCGAAAACGCCAGCACCGGTACGCCGTGATCGCGCGCCACGGGTGCGACAGCACTCACCGAAGCGGCAAAGAGCGGCCCGACAATCACCTCAGCGCCCTCATTGAGGAGCTTCTGGGCGGCGGCGGCGGCATCGGCCGGGGCGCCATTGTCTTCGGCGGTCATCAGGATGATGTTGCGGTTGCCGGAATCGTAAAGTGCCATTTCCGCGGCGTGCATCAAGGACTTGGCCAAACCCCGCACGTTGGCGCTGGGGTTTTCGAAGGGCAGAATGACGCCAATACGCACCGGTACGGCGGCATCCTGGGTATTGGGCAGGCGGGTGAATTGGGGTGCTTCGGCGGTGACCTGATGCGGCGCTGGCGGCGGTTCGGCTGCTGCCGGTGCCTCGCCTGGCAAAGAGGTCGGGGTACAGGCCCCTATCGCCAGACAAGCGGCAATGGCAAGAAACCGCCCAAAGCGGCGATGGTTTTTTTGGCCGCAAAGGAAAGCAGGCGATGACAAAGACATGGAGGGCTCCTCAACGCGGCGAGCCTAAGCATAATGGAGCGCCGGGACAATCTTTGAACGTGCCAGCGGAGGCTTTGAACGCATCAGCAGAGGTGGCTGCGTCGCCCTTAGCCCAAGGGCTTTATGTTGTCGCGACACCGATCGGCAATGCCAGGGATGTCACATTGCGCGGCCTCGACGTCCTCAGCGGGGTCGATCTTATCGCCGCCGAAGACACCCGCGTCTCCTCCAAGCTGCTTGCCATTTACGGTATTTCGCGGCCCTTGATCGCTTATAACGACCACAATGCCCCCCGCGAGCGTCCCCGCCTTCTGGCCAAATTGCGTGAAGGCCAGCGCATCGCGCTCATCAGCGATGCCGGAACCCCGCTGGTTTCCGATCCCGGCTACAAGCTGGTACGGGAGGCGGTGGCGGAAGGCCTTCCCGTCCATGCCATTCCGGGGGCTTCGGCGCCGCTGACAGGGTTGGCGCTGGCGGGCCTTCCCACCGACAGGTTCCTGTTTGCCGGATTTTTGCCGCCCAAAAGTGCCGAGCGCTGCACCCAGCTGGCGGGTCTCAAGGGCTTGCGCGCGACGTTGATTTTTTTTGAAGGACCGCAGCGGCTGGCCGAAAGCCTTGCCGATATGGCGGCGGTGCTGGGTCCGCGCCCGGCCGTGGTGACGCGGGAACTCACCAAAATGCATGAAGAAGTCCGCCGCGGCGATCTTGTCAGCCTCGCCGCCCAATATGCCGAGGAAGATCAGCCCAGGGGTGAAGTGACGCTGCTGGTGGGTGGCCATACCGATGAGGGCCCCGATTACGCCAAGGTCGATGCGGCGCTGGATCAGGCCCTTGCCTTCATGCCGGTGCGCGCCGCTGTGGATCTGGTTTCCACCATGCTCGACGCTCCCCGCCGCGAGGTCTATTCCAGGGCATTGGCAAAGAAAAACGATGCTGAAGATCCGGCAGATCAGGGGTAAGGCGTCCGAAAAGCGGGGCCGCCGCGGCGAGCTGCTCGCCGTACTGCTGCTCGTCTGCAAAGGCTATCGCATCTTGGGGCGGCGGGTGAAAACCAAAGCCGGGGAAATCGATCTGATCGCCAAATCTCCCCTCGGCCTCCTCTGCTTCATCGAGGTTAAAGCCCGCCCGGATGAGGACTTGGCCAGTGAGGCCATCACCATCCGTCAGCGGGGCCGCATCGTCCGCGCCGCTGGGCTTTATCTGGCAGGTCGGCCCCATCTCTACCGCTTCGACCGCATCAGCGTGCTGCCGGGCCGCCTGCCCCGCCATATCCGCGGCGCCTGGCGGGAAGAAGACGTGCTTTAGGGTCTTGTACCCGACATCCAGAATGACGATGTAAGAGGCGCGCAAAGGAAACCCACCATGAGCTTGACCGTCGCCATCCAGATGGACCCCATCGAGACCGTCAAAATCGCGGCGGATTCGACCTTTGCCCTGGCACTGGAGGGCCAAGCCCGCGGCCACACGCTGTTTTATTATGGTCCCCGCCAGCTCGCCTTCCGCGACGGGGTGGTTTCGGCCCCCATCCGCCCCCTCAGTGTGCGTCCGACCCCAGGCGATCATTTCACCCTGGGCGAGGCGGTCCGCACCGATCTGTCCACGCTCGATGTAATTTTGATGCGCCAGGACCCGCCCTTCGACATGGGCTACATCACCGCGACCCATCTTCTGGAGCGGCTTCATCCCAAGACCTTGGTGGTCAACGACCCCAAAGAGGTACGCAACGCGCCCGAAAAACTCTTCGTCACCCATTTTCAGGATCTGATGCCGCCGACCCTGATCACCGAGGATGCCAGCGAGATTCGCGCCTTCCGTGCTGAGCATCAGGACATCATTTTGAAGCCGCTGTTCGGTAATGGCGGGGCGGGTGTTTTCCGCGTCCAGCCCGGTGACGAAAACCTCGGCTCGTTGCTTGAGATGTTCACCAATTTCTATCGCGAGCCGATCATGGTGCAGCGCTATCTGCCCGCCGTACGCAAGGGCGACAAGCGCATCATTCTAGTCGATGGGAAATATGCCGGCGCCCTCAACCGCGTTCCGGCGGAGGGCGAAGCGCGCTCCAACATGCATGTCGGCGGCCGTCCCGAAGCAGTGGAACCGACCGGCCGCGATCTTGAGATTTGTGCCGCAATTGGTCCGGAGCTGAAGGCGCGCGGGCTGATCTTCACCGGCATTGACGTGATCGGCGACTACCTCACCGAAATCAACGTCACCTCGCCCACCGGCATCCAAGAGATCAAGCGTTTCGGCGGCCCCGACGGCGCGGCGCTGATCTGGGATGCGATTGAACTTCGTGCTTCGGGGCTCCGCGAGTAGCCATTTGTGCACACGCGTTGCCGGTTCAGCGCGCAGAGCGCCTCAGCATGACGGGAGATTTTTCGGCACACCTCTCCCATCATGCTGAGGTGCGAGCCGCGACAAACGACATCAACGAATTGACAGTGATCGGGGCGGCGAGCCCCGAAGCACTTACCCCTATTGCTTCATCTCGAAGCGGCTGCGGTAGCGGTCGTCGAGTTTGGAGACCGGGAAATAGATGAAGACGTCGGTGGTGCCGAACTGCCTGTCGATCACCGCGCCATCGCCGATCAAAGCCCCTGCCCGCACATAGCCCTTAATCAGGGGCGGCAAGGTGCGTAGCGCCTCTTTGGGATCGATGGCCTCTTTGGGCATCAGATTCATATCGACATAGAGCTTGGGATTGGCCCGCACCCGCATCTCCGCAGGGGCCAGATGGAAATGGTACAAATAGGAGAGCGGCAGCGCCATCGCCTTGGGGTCGGTCCCGGCGAAGGAGGCGCAGCCGAACATCACATCGGTGGCAAAGCGGATGTTGTAGACCATCAGCCCGCGCCATAAGAGCTGCATGGCACCGGGGCGCGAGCGGTATTCCTTGAGCACGCAGGAGCGGCCCAGTTCCAAGAGCGTGGTGCCGGGCGACATGCCCTTCAGCAAGGGCGAGATGTCGTATTCGCTTTCGGTGTAGAAGCCGCCGGCGCGGGCCGCATCGACATCGCGCATCATCCGGTAGGTGCCGATCACGGCGGGCTGGCCGTCGTCGTCGATGACGTCGCGATCGATCACCAGAAGATGGTCGCAAACATCGTCGAAATGGTCGAAATCGCGCCGCGTGTCCCGCATGGCAGGAGAGGGAACCGCGGACATTTCCTCATAAAAGACGCGATAGCGCAGCCGCTGGGCGGCCTCTACTTCCATGTCGGTTTCGGCCAAGCGAACTTCCAAAGCGCCTTGGGCGGCCAAAACCGGCCATTGTGCCAAGCGCCCTTCCAGAAGACCGGGCTCGTGAATATTCACCATGGGTAGCACGTCCTAAGAGGCGCTGAGGGGCGCCATCTTGCGAGGGAAACACGGTTTTACTCTAGCCAAGAGAACAAGACAAACGGGGCTAACCCTTACTTGTGGCGGCGTCTGGGCGGCGCTGTGACGCAAGCAGGACAAACAACAATATGGCCGGAATTCCAATCAAACCTGCCCCGATAAAGAAGATGGCATAGGCCTTCATCAGGCCATAATCGACCGCCAGGGATTGCACCGCCAGCCCCGAAAACCCCTTCAAGAACTTGCCAAACACGGTATAGACCGAGCTCAGCAGGGCGTACTGGGTGGCGGTATAGCCTAAGGTCGTCAGGCTCGACATGTAGGTCACAAGTGTGACACCCGCCACCGCGATGCCGAAATTGTCGGCGGCCATGACCGCGGCAAAGGTCATGGGGTCGTGGTGATAGGGCAGCACGGCATAAAGCATGGTGCCGAGGATTTGCGCCGCCCCGCCCAGCATCAGTGCCCGCATAGAACCGAGCTTGAGGCACAAAAAGCCACCCATAGCGACACCCGCGAACACTGCGGCCAGGCCAAAGCTGCCGCGCACCATGCCCACCATATCCTTGGAGAGACCGATATCATGGTAGAGCGGATTGGCCATCGGCCCCATAACGAAGTTCGGAACCTGAAAACAGCTGATGGCGATCAACATCAACAGCCCCATGGCGCCATAAGTCTTGAAGAAGCGGATCAGCGGCCCTGTGATGGCGTCGAATAGTCCGCGTGCGGTCCATAGCGGGGCTTCGGCGTCCTTATCCTGCGGAGATTTGGCAGGTTCCACCCCGATCAGGCAGGCGGCGATGCCGATCCCCGCCAAAGCGCCATAGCAGACGTATGATGCGCTCCAGCCGATCCGGGTCGCCACGATCAGGATGATGGCCTCGGTGGCGAGCAGTGCTCCGCGATAGCCGAAGGTGTAGCAGGAGGTCAGCACCCCCAATTCTTCCGTGTCACTGGCCGTCTCGATGCGCCAGGCGTCGACCACCACATCCTGGGTCGCGCCCGCGGCGGCCACGCTCACCGCCAGAATGCCGAGCACCACCAGCCCGTGGCTGATGCCGATCACGCCCATCGCCATCAGCCCGGCGCCGATGATGGTTTGGGTGAGCAGCATCCAACTGCGCCGCCGCCCGAAGATCGTCAAAAACGGTGCGCTGGTGCGGTCGATCAGCGGGGCCCAAAGAAATTTGAAGGTCCAGGCAAGGCCGCACCAGGTGATGAAACCGATGGCGGCCAGTGAGGTGCCTTCATCGCGCAGCCAATAACCCAGCGTGTTGGCGACCAGCATAAACGGCAGCCCCGAAGAGAAACCGAGGCCGAGCATGACGAGGCTCTTGCGTTCCAAATAAACGCCAAGCGAATGGGGCTTGCTCATGCCACGGAGCGGCCAGAGGATTGGCCGGTCGATTGCCGTATGGCGTGATCGGGGAAACGCGCGGGGAAAAAGGCTGCAAACATAGCGTCCAGCTGTGATGGTTCGACGGGTTTGGTGAGAAAACCATCCATACCCGCCTCACGGCAAGCCCGCCGTCCGGTTTCGAGCACATCGGCGGTGAGCGCGATGATCGGCGTGCGCGTCCGCCCCAGCCGCTCCTCCAGCGCCCGGATCGCCTTGGTGGCTTCGATACCGCCCATACCCGGCATATGAATATCGGTGAGGATGAGATCGAAACGTCCCTGTTCGTTGGCCTCCTCCATGGCCTCCAGCGCGGCCTCGCCGCTCGCCACGACGACGAAACTATGGCCGCGGCGGCGCAGCAATTCCCTGGTGAGCAGCGCGTTGATGGGGTTGTCCTCCACCAGCAGCACATGGCAACCGGCCTCCGCTAGCGTGGGGCGTTCCGGCAGCAGCGGCAGCGGTTCATCGTGCGGCCGCTGATCGCCGAGCCAGGTCACCAGTGTCGTCTGGCGCACCGGTTTGATCAGATAACCGGCAAAGCCCACCGTCTTCACATCGGCTGCCGCGGCGCGGGCGGCTTGGGAAAGCAGCAGATAGGCTGGAATAATGGGGATAGGCGGCGCGATGGGCGCGGGCTCGGCTTCAGTGCCGGCATCGACCAGCATGACATCGGCGCTGCGCAAACCTTCTTCGGTCAATGCCGTCAGCGTGGCACCGGCGCTTTGCAACTGCGCCAGAATGCCGTCGCGCAGCACGGTGTTACGCGACAACACAGCGATGCGTTTGCCCGCCAAGGCCGAGGCATAGTCTGGCGGCGCCAGTGCACCGGTGGCGGGAATCGTGAACCAGAAAATGCTGCCGCCTTCCGGCACCGGCTCGAGTCCGATTTCGCCGCCCATGGCCGCCACCAGACGGCGCGAAATGGCAAGGCCAAGACCGGTGCCTTCGAATTTGCGCCCCTGGCTGGAATCGGCTTGGACGAATTCCTCGAAGATTTCTTTGCGCTTGTTTTCCGGCACGCCGATACCGGTATCCCGCACGCAGAAGCGCAAAGTGCTGCGCTCGCCGGCCAGCATATCGACCGAGAGGCACACACCGCCGCGCTCGGTGAATTTCACCGCATTGCCGACCAGATTGATCAAAATCTGCTTCAGCCGCATGCGATCCGAACGCACGGATGCCGGTACATTCGGCGCGGCCACCGAAACCAGCTCGATCCCCTTGCTATGCGCTCGCGTGCCCAAGAGTTCGCAAACCCCTTCGATCAAGGGGCGGATTTCAGCGCTTTCTTCTTCCAGGCTGAGATTGCCGGACTCGATCTTGGAGAAATCCAGAATATCGCCGATGAGCGTGAGAAGCGTCTCGCCGGATTGTTTGATGGCTTCGGCATAGGTGCGCTGTTCCGGGCGCAGTTCGGTTTCGAGCAGCAGCCGCGCCATGCCGAGGACGCCGTTCATCGGGGTGCGGATTTCATGGCTCATGGTGGCGAGAAAGCCGGATTTGGCGCGGCTCGCCGCTTCGGCCTTGTCGCGGGCTTCGGTCAGCGCTTCTTCTAGGGCTTTGCGTTCGGTGATGTCGCGCCCGACACTTTGCACTTCGAGCAGCCGCCCAAGGCTGTCACGCAGGGCATAATCTTCCCAGGCCAGCCAGCGCCAGCCATAAGCCGTGCGCACATATTGATCGTAGCGCACGCGCGTGTGGCCGCGATCGAGCCCGGCAAAACTGCCGAACATGGCCGAGCGGCTTTCGGCATGCAGTTCCGGGGCAAAGGGCTTGCCGAGGGCACTCTGCGGGTTGAGGCCGAAGAGGCGGAAAAAGGCGTCATTGCCGTAGGTCAGGGTGGAATCCCCGCCCCGGCGGAAGATTGCATCGCCCTGGGCATCGACCAGGCCTTTGTAACGGGTCTCGCTCTGGTTGAGCCTCGCATTCATGGCGGACGCGGCGGCCAAGGAGTTCTCCAGCCTTGCGGCAAAGGCCATCAATTTTGCGGTTTGCTGATCGGTGAATTCGTTCTGGTGGCGCTGCTCGATCAAGCCATGCAGGATGTAGACGAGAACAACGCCCAAAAGCACGCCAAACACTGGGGGCGAAAACAGCTGCAGCCGCCCATGCAAGGCAACATCGCAGAGCGCAGCGATCAGCAGAGTCAGCGCCGCGAAGCCGAAAAATGCTCGTAATTTGCGCAGGGCCATGCATCCCTTTCCCTGCTCACTAAGCCGCAGATAGCGTTTCAGAACCTTTAAGAGGTTCCCTCGGAATCGAAATAACGAACACCGTTCAAGGGTTTAACGTCGCAAAAGCAAAGCATTTCGGCGCATGAGCGCCTGCGCGTCACAAAACCTTCGCATAACTGTGATGCACGTTGCACCAATGCCGGACGTGATGGGGGTCCCGGGCAGTTAAGAGGTTCTCGCGAGGCCCTCGGCAATAAGGGGGTGTGCCGGGGCTCTTAAGGGATTCGTCCGGCTGGGAGGCCGGTGTGACAGCTGCAGCAGGGATTATACGCTGCTTATTGCTGCCACATGAGACAGGATCAGGCGCAGGATGGCCGAAATCGCATTGAAGACAACCATGAGCGTCTCTGAAATCAAGGTAAGGGCGGTCAAGCGCGGCGGCGCCGGCGATGCCCGCTTTCGGGCTATCAGCTTCGCCGCGGCGGCACTGATCGTCATTTTGTTCGCGGGCATGATGGCGGCGATCACGGGCGGGGCGTTGATCTCCATCAGCGCCTCCGGCTGGAGCTTCCTGACCTCCGAGGCCTGGAATCCGGTGACCGACAAATTCGGCGCCCTGGCTTCCATCTATGGCACGCTGATTACGTCCTTCCTGGCGATGGGCCTGGCGGTTCCGGTCGGCATCGGTATCGCCATCTTCCTCACCGAGATTTGCCCCTTGCCGCTGCGCCGCCCGATCGGCATTGCCATCGAGCTGCTGGCCGGCATTCCTTCGATCGTTTACGGCATCTGGGGCCTCTTCACCTTTGCGCCCTATTTCCAGGAGCACATCCAGCCGTGGATCATCGATGCCTGCGCCGACATTCCCGTCCTGCAAACCATCTTCGCGGGGCCACCTTACGGCATCGGCATTTTCACGGCCTCTTTCATTCTTTCCATTATGATCATTCCGTTCATTTCGGCGGTGACCCGCGACGTCTTCGATACCGTGCCGGGGCAGTTGAAGGAATCGGCCTACGCCCTGGGCTGCACCACCTCGGAAGTGGTCTGGAACGTGGTCCTGCCCTTCAGCCGCACCGGTGTCGTGGGCGGCGCCATGCTGGCACTTGGCCGGGCGTTGGGCGAGACCATGGCGGTCACCTTCGTTATCGGCAACTCACACAGAATTCACAGCTCGGTTTTCTCGCCCGGCACCACGATCTCGGCCACCATCGCCAATGAATTCACCGAATCGGTCGGTGACATCTATCATTCGGCGCTGATCGAAGAGGGCCTCATTCTGTTTTTCATCAGCTTTGTGGTGCTTGCCTGCGCGCAAATCATGCTGCGTATCCTGCACAAGCGGGCCGGGGGCGTGTCGGGATGATCACCATCAACAAGCGCATCTATAACGGGCGCATGCGCAGCAACGCCTACTTTCTGGTGCTGTCCACCCTAGCGGCTGTGTTCGGCCTGATCTGGCTGGCCTTGATTCTTTCTTCGCTGTTCTACCACGGTTTTTCGGGCATCTCGCTCAAGGTCTTCACCGAGATGACGCCACCGCCGGGGCAAGATGGAGGTCTCGCCAACGCCATTTTCGGCAGCGTGGTGATGAGCCTCATAGCGGTTGCGGCGGGCACGCCGATTGGCCTTTTGGCCGGCACCTATATTGCCGAATATGGCCGTTATTCGCGCGTCTCCGATGTGGTGCGCTTCATCAACGACATTCTGCTGTCGGCGCCGTCGATCCTGATCGGCCTTTTCATCTATGTCGTGGTGGTGGCGACCACCCACACCTTCTCCGGCTGGGCCGGCGCGGCGGCCTTGACGGTCATCGTCATCCCCGTGGTGGTGCGCACGACCGAGAACATGCTGCTTTTGGTGCCCAACGGCCTGCGCGAAGCCGCCGCCGCTTTGGGCGCCCCCCGGGCCGTGATCATCAGAGCGGTGACATGGCGGGCGGCACGCGCCGGTATCGTCACCGGTATTCTTCTGGCGGTGGCGCGCATTTCGGGTGAAACCGCGCCGCTTCTTCTCACCGTTTTGTCGAACCAGTTCTGGAGCACCCATCTCGGTGGCCCGATCGCGAGCCTGCCGGTGATGATCTACAACTTCGCCATGTCTCCTTATGAGGATTGGCACAATCTCGCCTGGGCGGGCGCACTCCTGATTACCATCGCGGTGCTGAGCCTCAGCATCATCGCCCGCCTCCTTGAGTCTTCCAAGAAGCAGTGAGCCCAGACATGAACGCCGCACAGGACAAAGCCAAACTCGAAGTCAAAGACCTGTCGTTCTATTACGGGGCCACCAAGGCGCTGAAGAACGTCAACGTGCCGCTCTACGAGAAGAAGGTGACGGCCTTCATCGGCCCGTCAGGTTGTGGCAAGTCCACCCTGCTGCGCATTCTAAACCGGATCTACGAGCTTTACCCGAACCAGCGGGCCGAAGGCGAAGTGCTGCTCGATGGCGAAAACATTCTCACCACCAAGCAGGATCTGAATCTTCTGCGGGCCCGCGTCGGCATGGTGTTCCAGAAGCCGACCCCGTTTCCCATGACGATCTGGGACAATATCGCCTTCGGTATCAAGCTTTACGAGCGGCTGCCGCGCTCGGAGCTGGAGGGCCGGGTCGAAGATGCTTTGCAACGCGCCGCCATTTGGGGCGAGGTCAAGGACAAGCTTAAGGAATCCGGTCTGTCGCTCTCGGGCGGCCAGCAGCAGCGCCTCTGCATCGCCCGCACTGTGGCAACGCGGCCGGAAGTGATCCTGCTCGACGAGCCCTGCTCGGCGCTTGATCCGATCTCCACCGCCAAGATCGAAGAGCTGATCGACGAGCTGGTGAAGGACTACACCATCGTCATCGTCACCCATAATATGCAGCAGGCCTCGCGGACCTCGGACTTCACCGCCTTCATGTATCTCGGCGAGCTGGTTGAGTTCGATGTGACGGAAAAGGTCTTCACCGCGCCCTCCAACAAAAAGACGGAGCAGTACATCACCGGCCGCTTCGGCTGATTCGCGGCACCATTTCAGATGGTAATCATCATTTCTATTGGGAAAGCCCACAGGCGTCGTCTCGCACCGCAGGGCCTAAGACAACAGGCTCAGCCGGCGGAACGACAAAGCCTCGGCGATATGCGGGCGGCGCACGTCCGCGCTGGCCTCTAGATCGGCGATGGTGCGGGCGACGCGCATGACACGGTGATAGCCGCGGGCGGTCAGCCGCATGGTCTCGGCGGCTTGGGCCAAAAGCTGGGCGCCTGGCGCGTCGGGGGTTGCCATCTCATCCAAAAGCTGGCCCTCGGCTTCCGCATTGCTCCTGAGCCCCGCCGCTTGATAGCGGGCGCGTTGGATTTGACGCGCGGCCTCCACCCTCGCGGCCACTTGGGCGCTGCCCTCGGCAGGCGGCGGCAGGCTTAGATCCGCTGCCGACACCGCGGGCACATCGACATGGATATCGATGCGGTCCATCAGCGGTCCGGAGATTTTGGCCTGATAATCCTGGGCGCATTTGGGGGCACGGCCACAGCTGCGCGCCGGGTCACTCAAATAGCCGCAGCGGCAGGGGTTCATTGCCGCCACCAATTGGAAGCGCGCCGGATAACGCACATGCGCATTGGCACGGGCCACGATGGCCTCGCCGCTCTCAATCGGCTGGCGCAGGGAATCCAGCACGGCGCGCTGAAACTCTGGCAACTCGTCGAGAAACAAGACCCCCAGATGGGCAAGCGAAACCTCGCCGGGTTTGACCTTCAAACCGCCACCGACGAGCGCCGCCATCGAGGCCGAATGATGCGGATTGCGAAAGGGGCGCCGCCGCGAAATCGTGCCGCCGGGAAGTTCACCCGCCAATGACTGCACCATCGAGATTTCCAGGGCCTCGCGGGCGTCGAGCGGCGGCAGGAGGCCGGGCAGGCGCTGCGCCAGCATCGATTTGCCCGAGCCCGGCGGGCCGATCATCAGCATGTTGTGGCCTCCGGCGGCGGCAATCTCGAGGGCGCGTTTGGCCGTCTCCTGGCCCTTCACGTCTTTGAGGTCGGGGATGGAGAGGGTGTCAGCGGCAAGTTTGGCGGTGGGGCGATTCAACACTTGGGCGCCGCGCATGTGATTGACGAGAGCGATCAGGGAGGGTGCCGCAATGATGTCGATATCGCCTGCCCAGGCCGCCTCGGCGCCGCAAGCCGCCGGACAGATCAGGCCGCGCTGCTGCGACGAGGCGGCGAGTGCCGCGGGCAAGACGCCCGCGACCGGAATGACTTGTGCGTCGAGCGACAGTTCGCCCAGCGCCACATAGCGTTCCATTTCGCTGGCGGGCAGCACCCCCATGGCGGCGAGGAGGCCAAGAGCGATGGGAAGATCGTAATGGCTGCCTTCTTTGGGCAGGTCGGCAGGGGCAAGATTGACCGTCACCCGCTTCCACGGCATGGCAAGGCCAATGGCCGAAAGGGCCACGCGCACCCGCTCCTTGCTTTCGGCCACGGCCTTGTCGGCAAGGCCCACCAGAGTGAGCTGGCCGTTGCCGGAATCGGAAATATGCACCTGCACATCGACGGGCTGGGCTTCAATGCCTTGGAAGGCGACGGTGTAGATATGGGAAACCGTCATCGCCGCGACGGTCCCTTGCGATCATTTCCCACAGTCACCCCCACGCCCGCACCCAGCGCAAGCATAGCGTGCCTAACCAACGCTTGCACGCGGTGTGGCGCCTACTCCGCGGCATCCTTGCGGAATTCCAACAGATCGCCGGGCTGGCAGTCCAAGGACTCACAGATGGCGCTCAAGGTATCGAAGCGCACGCCCTTGACCTTGCCGGATTTGAGCAGGGAAAGATTGGCTTCCGTGATGCCGACACTTTCGGCCAGCTCCTTGGACCGCATCTTGCGCTTGGCCAGCATGACATCGAGGGCGACGATAATGGGCATCAGATGAACTTCGCGTTTTCGTCGGCAATTTTCTGGGCTTCGGCCATCACATGGCTGATCACCAGCGCCACACCCGCCAGGAACAACAGCCCCCACATCGGCATATCGACTTTGAAGCTGACCCAGTTCTGATGCAGCGGCAGATGCAGCAGGTATTGACTGCCGCCATCGGCCAGCACGCGGAGCGGAACCAGCCAGAACAGCGCTGTGCTGATCTGTTTCAAGCACAGGACCGCTTTGGCCGCGAACACCTTTCCAGCCGCATAAAAACGGAACAGGCGAAACAGCTTTACCAAGGCAAAAAGCAAAAGCCCGACCGGTAGCGCGGCAACCGCTAAGGCAGTGATACGCCAGGCGAATGGCGTGGCAGCGGTGACGTTTTCAACCATGACGCCAAATCTGGCGCCGGGGAACAACGTGATCATCGGGTTGGGAACCAAAAAAGCGAGCGGCACCGCGACCGCCAGGATCACGGCACCGCTCAGCGAAAGCCACGCCATGACGGTGCTTGCGTTGCGAAGTTTGGTTGATATCGGCATGACGGGACCTCCGTGTCAGGAAGGCCGTCATAATGTCACAATAAAAAATTATCGCAATACAGTAATTAATTACTGTTATGTTTTGTCGCAGCCCGCAAACGAAACAGGGCCCCGAAGGCCCCTGTCCGCAAAGTCGGGTCTTGGCGGGCATCTCTATTCCGGCGCCAGCGTTACCTTAAGGCCATCCAGTTCTTCCGAGCAGGTGAGCTGGCAGGAGAGGCGCGAATTGGGCTGCACGGCCAGCGCCATATCGAGCATATCAACTTCCATATCGGTGGCCGGGTTCAGCTTGGCCACCCATTCCGGATCGATATAGACATGACAGGTGGCGCAAGCGCAGGCGCCCCCGCATTCGGCGGTGATGGGCAGACCTGCCTCGCGCAGCATTTCCATGATCGTCCAGCCGTCGCGGCCCTCGATCTCAATTTCCTTGCCGTCACGGTCTGTGGCGAAAATTTTCATCATGCATTCCTTCAGCCGTTGACGCCGAGCTTCTTCTGCAGGTTCGAGGAGGAGGTGGTGTACTGGAAGCGCAGCTTCTCATTGGGACGGCATATATGAAAGGCGGCCTGCGCCATCAAGGCCGCTTCATGGAAGCCGGATAAAATCAGCTTCAGCTTGCCTGGATAGGTGATGATATCGCCGATGCCGAAAATGCCCGGCTGTTCGCTTTCAAACTTGGCGGTGTCGACGGGGATCATATTCTCGTTAAGGCCGAGGCCGAATTCGGCGATGGGGCCGAGTTTGATGGTGAGGCCAAAGAACGGCAGGAAGGCATCGACGTCGATCTGGTTTTCGCTCTTGTCATGGCCGAGCAGGGTGGCAGCGCGGAGTTGACCATCGGCACCATGCAGGGCTTTGACACTCGCGACCTGAAAATTGACTTTCCCAGCCGCTACCAGTTCCCGCATCTGATTGACGCTATGGGCCTGGGCGCGAAAGCCGTCGCGGTGATGCACCAGCGTCAGGCTGCGGGCGATGGGGGCGAGGTTGAGGGTCCAGTCGAGCGCGCTGTCGCCGCCGCCCGCGACCAGAACATGCTTGTCGCGGAAGGCTTCCATTTTGCGAACGGCGTAATGCACCGATTTGCCCTCATAGGCATCGATGCCGGGGATGGGCGGGCGCTTGGGAACGAAGCTGCCGGCCCCGGCGGCAATCACAATCACGGGGGCAATCAGTTCCTTGCCGGCATCGGTGGTGAGCTTCCAGCGGCCATCGGGCAGCTTGGTCAGGCCCGCCGCCATCTCGCCGAAATGGAAGGTGGGGCTGAACGGTTTGACCTGCGCCATCAAGTGGTCGACCAGCTCCTGGCCCGTGACAATCGGCAATGCCGGAATGTCATAGATCGGCTTTTCCGGATAAAGCTCGGTGCACTGGCCGCCGGGGCGGTCCAGAATGTCAATCAGATGGGTCTTGAGATCCAAGAGGCCAAGCTCAAAGACGGCGAACAGGCCCGCAGGACCTGCGCCAATGATAACGACATCGGTTTCGATGGGTTTTTGCTCAGACATCTAATCTACTATCGCCACCTGTGGTTTGGAAGAAACGACCGCTCTTATATGTAAAAAGAAGTCCCACGCCAATTGGAATTGTCCTAAAAATCGAGATTGGCCATATCTGATCCTCATATTGCCTCCAGCGCCCGCCCATGGCACAGAATGTCGCGGGCTTAAGTGAGGCGGCAGTTGGAAATTAGATCGGCAGAGCAATGCCTTAACATGGCAGAGCTGCGTGTGGAGATCGATCGGCTGGATCAAAACCTGGTGGAACTCCTTTCCCAACGCCAGCGCTATATCGAACGGGCGGCAGAAATCAAAGCCTATCGGCATGAGATCCGCGACGAAGCCCGCATAGAAGATGTGCTGACAAAGGTGACCATCGCGGCGAAACAGGCCGGTCTCAGCACGGACATCGCCCGGGCCGTCTGGCGCGAGCTGATGGAGCGCTCCATCGCGCTCGAGATGGAGCGCTATGACGTTCTTAGCGCTTCAAATACTTCTGGATGAAAGCCTGCACATCGCTGGCGCCCGCTGTAAGCGTCTGGATGGCGAGCAAAGCGCTGGCGCGATCCTGTACCGGATCGATCGGCTCGGCGGCGGCGGCGGCATCGCCAAAACCGAAGGCGCCGATCCCGCGTGCGGCACCCTTCAGCGTATGCGTGATTTCCCTCCAGGCCTTGGTATCGCGTGCTTCAAGAACATCCCGCAAGCGCCCGACCAGCTCGCTGGTCTGGTTGTCAAACAGCGTCAAGACTTCCGCATTGAGCGCTTCATCACCGCCGGTGTAGCGCGACAGATGCACAAGATCGACCGTTGGACGCATGGCACATTCCCCGCTTGCAGCGGCGAGGATAGCCTCCAGGCCTCAAAGCGGCGTTAACGCGCCAGCCATGCGGGCGGAAAGGCTGGCACCCCGAAAATGCTGCCATGGAACCAGAGGAAGCCGGCAAACAGCACCAGCGCCGCACCGAAACGCCAGTCGAAATACTCGCGCGCCGCGAAGTGGTTTTTACCTGTCAGGATCGCCGCGAAGGGAATGTTGGAGGTCGAGGCCGAGATCATCGCCCAATCGTCCGGCCGCTTGCGCCTGACCTTGCCATCGATGGCCCGCGTGCCCAGGCTGGCAACAAGGAAAAAGGTGGCGAAGAAAATCGTGGCGGAGAGTGTCCCCGTGGCGATGAGGTGAAAGCCCGACCACAGCATCGCGCCCCACAAAAAGGGATGGCGGGTAATGCGCAGAACACCGTTTACGGTGGCCTTCTCTTGCCCCGCGGAAGCGGGATTGCCACGGGTGACGCCGGGTATGATCAAGGCGAAGGCCAAAGCCATCACCGGAATACCGAGGGCGCGAAAACCCTGACCGGCATCGAAGAGAACCGTGTTCGCGGGCGAAACGCCGGCTTTGTTGAAGGCCATGCAGAGCCAAACGATGGCCCCTAGGGAAGCCAGAGCAAAGAACCCGGTATAGGGTTTTTCGCCGATCGCTCGGGTAAGGACATCGCGCAGCCGCGTGCCGGAGATCACAAGATGAATCCCTAAGAACAACGCGGCGGCTGCCAGCAATGTGATCATTGTGCTCTTCCCCTCTGCGCGTCATTTACCGAGGAAAACCGGATGGCGCTCCCGTGGCGGCATGGTTAAACTCCTGGGGCTCCCCGACAAGAGGACGTTATGGCCACTCCGTCCAGCAATATGCCGACTTTGCTTTCCCCTGCCGAAGGCGCCGACACCGAGGCGCCGCGGCCACGCCCGCGGGCCGACAATGGCCCCCGCTTCGGTCAGATGGCAGGGTTCATCGCCGCTGTCATCCTGGCGACGCTGTGGATGGGCGGCGCGGTCGGCTATTTCTGGGGCATTCTGGCGGCGAGCCATTTTTCCGGCCTCGATGTGCCCACCGGGGCGATCTGGACCGCCGTGACCTTGGTCCCGCCGTTGCTGTTTCTTATCGGCGCCTGGTCGCTCAGCCGCGGGCAGGCGATGTCGCGCTCCGCCGATGCTTTGGTTGACGCCACGGACCGGCTTTTTTCCGCCGATGAGACCGCTTCGCGCACTGCCGCAAGGCTGGGCCGGGCCGTCCGCCGCGAGCTGGACGCCTTGAATGCCGGGCTGGATGGCGCCTTTACCCGCCTTCGGGCCTTGGAAAGCGTGCTCGAAAGCCAGATTTCCGCGCTCGACGAGGCTGGCGCCCGGGTCGATGTCCGTGGTGAAGCCATCGCCGCCCGCCTCACCCAGGAGCGCGAGCGTCTGGAAAGCGTGGCCGTGAACCTCGCCGACGCCGCTACAAGGGCCGGGGAAACCGTGGCCGGGCGCACCGCCCAGCTCAAATCGATGATCGAAGCTGCAGAAGGCACACTGAAATCGGCCGGCCAGACACTGGAAGGCCAGGCCGCCAATTTCCGCCAAGCCGCGACCACAGCCGCCGATGCCCCCCATGCCGCAGCCGTGGAACTCGACAAGCAGGCCAAGCGCATCGAATCGGTGGCCGATGCCGCCATGGCACGGGCCGAATTCGTCCTGGGCCGTCAGGAACGCCATCGCGCCGCGATGAACGAGTTGATGCAGCGCCTGAAGGAAGATTCGACCAGCTTTGAAAATGCCCTTTCCAACCAGCGCACGACGCTGGATCAGACCATCTCGGGCTTTGCCACCGAATCCAAGAAATTTGAAAGCATGACGGTCGATGCCGAGCGCAGCTTTGAATTGATCATGGCCAATGCCGCCACCCGCACCGGCCAACTCACTCAGAGCTTTGGCAAGGAAGCGGACCGTCTGAAAGATATCGGGGCTTCGGCCAGCGCCACCATCACCCACCTGATTACCGTCTTGCAGGAAGCGGGGATCGGCGCCCAGACGCTGATCGGAGAGACCGCGGGCCAGGCCAAGGCCGATGCCAAGGCGCTGGTGGGCGAAGCGATGGTGGAATGCGAAAAGCTGCTGCGCACCGCGGGCGAACTTTCGGCGGAAACCGCCGACATTCGCACGGCGCTCGCCAAAGCGGTGGAAGAGGTCGAGCATCATCTGCTCAAACTGCCCGCCGTCGCCCAGCAAGAGGCGCAGCGCGTGCGCCAGATGGTGCGCAGCGAAACCGAAGAAATTCTCGACCTCTCGGCCCGCACGCTTTCCACCATCCACGCCCGCACCACCTCCCGGCCTACACCGCGCGAGGTGCGCAGCGAAGAGCCGGTGGAGCCTGCCGATGAAGGCTTGCGCGGCTTGGCGCGCAAGCTGACCGCGCGCAACAAAAAGAAACCGGAAGACGAGGGCAAGGCTTGGCAGATGTCGGCCTTGCTCGCCGCCGCCACGGGTGAGGACCGCGATTCTCCGGCGCGGCCGAAGGACCTGCGCCCCGCAACCGCTGCTGCGCTCGGTGCTTTACAGGCAGCGCTGAATGATCTGGCCATCGATCTGGATGCCATTTCCTCATCTACTGAGCCGCATGAAGAAGAATGGCGGCGTTATCTCGCCGGGGATCGCGCCGTGTTCGCCCGCAAGCTGGCGCTCACCATCGATGATGGCATGGTGCATCGCATCACCACGCTGTATCGCGAGAATGCCCGCTTCCGCGATTCCGCCAATGCTTACATGCAGGAATTTGAAGCCTTGCTGGCGCGGGCCAAAGAAGGCGATGGCGGCGGCGGGCTGCTGGCCTCCACTATCCTGTCCGCCGATACCGGCAAGATTTATCTCATTGTGGCTTACGCACTGGGACGGCTTTAAGCACTCTACCTGCGTTTCACCAATCGCGCCGCATAGAACCCGTCCATACCGCCTCTATCTTTAAGGTGGCAGGGCAACGTGCGCAGATCGCCGGCATCGATCAGTTCCGCCATGCCGAAGATCTCCGCGGGCAGGACGGCTTTGCGCGTAAAATCGTGGTTGCGCTGCAGGAAGGCGTCGATCTGTTCGCGGCCTTCTTCGCGTTCCAGCGAGCAAGTGGCAAAGACCAGCGTGCCGCCCGGCGCCACCATCGCGGCAGCGCTATCGAGCAATTCGCCGGCAAGCTGCGCCGATAGCGTCACGTCGCTGGCGCTCTTGTTCCAGGGCAACTCGGGATGGCGGCGAATGGTGCCGGTGGCGCTGCACGGCGCATCCAACAGCACGTAGGGCACGGGTGTTTCAGGCCGCCAATCGCGGGCATCGCCGACGATGGTTTTGGCCTCCAATTTCAAGCGCAGCAGATTTTCCTTGAGTTGTTCCATGCGGCTGGATTCGCGTTCCAGCGCGATCACCTTGGCGCCTGCGGCCACAAGCTGGGCGGTTTTTCCGCCGGGCGCGGCGCAAAGATCGATCACGGTCTGGCCCCGCACATCGCCGAGCAGCAGCACTGGCAGTGTGGCGGCAGCGTCCTGCACCCACCACAGGCCATCCTCATAGCCCGGCAGGGTATCGACACGTTGCGGATCTTTGAACCTGTGCACGGCGCCAAAGAAAGGCTCCGCGCCCTCGACCGTACCACCGTTCTTCAGCACCAGATCGAGCGGCGGCACGCCTTGATGAGCCTCGGCAATCGCGCGCGCAATTTCGGTGCCGTAGTCGTCGACCCAGCGCCCGAACATCCAATCGGGGGTGTTGAGGATGGCAGCGTCTTGCGCCTCGACCTTGGCTTTGCCTTCACGGCTGACCCGCCGCAGCACCGCATTGATCAACGGCTTGAAATGAACGGCCTGTTTGTCGGCCCCCGCGAGGCGATTGGCGCCATCCACCGCGGCATGCGCAGGCACATCGAGGAAGACCAGCTCGCAAGCACCCGCGAGCAAAATTTCCGGCACCGGTCCGGCGCGGTTGCGGGCCGGGGGCTTGGGCACAAATTCGCGGATCAAGGCTTCCAGCTGGCCCAGGCGGCGCAAAGTCTCGCTGGCGATGGCACGAGCAAACCCGGCATCGCGGGCCTCAAGACCGGCGGTTGCCGCCAGCGCCACATCGAGCGGGCGGCGCTTGCGCAAAACCTCGGACAGAATGGTTTGGGCGGCGCTGCGGGCCGCCGTGCCTTGGGGCTGACCTTTTTGGCTCATCCCCAAGGGCCTTTGGCGACCCGGTTGGTGTCCCAGGGGCCCGGCTTACGGGTGGGGATGGCTTCGACTTCGCCCCGGGCCGCTGCCATGGCTCTGAGCCGCGCGATGCGCTCTTCCGTTGGCGGATGGCTGGAGAAAAGGCCCGAGATGCCACCGCCCGAGAGCGGGTTGATGATGAACATATGCGCCGTCGCCGGATTGGCCTCGGCCTCGGGATTCTGCGTCACCTCCGCCGAATGGGAAATGCGCGACAGGGCCGAGGCGAGCCACAAGGGATGGCGGGAGATTTCGGCGCCCGCCTTGTCGGCCTCGAATTCGCGCGTCCGGCTGATGGTGGCTTGCACCAGCATGGCGGCAATCGGGGCCAGGATGGAGATCAGCAGAACGCCGAAAATACCCAGCGGATTGTTGCGGCGGTCGCCGCTGCCGAAGAACAGCGCGAAATTGGCCAGCATCGAGATCGCACCCGCAATCGTTGCCGTGATGGTCATGGTCAGGGTATCGCGGTTCTTCACATGGCCGAGTTCATGGGCAAGGACGCCCGCCAGTTCTTCGTCATTGAGGCGGGCGAGCAAGCCCGTGGTGGCGCAGACCGCGGCATGTTCGGGATTGCGCCCGGTGGCAAAGGCATTGGGCTGGTCATTCTCCACGATGCAGACACGCGGCATGGGCAGCCCCGCCGCTTTGCTCAAATCGCGCACAATCCGGTAAAGCCGCGGGCCGGTGGTCTCATCGACCTCCTGAGCCCCGTACATGCGCAACACCACCTTGTCGGAGTTCCAATAGGCAAAGGCGTTGGTGCTAACGGCAAAGAGGAAGGCGATCGCCATTCCCGTCGGGCCGCCCAAGACAAAGCCTATGCCCATGAACAGCCCTGACAGGGCTGCCATCAGGATACCGGTACGCAGAGTATTCACGGCTCACGGTCCACGTTCTAGAATGCGCTTCAGATGTAAGCTTCGTTTATCGCCAATCAAGTCACGGAAACAAAATGGCAAATACGCCCAAGGCCGAGATTGCAGCGAAAATCCGGGAAGCGGGCGAGCGGGCCTTGGCGGAGGCCGAAGAGCGCCGCCGCCTGGCCGCCGCCAAACCGGCTTTGCCGCCGGAGCAAGGCGGGCGGCTGGGGCCCGAGCCAACCCGCTATGGCGATTGGGAAAAGAAAGGCATTATTTCCGACTTCTGATAGGGTTTTTGCGCGCTTTTCTGCCCCTTGTAGAGTGCCCCTGCCGGGTCCATGTAAGGGAGGCATTGGAAACGGTATTGCGCCCCATGTTCATCCAAACAGAATCGACTCCCAACCCCGCCACGCTCAAATTTCTGCCCGGCCGTGAGGTCATGGGCGAGGGCAAAGTGGCTGATTTCGATGGCCCCGAGTCGGCTGGGCGTTCGCCTCTGGCGCGGGCTCTGTTCGAAGTGCCGGACGTCTCGCGGGTCTTTTTCGGCGCCGATTTCATCACCGTGACCAAAACCGATGGCGATTGGAAGCATCTGAAACCCGCCATTCTCGGCGCCATCATGGAGCACTTCACCCGCGACCTGCCGCTGATTGAAACCAGCGACGAGCATGCCCCGGCTGCGCTTTCAGAGGAAGAAGAGTCCGAGGTCGTGGCCCAGATCAAGGACCTGATCGAAACCCGTGTGCGCCCGGCTGTGGCTCAGGATGGCGGTGACATCACCTATCACGGCTTCGACGAGGCTTCGGGCATCGTCTATCTGCACATGCGCGGCTCCTGTGCCGGTTGTCCCTCGGCCACACTGACCCTGCGCAATGGCATCGAGAATATGCTGCGCCATTACGTGCCCGAAGTGAGCGCCGTCGAAGCGGTTTAAGCGCCCCGCGATATCTGCGATTGTCCGGCCGTCTTGGGCAAGGAAGGGATTCGCGTCATGGCCATCAACGACGAAGCACTGGATGTTATTTTTCGGTCCGCCCGCACCCATCGTGCTTGGCTGGATAAGCCGGTCTCGCCCGCGCTGTTGATGGCGGTCTACGATCTGTTGCGCTGGGGGCCAACTTCGGGCAATTCCAATCCGCTGCGCATCGTTTTTGTGGCCTCGCCCGCAGCGAAAGCGCGTCTGAAACCGCATTTGTCGGCTGGCAATGTGGACAAGACCATGGCGGCGCCTGCTACCGCCATCCTCGGCTATGACGTGGAATTTGGCCGTTTCAAAAACCAGTTGAGCCCGCAGAGCACCAGCTTCGCCTCGCCGGATCCTGCCGTCAACGAAGTCAACGCCTTCCGCAATGGCGCGTTGCAAGGGGCCTATTTCATCATTGCGGCGCGGTCGCTCGGGCTGGATTGCGGGCCGATGTCGGGCTTTGACAATGCCGGTGTCGACGCGGAATTCTTTGCCGGAACCCCCGTGAAATCGAACTTCCTTTGCAATATCGGCCATGGCGACAGCAGCAAGCTTTATCCCCGCGCCGCCCGGCTTTCGTTCGATGAGGCCTGTTCGATTGCCTGATCTAAGACTCCTCGCCGTCGATACGTGTTTTGGCGCCTGTTCGGTGGCGGTGCTGGCGGGCGCCCACGTCTTGGCCACAAGCTGCGCCGAGATGCAGCGCGGCCATGCCGAAGCGCTGGCCCCGATGGTGGAAGACGTCCTGCGCAAAGCAGGTCTTGCTTTCGGTGATCTCGACAAGCTGGCGGTGACCACCGGTCCGGGCAGTTTCACAGGCCAACGTGTTGGGCTTGCTTTTATGCGCGGCCTGCGGGTGGCACTCGCCAAGCCGCTGATCGGAATCACCAGCCTTGCCGCTATGGCCGAACAAGCGCGTGCAGAGACAGGCCGCGCCATCGCGGCGGCGGTGCATGATGCCAAGCGTGATGAGGTCTATCTGGAAATGGTCGGCCATCCCGTCGCGGCACAAATCCTGTCTATCGGCGCAGCCGTGCAATTGCTCTCCTCATTTTCCGGCCTTGCACTTGCTGGTACGGCCGCGCCTTCGATGGCACTGCACTGCCCGGATGCGATCGCGACGGCGATCACCGCACCCCATGCTGTGTGGGTCGCGCGGCTTGCGCTGGCGGTTGAAGCCACCGCTACGCCGCGCCCGCTCTATTTGCGCCCGCCCGACGCCAAACTTCCTGCGGTAAGAACATGATCGCGGCCACCAGCGATGCCGCGCATCTGGCCCGTCTGCATGCGCAGTGTTTTTCCGAAGTCTGGAGCGCGGAAAGTTTCTCCGCATTGCTCGCCAATCCTGGCTGCGTCGCCTTGATGGATGAAGCTGGCTTCATCGTCGTTCAAGTTGTGGCGGATCAATCGGAGGTTTTAAGCTTGGGTGTGACGCCTGCGGCGCGACGACGCGGGATTGCGGCTGAACTGCTTCGCGCGGCCCTCAAGCAGGCGGCAGACCAAGGCGCTCTTATGATGTTTCTAGAAGTCGATTGCAGAAATTTTCCAGCAATTGCTTTATATAAACAAGTTGGGTTCGTCGAAATGGGTCGCCGTAAAGCCTATTACACAACAGCGGAAGGGCAGTGCAGCGATGCCCTTACCTTTCGTATGGAAATTCCCGCACTCCTTGTGGGCAATTGCATGCAACTCGGATAGATTCGCAACCTGGTAACAAGGCAGGGGTGAGACATGACGCGGATCGAAAAACTCTGCGTTGATAAGGGGCTGCGGATGACGGAGCAGCGCCGGGTAATTGCGCGAGTCCTCTCGGACGCCGCCGATCATCCCGACGCTGAGGAACTTTATCGGCGCGCTTCCGCACTGGATCCGCATATCTCGATCGCGACGGTGTACCGTACGGTCAAATTGTTCGAAGATGCGGGCATTCTGGAACGGCATGACTTTCGCGATGGGCGCTCTCGTTACGAGGAAGCGCCGGAATCGCATCACGACCATCTGATCGACGTACAATCAGGAAGTGTGATCGAATTCCGCAACGAGGAAATCGAAAAGCTGCAGCGCCGTATCGCCGAGGAATTGGGTTTTGAGTTGGTCGACCACCGGCTCGAACTCTATGGCGTTCCGAAAAAGTCGCGCTGATTATGCCCACGCTGAGAGCGTTCTTTCTGGCCACGGCATTTTTGGGCCTGACGGTTCTCAGCGCGCCAATTCAATGGTTGTCTATCCGCTTGGGGATTTCGCTTCAGAAAACCTATCCCCATGCCTATCACGCTTTCCTGTGCCGTTTGTTCGGCATCAAAATTCGCGTCATCGGCGAACCGGTCAAAGATCGCGGCGTTCTTCTGGTGGCCAACCACACCAGCTATTTCGACATTCTGGTGATGTCGGCGACCGTACCGGTCTCTTTCGTCGCCAAGTTGGAAGTCAAGAGCTGGCCGCTTTTCGGATTGATGTCCAAACTGCAGCGCTCGATCTTCGTCGACCGCAGCAAGCGCTCCGAAGCCGCGAAGGCAGCCGTCGAAATCCGCGAGCGCCTGAAAGCCGGCGACACCCTGGTGTTGTTTCCCGAAGGCACCACCAGCGATGGCAATCGCATCCTGCCCTTCAAGAGTGCCCTGATGGGGGCAGTGGAATCCGAAATCGGCACCGATGCCGAGGGCCACGTCGAATATGTGCCGGTGCAGCCGGTTTCCATCTCCTATATCGGCTTCTACGGCATGCCTTTGGGACGCGAGAACCGCCCTTTCTATGCCTGGTACGGGGATATGGAACTCGCCGCCCATGTCTGGGAGGCTTTCAGGACTGGCCCCCTCGACGTCGTGGTCGAGTTCCACCAACCCCTGCGGGTCAGCGCCGAATGCGGGCGCAAGCAAATCGCGCTGCAGGCGGAAAACCTTATCCGGGCAGGCCAGATGCGGGCGCTGCGGGGCGATTGGGGTATTGCCGAGGCGGCCCTTGCGGCTGCCCAAGCGGCAGCACAACCGGCCGAATGAGCCATTCTTGTTTTCGGGCCGCCTATCGCAGATAACCTGCCCTCATGAAGCGGCTCTTTATCAAGACCTATGGCTGCCAGATGAACGTCTACGATTCCGCCCGCATGGCGGATTTGCTGGCGCCGCTGGGCTTTGCCGCCAGTGAGACGGCGGATGACGCCGATATGGTCATCCTCAACACCTGCCACATCCGCGAGAAGGCGGCGGAGAAGGTCTATTCCGAACTCGGCAAGCTGAAGCTGATGAAGGCGGCGAAGGCCGCCAAGGGCGAGCGCATGATACTCGCCGTGGCGGGCTGCGTCGCCCAAGCCGAAGGCGAGGAAATCCTGTCGCGCCAGCCCGCGGTCGATATTGTGGTCGGGCCGCAGAGCTATCAGCGTCTGCCGGAGATGATCGCCAAAATCGTCCGCGGTGTCGGCCATGCGCTGGAAACCGAATTTCCCGCCGAAGACAAATTCGATCACCTGCCGCAGCATTCCATATCGAATGGCCCGGCGGCCTTTCTTACCGTGCAAGAAGGCTGCGATAAATTCTGCACCTTCTGTGTGGTGCCGTATACGCGGGGTGCGGAGTTCTCGCGTCCCGTCGGGGACGTGCTCGCCGAGGCCAAGGCGCTAGTGGCGGGCGGGGTGCGCGAGCTGACGCTGCTCGGCCAGAACGTCAACGCCTATCGCGGCCAAGGCCCTGACGGGACGGCGTGGTCGCTGGCCAAACTGATCGCAATGCTGGCCGATGTGCGGGGGCTCGAACGCCTGCGCTACGTCACCAGCCACCCGCGCGACATGGGCGATGATCTGATCGCCGCCCACCGCGATATCGGCCAGTTGATGCCGTATCTGCATCTGCCGGTGCAGTCTGGCTCCGATGCCATCCTGGCCGCCATGAACCGCGGCCATAGCGTTGGCGATTATCTGCGGCTGGTAGAGCGGGTGCGTGCGGCGCGGCCCGATATGGCGCTGTCGGGCGATTTCATCGTCGGCTTTCCCGGCGAAAGCGATGCCGATTTCGAAGCCACGCTCGCGCTGGTGCGGGCGGTGGGTTACGCCCAGGCCTATTCCTTCAAATATAGCCCGCGCCCCGGCACACCCGCAGCCGCTGACAACAGGCAAGTCTCCGAAGCGGTCAAGGATGCGCGGCTGCAAGAGTTGCAGGCGCTTTTGCTGACGCAACAGGCCGCCTTCAACGCCACTTGCGTCGGCAAGACCATGACGGTTCTGTTCGAGAAGGAAGGTCGTCAGCCCGGTCAAGCGATGGGCCGCTCGCCCTATCTGCAAGCGGTGCACGCCGACGGCGCTGCCGCTCTGATCGGTCAAATCGTGCCGCTGCGGATCGCAGAAGTCGGGCCTAATAGTCTGAAGGGTATCTTGCTCCCCACGCACGAAGCGGCGACAGCGAAAAGGGTAATGGCCGATTGAACACGACGAAGAAGAGCGCCAAGCTGACGCTGGAATTTCCCGACAATGCCTTGTTGCCGGAATTGATGGGGCCTCATTCCAAGAACTTCGTGCGGCTGGAACAGAAGCTGGGCGTCAAGGTTGATCTGCGCGGCAATGTCGTGGCGATCGAAGGCGCCGAGCGCGAAAAAGCCGCTGGTGTGCTCAGAGCCCTCTACGACCTCCTTGAAGACGGCCAGCATGTCAGCGCCGCAGAAATCGATTCCGAAGTGCGTTTCGCCAACAAGGCTGAAGAGGGCGACATCGCCCATGCCGGTCTTGCCACCATCAAGACCTGGACGGGCAAAAGCCTGCGGGCCCGTTCTCCGGCCCAGGCCGCTTACCTGCATTTGATGGAAACCCATCCTTTGGTATTCGGCATCGGCCCGGCGGGTACTGGCAAGACCTACCTCGCCGCCGCCTTTGGCGCCCATCTTTTGCACAAGCGTGAAGTGGAGCGGCTGATCCTGTCGCGTCCGGCTTTGGAGGCCGGCGAACGGCTCGGCTTTCTGCCCGGCGATTTGAAGGAGAAGGTCGATCCTTATCTGCGCCCGCTTTACGATGCCTTGATGGATGTGATTGGCGAGCCTTGCCTCAAAATGATCGAGCAAGGCATCATCGAAGTGGCGCCGCTGGCTTTCATGCGCGGACGCACATTGCGGCGCGCCTTTGTCATTCTCGACGAGGCGCAAAATACCACGGCGCCGCAAATGAAGATGTTTCTCACGCGGCTGGGCGAGGATTCGCGCATGGTGGTTACCGGCGATCCCTCGCAAAGCGATCTTCCCGGCGGCCGCGCCGAAGGTCTCAGCCAGGCACTTTCCATCCTGCGCAATGTCGAAGGGGCCGCCTTTGCCCAATTTTCCGAGCAGGATGTGGTGCGTCATGCTCTCGTCTCGCGGATCGTCTCCGCCTATAATGCGGCCGATGGGGAGCGCGCCCGTAAGGCGCGGAAGGACGAGGATTGAGCATCACGCTCATCATCCAAGATGCACGCTGGCGGAAACTCCGCGGGCATTCGGCACGGATAAAACGCGCCGTGAAAACGGCCCTCGCCGAAGCGGGGGCCCCGGATCACGCCGATCTCACCGTCATGCTGACCACCAATGGCCGCGTGCAGAAGCTGAATGCCGCCTTCCGGGGCAAGGACAAACCCACCAATGTGCTGTCCTTTCCCGCCGGTCTTGACGGCTATCTCGGCGATGTCGCGATTGCTTACGGTGTCACGGCGCGCGAGGCCAAAGAGGCCAAAAAAACGCTCCTCGATCATACCACCCATCTCACCGTGCATGGCGTGCTGCATCTTCTGGGTTACGATCACGTCACCACACGGCAGGCAAACAAGATGGAACCTTTGGAAGTGCGCATCTTGAAAACGATGAAGGTTGCCAATCCCTACGAGGTCCAATGAGCGATCACACGGTTTCGCCGGACGAGAATGAGAAGGCGCCCTCTCTCCTCAAGCGGCTGGCGCAACTTTTGCGTGGCGACGATCCGGCCAGCCAGATGCGCGAAAGCATCGAAGAGGTGATCGAGGAAAGCGATCGCCAGCGCCCCGATCTGTCGGCGCCGGAGCGCACCATGCTCGCCAATCTGCTCAATTTCGGCGAGCTCAGGGTCAAGGATGTGATGGTGCCGCGCGCCGACATCGTGGCGGTGGACGAGAAGACTTCGCTCGCTGACCTCGTGCTGCTCTTCCGCGAGGCCCAGCATTCGCGCCTGCCGGTCTATCGCGAGACGTTGGACGATCCGGTCGGCTTGGTGCATTTGAAAAATGTCCTCGGGCTGCTCGAAAACGCTGGCGAGGAATCCTTCCGTCTGCGCGAACAACCCATCGCCCAGATCCGGCACGATATTCTATTTGCACCGCCCTCCATGCCGGTGCTCGATCTGCTGTTGAAGATGCAGACCACCCATACCCATCTGGCCCTCGTCATCGATGAATATGGCGGCACCGAGGGTCTGGTTTCCATCGAAGACATTATCGAAGAGATCGTGGGTGATATCGCCGACGAGCATGACGAGGAAGCTCCCCATGCGCGGCTGTTGCCGGATGGTTCATTCCTCGCCGATGCGCGCATTGCACTCGACGATTTCAAAGCCGAAACCGGCATCGCGTTTCCGCGCGAGGATGGTGAATTGGAAGAGATCGATACGCTGGGCGGTCTCGTGGTCTCGCTGATCGGGCGGGTGCCGCAGCGCGGCGAGATTATCGCTCATCCCGGCGGCGTCGAATTCGACGTGCTGGAAGCCGATCCGCGCCGCGTCAAGCGCTTGCGCATCCGCCCGCCAAATGCAGACGGGAATGCTACGGAAGGATCGTCCAAATCATGACCGCCTATGCCGCCGCCATCGGCGAAAGCTTGGCGGGTCTTACGGGCTGGGGGCGCTTTGGCGCCGCGGTTCTGGCAGGTGCGATCTCGGCGCTGGGGTTTGCTCCCTTCGGCCTCTTTCCCTGTCTGCTCTTCGGCATCGCCGCGCTGGTTTTGTTGCTCGATGGCGCAGCGACAGAGCGGCATCGCTTGCGCGCCGCCGCGCTCACCGGCTTCGGATTTGGTTTTGGCCAATTTGCCGTTGGGCTGCATTGGATCGTCTATCCCTTTCTCGTTCAGGCCGACAGCCATGCTTGGCAGATCCCTTTTGTCCTGCTGATGTTTCCGGGCGGTCTTGCCTTCTTCATGGCGGGGGCGGCGGCTGCGGCCGCCAGCGTCTGGAAACCGGGGGCCTCGCGCATTTTTGCGCTGACCGCAGCTTATGCGCTTTGCGAATGGTTGCGCGGCCACATCCTCACGGGCTTTCCCTGGAACATTGCGGGCTATGGCTGGGGTGCCTCGCTCGCCGTGCTGCAGAGCACGGCTTTATTCGGGGTTTACGGCCTTTCCCTGCTGACGGTTCTGTTCGGTGCGAGTTTGGCGCAATTGTTTGTTCCCAAGCCGAGCTGGCAACTGCCCGCGATGATGACCGCTCTGTTTGTGATCCTTTTTGCGGCTGGCGCACTGCGTCTTGCTATGGTGCCGCAAGCCGCCATTACCTCTGTGCGTTTGCGTCTGGTGCAGCCCAATATTCCGCAGGCGGAGAAAATTCAGTACCGTTTCGCCCGCCGCAACTGGCAGCGGCTGATCACGCTCAGCGCCGCGCCTGGCGACAGCACGCCCTCTCTCATCATTTGGCCGGAAGCCGCTCCGCCCTTTTTTCTCGCCGAGCAACCTTTAGCACTAGAACAAATCGCAAGCCTCAGCCAAGGCGGTCTCGGTCTTATGACCGGAGCGATACGGCATGACTATTCGTCTTCCGACCACATCGCCTATGCGAACAGTTTCTTTTTTATCAGCCCCTCTGGGATAATTTTGGACATATACGATAAGTCGCACCTTGTTCCGTTCGGCGAATATCTGCCGTTTGAGAAAACGCTTACCGCATTGGGACTTTCCAAGCTCACCGGCATCGACGGCAGCTTCACGCCGGGTGCCGGGCCGCAGACCTACAGAGTTCCCGGTGCAGGAAATGTAACACCGTTAATCTGTTATGAAATTCTGTTTCCCGACGCCGTCCTGGGTGCTAAGCGCCCGGATTGGCTCGTAAATATTACCGACGATTCGTGGTTCGGGCCGTGGGCCGGACCTCAGCAGCATCTCTTGGTGGCACAGGTGCGTGCGATGGAAGAGGGTCTTGCCGTGGTGCGCGATGCCAACACGGGCATCAGTGCAATCATCGATCCCTTCGGGCGAATCACGCAGCAACTCGGTCTCGGCAAAACTGGAATCGTTGATGGTGCGTTGCCCGCACCAATTGCACCCACGCCCTATTCGCGTATACGCGGACTAGCCTTCTGGCTTCTGTTGTGTGCAATCATCGCTTTAACGCGGGGTTTGGCACAAGAGAAAATGATATCGAAGCGGTGGGCCCCGTGAATTCAGCTTTTCGATGTGCTAACGCAGACGACAGTGTTTCATCTCCAACCTTTAAGTTTACGACCTTGCCAAAAAAACAAGCCAATCCGATCGACGGCCAAGTAGGCAGTAGATTGCGTCTCCGCCGAATGATGATCGGCATGAGTCAGGAACGGCTGGGCGAATTGCTCGGCCTGACATTTCAGCAGGTGCAGAAGTACGAGAAGGGCGTTAACCGCATTGGTGCGGGCCGCCTCTTTGAGATCGCGCGCATTCTCGGCGTTCCGATTCAGTACTTCTATGAGAGCGTCAGCGAACAGCTTGCGGCCACACCCGGCTTTGCTGAACGTGATAGCCAGCCCGTTCTCGAATTCGTTGCGAGCGGTGACGGTCTGCAGCTCTCGCTCGCCTATATGCGCATCAAAGATTCCAAGGTGCGCAAGCGGGTACTGGATCTGGTCAAAAGCCTGGCCGACGATACGAGCGAAGGCGGCGAATAAGCCGTCTTTATTTTTGCCTTAGAGGGTGAGCCATTTGGCGGCCCGCGGCTTCAGCGCCTCACCGGCTTCCCGTCCTGCGCGATCCGCTTCAAACTTCCCGTTTTTTTCAAGGGTAATAGAAAAAGCCGCGGTGGCCCAATCGCTTCCATCGGGTGCCAGAACTTCGCCGCGGAATGACAGCAGGCCATTTTCGAGCCGTGCCAGTCCGGCGATGGGGGTGCGGCAAGAGCCGTCCAGCGCGCCCTGAAAAGCACGCTCGCAGGCAAGTTCGATGGCGGTAATGGAATCTTCGAGCGGTGTGATCGCCGCCACAGCATAAGCATCGTTCTGCCGGATTTCGATGCCCACGGCCCCTTGGGCCAGCGATGGCAACCATTCATCCGCAAAAAGAATGTCGGTGGCGCGCGCGGCGAGCCCCAGGCGCTTGAGGCCGGCGCGGGCCAGGATGATGGCCTCCATCTCCCCGCCGTCGAGCTTGGCGAGCCGCGTATCGACATTGCCGCGCAGCAGCACGCAGGTGATGTCGGGCCGGGCGCGCAGCACTTGGGCCTTGCGGCGGACCGAACTGGTGCCGAGGCGTGCCCCGGGCGCCAAAGCCTTGAGTGATGCGGCCTTGGCGGAGAGGAACACATCTTCCGGGTCTTCGCGCGGCAGAATGGCGGCCAGCATCAGGCCTTGCGGAAGCGCCACCGGCACGTCCTTCATGGAATGGACGGCGATATCGATCCGTTCCGCCAGCAGCGCCTCTTCCAGCTCTTTGACGAACAGGCCTTTGCCGCCGGCATCGGCCAGTGAGCGGTCCAGGATACGGTCGCCGGTGGTTTTGATGGGCACGATCTCGCACGTCATCCCGGCGTGCGTGATGAGGCCGGCCACCATATCGGCCTGGGCGCGGGCGAGCCGGGAGGCGCGAGTCCCGATGCGAAGAGTTCTTTGCGGCATGCGGTTTTTCGATTACAGCCTTTCCACGCTTAAGAACAGGCTCTTGCTTTGCACCTTTGGACCATTCTGGGGATCGAAACCAGTTGCGACGAGACCGCGGCTTCGGTGGTGCGTGGGGCGCCGCTAGGACCGGGGCAAATCCTTTCCAATGTGGTCTTCAGCCAGCTTGAGGAACATCGCCCTTATGGCGGTGTGGTGCCGGAAATCGCTGCCCGCGCCCATGTGGAACTTTTGGACGAGATTGTGGTGCGGGCGCTGGCCGAGGCAGGTGTTCCGCTCGGCGAGATCGATGCTGTGGCGGCGACCGCGGGCCCCGGCCTCATCGGCGGGGTGATGGTGGGCCTTCTCACCGCCAAAGCCTTGGCCTTGGCGGCCGGAAAACCTCTTATCGCCGTCAATCACCTTGAGGGCCATGGCTTCAGCGCCCGGCTGTCGGATGGGGTGGGTTTTCCCTATCTGCTGCTGTTGGTTTCGGGCGGCCACTGTCAGCTTTTGGGCGTGGAAGGCCCGGGCCGCTTTAAACTTTACGGCACCACCATCGACGATGCGGCGGGGGAGGCTTTCGACAAGACCGCCAAACTCCTCGGCCTGCCCTATCCCGGCGGACCCCGGATTGAAATCCTGGCGCGCGAAGGCGATCCCAGCCGCTACATCCTGCCCCGGCCAATGAAGGGGCGCACCGGGGCTGATTTTTCCTTCTCGGGTCTCAAAACCGCGGTGCGCCAAGTCACCCTCGCCGGCCCGGTCGATACAGCCGATTTGGCCGCCTCCTTCCAGGCTGCGGTGGTCGATATTTTGCGCGACCGCGCCAAAGCCGCGATGATGATGTTCCGGCGTGATTTTCCGGGCGCTGAGACGGCCGCTTTCGTGGTGGCAGGCGGGGTCGCCGCCAATGGCGCCATCCGCGCTGCGCTGGCGGGTCTTGCTGCTCACGAAGGCTTTGGCTTTGCGGTGCCGCCAATTCCTCTCTGTACAGACAATGCCGCGATGATTGCCTGGGCCGGCATCGAGCGCGCCGCGCTGAATTTGTTCGATCCGCTGGATGCGCCGGCCCGGGCGCGCTGGCCGCTTTATGCTGCTGAGGTCTTATGAAGATCGCGACCTGGAACATCAATTCGGTGCGTTTGCGGGCGCCGCTGGCCGCGCGGTTCTTGCGCGAGCATGAACCCGATGTGCTGTGCTTGCAGGAAACCAAATGCCCCAACGAACTCTTTCCCGCCAAGGAATTCGAAAAACTCGGTTATGTGCATCAGGCCGTACACGGACAAAAGGGTTATAACGGCGTCGCCGTGCTCTCGCGGCTTCCCTTCCGCTCCACGGGCCTCGATGATTTCTGCCGCGAAGGCCATTGCCGTCAATTGCGCGTGACCTTGGAAAACGGCGTCGAACTGCACGATTTCTATGTCCCCGCAGGCGGCGATATCGCCGACCCCGAGGCCAATCCGAAATTTGCGCATAAGCTCGATTTTCTCGAACGCATGGCGAGGTTTTTTGGCAAGCGCAAAGATGGCGCCACGACACCGGTGGTGTTGGTCGGCGATCTCAACGTCGCCCCGCTGGAGCACGATGTTTGGAGCCACAAACAGCTGCTTAAAATCGTCAGCCATACGCCGGTGGAAACCGAACTGTTGAAAAAGGCCGAAGCCGCATTTGGCTGGATCGACGTCACGCGGCAATTCGTGCCAGCGTCGGAAAAGATTTATTCCTGGTGGAGCTATCGCGCTTCGGATTGGGAGGCCTCTGATCGCGGCCGCCGCCTGGATCACATCTGGGTCAGCCCGGCGCTGAAGGGCGCGCTAAAATCTCAAGCCATCGTCAAAAAAATGCGCGGCTGGCAAAAAGCCTCCGACCATGTGCCGGTGATGGCTGAATTCGATCTTTAGACCATGAAACTCGCCCTCCTCCGCCATGGCCCGACCGAGTGGAACGCCCAAGGCCGCGTCCAAGGCAGCATCGACACGCCGCTCAGTGCCGAAGGCATCGCCCGCATGTCAGCCTTGCTGCCGCCTGAGGGGTTTGAAACGGCGCGGGTCTATTGCAGTCCGAAATTGCGCGCGCGGCAGACCGCTTCCTGTTTGGGGCTCGTCGACCCCATCCTTGATCCGCACCTTGCCGAACAGAATTGGGGCGATTGGGAAGGTCTGACGCGCGACGAGATGCGGGCGCGTGACGGCGAAGATGCTTTTGAGAAGGCGGGTGCCAATCGCGGTCTCGCATTTCGTCCCCCCGGCGGCGAATCCACCGGCGAGGTGCATCGCCGCGTCGCCAGTTTCTTTGTCGATCTTGGTGCGCGTGGTGAAGACGCCATCGCTATGGCGCATGCCGGTATCTTGCGGGCGGCCTACGCGCTTTCGACAGGGTGGGATTTGTCGGCGCCCTATCCGCCGGAATTGGATCTCAAAGCCGCGTTGGTTCTGGCGATTGCTGGCGATGGCACACCATCGATTGCACGGCTGAATGTGCCGTTACGGGTGAAGCCGCCCTCTTAACCTTCCCAGGAAGAGGTTGCTACGACCAAAACACGTCCGCCTTCTGAAACGCCTTCCAGCGCTTGTGCATCTTCGCAGCCTCGGCTTCGGCACTGGCTTGGTGCCAGCCGAGGAGCAATCCCGCGGCGTGGCTGAGATCGGCTTGCACTCCCGCTTCGCCCGCCTCTTCCAGCATCAGGCGGCCGACGATGGCGCGCAGCTGTGCGGTGTCGTTCAGGTGGCCGAGCAGATCTTGCAGCTCCTTCAGCGGCAGCGTGAAGCGGGCCACCGCCTTGTCCTTATAGAGCGGGGTGAAAAACTCGCTCGTATAGCGCAGCTTTTTCAGCGCAATGCGCAAACGGTGGCGTTCCGGCGCTGTGGTGAGAGTCTGGCCGCGTCTCTTGGCCCGCTTGAGGTGATGGCTGAGCAAAGCCGGCGCCACAGCACCAAGCTTCAAGCGCCCCTCGCCAGCCCATAATTTGGCGCTTGCGGCGGCGGCGACATCATCCTGGAAGCTCTGCATCTCGGGATGGGTGAGGGCCATAAAAACTTGTACCCAAGCCCGCTCGCGCGCCCGTTCCGCCCGTAGTTTCAAAACCTCGAACCCTGTTTGCGGGCCAAGCTGGGCGATGGCAGGTTCCAAAAGCTCGGCCAAGAAAACGTCGAGATCGCGGGCTGGCCCCACCGCCAGGGTCACCGCTTTGGCGCGGTCGCTGAGCGCCATCAGGTCGGGAAGGGCTTTGCCGAAGGTCGAAAGCGCCGTGCGCAAGCGCCTGAGGCCGACGCGGAACTGATGCAGGCCTTCGCTGCTTTTTGCCTCCACGACCGCGGGAATATTGGCGCTGGCATGAGCGAGGCACTCAAACAGAATGACGGAAAACGCCTCTTGCGCCGGCACCAGCCCATCGAGCAGAGGGGCACGCGCTGTCACAGGCAGAGGGTACGGGCGCGTTGGCGCCGCTTCGCTCATAAAAATGCCCCCGCCGAAACCGGTTCTAGAGCTGTCTTTGCCTAGATATTGCGCACCGGAATCCCGGCGCTGGCAAGCACCTTTTTGGCGTCGGCAATAGAGTATTGACCGAAATGGAAAATCGAGGCGGCGAGCACGGCGTTGGCACCGCCATCACGCACCCCTTCCACCAGATGATCCAGCGTTCCCACCCCGCCTGAGGCAATCACCGGGACCGGCACGGCATCCGCAATGGCACGGGTCAGCGGGATATTGTAGCCCGCCTTGGTGCCATCGCGATCCATGGAGGTGAGGAGGATTTCCCCCGCCCCATAATCCACCAGCTTGACGGCATGGGCAACGGCGTCAATGCCGGTCGCGGTGCGCCCGCCATGGGTGAAGATCTCGAACTTGCCGGGCGCGGTTTCCTTGGCATCAATGGCCGCCACGATGCACTGGCTGCCGAATTTCTCCGCCGCATGGCGCACGAAATCGGGCCGTTTGACCGCCTCGGTGTTGATCGAAACCTTGTCGGCGCCCGCCAAAAGCAGGCTCCTGATATCGTCCAGGGTGCGCACGCCCCCGCCCACGGTCAGCGGCATGAAGCAGACATCGGCGGTGCGCCGCACCACATCCAGCAGAATGCCGCGTTTTTCATGGGTGGCGGTGATGTCGAGGAAGCAAAGCTCATCGGCGCCCATGGCATCGTACAGGATAGCCTGCTCGACCGGATCGCCCGCATCGCGCAGGCCCACGAAATTGACGCCTTTGACGACACGTCCGTCTCTGACATCGAGGCAAGGAATGACGCGGACTTTCAGCATGGAAGGGTTTTAGCTTGGTGGTACGGCCCTGGCGAGGGCGTAATTACCGCTGTCCGCGTGCCATGGCCGCGATATTAAAGAGGGCCCGTCCCAGCACCGCTTCGGCGGGGACGGCGGTGGTTTTGCAGAGAGCTTCAGCCTCGAAAAGCAAATCGAGGGCGTCCAAAAGCTTGGTCTCGCTCCAGCGCTGGGCTTGAGATTTGAAGCTGTTGACCCGGGAAAAATGGATCGGCGGGCGCAATTTCTTGAGGACGAAATCGGGATTGTCGCCGCGGGCGATCTCGGCGGAGACCTGCAGCAGCTTCTGGAAATGACCCAGCGCCGGGCGCACCACGGCAATCGGCGACATGTCTGAGGTCCACAGCTTCTCCAGCGCGCGGTCGAGCTTCTTCAGATCGCCGGTACCAGCCGCGTCGCAAACCTCATCCACGCGCGCTTCGGCCTCATCGCCCATAGCGGCGCGAACGTCATCCAGGCTGACCTCTTTCTGGCCGCGGCAGTAAAGGGCGAGCTTTTCCAGCTCTTTGCGGGTGACGCCGCGATCCGAACCCAGCCGCGACACCGCATCGGCTAGGGCGTCGCCGGAAATCGACAGCCCCTCGGCCTTGAGCGAGTCCCGCACCACATCGGGCAGATCGCGGGCGGTATCGGGGTAGCAGGGGATGGCGGCGGCGTTGTCGGCGTCCTCGAAGATTTTGCGCAGGCCCGCGCCTTTGGCGAGGTCGCCGCCCTCCACCACCACCAGCGCGTCTCCCCGGGGATCGTCCAGAAAACCCTCGAACAGCTTGGTCAGGCCATTGCCGGCACCGCGCACCCGCACCACGCGCCGCCCCCCCAGCATGGAAAAGGACGCTGCTTCATCGGCCAGCCGCGCCGGGTCGGCGCTAAGGGTCTGCTCGTCCAGATCGGAAACGCGGAAGGGATCGGTCAGATCCTCCACCACCGTTTTCATCAGGGTCTCGCAACGCTCCCGCGCCAGCCCCGCATCCGGGCCATAGACCAGTACCGCGATGACGCCCTTGGGCGGGTTTTTCGCGGTCCGGTCGGCATCGGAAGCTTTGATGATCATAGTCGTAAATCCGCCAATACTCTCGTCATGCTGAGGTGGCCAGCCGTCGCCGCTCGCCATGCTCGCACCTCAGGGTGACGGCTGGCCCTCGAAGCACGCAAAACCTCACTTCTTTGCCTGCGCCGCAAACCATACCGCAAGGTCGATGCGGATGCGGTCGGCGATGTCTTCGGCGGCGCGTTTGTCGGCGTCTTGCTGCACGGCAAGGGTCGCATAGGGCGAGGTCAGCACGTTATAGGCCGTGAGCCCGGTCTCTACGCCATGGGTCACCACAGTTCCGGACTTGCCATCGGTCAGCTCATATTCGGCCTTCAGCGTGTCGTTGTAGCGCGTAATGGCGGTCTGGGTGACACCGCCCGTGGTGGTCTGGCTCTGCACGCCAATGGCTTCGGCCTTGGTGGTGAGGGTGATGTGCAAGTGATAGCGGGCCCCGGCGGGCTGGCTGGCACCATCGATGAGATCGGTCAGCTGCGTACGCAATTCATAGCCCAGCTTCTCCGGTACCGGCTCGACATAGATGGCGCGCAGATCCGCTTGCATCGCCCCCTTGGGCATATCGGGCGTGCCGTAAAGCGGATGAAAGCCGCAAGCGCCGAGCAGCAATGCAGCAGCGGCAACAGCAAGGGCAGCCGGCGTTCTCATGCCACGATATTCACGATACGGTTGGGCACCACGATCACCTTCTTGGGGGCCTTGCCGTCCAAGGCACGCTGGACGCCTTCGAGGGCGAGCGCCGCCGTTTCAACCTCCGCCTTGTCCGTGTCTGGGGCGATAGCGAGGGTGCCGCGCAGCTTGCCATTAACCTGCACCGCGATGGTGACGGTGTGAATGGCGAGGAGATCCGGCTCAGCCTTGGGCCAAGGCGCACTTGCCAGAAATGGCGTATGCCCCAGCGCATCCCAGCAGCTTTCGGCCAAATGCGGCATCATCGGTCCGATCAGTTGGGCGAGCGCTTCTAAAGCCTCACGGCGTTCGGCGCCCGCTGCGGTCCCCGCCGCACTTATAGCATTGGCGAGGCTATAAATCTGCGCCACGGCGCGGTTGAAGCGCAAGGCTGCCAAATCCTCGGTCACTGCGGCAATGGCCTTGTGTACCGCCCGGCGCAGATCGGAGTTGCCCGAAACCGGCGTTCCGGCTGGCGGCAGGCCTTCGGCCTCGCTGACCAGACGCCAGATGCGCTGGACGAACTTCCAGCAGGCATCGGCGCCTTCCTCGGTCCATTCGATATCGCGTTCCGGCGGGGTGTCGGAGAGCATGAACCAGCGGATGGTATCGGCCCCGAAGATGTCGATGATGGCTTCCGGCGCCACCACGTTTTTCTTCGATTTCGACATCTTCTCGGAGGGGCCGACGGTGACTTTCTCGTCGCTGCCTTTGACGAAAACAGCGCCGCCGCGCTTTTCGATTTGTTCGGGCGCCAGCCACGCCCCGGAAGAATCCTTATAGGTCTCGTGACAAACCATGCCTTGGGTGAAGAGGCCGGCAAAGGGCTCGTCGATTTTGACATAACCGGCTTTTTTCATCGCCCGCAGGAAGAAGCGCGAATAGAGCAGATGCAAAATCGCATGCTCGATACCGCCGATATATTGATCCACGGGCAGCCAGTAATCGACCGCCTCTTTGCTCACCGGCCCGGCTGCCGTGGTGTCGGTAAAGCGGGCGTAATACCAGGAGGAATCGACAAAGGTGTCGAGCGTGTCGGTATCGCGCAGCGCCGCGCCGCCGCATTTGGGGCAGGCGACATGTTTCCAGGTGGGATGCACGTCGAGTGGATTGCCCTTCACGGTGAAGGTCAGATCGTCCGGCGCTTTGACCGGCAATTGGTCTTCCGGCACCGGCACCACGCCGCATGTGGCGCAATGGATCATCGGGATGGGGCAGCCCCAAGGGCGCTGGCGCGACACCAGCCAATCGCGCAGGCGGAACTGCACCTTGCGCTGGCCAATGCCAGCCGATTCCAGCCTTTTCAGGACTTCGGCCTTGCCTGCTTCCACCGTCAGCCCATCAAGGAACTGCGAATTGGCGAGCTTGCCGGGTCCGGTATAAGCCTCATTGCCGACATCAAAGGTCTTGGGATCGGCCCCCTCGGGGATCACCACCGCATTGACCGCCAGCTTATATTTGCGCGCGAAATCCAGGTCGCGCTGGTCATGGGCCGGGCAGCCGAAGATAGCGCCCGTGCCATAGGCCATGAGCACGAAATTGGCGACATAAACCGGCAGCTTCCAATTGGGATCGAAAGGATGTGCCGCCGTCAGACCGGTGTCGTAACCGAGCTTTTCGGCTTTCTCGATGGCCTCTTCGGCGGTGCCGATACGGCGGCATTCCGCCTGGAAGCGGGCTAGGGCGCCGTCGTTCTTGGCCAGTTGCTCGGCCAAAGGATGGTCGGGCGAGATCGCCACGAAGCTGGCGCCGAACAGCGTGTCCGGGCGGGTGGTGAAAACGTCGAGCCCTTCGTTATTCGACAGCGTAAAGGTAAAGCGCAGGCCCTCGGAGCGGCCGATCCAATTCTTCTGCATCAGCCGGACTTTTTCCGGCCAGCGGTCCAAGGTGTCGAGGGCGTCCAGCAGCTCTTGGCTAAAGGCGGTGATGCGCAGGAACCACTGCGAGAGTTTCTTCCTCTCCACCGGTGCGCCGGAGCGCCAGCCGCGGCCATCGATGACCTGCTCGTTGGCAAGCACGGTCATGTCAACCGGGTCCCAATTGACATCGGCTTCGGAGCGATAGGCCAGATTCTCGCGGTAGAAATCCAAAAACAGCTTCTGCTCGCGGGCGAAATAGGCCGGATCGCAAGTGGCGAATTCGCGCGACCAATCCAGCGACAAGCCCATCAGTTTGAGCTGCTCTTTCATCGCCGCGATGTTTTCGTAGGTCCAATCGCGCGGATTGACATGCTTTTCGCGCGCCGCGTTTTCGGCAGGCAAGCCAAAGGCATCCCAGCCCATGGGGTGGAGCACATTGAAGCCTTGGGAGCGCTTGAAGCGCGCCAAGACGTCACCCATGGTGTAATTGCGCACATGGCCGATATGGATGCGCCCCGAGGGATAGGGAAACATCTCCAGCACATAGCATTTGGGTTTGCCGTGATCGCTGGGCGTCAGAAAGACGTTGGCGGCGTTCCAGGCATCCTGCCAGCGCTGTTCGGACTCTTTGGCATTATAGCGCGCCATGTGAGACGTGATCCTTCACGAGCGCGAATTTCCAGTCCATCGCGCGAACATCGAATAAGGGCGGTGTTTTGCGGCAAAAGCGCCGCCAATTCCAGACCTTAGGCGACGCTGGCGCGTGATATTCAGTTGGTGGTGGATTTGGTGGCCAGCCGCAGCTCGCGGGCCCGCGTCAGAATGGCATCGGTGAGCTTGCTGGCAGTATCGGGATTGGCAGCCGCATCGACCCAGCCATCGGCACCTTTGGTCTGGCGGAACACCGCAATCTTAAGGCCATCAGCACGCAGGCGGCGGTCGAGAATATAAACCGTCACCCGCACCCGGTCGGTCGGCGCTGTCGGGGCACTGTACCAATCGGTGATGATGACGCCGCCAAAGGGATCTTCCGACTGCAGAGGCAGAAAGGACAAGGTATCGAGGGTGGCGTGCCACAGATAGGAATTAACGCCCAACGTGCGCTGGCCGCTCTCGCTGGAGATGGCGGTGGTGCCCGAATCGCTATCCTGGATATATTTGTTGTTATCGCTGGACGAGCCGCAACCGGCCAGAAGAAAGCCGCAAGTCAAAAGGGTTAAGGCGCGCATCGAGGGCGATCTCCGGGGAAACAAGGCACCGGCTTATAATGGCCCACCCGCCCGCGTGCAACGCGGCGTCATCTGGCCTGACACAAAATCACCCACTATGATCAAGCTTTAACGAAGCAGCGGCGGCTTGCGGGTAGAGTGGGGATCATGAAAACGAGCTTGTTTGTCACGGCTGCCTTGGTGGCCGCGCCGGCCGCTGCTGGCGTTTCGCCGCTCACCGTCAATCTCGACCCGGTTAACATCAGCCTGGGCGGCACCGCCTATGGGGCCGTATTTGCGCCGGATATGCCCAACGTCGCGGGCGGGGCCGATCAGCACTGGGCGACAGGGGCCGCCGATGTCTCCCTGAAGGTCTCGCGCGATTACGACAGCGGCCTTTCCTTGGCGCTGAAATCCAGCTTCGAAGTGGCCCGAGACCGTTTGTCCTATGACAATTACGGCGGTGCCTTGGTGCAGAAGGTTTATGGCTCGGCCCAGACCGGGCTTGGCACCGTGGAAATCGGCATGACCGACGGTGCGGCGTATGCGCTGGCGGTGACGGGACCGGTGGTGGACGACGTCACCTCAATCGAAAATTCCAACGCCACCTTCTTCATCGATCCCTCCACGGGGCGGGCCTTTACCGAGCTTTTCAGCATTTCGAGCGGTGTCGAATCCTCGCTCAACTATGCCAAAATCTCCTATTACACGCCGCGCATCATGGGGCTGGAGCTGGGCGCTTCATATACGCCCTCGGAAAACCGTGAGATTGTTCCCTTCCTCAACAACGGCCCTCAGGCCGAAAACCGCCAGAAGAGCATCTGGGAATTTGCCGTAAGCTATTCGGAAACCTTCGATGCCCTGTCGGTCGGTTTTTACGGCGGCGCCTCCTTCGGCCATGGCGACGGCAAACTGGCCGCCGATGCCAGCCTCACCGAATGGGGCGTGGGCAGCGAGCTCGATTACCAGATCGACGATGATTGGAAACTGGCCGTCGGCGGTGCCTATCGCCACGCCAACACCTTCACCTTCGACATCTACGATGCCCGCACCAGCGGCGGCACCGAAAGCGCGCATGTGAGTTCGACCCTCAGCTATGGCGCTTGGAGTGTGGGCGGCGAATTCGGCCGTAGCACCGCGGATGGCGGATTAGCAGGGCCGGTGATCGGGCTGAAAGCCTGGCAGACATCGGTCGGCTATACGTTCGATACCAACTGGCAAGTGACGGCAGGCTGGCAAAACCTCAGCTACGACCGCAATAGCGGCGCCTTCTACGACGGCTCCCGCGCCATCGATATGCACGCCGCGTTTTTGCATCTGAAGTTCAAGGTTTAACACCGCATGTCATGGCCGGGTCGAGCCGGCCATGACGAGTTTGGGGCCTATAGAAAATCGCTCTTCTTCAGGGCGCTGAGCAGGCGGATTCCCGCCACGGCCAGGGCTTCGGTGGCGCCTTCTTCGCGGTCGACGATGACCAGCGCCGTCTCGACGATGGCGCCCGTGGCGCGCGCCGCTTCCGCCGCTTTGATGATCGAGCCGCCGCTGGTCGCCACATCATCGACGATCATGACGCGCTTGGCCGAAAGGCTCTCGCCCAGCGCCAAGCCTTCGACCAGATCTTGCGTTCCGTGATCCTTGGCTTTTTTGCGCACAAAGAAGGTGTTCACCGGCTTGCCGTCTTGATGGCTGAGCGCGGCCACGCAGGCGATCACCGGCACCGCGCCCATCTCCAGCCCGCCGATATAATCGACGCTTTCGCCGCGGATGCGTACCAGCAGCGCCTCAGCCGAAAGATAAGCGCCCTTGGGCGCCATCATGGTGGGCTTCAGGTTGAAGTAGAATTCGCTTTCGGCGCCAGAGGCGAGTTTGAATTTTCCGCGCCGATAGGAGCGCTCTTTGATGACCTCGATCAGCTCCTGAAATTCCGCCACGGCCGCTCTCCTCACAAATGCGCTTTCGGGAAAAGGGGAACACGGTTTTCCATCCGAAAGCGCGACAATCAAAAGTGCCCGAACATCCCCATGCGGGGGGGCAGGGTCAACTCTTTTCAGGCCTCAAGCGCTCCGACGGCGGCAATCCCGCAAAAGCCCGCCAGCCGTGCGGCGTTTCCTGCCGTAATCCCTCCCAACGCATAGACCGGCATCGGGCATTGCCTCGCCATCGCGGCGGCCCGCAGCGGACCCAGGCTCGGCGCTCCCGGATGGCTTTGGGTGGCGAATAGTGGCGACAGGATCAGGGCATCGACGGCATCGGCTTTGCGCAACGCTGCCAAAGAATGGGCGGAGGCAGTGACGATCAAGCTGGTGTGGGCGTGGATAGAAGCCGCTTCGCCGATCCGCGCCTCAGGCAAATGCACGCCATCCGCGCCCATGCGCTGCGCTAGCGCCACATCGCCGGCAATCAGCAGGAAGAGGCCGCGTTGGCGCGCAATCACCCGCAGCGCTTGGGCCAGAAGCCGCCGCTTTGCCGCGTCCTGTGCTCGCACAATCACCATCGCGCCACGCGGCAAGGCCCATGCGGCGGCCACCGGACCGGGCAAACGCGCGTCATCCGTCATCAAGATCAGGGCGGGAAGGCCGCAACCCGCTGCCGTGGCGAGCTTTGCCGCCGCCCTTGCAAAATTCCGGCGCGAAGCGCTATCGCTCATCCCATGCCATCCATCACCGACAATTTGATCACCATCCTGACGCGCATGGAAGCGGCGCGAAAGAATGCCGTGGCGCCCGCGCCCAAAACCCAGCTCATCGCCGTCAGCAAGACCCACCCGGCTGGGGCCATTCGCCCGGTGCTGCAAGCGGGCCATCGCCTGTTCGGTGAGAGCAAGGTGCAGGAAGCCCTCGCCAAATGGCCCGCACTGAAAGCCGAATACCCCGATGTCGAATTGCACATGGTCGGCCATTTGCAGAGCAACAAGGTGCGCGAGGCGGTGGAGATTTTCGATGCCATCCATTCCGTGGATCGCATCAAACTTGCCCATGCGCTGAAGGCCGAATGCGTGCGGGTGGGCAGGAATCCGGTGCTCTTCATCCAGGTCAATATTGGCGAGGAGCCGCAGAAATCCGGCGTCGCGCCCAGAGATACGCTGGCTTTGGTGGCGCAGGTGCGGGCCCTTGGCCTTAACCTGCAAGGGCTGATGTGCGTGCCCCCGGCGGAAGCGGCACCGGCGCCCTATTTCGGCCTCCTCAAAACGCTGGCGGACGAAGCAGGCTTGCCGCTGCTCTCCATGGGCATGAGTGATGATTTCGCGGTCGCCATCGCCTTCGGCGCCACGCATATCCGCGTTGGCACGGCGATTTTTGGCGCAAGAGATTATTCCAAACCGGATGCGGCTCAGTAGGCTGTCACCAGCCGCCCGGCGGTGTGATAGGCCTTGGTCACCTGCTGGATCGCCATATGGACGGTTTCCTCGGCGGCTTCTCCGATTTTTTCGCCTGCCGCGACCGTCATGGCTGTCGCGCTGGGCTCGCTGCTGGCTGGTTTCACGGCAGCTGGCGTGTCAGCCGAGGCCACTGCCATGGTGGGCGTGTCTTCCCCGAAGGCCATGGCATAAGCCGTGTCGCCGGCGCCTTTGCCGGTCAGTTTCTGCAGCAGCAGATCGCCCATGGAGGACGCCATGCCCATCGGGCCGCCGTAAACCGTGTCGCCCACCACCTCGGCGGCAGGGCTGATGGTGTCGCCTGTCAGATGCCGGTAAAGGGTGGAGATCACCGGAATATGCTGCAGCGGATTGACGATATCGAGCAAATCCGAGAAGCCGAAACTCTGGCCATCCGTCTTTGCCGCCGCGATGGCAGCGCCGGGCCCCTGGGCAATGGGGTTGTACTGATGGGCAGAGTAGTTGATTCCCGGCATAGCTCACCCCTAGCAAGCCTCTTGCCAGAGCAAGGCGCCCGGCTTTGCGCCCTTTGCGGGTGAAGGGGTGCGGCAAAATATGCCGGGCATGGCAATCGCGGTCGCAAAAGCTTCCTAGGGAGTTTCCCGCAAGCACTCCGCTGAGATCGCCTCTCTCTTTCCTCCCCCGCGGTGCGCCGTCCTATCAGACGCGTGATGTCAAAATAGCGGGGGAGGTGCCGAGCACTTACGAGGCGGAGGGGGGCCGCAAAATCGGCGAGCATCGACAGGCGCGGACCTCTCCCATTCATCTTTCCCCCTTCGTCGCCTGGCGGCGCCACCTCCCCCGCTATTTCAGCAAAGTACGGCGCACCGTTCAGTGCACCGCAGGGGAGGAAAGCCCATAAGCGATAGTCCTCCGTTGGGAGGAGGGTATGAGCAACAGCGAATGAGCAAAATGCGCAGCATTTCGGGTGGGGGCAATGTCCGGGTAGCGCCAAAACCCGCCCTCTATTCTTATGTTATGCTCGCACATCCGAATGTTGATCCTCGGGGGGGCCGCACTTGAACAGATCAGTCTTTGCTCGGTAGCGATAAACGACTGAAACTGCCGCAAAGCGGACGTTCGCCCCTTGAAGCCGTTGTTTCCGATCCCCATTTTTGCTGGGCTGTTTGATATTGTTGATATGACGGCACCCCCTCCCTCCCCCCGAGAGGGGAAAAGTGACAATCAATGATCAAGCCCTTGCGGTTTGCGCTATTGGTGCCCCTACTTCTGGTTTTTGTCTTAAAGCAGATGCCCGGCCTTCAGCGCCTTGGTGCGCAAATAGGCTTCATTGTGGCTGTTGCTGGGAAAGCTGTGGGCCACGCGCTCCACCACTTCAATTCCGGCAGCGTTCAGCGCTGCGATCTTGTCGGGATTGTTGGTGAGGAGGCGCACCTGATGAAAGCCGAGCAGGCTCAGCATTCGCGCCGCCACGGCATAGACCCGCTCATCCGCCTCAAAGCCTAGCCGCTCATTGGCTTCGATGGTGTCGAAACCCTGGTCCTGCAGGCGATAGGCCCGCAGCTTGTTGATCAGGCCGATGCCGCGCCCTTCCTGGGCCAGATACAGCACCACGCCGCCGCCTTGCCTCTCAATGGTTTCAATGGCGCCGCGCAGCTGCGACCCGCAATCGCATTTGAGCGAGCCTAGAAGATCGCCGGTAAAGCATTCCGAATGCAGCCGCGTCAGCACCGGACCCTGCGGATCGCCGATCACAATGGCGTAGTTTTCCGGCGCCCCATCCCCGGCGCGGAAGGCAACCAGTTCGGTCTTCTCGGCACCCGCCAGCGGCACCCGGGCCCGCGTCACCACCCTGAGGTCCGCCGCGGCCTGGGTGTCATAATCGAAGATATCGGAAAGGCTGAGGACTGGCCCCCGGCCCACCGCGCCCTTCACCAGCACCGCAGCCGGTAACAAGCCCGCGAGCTTGGTGAGTTTAACCGCCGCAGCCGCCGCCTTGGGCAGCTTGCGGCGCAAGGCCGTGAAAGGGCCCTTCATGGGATGGTCGAGATCGCTGGTGGGGTCGGCAATGGCCATAAGCGCGGGCACGTCCATGCCCGGTTTGAGGGTCAGGGCGACGACGTCAGGCGTATAAAGCCGGATCTTCAAGGTCCGCGCCCGCGCATGCGACAAGAGCAAAACCGGCTTTTCCAGCCTTTTCAGGACGCTGGGTGCCAGGGTCTCGACCGCATAGAGGCTGTGGAGCGAGCGCTCCCTCAGCTGCACCGGGCGGCCGGCACGCAAGGCATCGATGGCAGCGGCCAGCTTGTCCCCCGCGGGCGGCGCGGGCGTAGAAGCGGAGAGGCTTGCAGGGCTATGTTTGGAGCTGTGGGGCATAATGATCCCCAATACACCGCGGGCTCGAAACCGGATAGAGTCTGGCTGCTTTGCTAAACCCTTAGGAATGATCATGACGAGCGCCAAGCGCGTACTCTTGGTGGAAGACGACGCCATGCTGCGCGATTCCCTGGCCGAACAGCTCGCCCAGGAAAGTGCCTATGAAGTCGTTACCGCACCGGATTGCACCACGGCCCGCGCGGCCGCGACCGATGGTCTTTACGAATTCATGATCCTGGATGTGGGTCTGCCCGATGGCGATGGGCGCGAGCTTTGCCAGGCCTTGCGCGCGTCCGGGGTAACCTGCCCCATCGTGCTCTTGACCGCCGCCGACAGCGATGCCGACACCATCCTGGGCCTGGCCTCCGGCGCCAACGACTACATCACCAAGCCGTTTCGCTTTGCTGTGCTGATGGCGCGCCTGCATGCCCATCTGCGCAGCCACGACCGCAACGAAGAGGCGATGTACAAAATCGGCCCTTACACCTTCCGGCCCAGCGCCAAAGTGCTGGTCGATGCGGCAGCCCATAAGATCCGGCTGACCGAGAAGGAAACCAATATCCTCAAATATCTCTACCGCATGGGCGAGACGGTGCCGCGCGAGACCCTGCTGAATGAAGTCTGGGGCTATAATCCGGCCGTCACCACCCACACGCTGGAAACCCACATCTATCGCCTGCGCCAGAAGATCGAGGAAAATCCCGGTGAAGCGCGCATTTTGGTGACCGAGAGCGGCGGCTACCGCCTGATGCCGTAACGGGCCCTGCTTGCCGATAGCTCTCCAGGACGCCCTCGCCCTGCATCGCGCGGGACGCCTTGCCGAAGCCGCTTACGAGATCATGGCTGAACGCGCCGAAAAAGGGCAGAATCCCGCTTCTTTTTCGCTTATGATGCCGGCCTGAGGCACTAGTTTGCAGCCCTTCCCGTGGCAGAGCAGGGCTCTGCAAAAATGACCGCCTGTGCGTAAGAGTGGCAACAGCCTATCTGTTACCCGAAGACCTATTCTCGCTGGAGTTTGCCATGCGCATGCAATCCCTTCTGATCGGCGCCGTTGTCGCCGTCGCAATTTTCCTGCCGGCCAATGCTGCGGATGGGAACTGGGTCAATGGCGCCTGGAAGACTTTTGATGCGCATGCCCTCAAGCTCGACGGCGTGGTCGGCAATGTGGTGGTCGACGTGAAAGACCAGGGGCCCATTGCCATCCAGATCAGTGGCCAGGCCGAACGGGTGAACAAGGTTCATGTCGCGGTGCGCGGCGACACCGTAAAAGTCTTTAGCGAAGCTGTCGGCACGGTGTGGGACTGGAAGCATTGGTTCGATTTTTCCTATGCCGGAAAATCCCGTCCCGACCAGCTTCAGATTCATATCGCCGTGCCGCGCGGGGCGCCGGTCGATGCCGATGTCGATGCCGGCAATGTGGTGATCGGCAACACCATGGGGCCGCTGACCTTCTCGGTTCAGGGTTATACCAACTCTACGGTCGGCAACGTCACCACGGCCAAGATCGAGATGGCGGGTAGCGGCAAGCTCAGCGTCGGCAGCGTGGCTGGCCTTGCCAGCGTCGAAACGGCCGGTTCGGGCAACATCCGTGTCGGGGATGTGGGCAAGGTAAAAGCTGGGATCGCCGGTTCCGGCTCCATCGCGGTCGGCAATATCGGCGGCGGCGGTGTCGATGTGGATATCGCAGGCTCGGGCGATTTCTCGGCCGCCAGTGTGATGGGACCCGCCAGCGCCAGCATTGCCGGTTCGGGTTCGGTCACCATTGCGGCTGGCGAGGCCAACCCCTTCAAAGTCGAGATCATGGGGTCCGGTAACGTCAGTTTCGGAGGGGTGGCAGTCAATCCCCATATCGAAGCGATGGGCTCGGGCAGCGTGCGCATCAAATCCTACCGCGGCAATCTCTCCAATGAGGGCATGGCCAAAATCAACGTCGGCGGTTAGAATCCTCAAACTCCGTCAATTCTACAGGGGGCCGGACGCTGTACCGGCCCCTTTGTTCTATTCCGTAGCGTAAGCGCTTTGTTTAACGGCTGTTAACCATTGGCGCTCAGATTGGGCTTTCCCGAGAGGCCCTGAGAATGGCGCGCCCAGGTCGCAACCAAGATCGCAACGCGATGGCCGAGATCGGGGATTCCGCGGTCGAGCCCAGGCCTGCCAAAAAAAGCCGCTCCTGGCCTTATGTGCTGGTGTTGTTTGTCGCTTGGGGCATCATTTTCGGCGGCATTTTCTTCTCGCGCTTTCTGTCGGACCTGCCTGACGTCAACAGCCTGATGGCCAACGGCCCTTCGCGGGACGTCACCATCCTGGATGATCATGGCCGCCAGATTGCCCGGCGCGGACTGACCCAAGGCGTCCTTGTCGAAGTGGCGACTTTGCCCTCCTACGTGCCAAACGCCTTCATCGCCATCGAAGACCGGCGCTTCCGCAGCCATTTCGGCGTCGATCCGATCGGTCTTTCCCGCGCCGCTTATGAAAACATCATGGTGGGCCATGTCGTGCAGGGCGGCTCGACACTGACGCAACAGTTGGCCAAGAACCTCTTTCTGGTCCCCGACCGTACCTTCAAGCGCAAGATCCAAGAAGCCATGCTCGCGGCCTATTTGGAATCGCGCTATTCCAAAGATCAGATTCTGACACTCTATCTGAACCGAGTTTATTTCGGCGCAGGCGTCTACGGCATTGAAGCGGCCGCCTCACGCTTTTTCGGCAAACATGCGAGCGGACTCAGTTTACCGGAAGCGGCCATGCTGGCCGGTTCGGTGAAGGCGCCGGCGCGCTACAACCCGCTCTTCGATCCCGATGCCAGCCATGATCGTGCCGGCGTGGTGCTGGGCGCCATGCAGGAGGCGGGCTTCATTGACGAGGACACCCGCAAAGATGCCCAAACCACGCGCGTGCGCATCGTCCGCGGCTCGGGCACGCCCAGCTCCGGCTATTTCGCCGATTGGGTGATGAGTCAGATCAGCGGCTATATCGGCGACCCGCAAGAAGCCGTGATTGTGGATACCACCTTCGATCTCGACATCCAGAACGAGGCGGAGCGGGCCGTGACTGCCAATCTGCGTGAGGAAGGCGGCAAGTACAATGTCAGCCAGGCCGCGCTGGTGGCGATGACGCCCGATGGCGCCGTGCGCGCCATGGTCGGGGGCGCTTCTTATTCCCAAAGCCCCTACAACCGCGCCACCGATGCGCTGCGTCAGCCCGGCTCGGCCTTCAAACCGTTCGTCTATCTCACCGCCTTTGAGCATGGCCGCCAGCCCTCCGACATGATGCATGACGGGCCGGTGGATATCCGCGGCTGGAAGCCGGAAGATTATGAAGGCAAATATCGCGGCGACATCTCGCTTAAGGAAGCCTTTGCCATCTCCTCCAACTCCGTCGCCGTGCAATTGACGGCAGAGGTCTCGCCCAAAGCTGTGGCGAAAACCGCCAAGCGGCTCGGCATCGAAACTCCGCTGCAGGCGGTCTCTTCTCTGGCGCTGGGCACCAGCGTGGTGACGCCCTTGGAACTGACCGCGGCTTATGTGCCCTTCGCCAATGGCGGGACAGGGGTGACGGCCCATGGCATCCTTCGTATACGGACCATATCCGGAAAAATCCTGTGGCAGCGCAAGCCTACCGGTCTCGGCCAAGTGATGGCGCCGCAGAATCTAAACGCCATGACCGATCTGATGACCCAGGTGGTATCCACCGGCACCGGCAAAGCCGCCAAGCTCGATGATCGCCCGGTGGCGGGGAAAACCGGCACCACCCAGGACTTTCACGATGCCTGGTTTGTCGGCTTCACGGCGGATCTCGTCTGCGGGGTATGGATCGGCAATGACGATAATGCGCCGATGAACCATGCTTCCGGCGGCACCCTGCCGGCGCATATTTTCAAGCGTTTCATGGTCGATGCAGAACAAGGCCTGCCCGTCCGTCCGCTGGCGGGCGCGGCGCCGGAAGTGGCCGAGGCCCAAGACGGTGCGGCACCAAACCCTGACGGCGACAAAGACAAGAAACCCGCCGACAGCTTTCAGAGCTTGCTGGATCGGCTGTTCGGGACGTAACGCCTAGCGCGGGCGGTAGCGGTGCAGGGCAGCGCCATGCTGGCGCAGCCAGGCTTGCGGCTTGGTCACATCGCCGACGAGTTCCTCGACAATGCGCCAGAAATTCTCGCCGTGATTCATTTCCTTCATATGCGCCACTTCATGCGCCACCACATAGTCGAGCACGAAGGGCGGCGCCATGATCAGGCGCCAGGAAAACGATAGCGACTTGGTTGACGAGCAAGAGCCCCAGCGGCTGGCGGTATCGCGCACGGTGATGCGGGTCGGCTTCAGCCCCAGCCGTGCGGCGTAACCGAAGGATTTGGTCTCGCATTCCTGCCTGGCATATTTCTTGAGGAAATCGACGATGCGGCGCGGCGCATGTTCGAGCCGTCCCGAGACGCTGATAATCTGTTCCTGCTCATGGACCACCACGGGGCCTTCTTCGCCGCGCTGGATAGCGTGCTCCTTGCCGCGAAACGGAATATGCGCGCCCGGTGTGAGCACCACGCGGCTCGGCACTTGCGCCAGCTGGCGGGCAATCCACGCCGCTTCGCTGCGGGCAAATTCCACCGCCCGGTCCAGCGCACGCTTGGAAGGCGCGATCACAATGACTTCGCCGCTGGTCGGATGCACCTTCACGATCATGCGCCTTGCTTGCGGATTGAGCTTCACGCCCAACTCCACATCGCGGCCGTCGATCATCAAGAGTTCGCGGCGTACAATGTTTTTGACCACTTGCTTGCGCATAGGTGTTCTCAAAATACTTCGTTCCTTTGCGCGCCCTTAGCCTCAAACGCAAGTGTGTATGCCCGCAACCATCTTATGGCAAAATTTTTAGGCTATGAATTTTCGCAGGCAAACCGCACGCACTCCATAGGGATTCTATCTAGTGCTCATGCTGTGACAGATAAGAAGAAAAATTGCGGCAAGATGTTGACTTTGTTATCGCGGCAGGACTTCGATTCATCCCGAAAGCGTGGCACCATGCGCGCCGCTTCAGAATTGTTTGCGAAAGAGGAATGCCACCGTGCGTGAAGACAAGGTTGCAATTCTGGTCGGCTCCTATTCGCTTGCGATGATTTTGGGCGCGTTGTTCTTCCAATATGGTCTGGGCGTTCTGCCGTGCGAGATGTGTCACTGGCAGCGTTGGCCGCATGATGGCGCCATTGTGGCCGGATTGGGGGGCACCCTGCTCTACGTCTGGCGTGTCATCGATCGCGATGCCTTGCGGCTCTTGGTTTGGCTGGCGTTGGTATTGATCCTCACAACGGCTTTGATTGGTGGCTATCAGGCGCTGGTGGAGTGGAAATTGGTCGCGGGCCCTTCGAGTTGCACCGGTCCGCGCTTCGTCCTCGGCGCGAACATGAATCTCAACGCCCCGGTGCCGCGTTGCGATGCCCCCAGCTGGCGGCTGTTTGGGCTTTCGCTGGCGGGCTACAATTTTCTGATCTCGTCGGGTGCGGCTCTTGTGGGCGGCTTGCTGCTCACCAAGGCGGTCAAGCTGCCCCTCGCGTGGGCACGCTGATGCGCAGGGGCCGTCCGGCATGTCCCGGTCCCATCGCAAGCGATGAGGTTGCTGCCATGATCCGTGTCGATCATGCCGGCGAATTTGGCGCTGTGCGCATATATGCCGGCCAGATGGCCGTCTTCGCCGGGCGCAACAGCAAAGCCGCCGACGCCATCAAACATATGGCGGCGCAGGAAGCGCTACATCTGAAGCGTTTCGAGAGCCTTCTCGGCGAACGCCGTGTGCGCCCCACGGCGCTAGAGCCGATCTGGCGCGTGGCAGGATTTGCCCTCGGCGCCGCAACGGCCATGCTGGGGGAACGCACGGCCATGGCCTGCACCGAAGCGGTCGAAACGGTGATCGATCAGCATTATGGCGCGCAACTCGAACGCCTCGGCGAATCCGAACCAGACTTAAAGCAAACCATCGCCCAATTCCGCGCCGAGGAGGTCGCCCATCACGATGCGGCCATCGCCCATGGCTCGGAACAAGCGCTGGGCCACGGGCTTCTCACCGCCGCGATCAAAACCGGCTGCAAAATCGCCATCGCATTGTCGACGAAAATTTAAGCGTCCGAAACCTGGCGCGCGTTTTTCTGTGCCAGCCAGTCGCACAGCATGTCGCTCGTCGCGGCAGCAAACCGATCGACCCGCGCATCGGCGCCGTCTTTCTCCGACACGTGTTTTCCCAGCGCCGAAATGGTCGCCAGGACAAACTCCGCGGCAAAACTCTGCGTCGCTGGGACTGCATTGGGAATGGCCTCGGCGATGAAAGCCTTCATGATTTTCATGACATGTTTGCGCTGGGCCTGCGCTTCCGGGGCGCGCCGGTAAAACGGCGCTGCATCGTCCAGCGCGCGGCGAAAAGGTGCTTCCTCACATTCCGAGCGGAAAAAATGCAGGATCATGGCCTTAAGCCGCAGCTGCGGGCTTTTGCTGCGCTCCGCCAAAATGCCGCCGAGGAAGGCCGCATTGTCTTGCCATTCTGCGGTCTGCAGGCGGAACAGCACCGCCTGCTTGTTGGGAAAATACTGGTAGAGCGAGCCAACACTCACCCCGGCCCGTTCGGCGATGTGCGCCATGGTGAAATGTACCGCGCCCTCGGTTCGCAAGATGCGAACCGCCGCCTCCAAAATGGCTGTCACCAAGTTTTTGGAGCGGCCTTGTTGGGGCTCTTTTCGGGCGGAAATCGCGGGCGCGGAGCGGGGCGTCATGGGGCTTTTCAAATGCGAATTGCGAATATGACGAAACATTCGCATTAATGGGTGGCCTTTTCAACCATGAGATCTCCCGCCATGACCGCACTTCTATCGCCTCCCCTCGCCCCCTTGTTGGCCAAGCTGACCGCCGAAGCCAGCGCTAGCGATATCGCCTTTCGCGCACAATGGGCGGGAATGCCGCCCGCGGCGCGTCACGCCGTTGTCCAAAGTCCGGATTACCGGGCGTTTTATAACAGCGCGAAGGATGCCTATCTGGCCGTCTCACCCGACACCGCGCGCCTGCTTTACATGCTGGCCCGGGCAATCAAAGCCAGCTCTGTTGTCGAGTTCGGTGCCTCCTTTGGCATTTCAACCTTGCACCTCGCCGCGGCCCTCAAAGACAATGGCGGCGGCCGTCTCATCAGCACCGAATTCGAGCCCGCCAAGGTGGCGCGCTTGCGGCAAACCATTGCTGCTGCGGCGCTCGGCGACTTCGTAGACCTACGTGTTGGCGATGCTTTGGAGACGCTAAGCCGCGATCTGCCAAGCGCCATCGATCTGGTTCTTCTCGATGGTGCCAAGCCGCTCTATCCACAAATTCTGGCACAGCTGGAGCCCCAATTCCGGCCTGGAACGCTGGTGGTGGCGGACAATGCCGATGACAGCCCCGCCTATCTTGCCCGTGTGCGCGATCCGGCGGGCGGCTATCTCTCGGTGCCGTTCGCCGAGGATGTCGAGCTGTCCGTTTGGCTAGGACGGGCTGGCTGACGCTCCAAAAACTCGATGCTGCCCACGCCTGTCACGGCTCCAGCTCGCTGTCCCAATACAAATAATCCGCCCAGCTATCGTGCAGATAATTGGGCGGGAACAGCCGCCCGTTGTTGCGCAATTCGATCACACTGGGGCGGTGCGGGCGCAGGCGCGGATGCATACCGCATTTGTGCGGCATCCGCCCGCCTTTGAGCAGATTGCAGGGCGCGCAAGCCGTGATCACATTCTCCCATGTCGTCAGCCCCCCGCGCGAACGCGGAATGACGTGATCGAAGGTGAGGTCTTCGCTGGCGCCGCAATATTGGCATTCAAAGCGGTCGCGCAGGAAAACATTGAAGCGCGTGAAAGCCGGACTGCGTGCGGGGCGGATGTAGGATTTCAGCGACACCACGCTGGGCAGGCGCATCTCGAACGAGGGCGAGTGCACGGTGCGGTCGTATTCTTCCAGGATGTTGACGCGGTTCAGGAACACCGCCTTGATGGTGTCCTGCCAGGACCATAGAGACAACGGAAAGTAGCTCAACGGACGATAGTCAGCGTTGAGGACCAGCGCCGGGCAGTTGTTAGGGCTGCGCGCGGCTAACACGTCATGACCTTATCGAAGATCAGCCTCCGTACCATAGCGTAACCAGTCTAGGGACAACGCATGACATTGCCAATACGCCGCATAGTCTAAGTGATTCGCTGTGACGAAAGCGCGACGCTTCAGCGTCAAACCGTAGAGGCCGGTCCCGCCGCAGCCAGACGCTTATCGAAGGCGAGCTGCAGGAAATTGCCCGCCAGTGCCAAGCCCCTATCGTCAATGCCGTGGCCGATGCCGGGTGCCAAATGCCATTGTACCCGGGCGCCAGCTTGCCCCAAAGCACTTGCGGTCGCGAACAGCGCGTCGGGTGGAATCACCTGATCGGCGCTGCCGTGGGCGAGGAAATAGGGCGGCAAATCCGCTTTTGGCTCTGCTTCGCCACTGCCGGTCAAAACCCCAGAAAAGCCGACCACAGCGGCGGGTTTCAGCCCCGAAAGGCTTAAATGCAGCGCCAGCATGGTGCCTTGGCTGAAACCGATCAAGGCAAGGCGGTCGCTGCCCAGGCCCAGGCGCAGCAATTCGCCGTCGATGAAGGCTTTGAGGGCGGGTGCGGCGGTCAGCACGCCTTTATGCATGGCGGCCGGGTCAAGCGCGGCGATGGCAAACCACATGAAGCGGGCGCCGGGGCACGCCATCGGGGCATTGGGGGCAACGAACTGGGCCCCGGGCAACAACTGCGACAACGGCTCGGCCAACCCAATCAAATCATCGCCATCGGAGCCATAGCCGTGCAGCAGCACGACCAATGCGGTCGGTTTGCCGCGTTTGGGGGAAAGGCGTGGTCCCGACAATGCCATCTTGTTTCCCTTTCTAATCCCGCGGCATGATTGTCATGCCACCATGACGACCACAACCCGTTTCGCTCCCAGCCCCACCGGCGCGCTTCACCTCGGCCATGCCTATGCGGCGCTCTTTGCCCGGGCGCGCGGCACGCGCTTTCTGGTGCGGATCGAAGATATCGATCGCGCCCGCTGCAAAGCCGTATACGAAGCTGCGATATTAAACGACTTGGCTTGGCTCGGACTTTCCTGGGAGGAGCCGGTGTTGCGGCAGTCGACACGCATGGCGGCTTACGGCGCGGCGCTGGCGAAGCTGAAGGCGATGGGGCTGGTTTATCCCTGCTTTTGCACCCGAACGGAAATCGCTGAGGAAATCGCCCGCGCCGAGAGCGCCCCGCAGGGCCCCGATGGCCCGCTTTATCCCGGTACCTGCCGTCCTCTCAGCGAAACCGCGCGGAACCGGCGCCTGTCAGAGGGCCAGCCTTATGCCTTGCGGCTCGACAGCGCCAAAGCCGCTGCGGGGGCCGGGCCTCTCAGCTTTCAGGAGCAGGGCGAAGGGCAAACCGGTTGCATCAGCGTAGATCCGTTGTGCTTCGGCGATATCGTCTTGGCGAGGAAGGATACCCCCTCTGCCTATCACCTCGCGGTGGTGATGGATGATGCCTTCCAGGGCGTCACGCTGGTCACCCGCGGCCAGGATCTCTTTGCCGCCACCCATATCCAGCGCCTATTGCAAACGCTGCTGGGCTTGCCCGAGCCCGCCTATGCTCACCACAAACTCATCTTGGACGAGACGGGCAAGAAATTCTCCAAGCGCGACCGTGCCGTTACCTTACAGGCCCTGCGCGAACAAGGCGCGACCCCGCGGGACATCGCCGCTTGTCTTCAGGATTCCGACAGGGCGATGATTTCCCGCAAATAATCGAGATAATCGTCATAAGCCCGGCGGCCTTGCTTGCTCAGCATCATGCGGGTGCGCGGCCGCTTGGCGACGAAATCCTTTTCCACTACGACATAGCCGGCGTCTTCCAGCGTGGTGATATGGGCGCCGAGATTGCCTTCTGTGGCCGCGACGATGGCTTTGAGACGGACGAATTCGATCAGCTCGCCGACCGGCAGGGCTTTCAATGCCGCCATGATCTTAAGGCGCACCGGTTGATGGATGAGGGGATCGGGCTGTTCCATGGTCACACCGTCCGAAACCACAGCCCGGCCAGAATCATCGAGCCGCCGCCGACTGCCGCCATCCAGAAAAGGTATAAATGGGGATCGATGAAATAGAATCCGGCCAGGGTCAGCGCCACCACGGCCGCGCCGGTCACGACATAGCGCAGACCCGACCACAGTCCGATGGCCATATAAACGCTGCCCGTGATCAGCGCCGGGTAGGCACAGAACTGCGCGGCGAAATGGGGCCGCATGATGCTGTAGGTCGCTGAGACGAAGAAAATGATGATCGCCGCCAGTGCGACCAAGCGCCAAGCCTTTGGTCCGGTCGTACTCCCTCGGCAGCGGCTAACCCAAAAACCGCAAGCCACACCGATCACAACCAAGGCGTCCCAGAGATAATCGGAATAGCTCGGAAACAGACCGGTGCCGCCGTAGCCGATCACCCAGATCGTTCCCCATAGGATGAGGTGGGGCGATGAGCGATGGTAAAAATAAAGCTCGGAGCTGCGCTTCCGGGCTTCCTCGGCTTGCGACAGGCTCTTGGCTGCTTCTTCGGAGGATAAAGACATTTCGCGCCTAGGGGTAAGGCTATATAGAATACTCTGTCACACAGAGCGAAACTTTGCAAGTGGTTATCCGCCGCAGTTCAGATGTGTCCAGCCTACCGGTTGTTAGGGTATTGCGAGCGCGTGCGGCGTCAGACCGCGCAGAAGCTCGTGGGAAAGGAATTTTTCCGGACTTTTCCGGTCCTCATCGGCGCTTCTGGCCATGACAATTCCCCGTTGGTACACTGTCACGAGAAGAAAGCCTCGCGATTATAGCACATGACGGGTTTCGGGCTGCTCTGCGCCAAACATGGTTCTTATAGGCTCTCGGCACAATAAATTTGGCGCCGATTACGAGGAAGAGGAATAAAGATTGCGTGCCTTCCAGTTCGCTTGTCCCGCAAAATGCACCAGCGCGGCCGCTAGAAACGTGCTGGCGGCGGCTGGCAGCGCCCTCTCGCTCCAGCCTCGCAGGGAAAGCCAGGACTTCTGATGACTCATACGATGGAACGGCTGTTCGAGACCATTGCGGCGCGCAAGACCGCCGATCCGGCCACTTCCTATACCGCCAAGCTGCTCAGCGAGGGGGTCGAACGCTGCGCCAAAAAACTCGGTGAAGAGGCGGTCGAAACCGTGATCGCCGCTGCGGCTGGCAAACGCGGTGAAATCGTCACCGAATCCGCGGATCTTCTCTATCATCTCCTGGTATTGTGGGCGGCGGCCGGGATCGAGCCGGAAGAGGTTTATCAAACGCTGGCGGCGCGTGAGGGCCGTTCTGGTCTTGAGGAGAAGGCGTCCCGTCGCTGAACCATGCGCATTTTGATCACCCGTCCTGAGCAAGATGCGGTTCGCTTTGCCGAATTGTTGCGGGCGCGCGGCCATCAGCCTTTGTGTGCCGCGCTGTTGTCGGTGCACTTCTTCGATGGCCCGGAACTGACCTTTCATGGCGTCAGCGCCATTCTGGCGACCTCGGCGAACGGGGTGCGGGCGTTGGCCCGCCGCACCAAGGAACGCGCCTTGCCGTTGTTTGCGGTGGGACCGCAAACAGCCGATGCTGCCCGCGCCGCGGGCTTTGCGAAAATCGAATTTAGCGATGGCGACGCCGCCACCTTGGCCGAAGCCATGCTGCGCTGGCTCAAGCCGGAAGACGGCGTTTTGCTGCATGCAGCCAGCGCCGACAATGAAGGCCGCCTCAAAACACTTCTGGCCGAGGAGGGCTACCGTGTCGCCGTACAGGTACTTTACGAGGTGGTTCCCATCCACAAGCTACCCGATATTGCACGCGAGGCCCTCGCCCATAACGGCGTGGACGCCGCGGTCCTGTTTTCCCACAATTCCGCGCTCGGCCTGCGCGACTGCGTTGACCGCGCGGGCCTCAGCGAGGCTTGTCGCGCTCTGGTCGCGATCTGCATCAGTAAGCCTGCTGCGGAAGCCTTGGCGCCACTGCCCTTCCGCAGCGTGGTGATTGCCGAGAAGCCCAATCAAAACGCCATGTTGGACGCCGTGGAGCGGGCCGCTGCGTTACGCTGAAAAGAATCTTCTGCGATCGTCCAGTTTGTGACCAGCTTGCTCAAAATTGTGGCCGATCCATACGGTCCCAGCTCAGGCTTTCATCACCGACCCCATTGACGGGGGGGACGCCTAGTACGTCATACTTTCCCCATGTCAGCGCACCCCATCGCCGATGCCAATCCCGAAGCGGGTCAGCCGCCTTTCTCCGCCTATAAGCTGGGAGCGGCCTATGACGAGATGTTTGCCGCCGATGGTTCGGTGCGCCCGCAATTCGCGGCGCTCGCCCATCGTCTGACCCATTTGCCGCCGGAGGAATTGCAGCGCCGCCAGCAAGCTTGCGAGACCAGCTTCCTGCATCAGGGCATCACCTTCACGGTCTACAGCGATAAGCAGGCGACGGAGCGGATCATCCCGACCGACCTCTTCCCGCGCATCGTCACCGCCAAGGAATGGGAGAAGATCGAAGCCGGGCTGACGCAGCGCATCCTGGCGCTCAATCTTTTTCTCAAAGACATCTACACCGACGGGCGGGTGCTGAAAGATGGCATCATTCCCAGATCGATGATCTACGGTTCCAAGCATTACCGCCGTGAGATGCGCGGCCTGCCGGTACCCCATGATGCCTATGTCAATGTTTGCGGCAGCGATCTGATCCGCTGCGAAGACGGCAAATTCGCCGTTCTGGAAGACAATTTGCGGGTCCCCTCCGGCGTTTCCTATATGCTTGCCAATCGCGATGTGGTGCGGCGGGCTTTCCCCAATCTTTTCCGCGCCCAAGGCGTGCGTCCCATCGATCATTATCCGCGCGAGCTGCTCGCCACACTGAGAGCGCTGACGCCGGTGCGCGAGGATGTTTCGATTGCGATTCTGACTCCGGGTGTCTTCAACTCGGCCTATTTCGAGCACGCCTTTCTCGCCCGCCAGATGGGCGTGGAGCTGGTCGAAGGGCGCGATTTGCTGGTCAACGATAATGTCGTTTATGCCCGCACCACCTCCGGCCTCAAACGCATCGATGTCATTTACCGCCGCATTGACGACGACTTCATCGACCCTTTGATCTTCCGCGAGGATTCGGCGCTGGGTGTCTCGGGACTTTTCAACGCCTATCGGGCCGGCAATGTGGTGATCGCCAACGCGCTGGGCACCGGGGTCGCCGACGACAAGGCGGTTTATGCCTATGTGCCGCGGCTGATCCGCTATTACCTCGCCGAAGAGCCTATTCTGGAGAACATCGAGACGTATCTCTGCCGCGAGGAGAAGCCGCTGGCCCATGTGCTTGCCAATCTCGACAAGCTGGTGGTCAAGGCGGTGGGCGAATCCGGCGGCTATGGCATGCTGGTCGGTCCCCACGCCTCCAAAGCCGAACGCGAGGCCTTTGCCGAAAAGATCAAAGCAGACCCCGACAATTATATTGCCCAGCCTACCATCCAGCTATCCACGGCGCCGACTTTTGTCGATGGCGGGGTTGAGCCGCGCCATGTCGATTTGCGCCCCTTCATTCTGCATGGCGAGAAAACGGTGATTGTACCCGGGGCGCTAACCCGCGTCGCCTTGAAACGCGGCAGTCTGGTGGTCAATTCGAGCCAGGGCGGCGGGTCCAAAGATACATGGGTGTTATCGCATTGAAACAGGCTCTTACACCCTTCCCGCCGTCATGGCCGGGCTCGACCCGGCCATCCAGCGCCTCTGCGAGATGTTTCGAGATAGCCGGCTCGGGGGCCGGTGATGAATGCTAAGCCGGGTCGCTGACAGCCTTTACTGGATGAGCCGCTATTTGGAGCGGGCCGAACACACCGCGCGCCTCTTGGCGGTCAAGCTCGAAACCACCGTGGAGCAGACACGCGAAGAAGCCGATTCGTCTTGGGCGCGTGTCGTTGCCGCGCTTTCAAGCCAGAACGAGGCACCCAGCGATACCGACGTGCCCGCCATTGCCCAGCATCTGGCAATCGATCGCGACAGCGACAATTCTTTGCTGTCCTCGCTCAGCTTCGCTCGCGACAATGCCCGTCAGGTGCGCGAACAGCTCAGTGTCGAGGTCTGGGAAAACCTCAACCGGCTGTATCTCAGGCTGCGGGAAACCGGCGTGCTGGAGCAGCGCAACAACGCGCTGTTTTTCCGCGAGACCTTGCAGGATTTGCACGCGCTGGAAGGTGTCACCTATTCGACCTTGAGCCACGGCGAAGGCTGGTACTTCCTCGAACTCGGCCACTATATCGAACGGGCGCAGCTCGTCTGCCGCCTGCTCGATTTGCATTTCGGCGCCGCCAAACAAACCGAGCCGAAATATCTCGACTGGCTGGTGCTGCTCAAATTCTGTTCTGCCTTCGAGCCTTATTGCAAGGCTTACACGGCGGCGATCCGGCCCGACAAAATCGCCGAATTTTTGCTTTTTGATCCGGAGTTTCCCCATTCGGTGCGCTTTTCCATCGACCGCATTTGCGATGCGCTTGCGCATGTGGCGCCGGGCGCGCCGCCCGGACGGCGGGCCAGTGTCGAGCGTCTGGCGGGCCGGCTGAAGGCGATGGCCGATTTTACCCAGATCGAGGAATTGATGGCCAGCGGCACCATCGCCCGCTTTCTCGCCGATATCGCGGCGCAATGCGAAGAGATCCATGCCGCGGTTTATTCGGCCTACATTACCTATGGTGCGGAGACAGTGCTTTGATGTTCTATTCCATCCGCCACATCACCCGCTTTCGTTATGCCGCACCGGTGCATGAAAGCGTGATGGAAATCCGCATGCAGCCGCGCTCGGAAGGCCCCCAAGCGCTGCGTTCGTTTCAGATCAACACCAATCCGCGCGCCCAGCTCTATGCCTACACCGATCATTTCGGCAATGCGGTTTATCATTTCAATGTGCTGCGCGCCCATGAGGAGCTGCGCATCGAATCCCAAGCGGTGGTCGAGATCACGCGCCAGCAAGTGCTTCCCGAGGCGGCCGACATTCTCGAATGGGAACGCTACAACGGCTACAATCTGAACCACGATCACTTCGATCTTCTGGAGCAATCGAAATTCACCCAGCCTTCGGCGGCGCTTACCGCGTTCATCCGCGAGAAAGGTTTGGAGAAGCCTGACGGCGATCCGTTGACGGCATTGAAGCATCTGAACGCCACGATCAATGAGGCGTTCGACTACGAATCCGGCGTCACCGAAGTGCATTCGCCGATCGATCACGCGCTCAGCGAAAAACGCGGCGTCTGTCAGGATTTCAGCCATATCATGATCGCCATCGCGCGCGGCTGGGGGGTGCCGAGCCGCTATGTCTCCGGCTATCTCTATCATCGCCCCCATTCCAAGGATCGCTCAGGCGCCGATGCCACCCATGCTTGGCTCGAATGCTATCTGCCGAGTCTGGGCTGGGTGGGCTTTGATCCCACCAACAATGTGGTGACGGGCGAACGCCACATCCGCGCCGCGGTGGGCCGTGACTACGCCGATGTGCCGCCCACCCGCGGCACCTATAAAGGGCCGAACGAGCACGAGCTTGCCATTGCCGTCTCGGTAGAGCCGACCCAGGCTCCGGTTCGTCACGAAGACTTCCTGCGCGTGGCAAGACCGATGTCCTCGCCGACGCCGACGCCCTCGATGCCCGAGCGCCTCTATCACCAGCAGCAACAACAGCAGCAGTGACGGCTAGGCCGGCCTGTGGGCTGCGAGGCTCTCGGCAACCTGCGACAACAACTCGGCCCAACCGCTGGATTTGTCCGGATAGAACACTTTCGTCTTGCGATACCAGGGAAATTCGTCGGTGCCGAGCTGCGGCCAGACGCGGCTCGCCGTCACAAACCAGGTTTCCGTGCCAACTCCCGCGGCAATCGTCGCCGACGCCGTAGGGGCGGAGATCACCAAATCGACCGCCGCCGAAAGTGCCGCCGCTCCGTCGATGTCGTTCTTGAGATCGAGACCTTCCATCACTTCGATTTTCACACCATGCAGCGCTTCAATGTGCGCAATCTCTTCGGCGCAATCGCCATATTGCAGATTTACGAAGCGGACGCCGGGAGTCTGCAAAATAGGGCCCCAGAGATCAAACGGGCTGTAGAAGCGGGAGCGGTTTGATTTCAACAACATCGAGCGCCAGCAGATGCCGACCTTAAGGCCCGGTCCGCCCTTCTCCAGCCTCTGGCGGAAATCTTCGACCCGCACCGGATCGGGCGTCAAGAAGGTCTCGTGGGGAAAATCCTCGATGCGCTTGCGCAGCCAGCAATGGGGCGTGGCCATCAACGCCCAGTAATCCGGTTTATTCTCGTCGGTTGCAAAAGAGGCGAGGCGCAAATCCTTGCGTCCGTTTTGGTCGTACAGTGAGCGATCATCGTGTGGGCCAATGTGCGCATTCGGGAACGAACGCTGAAACAACGACACAAGCCTCGGATCGACGGCGACGAAAAGTTTACCGTCTGGGCCCACTGCCCGAGCGACATCGGGCAGGATATTGGCAAACATGATCTCATCGCCCAATCCCTGTTCCGCCATGATGAGGATCTTCTTGCCGGTCGCCTCTTCACCCTTCCAATAGGGGGCGTTCACCACGTGAATGACCTTGTTACGAAAGCGCTCATTGACGCGAATTTCGTTGACGGCAAATCCTTCTTCGATCCGTCCCAAACCCAATAGGCAGGCGCCGCGCGAGTGGTCCATTTCCAGGATCTCGACAGGATCGACAGCGACTTCCAGGGCTCTTTCAAATATGTCGAGGCCTTCTTGAAAACGCCCGGCATAATGCAGCGCATAGCCCATGTTGTGATAAATCCGCCCGATGGTCGGTGACAACCGAAGCGCTTCCTCGAAAAACACGAAGCTTTCATCGGTGCGACCGGCATCCGTTAGCAGCACGCCGAGTGTGCACCACAGCATCGCATTGCCGGGGATGCGCCTAATCGCATCGGCCAGCACGTTGATGGCCTCCTCGTGCTTATCCAAACTGCTTAGGGCATGGACGAGATTGATATAGCCATAGGGGCTATTGGGACACATGGTGTTGTACATCACCGACATTTTGACCACGGTCTCGAACTCCCCGAGTTCATACGCGGCCACACCGAGGTTCAATATGACGTCGGGGTCTGTGGGGTCCAGCTGATAGGCGCGTTCATAGGTTACCAGCGCTTTATGAGCATAGCCCATGCGTTCCAAGTAACGTGCCAGCAGTTGAAGGGCGGCCACATTGGTGTCGTCATGGTCCACCGCACGCATCGCCGCACGCCCTGCGGCCTCGATCCGTCCTTCCCGAAACGCTTTCGCCGCAAGCAAGGCAAAGGTGTTCGATTTGCGCCGCGTGAGGTGCTTTCTCAGCTCTTCTGAGAGGGCCTCCAGCTTATCAAGGGCGGCAAACCGGTCATCTGTTTCCGGCGGCGTGCAAAGGTCTGGAAGGGGGCTCGACAACGACATTTGTGCATTCTCGAAAAGGGCCCTCAAATAAGATCAGTATTTTGCTTAAGACACAGTGAACGGCTTAATGTGGTTTTTATCAGAGTTTTTTAACCTTGTGGCCGGTAAGCTTCAGTTCACCCCGCATCGTGGGAGACCTGGATGCCATTAAAAGTATCGCTCAAACCTGGCGAAAAGTTCGTGCTCAACGGCGCTGTCATCACCAATGGTGAGAAGCGCGCCTGTTTGATTGTGCAGAACAAGGCGTGTCTGCTCCGAGAAAAAGATATCATGCAGCTGGGTGATGCCACCACACCGGCCCGCCGGATCTACTTTCCGATTATGATGATGTATCTCGATCCGGAGAACAAAAACGAATACTCCACCGAGTTTGCACTGCGGATGACGGAGTTTATGGGGGCCATCCATAACCACGACGCACTTGCCAGTTGTGTCGAGGTCAGTCGTGATGTCATGAGCGGCGAGTACTACAAAGCACTCATGATCTGTAGAAAGCTTTTCGATTTCGAGCAGGAGCGTTTGCGCTATGAGCCTCAAGGCCTATCAGAACACGCAGAAAATTGTTGAAAATACGCGCGAGGCGGAATACCGGCTGTTTGGTCAGGTAACTGGCGCGCTCATCTCGGCTCAACGCGACGGGCTGTCCTGCGGCCCGCTGGCCGAAGTTGTCGAATGGAACCGGAAGATATGGCGGTACCTGGCGGCAGACTGTCTGGACAGCGCCAACCGGCTTCCCGATGGCGTGCGCGCCAATATCATTTCGCTCTCGCTTTTCGTCACGCGCTATTCGAAGGACGTGATCCGTAACAACAAGCCGCTCGATCCCTTGATCGAGATAAACCGCAATATCATGCAGGGATTGCAGGGCAACGGTTGAGCGGCCGTACAAATTCTTTTGCAGGCAGGCCGGCTTTCGAGCCGGCCTTTTTGTTTGTCTACGGAGCTTTTTCGTATGGCACATTTTGCCGGTCGCGCTTGCCGGTCGGCAATTCTTCGCCACCGCAGGCCGCCGCGTCTCCATTATAAAATTTGCGCTTTTCCTGTGATTTTTGACCGGTGGCTGGCTGGCACAGCAATTGCTCAGCAGACAGAGAGGGCGAGGGGGCCCCATGAATAGAAACGCCCCTGTGACGAAAGTGGAGAATACACTATGTTGAGCGTCAACACGAACAACAATTCGATGACGGCCCTGCAGTATCTGACCACCACGCAGGATCAGATGTCGACCACGCAGAACGCCATCAGCACCGGCTATAAGGTTGCATCGGCGAAAGACGACGGTGCGATCTATGCCATCGCGCAGAACATGCGCGGCGATGTTGCCGCCTTTGGCACGGTAACCGACAGTCTTAACCGCGGCATGTCGACGGTGGATGTTGCGATGTCCGCCGGGCAGTCGATCTCCGATCTTCTCGTTCAGATGAAGGCGAAGGCTCTTTCCGCCGCCGACACCTCGATCGATTCGGCCAGCCGTAACGCCCTGGACAACGACTTTACGGCTCTTCGCGATCAGATCACCACGATCGCCAAGAACGCATCGTTCAATGGCTTCAATCTGTTGGATGGTTCGACAGCAAGCATTAAGGCGTTGTCGAGCACCGACGGCCAGGGCCATATTTCCGTGTCGGCCCAGACCATGATGCTCAAGATGGGCCCGCTTCTTACCGTGTCCACGGGCGCATCCATTGCCGTGCGAGCGACTGCCAGCGCGATGGTCACCCATCTGCAGACGGCTCTTACCGCCGTGAACGCCTCCTTGGCCAAACTGTCGGCGGGTTCGAAGCAGTTCTCGATCC
>JAATGP010000050.1 GCA_015654635.1 Alphaproteobacteria bacterium | reverse complement strand
GTCGAGGCCAAGCGCGAAGACTGGGTGCGCGATCCCTTCACCTTGATCGAAGAAGGTGGTTATTTTTATGCTCGCGGCGCCTCCGACGACAAGGCGATGGCGGCCATCTTCACCGATCTGCTCATCCGCTACAAAAGCGAAGGCTATAAGCCCAAGCACAGCATCAAGCTGGCGCTGACCTGCGGCGAGGAGACCTCCGGCGCTTTCAACGGTGCCAAATACCTCGCGACCGAGCATAGGGATTGGATCGATGCCGCCTTTGCCATCAACGAAGGGGCCGCTGGCGAACTCAATACAGCGGGCAAGCGGATATCGTTCAATATCGATGCGGCGGAGAAGGTCTATCAGGATTTTGTCCTGACCACGACCAATGCGGGCGGTCATTCCTCGCGCCCCATGCCGGACAACGCGATTTATGAGATGGCGGAGGCGCTGACGAGGGTGCGGTCCCTCGAATTTCCCGTGATGCTGAACGATGCCAATCGCGCCTATTTCACCGAAATGGCCAAGATCAAAGGCGGCGAGATCGGCCAAGCCATGCTCGCTATTGTCAAAAATCCGAACGACGTTTCTGCCAATGCGCTCCTATCCAAAGACCCGATGTGGCATTCGATGCTGCGCACGACCTGTGTGGCGACAATGCTAAATGGCGGACATGCTCCCAACGCGCTGCCGCAAAAAGTCACTGCCAATATCAATTGTCGTATATTCCCCGGCGTCAAAGTGGATGCGGTCCGCGATGCCTTAGCGGCCGTTATCGGCAATGACAAAGTCACTGTGGCGCTCAATAGTCCGCGCAGCCCAGCCACGCCAGCGCCCGTTCTGGTGCCGCAAATTATGGGGCCGGTGAAAGCGGTGGTGGCGAAGCTCTATCCCGGAACGCCCGTCGTGCCGACCTTGTTGATAGCGGTAACCGACGCGATCTATATGTCGGTGGTTGGTATTCCGACCTATGGCATGGGGGGCTATTTCGTCGATCCCGATCTCGGCCATATCCATGGCCTTAACGAACGCATTGGGGTGCAGTCGCTGCTGGACGGGCGCGAATTTCACTACGAACTGATTAAGCGTTTCGCTGATCAATAGCTGTTGCTGGAGCTGGCCAGCGAAATGGCTACGTGTGAGGCTTGGACGGCCCCCGCATGGCAAGATGTTTTTGGCAGTGACGACGAACTCGGTCGGGTGCGGTCATGTGTTCGACCTTTTAGCGCGGTCCAAATGGCCGCTGGCCCTGATGAACTCCGCGGGATCGGCTCCCATTCAGGTCATCGCGTTTGCTAACGCTGCGCCCCATTTGGCGGACTTTTCCGACCCCCGGTGTTGACCGATTCGTCATCAATTCCTTAGCACCTCACCAATCGCTTCGCCCCTTCGCCAGCCTGGATAAGACCCTCACAAGGCCGGTTGGGGCTTAAACTCCTCATTTTTCGTCAACAGCGCCCATACGATCCGGGCCATTTTGTTGGCGAGGGCAGCTTTGACGAGTAGCGACAAGTTGCCGTGGAAGGGTTTTGGTTCTTCCTGGAACAAGACCGTAAAGCGTGCCGGTTTTGCCTTGCTTCAAAAAACCAGTTTCGTCGATCACCAGAACCGCGTCGTCATCCCCCAAATGCTCGACGACATACTCGCGCACCAAATCGCGCAGGTCATCTGCATTCCATAGGTCTCGCCCCAACAGCGCTTACTGACGCCAGGGACCGGGATCACCGGCCGCTTCAGCACGCATCCAGCCGGTTTTGCGCCGCTCTTCGCTCAAAAGGCCGTCCAGGAACTGTCCCGCATTCGCCACCGAACGCTCTTGCGCGAAAAGTGGCACCATCTGTCTCTTCACATCACGCAGCGACGACGCCCATAGCTCAAGCGTCGTTCCAACCGATGCGAAACTCGTCCTCAATTTCCGAATCATGGACACCCATAGATTCAGACCGCAAACCGGTGCGCAATCGAAAAATCACAACTGTAATGCGCTCCAAGACTCCCTCGGTCGGCGGCTCTTCCGAAATGGATGGAATTGGATGAAGACTCGGCTGGCGTCGCTCTAAAACGAACCTCGCGGCAAAACGGCTGCGAGGTCATTCGATCACAAGACGCGCATAGCTTGGAACACTTGCCAGCATCGCCTCACGTTCAAAACCCATGCGGGATCTTATGGCAAAGGCTTGGGCGATATCGATGAGCAGCCAGGTCCGGGCCTCGGCGGTCACTCGCTGCAAGGCCAGATCGCTACATTCCGCCGCCATTCGCGGCATCAAGGCACCGGCCAGGTGTTCGAGCGACTGCTGGCATAGTTTCCTCGCTTCCGGGACGGGCGATACAGCGGCTACGACCGAAAGAAGGCATCCGGCGGGCAGACCCGGTTTAAGTGACTTGGCAATCACTCCGGCAAGGAATGCCTCAACGGCTTCGTACAGCGACGCGGCGGCAAAATAGGACTGGCTTGGTCGTTCCAGACCGGGCTGGCTGTAGCGCTCGATTGCTCTCAGGAACAGTGCGGCCTTGTCATGAAAAACACGGTAAAGCGCGGGCTTGCTGGTTCCGATCGCAGCCGCGAGGGTGTTCATGTCGAAGCCTTCATAACCATGACGCCAGAAGCCTTCGATAGCGACATCCAGCGCCTGATCAATGTCGAAACCGCGCGGTCGCCCGGGCAGTTGTTTGCTTACATTCATTTGGTACTTCCGAGTACGAAACTGTTGACCGAAGCCAGCCACGGGAATAACGATATCATCGGTACGGAATTATATTCGTTATTGCGAGGCTGAAGTGAGAATATTGATAGCAGGCGCAAGCGGCTACATCGGCTCTGCGATCGTCAGAGCTGCCCTCGATCAAGGGCATGTGGTCGGAGCGATCCGCCGCCCTGAATCCGCCACCCCGCCGCAAGAGCCTCTCGAAGTCGTCACCTCGTCTCTCGATGACCGAGAAAGGCTCGCGGCAGCGGTGCTGAACTTCGATGCCGTCATCTTCGCGGCGGCCGTGCCCTTCGACGAAGAAGCCAGGGCGATCGCGCTTTTTATCGACATCCTGGAAGGGTCGGGCAAGCCACTGCTAATGATGTCGGGGGCGATGCTTCTTTCCCATGACGCTGTGGACGGCAGGTGGCGCGAAGAAATCTACGCGGAGCACGACGCGTTCGTCCCGCCGGAACGGTCGGTCAAACGCTATGACACCGAGATGAAACTCCGCCGTGCGACCATGCGCGGCGTTCATGGGATGGTGATCCGCCCGCCGCTCGTGTGGGGGCGAGGCGCCAGTTTCCAGGTGCCTTGGATGATCGATGCCGGCAAACGGCTTGGTTGGACGTTCTATCTGGGTGCGGGGCTGCACGCATTCTCCCACGTCCATGTCGATGATCTTGGCGAACTCGTCGTGCGCGCCGC
>JAATGP010000001.1 GCA_015654635.1 Alphaproteobacteria bacterium | reverse complement strand
CCTTCGGTTTCGCCGTAGAACAAAATCCCGCGCTCCGAGGTAATGCCGGGCGAGGGATAAAACGTGCAAACGCGCGTCAGCGGGCCCATCGCATAGCCCGCCTCTTCCAGGATCTCGCGGCGAATGGCTGCCTCGGGCGCCTCATCGGCATCGACCAGCCCCGCCACCAACTCCAGCGGAAAGGCCTGATCGCGCGACAGCCCGGCATAGCGAAATTGGCGCACCAGCACCAGCGTGCCCTTGGCCGTGTTGACGATCAGCGCACACACCGCGTCCTCGCGCACCAGATCGAGGCGGCGGATCGGCGCGCTCATGCTGCCGTCCTTTTGCTCGAAGGAAATGACAGCTTCTTCCACTTTGAAAAAGCCATCCAGCAGAGGGGTCCTGCTCAGCACATCGACTTTTTTGCTCATCGCGGCATCCACCCATCCAGCACCAAACGCGCCTCGAAGGCCTTGGCCTGCTCCGGCGACAGTATGCGCCGCCGCGCCGAGGCAGGCCCAGCCCCCGGTCCGGTCGAGCCGGATTCAAAGAAGCGCGCCTCTTCGGGTTGCAGCTCCGCGCGTCCGCCTTCCTTGGTGCCGTAGCTCATCGCATGCCAGCCTTCCGGCACGATGTGATCGTCCATCCAGCAGTTGATATAGACTGCGGAACCCACCGCTTCGGGATCGCCATAGCGCCCGTCCGGGAATGTGCCAGTCCGCCGCCATGGCCGCCCCAGCGCCACGGTATGCGCGGCCACAGTGCCTTCCTTGCTCAGATGGCAACCGATGAACACAAGACCGTAGGGCTGCTCCACGTTGGTATCGGGCGCCGCCACGTAACCGTTGAAATCACCCGGCGGGCGTAAGCGCGAGACAATCTCGCATGTCTCGAACACGGCTCGGCCCGCACCAAAAATAAAATCCACACAGCCATCGATCTTGCAGCCACGGAACAGGCTGCGCCCGGCATTGGTGAACAGCGTATCGTGATAGGCGGTGAGATAAACGTCTTCGAGGAAGCTGCGGTCAGCCCCGTCCTGAATAGCCAGCGCCACCGCTTGGGTGCCGATGGGCGCGGGCTTGTCGTCCTTCAACGATTTTTTGACGATATGGCCGAGATAATCGAAATCATTGGCGATGGTCATATGCTGGGCGGTAAAATCCGGCGCCTTCACCGTCACCGTCGGTGTGCCGAAAGTGCCGATCGGTTTGCCGTTCTCACCTATATCGCCCGCCGAAGCGTTGAAGACGATGATGGTCTTGCCCACGCCTTCGCCGGTCAGCATCACATGGGCTTTGTCGATCACCACCCGCTCGCGCCATTCGCCTGCGGTGATCAAAATACGAAATAGCTTGTCGCCAGGAGCAGCCGCCACAGCCGCGGCAACGGTGGCAAACTCGCCTTTGCCCGGCGCCTTGCGGACCACCGCATCATAACCTGAAGCAGCCCGCGCCGGCAGAACTCCAGCAACCGTTATGGACGAAAGCCCTGCCAGAACGGTTCTGCGTTTCAGCATAATGGTTCCTAGAGACCTTGGGGCAAGCCCGCGAATTGGGAGACTGCCAGCGCATGCGGCGTGAACCGCGCGGAATGCACCGCGCCGTGGAAAGGCGTCGCCTTATTGATCCGCATACCGATGGAGGTGCGTCCGGCCTTTTGCGGCACGTAGGAAAGTTCCGCCTCGGCCTGCAGCACCCCATCGACAAAGCTACGATAAATCTTGCCGTCGAAGGTCTGCTGCACGGCGTACCAGCGCTTCAGAGGAAAGGTCTTTTCCGGCACCACCAGTGTGGTGTTGTAGCCGGGGCCGGTGGTGAAAGCATCGAGATACCAGCCCGCGTCCACCACGCGAATTTCGAACAAGGTGCGCGGGCTTTGCGCATCGCCGTTCACCGCATCGGCCTCGGCCAGATGCAGCCAGCGCTGCTCGAAAGCCCCGCCATCGGGGCGGAACACCGCTTCCACGGTAAAAGCCTCGGCCCCGGCCAGGGGATGGCTCGCGACATAAACGACATCGCTTGCGCCATCGAATTGGATCGCTTTGCCGGCGCCTGTGTCGATCAGCGTCGGTGTGCCTTCGACGGTCGCGGCGTGGCCGCCGATCCGCGCAAGGTTGTCAAAGGTCCAAACGGTGGTCGTCATAGCAAAGTCCTTGGCTGTTGTTGTTTTCGTTCAGGGCGCTGTTGCCAGCCCGGCGGGTAGCGGCAGAAACTCCTCTGGCGTCAGCGCGCGCGTTGTAAAGCGGGCTTCATAGACGGCGCCGTGGAAATAGTTCACGCGATTGATGCGGGTGCCGACCGCACTATGGCCTTCGCCTTGGGGCTTAAAGACGAGCGGAGTTTCACCTTGCAGCACGCCATTAACATAGCTGCGAAAGGTGGTGCCGTCATAGGTCATGGCGACGCGATACCATGGCCCGATGGCAAAGGTCTTGTCGGTGATGATGATCTTGGTGTTGTAACCATCGCCGGCGGTAAAGGCATCCAGATACCAGCGCCCCTCCACCACCCTGATCTCGAACAAAAAGCGCGTGCCGGTGTCCTGCCCTGTCTTGGGATCGGTTTCGGCCAGGTGAAACCAGCGCTGCTCGAAGGCACCGCCATCGGGGCGGAACATCGCTTCAAAGGTAAAGGTCTGCGCCCCCGCCAAAGGATGCTTGTCGATGAAGAGGGCGTCTTGCACGCCGTCGAACTGGATGGCGGGTCCTGCTCCTGTGGTGATGATCTTAGGGGCGCCCTCGGCATGGGCGGTAACACCGCCGATGCGGTCCAAGTGATCGAACCTCCACACCGTGTCAGCGCGTGCGATACCGGTTACCAGCAGCAGTCCCGAGACGACAAAGGATAAAATGCGCATGAGGCACCTTGGTTGGATTCGTCAGCCTTTACCTAGCACGCCGACGGAGGCCCTACACGCCATAGAAGTCCCGGTACCAAGCCACGAATTTCGGAATCCCTTCACAAATTGGTGTGGAGGGTTCAAAGCCAAGATCGCGGCGCGTCTCGGCGATATCGGCATAGGTCGATATCACATCGCCCGGCTGCATGGGGGCAAAACGCTTCTCTGCCCTGGTTCCCAAAGCATCTTCCAGCACGGCGATGAAATCGGTCAGCTTTTCGCATTTGTGGTTGCCGAGGTTGTAGACCTTATGCGGCGGAACCACTTGCGGGCGCACTTCCATCGCAGCCAGAATTCCCGCCACGATGTCGTCGATATAGGTGAAGTCGCGCCACATCTCGCCGTCGTTAAAAACGGTGATCGGCTCACCGGCCAAAATCGCCTTGGTGAACAACATCGGCGCCATGTCCGGCCGGCCCCAAGGGCCATAGACAGTGAAGAAGCGCAGACCGATCTGGGCGATGCCATAGAGATGGGCATAGGTGTAGGAGATCAGCTCATCCGTCCGCTTGGTGGCAGCGTAGAGCGACTGCGGCGTTTCGACAGCATCGCCCACGGCAAAAGGAAGGTTGGTATTGCCGCCATAGACCGAGGACGAGCTGGCATAGACGACGCTCTGCAAATGCTTCAGCTTGCGCGCCAGCTCCAGCATCACCACGTGCCCCATCACATTGGCCGTGACATAGGCATAGGGGTTGAGAAGCGAATAGCGTACCCCCGGCTGAGCGCCCAGATGCACGATATGGCGGATATCCTCGGCCGCAAAACCCTCCATGGCCTCCGGATCGGAGAAATCGCAGCGCCGGAAGGTAAAGCCCGGCTGCGCCTCAAGCCTCTCCAGCCGCGCCTGTTTCAGCCGCACGTCGTAATAATCGTTGAGATTGTCGACGCCGATCACGCTCTGGCCGCGTGCCAGCAAAGCGTTCGCGAGATGATAACCGATGAAGCCTGCGGCGCCGGTCAAAAGCACGGTCATAAACAGATCCGAATGCGTGTCAGCCGCTCAATAATCCAAACCGCAGCGCCTGACTATGATCGCTTAAGTCTCATCCTTCGCAGTGAGAAACTTGTACGCGAAAGCGGGCGCCGAGAAGCATAACCCGTAGAGGAAGGGGGCCAAGAAGAAGGAAACTCCTTCCAACATCGGCAAATGCGCGGCCCTCTGCCGCAACTGTTCCAACTGCATCCGGTCCAGGGCGCCTTTGTCGGTCAGGATGTCGAGATGGGGAATGAATATATCCGGCCCAAGCACCAGAACAGTCGCCAACCCTCCCACCAGCGCTGGTGGAATGGTGACGGCAAGACTGATGGCGATGATGCGAAGGACGTTGCCTTTGGCCAGCCCCCAGCTCTGCTCCAAGCCATATTTGCCGCTCGACAGCGCGGACGGCATGATGAAATAGCCAAGCCGCACAAACACCGGCAGCAACACCGGCAGCAGGACCAGCCCCACCAGCCCCGCAAAGCCGAGCACCGCCGGGCCAGGCGCCAGCCCGGGGATGGAGCTGCCCACTGCTCCGCCAACAGCCATCCCAATAAGGCCACAGATCAGCGCCACCACGACGGCGAGCAGATAGAGGCCGGCATAGCCGCCCACCGCACGCATCTCGGGCAGGCCGAGTGAAAAGCGCAAGAAGGAAGGACGCTGTTCCATCGGGCTGAGAATTTCGCGGGCAATCGCCACACCGATGACGCAGGTCAGCACCAACTCGACCAGAGCGAAAGCAAATTGCGCGGCCACAACGGGACCCATTTGTCCGAAATCGCCACTGTCGACGGCGGCCGCTCTGCCGGATAAAGAGGCGCCGGTTGAAAAATAGTCACCGACGGTAATCACAATCATGGGAAGCCAGATCAGTGCGATCACTTTCTCCAGACCCGCGAAGGTAAACCGATAGGATGCCGCGATGGTCTGCCGAACGGGTATCTTCCTCATGCACTGTCCTTTTTCGCGCGCGCACGCCTTATAGGCGGTTCCGGCCTCGCCCGCCATGTGCACGTTTATGGTAAATTTCGGCAACGACGAGCCGAGGAAGAAACAATGACCATTCCCGAATATGGCCGCTTGGACGCCACCGCCCTCGCCGCACTCGTGGCGCGCAAAGAGGTTGGTGCTGGCGAGCTTCTGGAAGAGGCCATCACCCGCGCCGAGCGGGCCAACCCGGCTTTGAATGCGATCGTTTACAAGGACTATGCGCGTGCCCGGGCGGCGGCCGAACGCGCCTCCACCGGCGCCTTCGCTGGCGTGCCCTTTCTGCTCAAGGACATTTCCCTGCTCGCCGAAGGCACGCCCACGCGCCAAGGCTCGCGCTTTTTTCCGGCGATAGCCGCCGATCACGACAGCCATCTGATGACGCGCTTTCGCGCCGCTGGGCTCAACCCCTTTGCCAAAACCAATGTGCCGGAATTTGGTCTTGTCCCCACCACCGAAGGCAGGCTTTACGGGGTTGCGCATAACCCCTGGAATCTCGGCCATTCGACAGGCGGCTCCTCGGGTGGCTCAGCAGCAGCGGTGGCGGCGGGGATTGTGCCCATGGCCCATGCCAATGATGGCGGTGGCTCGATCCGTATCCCAGCGTCCGCTTGCGGATTGGTGGGTCTCAAGCCGACGCGGGGGCGCATTTCGGCCGGCCCCGATCAGGCCGATTCGCTCGATGGCCTTGCCATGGAATTTGCCGTTACCCGTTCGGTGCGCGACTGCGCGGCGCTGCTCGACGCAGTGGCCGGGAACGCCCCCGGCGATCCCTACAGCGCTCCGCCCGCTCCACCATCCTTTCACGCCGCCGCACTGCAAAGTCCGCGCCTCTTGCGCATCGCCTTCACCACCCGCCGCTTCGATGGCACAGCAGTGCATCCCGATTGCGCCGCCGCCGTCGAACACGCTGCCAAGCTATGCGAGGAATTGGGCCATCATGTCGAAGAAGCCTCGCCCAAGCTTAATCCGGTTCTCACCGCTGAGTCCTTCGCCGTTCTATGGTGCAGCCATCTGGCCTCGCTGATCGATTTTATCGCCCGCACAACCGGACAAGCACCCGGTCCTGGCAATCTCGAAGGCCTGACGCTCGCTTATTACGAGAAGGGCAAAGCCATCAGCGCCACGCGCTACATCCAAGCCAAAACGATCCTCGGCCATGTTACGCGCGGCGTGGCGCGCTTTCATCAGCGCTACGATCTGTGGCTGACCCCGACCCTGGGCGAGCCCCCTTGGCCGCTGGGCCGATTTGCGCCCGACCGCATCGATGTCGATGCCGCGATGGATGAATTCGGCGCCTATGTTCCCTTTACGCCGCTGCAAAACATCACCGGCCAACCCGCCATCAACCTCCCGCTCTTCTGGAACGCCCAGGGCCTGCCCATCGGCATCCAATTCGCCGGCGCTTTCGGCGACGAAACCACGCTCCTCCAACTTGCCACCCAGCTCGAACAAGCCAACCCTTGGGCAGTGCGATATACGGCGGTGGAACATTAGGCCGTCGCGAAAAGGCTTGCGCCGCGGCATTCCTCCGCCATAACGGAGAGGCATATTGGGAACCAGCGCATGACCAACACCATCCACATCATCGGCGGCGGCTTGGCGGGCAGCGAGGCGGCTTGGCAGGCGGCGGAGGCTGGCGCCTCGGTCGTGCTGCATGAGATGCGTCCCCTGCGTCCCACCGATGCCCATCATACCGATGGTCTGGCCGAGCTGGTCTGTTCCAACTCCTTGCGTTCCGATGATTTCGAGAACAACGCCGTGGGTCTGCTCCACGAAGAAATGCGCCGTGCGGGATCGCTGATCTTGAAAATGGCCGACGCCCATCGCTTGCCTGCGGGCGGCGCCTTGGCCGTGGATCGGGAGAATTTCTCCGCTGGCGTCACCGCGGCGCTGACTGCGCATGCCAACATCACCCTGAGCCGCGAAGAGATCACCGAGCCGCCGGCGGAATGGGATAACGTCATCATCGCCACCGGCCCACTCACCTCACCCGCCCTCGCCGGCTATGTCCGTACCCTGAGCGATGCGGAATCGCTGTCCTTTTTCGATGCCATCGCTCCCATCGTCCATCGCGAATCCATCGATATGGACATCGCCTGGATGCAGTCGCGTTACGACAAAGGCGACGGCAAAGATTACGTCAATTGCCCGATGGACGAAGCCCAATACCGCGCCTTCATCGATGCTCTCATCACCGGCGAGAAAACCGAATTCAAGGAATGGGAAAAATCCACGCCCTATTTTGAGGGCTGTTTGCCCATCGAAGTGATGGCCTCGCGCGGCGCCGAGACTCTGCGCTTCGGCCCGATGAAGCCGGTGGGTCTGTCCGATCCGCGCGCCGAGCGCCGCCCTTACGCTGTGGTGCAACTGCGCCAGGACAATGCGCTCGGCACCTTGTGGAACATGGTGGGCTTTCAGACCAAGCTGAAACACGCCGAACAAACCCGCATCTTCCGCATGATCCCGGGCCTTCAGAATGCCAGCTTTGCCCGCCTCGGCGGCTTGCATCGCAACACCTTCATCAACTCGCCGCGCCTGCTCGATCCGCAATTGCGCTTGAAGGCGCGCCCGTCTTTGCGGTTTGCCGGCCAAGTCACCGGCGTCGAAGGCTATGTCGAGAGCGCTGCCATCGGCTTGCTGGCGGGCCGTTATGCCGCTGGCCTCGGCGCTCCGCCGCCGCCCACCACGGCACTCGGCGCCCTCATCGCGCATATCACGCAAGGTGCGGACGCCGAAACATTCCAGCCGATGAACGTCAATTTCGGCCTTTTCCCCGAACTCGTCCCCAGCCCGCGCGGCAAAGACCGCAAGAAAGCCATGAGCGCGAGAGCGTTGGTGGATTTGACAGGCTGGTTACAACCCCCCGCGAACAGCGGCGCTTAATAGCGCGATCTGTTTGCGCCATAGCGGCGGCTCGGGGCGTTTCAGATAAAGCGGCACCAGCGCTGCTGGCATCAGCGCGGGCAGCGCCACCTTCGGAATCGCAATCTTGCGCGCTGCCGCCAAATGACGACGCGCCGCCGCATCGGTATCGAGTGCGCTCCAAGCGCCGCCGCGCTGTCCCGCCAACCCAAAAGCAATCGCGGCGTCGCGCACATCCGTATCGTGCCCAAGAACCCGCGCTGCCAACCGCATCAGCGAGCCCACCGTAGCATCGGCATGGTCTTCCGCTTCTGCCGCGGTGGCGAACGCATCGCACGGCATCCAGCCTTCGATCATCGCGTTAAAGAGGTCTTGCGGCAGATCATAAGCCGCCAGCGTCTCTACCAACGCTTTGGCCACCGGATGGTCGCGCGGGCTTCCTGCACGCGCGCCCTCTACCGTTTCGCGCCACCAGGCGAGGCGGATCGCCGCCAGCATAGGCTCGCGCGCCACTGTGACCGCGTGGGCGAGTTCGTAATAGAGAGCGTAAAGAACGTAGAGATGGCGGCGCTTGTCCCCCGGCGCGAACAGCCCGGCAAAATAGCGGTCCGGATCGTGGCGGCGGACGGCCTCTTCACACGCCGCGAAGGGATCAATCATCGTCGCCACCCTGAGGTGCTCCGCACGCGAGGCTCACTACACTCGCACTCATGCGCGGAGCCTCGAAGGGTCAGATAATCAGCTTCTTCGGCTTGGCCACATTCAGCCAGCCGATGATGATCAGCCGCGTCACCATCACCGAGGTAAAGAAGGAGGTGATGATACCGACACCCAGCGTCACGGCAAAGCCGCGCACTGGACCGGAGCCCAGCTCAAACAGAATCAACGCCGCGATCAAATGGGTCATATTGGCGTCGATAATCGTGGCAATGGCGCGTTGCTCGCCTTGATCGATGGCCCCCAGCATACCGCGGCCGTTGTGGGCCTCTTCACGCATACGCTCGAAGATCAGCACGTTGGCGTCCACCGCCATGCCCAGCGTCAGCACGATACCGGCAATGCCCGGCAGGGTCAGCGTGGCGCCGAACAGCGTCATCGCTGCCATCAACAGAACCAGGTTCACCGCCATCGCAACGTCGGCGAAGAGCCCGAAGAGGCCATAACGCAGCACCATGAAGAGAGCGACCAGTGCCAGCCCCGCCACCGTGGCAATCTTGCCGCTTTCGATCGAATCCTTGCCGAGTTCTGGGCCGACGGTGCGCTGATCGATCGGCTTCAGCGGCGCGGGCAATGCACCGGCACGCAGCAGCACCGCCAGATCGTTGGCTGTTTGCACCGTGAAATCGCCCGTGATCTGGCCGGAGCCTTGCAGGATCGGCTCCTGAATCTGCGGATAGGTCAGCACTTTCTTGTCGAGCACGATGGCGAAGCGCTTGTGCACGTTCTCGCGCGTGATGTCGGCAAATTCGCGCGCCCCCACCGCGTCGAAGCGGAAGGTCACAGCCACGCGGCCGCTATTCTGATCATTGGCCCAGCCGGCGTCTTTCAGGCGGTCGCCCGCGATCAGGACGCGCTTTTCGACCAGCACTGGCGGCGGCTTGAGGCCATCGCGCGTCGATTCCACCTGCAGCAACTCATCATTCGGCGGAATGCGATGCTGGTTGATGGCCGCTTCCAGATCGGCGTTTTCGTCGACCATCTGGAAGGTCATCTTGGCGGTAGTCTGCAAGATGGTCAGCAGATGCTTGGGATCGGACAGGCCCGGCACCTGCACCACGATGCGGTCGCCGCCTTGCTGTTCGATGGAGGGCTCTTTGGTGCCCAGCTCGTCGATACGCTTGCGCACCACTTCGATAGAGCGGCTGACCACATCCTTTTGGAGCTGCTTTTTATACGGCTCGGTCATCTTCAGGATGATGGTGTTGTCGCCCGGCTGGCTGACGTCGTATTGCCGTGTCCCCATCAGGGTGGCACTGGTCATCAGCGGGTTGAGCCCCTTGATGACGTCGAGAGCGCTGGCGAACTGCTCGGCGTTTTTCAGTTTGACGCCAACCGCGCCTTCCGGGCGCTGGAATTCAAAGCCGATATGCTGCTTGCGCAATGCGCGGCGGATGTCGCTCACCATCGAGTCGAGCTGATCTTTGGTGACCTGATCGAGCTGCACTTCGAGCAGCACATACGAACCGCCCTGCAGATCAAGACCGAGGCTGGCGGTATTGTGCGGCATCCAACTGGGCAGCCGATCGCGCACGTTGGAGGGCAGCGCGTTGGGAAGCGCGATGGCGATCCCGGCGATCAGGATAAGGCCCACCAGAATGCGGACCCAATTGGAAACCTGCAGCATCGTTTTTCGACCTAACGCTTATTTCTCGGCCTTGACATCGACCGGCTGGTTCTTGGCGCGCACTTCGGCAACCGCCGCGCGCAGCACACGGATCGTCACATTGTCGGCGATTTCGACGGTGACTTCGGGTTCGTCCTTTTGCGGCACTTTGGCGATTTTGCCAATGATGCCCGAATTGAGGACAACGGTATCGCCGCGGCGCATGCCTTCGACGGCCTCACGCAGCTTTTTGGCTTGCGCTTGTTGCGGCCGCCAGACGATGAAGTAGAAGATTCCGAGGATACCGACCATCGGAATGAGCATTTGGAACATCGGATCTTGCATGGCCGGGAACCTGTTTTATCGAGCGGCGCGGACTATACCGGTGTGCCTTACCTTTGCAACGTCGTAAAATCAAAGGATTAGCCCGAGGGGGCCTTCATGACAGTGCGAACAAAAACAGGGCGGCGGAACGCCGCGCCCAAGGCGTCCAAGGCCCTGAAGTCAGTCAAATCATCAAAAGCCATCGCGGACGCTTTTGTCTGGGAGGCGGCGAAAAGCAGCCTGCATCCGGTGCCGCATGTGGCGCGCCTGCCGCTGCCGCTGCTCAAGGGCATCGATTCGGCCCGTGAGACGCTGCAGGAAAACACCGCCCGCTTTGCCAACGGCCTTCCGGCCAACAACGCCCTGCTCTGGGGTGCCCGCGGCATGGGCAAAAGCTCGCTGGTCAAGGCCATCCACGGCACCGTCAATGAAGGCCGCAAAGGCGCGGACCGCCTCGTCCTGATCGAGATCCACCGCGAGGATATCTCGACCCTGCCGCTGCTTTTGCGACGCCTGCGCAATGAAAAGCGCCGTTTCCTGCTCTTTTGCGACGATCTTTCCTTCGACAAGGACGACACTAGCTACAAATCCCTGAAAGCGGCGCTGGAGGGCGGCATCGAGGGGCGGCCGGAGAATGTGCTGTTCTACGCCACCTCCAACCGCCGCCATCTCTTGCCGCGAGACATGGTGGAGAATGAGCGCTCCACCGCCATCAGCCCCTCGGAAGCCGTGGAAGAGAAAATCTCCCTCTCCGACCGCTTCGGCCTCTGGCTCGGCTTTCACAATTGCAGCCAGGACGATTATCTCGCCATGGTCGAGGCTTATGCTGCGCATTTCAGTCTCGGACTGCCGCGCGAGGCGCTGCAGCGCAAAGCCTTAGCCTGGGCCGCCGGCAGAGGTTCCCGTTCTGGCCGCGTCGCCTGGCAATTTACCCAGGATCTGGCTGGTGAACTCGGCAAAAAGCTGCCCTGAGGACATGACAGCGCTGTCCCAAATGCCTAAAATAAATAGGTGAAATCACCCTCCCCTTGAAGGAGGGTCGAAAAATCACAATCGGAGTGAGCGGGAGCGAACGAAGAGAAGGGATTTTTCGGGGAGGGGTATGCCGTGACCTTTGATATCCGCACTGCGCCTAAAAGTGTCCAACCTGTTCTGAAACGCTCCCTTCTGACTGCCCGCTGGGCGACATTCGCGATGTTCATCGCCAACGGCTTCGGCTTTGGTGCTTGGGCAACTGGTTTGGCGCCGCTGAAAGCCATGTTGGGACTGACGGCGGGTTCGCTCAGCCTCGCCTTGCTCGCGATGTCGATTGGCGGCCTCATCGCCATGCAGCCTGCCAGCCATTTGATCCAGCGCTTGGGCGGCACGGGCAACGCTACCGCCCTCGCCGCGATTGCCTTTCCCTTCGCGCTGGCGTTGCCGCTGCTATCCCCGAATCTCTATGTCTTGATCGCAGCTTGCGCCCTTCTCGGCGCCACGCTGTGCCTGATGGATGTGGCGATGAACGCCCACGCCTCCAAGATCGAGAGCGATTGGGGCGCTGCCATCATGTCGTCCTTCCATGCCGGCTTCAGCCTGGGCGGGCTGCTCGGCACGGGTTTTGGCGCTTTGCTGCTGACCCTGCATATCCCGACCCATGGGCTGATGCTGCCGGTCGCGGGCGTCGTACTCGGCCTGTCGCTGGCGGTGCTGCGTTTTTTGGGTCCGGGCGATACCGCAAGGCATGAAAGCCAACCGCTGTTCCGTCTGCCGGAGCGCGCCATTTGGGGTCTGGCGCTGATTCTCACCCTTTGCTTCATGAGCGAAGGCGCCATGGCCGATTGGAGCGGCATTTATCTCACCAGCTTGGGCGAAACGCCCGCCCGCGCCGCTGCCGGTTATGCCGCTTTCTCCGCCACGATGGTCTTGGGGCGGCTGTTTGGTGATGTCATCGTCCGCCGCTTTGGCCGCGCTCTGGTCATCGGTGCCGGCTGCGCTCTCGCGGCGAGCGGCCTCATCCTGGCGACCCTGCTGCCGCAATTCTTTGTGATTGTCGGCGGCTTTGCCCTGGTGGGCGTCGGCCTCGCCAACATCGTGCCTTGCGTCTTTTCCACCGCGGCGCAGCGCGCTTCTTCGCCCGCCGCGGGCATTGCCGAGGTCTCGAGCGCCGGATTCGGCGGTTTCTTGAGCGGCCCGCCGTTAATCGGCGCGGTCGCCGCCCGTCATGGCATGCGCGCGGGCATCGGCGTCATCGCCGTGGCCGCGACCCTGGCGGCCCTGATCTCACTGCGGCTCAAGCCTTCGCCTGCAAAGTAGGCTTGCAAACGCCTTGAGCACTTCCCATTTTGCACGGAGGTCCGGCGTGCCAATTCCAGAATAATGCCAAATCGCAAAAACACCTGATTTCTGCCATGGACTTGTACAGAACAGAGGCTATGACAGCGCTGTCAAATCGAGTATAACATCGTCACCATGAACCGGAACCTTGTCCTCCCCCGCTGGGCCACTTTCGCCATGTTCCTCGCCAACGGCTTCGGCTTTGGCGCCTGGGCGACGGGCATTGCACCCTTGAAAGCCATGCTATCGCTGTCGGCAGGCTCGCTCAGCCTCGCCCTCCTCGCCATGTCGATCGGCGGGCTCATCGCCATGCAGCCGGCGAGCCATATCACCCAGCGCCTGGGCGGCACCGGCAAGGCCGCGCAGCTTGCCAGTTTTCTCTTCCCGGTGGCGCTCTCCCTGCCCTTTCTGTCCCCCAACCTTCCGGTGCTGATGGCGGCCTGTGCACTGCTCGGCGCTACCGGCTGCGTCATGGGGGTGTCGATCAACGCCCATGCCTCGCATATCGAGACCCGTTGGGGGGCGCCGATCATGTCCTCCTTCCACGCTGGTTTCAGCCTTGGCGGCCTGCTCGGTACCGGCTTTGGCGCCCTGCTGCTCAGCCTGCATGTCCCCACCCATTTGCTGATGCTGCCCGCCGCTATCGCTGTGCTCAGCATCGTGGCGCTGGGCGCAGGTTCTCTGGGTGCGGGCGACACCGCCAAGCATGAAGGCCAACCCATTTTCCGCCTGCCCGAGCGGGCCATTTGGGGCCTTGCCGCGATCCTGACGCTCAGCTTCATGAGCGAAGGCGCCATGGCCGATTGGAGTGGTATTTATCTCACCACCTTGGGCGAAAGCCCCGCCCGGGCCGCGGCTGGCTATGCCGCCTTTTCTGCGACCATGGTGCTGGGCCGCCTCACCGGCGATGCCATTGTCCATCGCTTCGGACGCAGCTTGGTGATTGGCGTGGGCTGCGCCCTGGCTGCCATTGGTCTTTTCCTGGCAACCGCCGTGCCCATGCTGGCCGCTGTGGTGGCCGGTTTCGCCCTGGTCGGCATCGGCTTTTCGAATGTGGTGCCTTGCGTGCTCTCCACCGCCGCCCAGCGCGCGTCTTCACCCGCCGCCGGCATAGCCGCGGTTTCGACCGCAGGCTTTGGCGGCTTCTTAAGCGGGCCGCCGCTGATCGGCGCCGTCGCCGCCCATCACGGCATGCGCGCCGGAATCGGCGTCATCGCGGTGGCGGCAACGCTGGCAGCTTTGCTGTCGCTGCGCCTTGTTCCGCGCGCTAACGCTGTGCCACCTGCAGCGGTCCTAGGAACGGGCGCGGATTGACCGGCGTTTCACCGCGCAGGCCCTTGCGCAGTTCAAAGTGGAGCTGCGGCGTGGCGACATCGCCGGTACTGCCGACATAGCCGATGATCTGGCCTTTGCTCACATAGTCGCCTTTGTTCACCACGAAATGGTCGGCATGGGCATAGGCGGTGACATAGCCGCTGTCGTGCCGTAACAGCATCAGGTTGCCGTAATTGCGCACCTCATTGCCGGAATAGCTGACGGTACCGCCGGCAGCGGCCCGAATCGGAGTTCCCTGAGGGGCCACAATATTGATGCCGTCATTGCGCTCGCCGCTTGCTGCGGCGCCGAAATCGGTGATCACACGGCCCCGGACCGGCCAGACGAAACCCGCATCGGAATCGATAGCTACCGGGGCTTCGTTGCGCACCCAGCGCGGCTGGTAGCTATCCGGATCGGGACGGGCGACCGGCACCGGCACATCATAGCATTCATCGGCATAGGCTTCGCAGGGGCGGCGCTCGGTTTCAGACGAGACGTATTGCGGCCTGGGCTTCGGTTTGGCGGCAGCCGCAGCTCGTGCCTTGTGCTGCCCCGTGCCCCAATCGAGTTCCGGATTGGGCGAGGACTGACATCCCGCCAGCAGGAGCGGCAGTGCAAGCAGCGCGGCGATGGTGAGCGCGCGGGCCTTAAGGCATTCTGTCCGAATCGTCATAGCTGTCTCGCTAGTCCTGCGGCATCCCCGGAAGCATGGGGACGAAAACCACGGAAATCAGCGCCTCTTTCTTCAGACCTGTCTCAGTTCGGATCATCTTTGTTAATAGTTGACAATTACTTTCCAAATTCGAGTCAGGTTGATCTCCGATCGGCGCCACCAGGATTCCACCCGGCTTGAGCTGCTCGATCAGCGCTTGCGGCACTTCTGTGACTGCCGCCGTCAAAAGTATGCGGTCGAAGGGCGCCTGCTCCGGCCAGCCCTGGAAGCCATCGCCCAGTTTGGTCGCAATATTTGGTATACGCAGGGCCTTGAAACGCCGTTCCGCTTCAAGGTGTAGTGAACGGTGCCGTTCGATAGAATACACCCTTCGGCACAACTGCGCCAGCACCGCCGCTTGATAGCCCGAGCCGGTGCCGATTTCGAGCACCCGCATGGTCTCGTTCACCGCCAGTGCCTCGGTCGAAACTGCCACTACGTAAGGCTGGCTAATGGTTTGGCCGCAAGCGATGGGCAAAGCAGAATTGTCGTAAGCGGCATGGCTGAAGGCCTCGCCCACGAAGAGGTCCCGCGGGGTGCGTTCGATGGCAGAGAGCACGCGCGCATCGATGATCCCCTGCTTGCGCAGCGCCATGACCAACGCGATGAGGCGGGGATCGAACTCATGCATGCGCTATTATCTCGTTAAGGCGTGCGCTCCTTGGCAGGGATCAGCGCGCCTGTGGAATCTTCATTGGCCACGGCGGGAGGCCCGAACGCAGCGTCGATGCCGTGCTTCATCGCCTGCAATGTCTTCCAGTCGGTCAAGTTCATCTGCAGCGGCGTCACCGAGATTTTGCGCACCGCCAAAGCCCCGAGATCGGTGCCCTGCTTGGCGTTGATGCGCTCACGGCGAAAGCCGATCCAGAAATAAGGATTGTCGCGCAGATCGATGCGCTGCTCGATGACGATTTCCTGCAATTCGCGCACCCCCTGCGCCACCACTTCGATGCCTGAGACCTCTTCCGGGGCGCAGTCGGGAAAATTCACATTCATCAGCACATCTTTGGGCCAGCCGGTTTCGACCAGCTTTTTCACCACCGCCGGGCCGTGAGCTTCGGCACAATCCCAACGGATGTCGCGCCGGTCTTGATGGTTGTAGGTCTGGCTCAAAGCAATGGAGGCGATGCCCAGCGAGCAGCCTTCCATGGCGCCGGCGATGGTGCCCGAATAAGTAACGTCGTCGGCGGCGTTGATGCCGCGATTGATGCCCGACAAAATCAGGTTCGGCGGCTCGTCTTTGAGCAAATGGGCCGAAGCCATCATGACGCAATCGGTCGGCGTGCCTGTCACCGCAAAATGGCGATCATCGAGCGCGCGCAAGCGCAGCGGCGTCGTCAGGGTCAAAGAATGCGAGGCACCCGATTGCTCCGTCTCCGGTGCCACCACCCAAACATCGTCGGTGAGCGTACGGGCAATCTTCTCCAGAATGGCGATGCCCTGCGAACGAACGCCGTCATCATTGGTGACTAGGATACGCAAGTTCTTCTCTGTCACGCACAACTCCTAACGCTTTCCTCCCCCGTTTACGGGGCGCGCATAGCAACAGCGTATGCGCGGTCCGAAGGACCGGAGGGGGGAACGCCCTCAAACCTTCTCGATCTTCGTCAGCCCGCCCATATAGGGCAGCAACGCCTCCGGCACCCGGACGGTGCCGTCGGCCTCTTGATAATTCTCCAAGACCGCGATCAGGGTGCGGCCCACCGCCAATCCCGAGCCGTTCAGCGTATGTACAAAACGTGTATTTTTGCTGTCCTTCGGGCGATAGCGCGCTTCCATGCGGCGGGCTTGGAAATCCCCGCAATTGGAGCAGGAAGATATCTCACGATAGCGATCCTGCCCCGGCAGCCAGACCTCGATGTCGTAGGTCTTCTGCGCCGCAAAACCCATATCGCCGCTGCACAGCGTGACCACGCGATGCGGCAATTCCAGACGCTTTAGAATGTCCTGCGCACAATCGGTCATGCGCTCATGTTCGGCTTCGGACTGCTCTGGCGCCGTGATCGAAACCAGCTCCACTTTGGAAAACTGATGCTGGCGGATCATGCCGCGCGTATCGCGCCCCGCAGCCCCAGCCTCAGCCCGGAAACACGGCGTCCACGCCGTCACCCGATAAGGCAACGCCGCCTCGTCAAGAATCTCCTCACGCACCAAATTGGTCAGCGGCACCTCGGCAGTGGGGATCAAACCAAACCGGCCTTCGCCCATCGAGGCCCAGAACAAATCCTCTTCAAATTTCGGCAATTGGCTGGTGCCAAAAAACGCTTCGTCGCGCACCAGCAGCGGCGGGTTCACTTCCAGATAGCCATTGGCCGTCTGCACATCGAGCATGAACATGCCGAGGCTGCGCTCCAGCCGCGCCAGCGCGCCTTTGAGGTACACGAAACGCGCTCCGGACACTTTCCCTGCGCGTTCGAAATCCATCATCCCCAGCGCTTCGCCGAGTTCGAAATGTTCTTTGGGCTTGAAGTCAAAGCGCGGCGCCGAGCCGAAACGGCGCGCCACCACCTCCACATTGTCGTTCTCGTCGGCGCCCATCGGCACATCGGCAACCGGCAAATTGGGCAGCACCGCCAGCTTGGCGCGCAGATCGACTTCGTATTTGCGCTCTTCTTCCTGATCGGCCTGAAGCTGCGCCTTCAGATGCGCCACTTCCTCGAGCATTGCCTTGGCGCCCGCTTCGTCCTTTTTGGCCTTGGCCTGACCAATGGCGCGCGAGGCTTCGTTCTGACGCGCCTTATGCTGCTCGTAAGCGGTTTTGGCCCCGCGCCATTTGGCATCGAGGTCCAGAATCTCCGCGGCAGTGGTGTCCGCAGCCTCCGCATAAGCAGGACGGCGGGCCAAAGCGGCCACGAAGAGGTCGCGGTTGTCGCGGATCAGTTTGATATCATGCATGAGACTCTCCCGGCCCCCAGGTCATGGCACAGCCGCGCGAGAGGGTCAAAAACTAGATTTGGCGGTAGCTTTCCTCCCCTGCGGTGCTTCGCATACCGAGCCGCACGCCGGAGGAATAGCGGGGGAGGTGGATCGGCGCGAAGCGTCGAGACGGAGGGGGGCTAAAGAGGTCTGAAAGGCGAACCTTGAGGGCGCTGAACCTATTCCGCATCCTTTTTGGCGTAGTCCCGCTCGCGTTGCTTTTCGATGCCCCGTACCAGCCAGATCGAAACTTCGTAGAGCAGCACCAGCGGCACCAGCAGGCTCACCATCGAGAAAATGTCCGGCGGGGTGAAAATCGCTGCCAGGGCCGCGATGGCGACAATGGCGTAACGCCGGGATTTGCGCAGCATGTCCGCATTGACGATCCCCACCCGCCCGAGCAGCGCCAGCGCCACCGGCAGTTGAAAGGTGAGACCAAAGGCGAAGATCAGGCTGGTGACGAAATCGAAATAATCGCTGACCTTGGCCATCATCTCGATCGGCAGCGCGTCTTTGCTGCCCTTGGTCTCGAAACCGAGGAAGAATTTCAGCGCATAAGGCAGCATCACGTAATAAACAAAGCCCGCCCCGGTGATGAACAGCAGCGGACTGGCGATCAAAAACGGCAGAAAGGCGCGGCGCTCCTGCTTATAAAGCCCTGGCGCCACGAACATCCAAACCTGCGCCGCGATCACCGGAAACGCCAGACAGAGACCGCCGAAGAGGCCAACCTTGGCGTTGGTGAAAAACTTCTCATAGACCTGGGTGTAGATCAGGTGCCGGCCTGGCTGTCCCGCCATGGCATGCGCCAACGGCGCCGTCAGAAAATTGTAGAGCGGGTCGGCAAAATAAAAGCAGATGACAAAACCGCCAAACAGCGCCAGCAGCGAATAGACGATGCGTTTTCGCAGCTCGATCAGATGATCCAGCAGCGGCGCCTTGGACGCCTCGATGTCGTCTTCGTCTTTGCTGTCGGTCATGGCGCCGGGGGATGCAGGTCGGATTGCGGAAGGACTTGGGCGGGTTCTGCGGATGCCGGATGCGGCTCGCCGGGATCGGCAATCGCTGCTTCCGCCACCGCTTCCGGCACAGGCGCAGCGGTCTCGGCGGCAGGCGCCGTCTCGGAGCCGGATTCCGGCGCCGCGTCCATACTCACCGCAGGCCCCGCCAACATCTGGCTCATCTGATGATCGACCTCCGCCAAAGGCCGGATGTTGCGCAATTCGTCGAGTTCCTTGCGCAACTCGTCGAGTTCGCTCTGGCGGGCCATTTCATCGAAGCTGCGCCGGAATTGATCGGCCATGCCGCGCGCTTTGGCGGTCCATTGCCCCATTTTCCGCATCAGTTTGGGCAGGTCCTTAGGGCCCACGACGACGAGGGCGACAATCAGGACCAGGAGCATATGGCTCCAACTGAGATCGGGGAACATAGCGGCTACTCGTTAGTGCGCCGCCGGGTCCCGAGGGGGAACAACGGGGGTCTCAGCCGCTTTGACCTTGGCCTCATCGTCGTCCGACATGCCTTTTTTGAAGCTCTTAATGCCTTTGGCAAAATCGCCCATGATGTCGGAGAGCTTACCTTTGCCGCCGAACAGCACCAAAACGACCACGGCCACCAAGACAAGGTGCCAGATGCTCAATCCGCCCATGTTTCTTCTCCTTCATGTCTGGCCCCTCTTGTAACGATGTGGGGGCAGAGGCCCCTTATTCCAGGGGCACCTTGTTAAAGACCGGGTTTCGCTGGGATGCAAGCGGGCACAGCCGCCGCGGCTGTCACCCTTGCGTTAGCTGCCGATCACCTGGATTTCGGCATTGCGGTCAAAGGCCCCGCCTAGCGCCCCCAGGCGCTTGCCGACCGTATCGTCGGCCACGGCGCCGCGCCGCTTGGGGATTTCCAGGATCACCTTAGAGGGCGTCAGCCGCAGGCGGTAATGGCTAAGTTCCCCCGCCGCCGAGGCCGAAAGGTCAAAGGCCAGCCGCGCCGCCAGTCCGATTTTGAGAGCCCGCTTCTCTTCGGGCTTGTCCAGCATACCAGCCAGCCGCAAATCCTCCGGCATCTCATCGTCACCGGCATAGCGATGGAAAATAGAGGCCGCGACGAAGGCCCGCGCTTTGTGGTCGGCGCCGCCGAAGGGCATATTCAGCACCTCGAGATAAGAGCCGCGGGTGCGGTATTCGGGATGGCGCCGCCAGCCGAGGTCACTCAGAAGCGAAGCGGCCAGCCGAAGGCGGCGGTAATAGGCGTTTTCGTCGGCAAACAGCGGCGTCGCCCAGTTGAACATTTCCATCGCATGCGGCGGTGAGCGGCTGAAACGGGCATTCTGGATGTTGGCAAAATCGATCAGCGGGTCTTTGCTGCGTTCTTCCGGCGCCAGCTTGGCAAAGACGATGCCTTCGCGCACGCCATTGGCCGAGACCACCACATCTTTGAATTTTGCCGCCACCAGCAAACGCTGCAGCACAATGGCGCCGAAAGGCAGAAGCTCCATCCGCCGCTTGGAAACATTGGCGAGATTCTCGAGCGATTTGCGCCCCTGCTTGGCCAGCACCGTGGAAAGCTCCACCGCCCGGCTATACGGGATGGTGTAATTTTGCAGGATGGGCAGCGGGTATTCTTCGCGCAGCATGTCCACCCGTGCCACGCTGCGCCAGATGCCGCCGACGAGATACAGCGTCTTGTTGTCGAGGGCGCGCAGCGGCAGCCATTTGGAAAGTTCGTAATCGACCAGCTGGCGTGTCTTGTCGAGATCGCCTTTGGACAGATCGATCAACCGCAAAGGCCCGAAGGGCAGCGAGATCGCCTCGCCCGTCTGGCCGTTTTTCACCACCACCATGTCGAGACTGCCGCCGCCGAGATCGGCCGTCAGCCCATCGGCATCGGGGATGGCCGCGATCACACCCTCGCCCGCCAGCCGCGCCTCTTCGGTGCCGGTCAAAACCCGCACGGCGGAGCCCCAAGCGGCCTCGGCGCGGCGGACAAATTCCGCCCCATTGAGGGCATCGCGCGCCGCTGCCGTCGCCACCGCCTCGCGCAGGGTGACGCCCAGTTTGTCGCTCAAATGGCGATAGCGGCGCAGCGCTTCCAGCGCCAGCTCGACGCCTTCGCGGTAAAGCATGCCGGTGGAGCCCAGCTCGCGCCCGATGCTGCAGATGGTCTTTTCGTTGTGCACGGTATGGACGGTGCGCGCCAAAGCATCGAAGACCACGAAGCGCACCGAATTGGAGCCGATATCGACAATCCCGATGCGCTCTTTGCGGTCATGACGATCCGTCACGGCCCCGCTGGCACGCGGCACCATGTCGTCGCCGATCTCGGGCAGGGAGCCGCTCATACTCACTCGGGTTTGGCTTCAGTTTTGGCAGGCGCAGATTTGGCAGTCTCGGGACCGGTAATCGGACGCGGATGCTTGATCCGCAAGGCCCGGCCGCGGCCTGACAATGACGGATTGGTCATAAAGTAGGTATGCGCCGAAAACGCGTCAGGGCTGCGGTACGCATCGTCGCGGACATAGCTGCCATCCGCCTTCATATGCCAGGACTGGGCCTGATCCTTGATTTGCGCCACCAGAATCTGGTCCAGCACCTGCTGGTGCACGGTGGGGTTGTCGATCGGCACCAAGGATTCCACACGCCGGTCGAGATTGCGCGGCATCCAATCGGCCGAAGACATATAGAGCTTGGCTTTGGGATTGGGCAGGCCATGGCCGCCCCCGAAGGCGATGATACGGCCATGCTCCAGGAAGCGGCCGACGATACTCTTCACGCGGATATTGTCGGAGAGCCCCGGCACGCCCGGCCTCAGGCAGCATATGCCGCGCGCGATGATCTCGATCTTCACCCCCGCCTGGCTCGCCCGGTAAAGGCAATCGATCATATCGGGATCGACCAGAGAGTTGACCTTGATCCAAATCTCCGCCGGCCGTCCGGCCTTGGCGTGCTCAATTTCTTGGGCGATATGATTGACCAGCGTCTCGCGCAGATTGAGCGGTGAGACCGCGATCTTCTCCAGCCCTGAGGGCTCGGCATAGCCGGTAATATAATTGAACAGCTGCGCCGCATCGCGCCCCAAAGCCGGATCGGCACTGAAGAGCGACAGATCGGTGTAAATCTTCGCCGTCACCGGGTGATAATTGCCGGTGCCGAAATGCACATAGGTCCTAAGCTGGCCGCTTTCGCGCCGCACCACCAAACTCACCTTGGCATGGGTCTTCAGCTCGATGAAGCCATAGACCACCTGCACTCCGGCGCGTTCCAGATCGCGCGCCCATTTGATATTGGCGGCCTCGTCGAAACGCGCTTTCAGCTCCACCAGCGCGGTCACGGATTTGCCCGCATCGGCGGCTTCGATCAGCGCACTGACGATCGGTGAATCGCTGGAGGTGCGATAGAGCGTCTGCTTGATCGCCACCACATCGGGATCGGCGGCGGCTTGGCGCAAAAACTGCACCACCACATCGAAACTCTCGAACGGATGATGGACGATGATGTCCTTGGCCCGGATCGAAGCAAAACAATCGCCGCCATGATCGCGGATACGCTCGGGAAAACGCGGCACGAAAGGCTTGAAAAGCAGATCCGGCCGTTCTTTCAGGATCAACTGGTTGAGATCGGCGAGCCCCAGCATCTCCGCCACGCGGACCACTTCTTCGTCCTGCAAATCCAGATGATCGGCAATGAACTGGCGCAGATCGTCCGGCATGGTGTCGGTGCAGGTCATCAGGATCACCGAGCCCCGCCGCCGTCGCTTCAAAAGCGATTCGAACATCAACACTAGGTCTTCGGCTTCTTCCTCGATTTCCACGTCACTGTCGCGGATCACCCGGAACTGGCCCGAGCCTTTGACGCTGTGACCGGGGAAAAGCTTGTCGAGGTAAAGCTCAATCACCTCTTCCAGCGGCAGGAAACGCACGGCCTTGCCCTTGCCGGGTACGCGAATGAAGCGCTGCAATTGCGACGGCACCGGCAAAAGCGCCATTACCATGCGGCCATCGCGCGCCCGCGCCAATTTCAGCGCCAGGGTAAAGCCGAGATTGGGAATAAAGGGAAAGGGATGCGCCGGATCGATGGCGAGCGGCGTCAGAACCGGAAAAATCTGCTCGTTGAAATAGGTGTCGAGCCAGTCGCGGTCGGCGCCTTTGAGCTGTTTGACGCCGATAACAGAGATGCCGTTCTCACCCAGTTCCTTGCGCAGCGATAGCCAGACGCGCTGCTGGTCGGTGAGGATTTGATTGGCCGCTTCGGTGATCTTGGTCAGCTGCTGGTTGGGGTTCATCCCGTCATCGCTGATGGTGCCGACGCCCTCTTTGACCATGCCCCACAGCCCCGCCACGCGGACCATAAAAAACTCGGAGAGGTTGGAGGAGGAAATCGACAGAAAACGCACGCGCTCCAACAGGGGATGGCGCTTGTTCTGCGCCTCCTGCAGCACCCGGCCATTGAAGGCGAGCCAGGAGAGTTCACGATTGAGGAAACGGTCCGGTGTGTTGAGCGGATTGAGCGCTTGGGGGGCTGGCGGCGGCGATGTCATCAGCAGCTTGGATAGCGCCGGTGCGGCGGCCTTTCTGTTCCGCTTTGCAGTCCCCGTATCCGCGCCGTTTGCATTTGACATCAATCACTTACCAAAATTCCGCCCGGCAGCCTAGAACAAATTGGTTACGCTGTCATGCATACCGGAACCTAGGCTCCGGCAAGCAATTCGCGAATCAGACCCAGACTGACGGGCCGCTTTTCCGCCAGCGCCGCGTTATCGGCCCGGGCCACGAAATCGCGTACGGCCCCCGGCGAGCGTTCCAGGGCGCGGATCATTTGCACGATGACGCTCTCGGGGACTTGCAGCTGGCGATCGGCGAAGAGTTTGCGCGCCAGCCCCTCCAGAAGCGCCTCATCCGGCGCCCACAGCGGAAAGGCCAGCAAGGCCGCGAAGCGCGAGATCAGATCGGGAATTTCGGGGCTCCAGGAGGCGGGCGGCGTTGCTGATGTTAAGATCAGCGAATGCCCGCGTTCCAACAGGGCGAATAGCACGGCCTCGCGTTCCCGGCCGGGCGGCGCGGCATCGACATCTTCCACGACCAACGGCGCCGTGCTGCCGAGGCAATCGTGGCCCAATTCCAGCGCCGCGATGGTCTTCGCCCCAGCGCGCTCGGCCCAAATCCCCGCCAGATGCGATTTTCCCGAGCCCGTCGGCCCATAGAGTACCGCGGCTGGCGCGGTCCAGCCCGGCCAGGAATCGACAAAGGCCACCGCCGCCGCATTGCCCGGACCGCTGATGAAATCGGCCCGTCCAAGCCGCGCGGTGGCGGGCAAAGGCAAGGGAATCTGGGAGGCCATGGAGCGCAATCGGAAAAGTGCAAAGCGGTTTTCCGATAAATTGCGCGACCAAGCAAATGGTTAGAGCGAAATCGCGATTCGGCAGAATCCGGTTTCGCGCTAATTGGCGCTGCCGCCTTGGGGGGCGCGCTGCGTCGCGGCCCGGAACCAGACCTGGGCATAAGCCAGAAAGGACCACACCGCCAGAACCGTCACCAGGAATTCGCCGCTCCTCTCCAGCCCCGCGGGCGGCTCATGCAGCGTCAAGAGCAACAGTACCAGTGCGATATAGAGGACCTGCAGCACGGTGCTCACCTTGCCCGCCATCAAGGGCTGCACCACCAGCGGCATGCCGAGAAAGCGCGCCAGCCCCACCCCCAGCACGATCATGACATCGCGTCCGATCACCACCGCGGTCAGCCACATCGGTACCGCGCCGATATAGGTCAGCGACAGAAAGCTGGCCAGCATCAGAAGTTTGTCGGCGATCGGGTCGAGCCAGGCGCCAAAGCGCGAGGCCAGGCCAAAACTCTTGGCCAGATAACCGTCCGCGGCATCGGTCAGCCCCGCCAAAGCAAACACCGCCAGCGCCTCGACGTCGCGTCCCGTAAGAATCAGCCACGCCGCCACCGGCGCCGCGCAGAGCCTGAGCGCGCTCAAGATATTCGGTGCTTGGCGCAGCACAGGGCTCATGGCTGTGCTGATGCCGTTCCGATTTGCCAGCCCGCGCCGCGCGCCGTCAGCGCCACCCCGGATTGGGCCAATGCCGCGCGCAGCTGCTCGACCGTGCCGATATAGGTGATTGAGAGCCGCGCTTGGCCGATATCCATTGCCGCCACCCCCACCGCCGCGACGTTGGGCACCGCCCCGAGGGCGTTTTCCAAGGCGGCAAATTGGCCAAGCGAGCCAAAACGCGCATCGGCGAAGAGCTTTCCCTTCTGGCTGTAATCGACCACCTTCTGATTCTTCCACATCTCGTCGATGGCTTTGACCGCCGCATCCGCAGCACCGGGATAGGTGGCAACCGCGCTCTGCAACATCGGCACCTCAACTGCCGCTTTGCTCGGCAGCGTTCCGGCACCGAGCCTTTTCAGCGTCAGAAGAAGCTTGTTACCTGCGGGCTGGGCCAGGACCAGCACCGCCTCGGTGGCATGAATGCGGGCCGCGACGGGGGCAATCTGTTCCCAGGTGGCGGTCTCGAATGCGAGCCCGCCAAGCACCGCGATTTCCTGCGCGTCCCCGCCGGGAATGGCAAAGAGCACCGGCGCATTGGCAAAGCGCGGGCTGGCAAAGGCAGCCGCCCAGGCCGAGCCGCGGGCAAAACCCGGCGCCATGGGAATCACCAGGATGCGTTTGACCGCACTCGCCGTATAGGGAATGGCAGCCGCCTGCAGCACGCGGGCCACCGCATCCGGATTGAAGGTATAGGTTAAATCCGCGACATAGCGCGTCGTCGAGCGCCGCTCGTTGCTGGGGAAATAGCCGATCACCAGCCGTTGCAGCGCCGCAGCGTCGAGCGCCGGTTGCCGTGCCCAATCGGCCTGCCGCGTCAGGCGGCGGTAAAGCGTCGCCCAGGCGATCGGCCGTCCTGCCGAAATGGCTTCCATCCGCGCTTCCGAGGCCGATTTGGCCGAAGCATCAACATGAATATTGGCCACCTCAAAGACATTTTCGGCCAAAGCCGCGGGCATCAAAAGCGCTGTAAGGAAAAGCGCGACAACCAGCGCTGAATGGCGAAATAAGCCGTGCATAGGGGGACCCGTTTTGGACGGCCGGACTATAACGGCACCGTCAAGCGCTTGAAAGCGTTCATGAGAATGTCACGCGCCGCGTCCCAAGACAAATCCGGGCAAAAAAAAGCGGGCCAGGCGGCCCGCCAAGTTCGAGGAAAGACCAGAGGAGGACTACTGAGGAACACTTAAGCCTTCGAACAAGGCCGTCGACAGATAGCGTTCCGCAAAATCCGGAACGATAGCGACGATGGTCTTGCCCGCATATTCGGGCCGCTGCCCGATTTCGAACGCGGCAAAGACCGCCGCGCCCGAAGAGATACCCACGGGAATGCCTTCGTATTTGGCCAGCTTGCGGGCGGTGGCGAGAGCCGATTCGTTGGAAACCGTGATGACCTCGTCGATCACGCTGCGGTCGAGCACGGCGGGCACAAAACCGGGTCCGATGCCTTGAATCTTGTGCGGTCCCGGCTTGCCGCCGGAAAGCACCGGAGAATCCTCCGGCTCAACCGCGATGACTTTGAGAGGCTTTCGCTTCTTTAACACTTGGCCGATGCCCGTGATCGTGCCGCCGGTGCCAGAGCCCGCCACCACCGCATCGATATCGCCTTTGGTATCGTTCCAGATTTCTTCCGCCGTGGTGCGGCGATGAATGTCCGGATTGGCAGGGTTTTCGAACTGGCGCGGGCTTACCGCGTCGGGAATTTCGTTGAGCAGTTCCTGCGCCCGGGCGATGGCGCCCTTCATGCCGCCCGCCGCCGGGGTCAACACCAATTCCGCCCCAAGCAGAACCAGCATTTTGCGCCGCTCGATCGAAAACGATTCTGGCATGCACAGGATCAGCTTGTAACCGCGCGCCGCGGCCACGAAGGCCAGCGCAATGCCGGTATTGCCGCTGGTGGGTTCCACCAATGTCGTCTTGCCGGGTGCGATTTTGCCTTCGCGCTCCAAGGCATCGATCATGGCAACGCCAATGCGATCTTTGACTGAGCCAATCGGATTGAAGAATTCGAGCTTGAGCAGGACATTCGCCTTCACCCCTTCGAGCCCGGGCAAACGCGCCAGTTTGACCAAGGGCGTGTCGCCAATCGTGTCGGTAACCGAACTGTAGATACGGCCCCGGCCAGGAATGCGGAAAATGGGTGTATCTCCGAAAGCGACCGTCATAGCGAACTCCTCCTTGATGCGGGCAACCGCTCGCTGCAACAGAAGGCTAGATCAGGTTGCGCTTAATGTCCAGTAGGTTGATAGACATTGTAGAATACTACGTGCCCGCGATGTAAATTCTTGGGGTGCGAACAGCATCACGCGCACCGCAAAACCGGCAGCGCCTGCAAGAGCCCTTCAGTGCGTCTCAGCCGCAGGCAACGAACATCCGCCTGCCATTCGCTTATGCGTGCGGAGGTTCGCTCGGCGGATCACGCTGCTTGGTGTGCGATACCGCCGACATGATGCCAAAGCCAATGATGACGAGCGCACCAACTCCAATCCACGCATGCGGGACATGGAGCAGAAAGGCGCCATAGATAAGACCACCCAGCAACACGATGAAACCGGCAACGTAAAGCACAAAAGCGGACATGGCCGACCTGATGGAACGCAGACAAGCCTACGTCATAACGTTCGACCAGAAAACGTCGGAATCTACTCAGGCCGGCGCTAAAGCAATCGGCGCCCTGAACGCTTTGGAACCGCGGACATCGGAAAACACTCAGGCGCTTGGGGCCGCACGCGATCATATTCGGCATGACTCTGTTACAAAGGCCATGGTATTATGACGTACTGGCACAGCAATGGCGTTCACCGGGCTGGCCCATTATCACGATTATTGACGCGGGTACGGTTCTCAATTCGAGGATCTCCGGCTTTGCGGAAAGGGGGCAGCAATGTCGCCCAATTTAACAGCGCATCCCAATCTGGCGCTGAATCTTGCTTTGGCAGTGATCGCGAACTCGACCGCGCCCCTCTTGCTTCTCGACGGCCAACTGAACGTGATCGCGGCAAGCACGTCGTTCTGTCATGCGTTTCAGCTGAACCCGGCAACGATACCCAATCTTCCGCTGCGCGAGCTTGGGGCGGGTGAATGGAATATTCCGCAGCTAGTCGCCATGCTTCAGGCTACCGCCTTAGGATATGCGGAGATCGCGGGCTATGAAATCGACCTGCATCGCAGCGGCCATGAAGACCTGCGGTTGGTCTTGAATGCCCACAAGCTCGAATATGGAGACGGGGAAAGCGCCCGTCTTCTGCTGTCGATTTCGGACGTGACCGAGGCCCGTCAGGCGGAAAAATTGAAGGACGATATGCTGAGAGAGAAGGCGGTTCTTCTTCAGGAGTTGCAGCATCGCGTTGCCAACAGCCTTCAGATCATCGCCAGCGTTCTGATGCAGAGCGCACGCAAGGTGCAGTCCGAAGAAACGCGCAGCCATCTCTATGATGCCCACCAGCGCGTGATGTCGGTTGCTGCCTTGCAGCAGCAACTCGCGGCCTCCAGGCTAGGCAACGAAGTCGAGTTGAGGCCCTATCTGAAGGCGCTATGCAGCAGTATCGGGGCCTCGATGATCCGTGATCACAATTCCATGTCGCTGAACGTCAATGTCGACGCGAGTATTCGGAATGCCGATGTCTCCGTCAGTTTGGGCTTGATCGTCACCGAACTGGTGATCAATGCCCTCAAACATGCGTTTCCGGGTGAGCGCGGCGGTGCCATTACGGTCGATTTCCAGTCGCATGGGCCAAATTGGTCTTTATCTGTCTCCGACAATGGCGTCGGCATGCCCGAGGATGCGGATAGCATCAAGCCAGGCCTCGGCACAGGCATCGTGCAGGCGCTCTCCAAACAGCTGCGCGCCATTGTCACCAGCGCAGATGCAAAGCCGGGAACAAAGGTCTTGATCAGCCATACGCAGTTGGCGGCGGTAAAGACCAGCAACACCCAGGCGGCTAGCGGTGCGCTCTAAGCGCTTCCATGCCGGCACAGTATAACTCGCCACGCGCTTACGCATCGCCCCGGCGCTTGGCAAGGCCGGCGTAGAGGCTTGCGGCCGTAAGAGCGAAGAGCGGCCATTGCACGGCGCTGTTCACCCAATCGGGGAGGACAAGCGAGGCAATGCCGAAACATAGCGACGCCATCAGCGACAGCGGGCGCCACGGAACGGCGAAGCCCGATTTCCGCGTCCGTTTCCACGCTCGCAATTCATCGTCGACCGACGGCTCGGCGAGCGGGGCCCGCGCCTCCGGAACAAAAGTCTCGGCCTTTCGCTCAGCAAGGCGCGGGCTTTGCAGGGCGGCGCGTCGGCCGAATGATCGTGGATTGGTCACAGACAGGCACCGTGGAGCAGCAACGGATGCTCCCACCACGGCGTTAGCGCCTGCTTAATGACCAGCCCCCCGTCTCACCACGCAGCGGCGGCATCCGCCGCAAAGACCACGTCTGCCAGCACTAAGGAACCTCTGTGACGAAGGTGCTGCGCGGGCGGCGGACCTTTTTGAGGTTTACCAGCCAGTCTTTATCGGCCTCACGATAGCCCAGCGGCAGCAGGAGGACGCTGCGAAGTCCACGCGACCGCAAATGCAGAATGTCATCGACGGCGTCCGGCTCAAAGCCCTCGACCGGGGTGCTATCGATCGCTTCGATGGCGGCTGCGACCAGAGCAACGCCAAGGGCGATATAGGCCTGTCTTGCGGCGTGCTGGAAATTCACTTCCGGACCGCGCGGCGGGTATTTGCCGAGCAGCATCTTGCGATAGTTTTCCCAGCCCTCGTTCGTACTGCCACGTTCGGCGTTGATGAAGTCAAACATCGTATTGATGCGTTCGGGCGTGTAATCGTCCCAAGCCGCGAACACCAGCAAGTGCGAACAATCGGTAATCAGACTCTGGTCCCAGGCGACGGGCTTTATCTTCGCCCGTATATCGGGGTTGGTCACAACCAGAATTTCGTAAGGTTGCAAGCCGCTGGAGGACGGCGCCAGCCGGATTGCCTCCAGAATGCGCTCAACCTTGTCTTGGGGAACGGCTTTCGCAGCATCCATTTTCTTGGTCGCATAGCGCCAATTGAGTTTTTCTATCAAGTCCATACTGCGCGCCCTTTGTTCATCGCATTCCGCCCGAGCATATCCGTTGTTGCTCTACGCCAGCCGCGAAACTTGGCCGCACGCCACATGCGGAGCGCAAGCTGCCATGGCCCGTTGACCCGATCATTCAGGCGGTGTTGCTCAGCTCTAAGAGCCGTAATGAAGTATTTCTTAGAAACACGATGCGGCGAAAGCTAAATGGCCCGTTGCGACGGGCCATGACAAGTTAGGGTGCAAAATCCGCATGCGATAGGCCTGTCCCGAGAGCAGGATTAGCGATTCCACCGGACCGCGCTTTTCTCTGTCGTCTTATGCCATCAGCCCCATGCACATAGCAGCAATTGCTAACCGGACGTCCCTCGATCTCATACCATCGCTAGCACCGCTATGATCGAAATGCCGAATGTGAATACGGCCGCGGCCAGAAATACGGGAGCCAGATAGATTGCCCACGTCGAGCGACTGAATTGCAGATACATTTGTTCGCGATGCGCGGGCAGTCCGCTCCGTTCATCACGGTCTGTCTCAATGAGTTCTTGCATACTGTCGCTCGAAAAATACCTGTGGGCAAGGGCGGCAGCCGCAGACAGCGCCAATAGGATAAGCGTGGTAACTAAAAAAATGCGACTGCCCAATCCGTAAAGGACTGCTTTGGCAATTGCACCTCCTGCGGCATCTTTCGCATTGATGTTCAGAAAAAGCCCCACTGCAGCAAAGCCTGCCAGTGAAAGCCGGAGGATTTCGGCAGAGAAGGCTTGATAGCGGTCGAGTAAGGCAAAGTCAGTATCGTAGTTTTCCGAGGGCTTATGCATGGGGCTTCTCTATGTTGGGAGACACTAGAGTATCGCCAATGATTTCCGTGCGTCCAACCTGAATAGGGCGCTCTAGCACATCTTTCTTTATGGCGTGATCAATCCCGTAGCGTTTGACTCCGCCTTAGGCGATCAGCCCTTTAAACGCTTTGGCACCGCCGCTTTCGGGAAATACGGTTGTGCTCAGTGCCGCGCGCGACAGGCCCATATGGTCCGCCAGCACGCTCTTGAACAGCGCCCGCATATCGGTGCGCGCCGGCAGATCGCGGCTGTCTTTCAGCGCTTCGGGTTTCAGCCCCGCCCATTCGGCATGAACCTTTCCGCCCGCCACCGCGCCGCCGAGGAGGAACGCCGCGCCGCCAGTGCCGTGATCGGTACCGCCGCTGCCATTGGGTTTCACGGTGCGGCCAAATTCGGTGGCGATCACCACCGCGGTCTTATCCCAGATCGGTCCCAGCGCCAGTTTCATGGCATCGAGCCCGGCATCCAGCGCCGAAAGCCGCCGCGCCAATTGCCCGTCGCCGCCACCTTGATTGATATGCGTGTCCCAGCCTGACGCTTCCAGCACCGCCACGCGCGGCCCCTCCCCGGCCAGCAAACGCCCAGCCCCCGCAAACAGCGGCACCAGATCGGCTTTGGGCTTTTGCTTGGAAGCCGCATCATCCATCGCCGCTTTGGATTGCGCCCGCAGCATCAACGCGCTCGAGAGCGAAGGCCCCAGCATTTTGTCGCCGGCATAAAGCGCCTGCACCCGTCCGAAATAGGCATCGTCCGGCTCCGGCAGCGTGTCAGGCATCCAGCTGGTGGCGCGGGCCTTGCCGGTCAGCACCAAAGGTGGCGTCTGCGCCACGGCCAAGGCTTCCACCCTCCGCGCTCCCATCGCCACCAAAGCGCGATTGAGCCAGCCATCGTGATAGAGGTTGGGCGACACCCCGCCGGTCTCGATCACATTCTGCCCGTCGAAATGCGAGCGGTCGCGATACGGCGTGCAGATGTTGTGAAAAACGCTGAGCTGTTTGGCGTCGTAATACGCCTTCATATTGATCAACGCCGGATTGAGGCCGAAAAACCCGTCGAGATCGAGCAGCGGATTGCTGCCGGTTTTCGTCATTGCCAAACCGCCGCGCACGCTTGCGTAATCGGCATCGCCATATGGTGGCACTGCCGCCAAGCCATCGAGCGCACCGCGCAAAATCACAAAGACAAAGCGCTGTTCACCGCGCACCGCCGCAAAGGCCGCCGAAAGCGAGCCTTCCCAAACATTGAAGGCACCTGCCGCGCTCATTGCGCCTAACATGTTTCGCCGTGTGATCATGGTTTCACCTGCGCTGGAATTCGGGGCTGGAAAGCAGCAAGGCCACGGCCTCGCTTTTGCTGGAGGCATGGGCAATCGCCGTTGAGGTCGTCTCGCTCATCAAGGCGCCGAGGCCGCTGGCCGCCAGCGCCACCACATCGACATTGGGCGGAATGCGCTGGCTGACTTGCCGCGCCCATTCGATCCGCGTCAGCACGGCGTCGGGTCCCGACCACGCCTCGGACTCTAAGGGCCAGCCTTTGGGCGACGGCGCCGCCATGGGAAACTCGCCCATCATCCGCGCCACCCCCATGGCGCCGCGAATCTGATTGGTTACCGCATCGGGCTTGGCATCGGCTTTGGGAATATCGAGCAAGCGGTAAGTAGCGGTGACGAACTCCACGGGGCTGCGCACCTTGTCCAATTTCGGCGCAAAGGCATGCGGATCATCGAGTGCCGCCGCCGCCAAAGCCTTCAGATCGCCGCCGCTCTTGCTGAAGACATCTTCCAGCCGCTTCACCATTGTGGGCGTGGGCGCATCGGCCAAAAACGCTGTGGCGAATTTTACCGCGATGTGATGGGCGGTCGCTTTGCCATGGGCGAGATCGGCGATCGCCGCCCGCGTTCCCGCTTCTCCGGCCGGATAGCTTTTGCCACGCAGCACAATCGCGCCCGGCTCATGGCGCTGGGGATAAAAGCGATAGCCATCCGCGCTCGGCGGCCCCGACGTGTTGTTGTCGAGACCGAAACCCGTCAGCAGTTTGGCCATGGCGATGACGTCGGCCTGGGTGTAGCCGCCATCCACACCCAATGTGAAAAGTTCCATCAGCTCGCGGCCGAGATTTTCGTTCAGGCCCTTCTTGGCCCGCAGCCCCGCCTGGGAGTTGGGGCCGATGGAATCCACATTGTCGAGATAGAGCTGCATCGCGGGATGGCGCACCGCCGCCTGCACCATAATCTCAAAGGTGCCGTTGATATTGGGGCGGATCACCTCGCGCTCGAAGGCGCCGGCAAAGACGCTGCAGCGTGGATTGGCGGTGGAAACTCCGAAATGATTGGTCCAGAACCACACCAGCCGCTCGGCAAAGGGCCGTGTCGTTTTGAAACCCAAGGCAAAGCGCGCCGCCATTTCGCCCACCACCATGTCGTAGCGGGATTTGTAGAGCGCCTTGCCCTCTTCCTCCATCGGCATGCCCTTTTTGCGGGCTTCATTCAGCAGCTTTTCCTTGGCATGGAACTGCAGATCATCGGCCACCAGCGCAGCACCGCTCATCAGCGGCGTGGCGGGAACAATGGCGACCGGCTGCTCGGCGGGGGCTTCCAGTTGCGCCAGCAGCCAGTCCTTAGGAGCCTGTGAGGCCGCAGCAATTTCACCGGGGCGCGCACCCAGCCCAAAGCGATGCACGGCAATAGCACCTTCAAGCGACATCGGTGGCGTCCTGCTTGCAGCGTCTCAAATTGTAAACGCGCGTCGCAGGATACCTCCGTCGTCTCGCGGCCCGCTTTAATTCGCGGACAGGAAGGAACAAATGCTATGCAACCCCAATAATCGCCCTACTTTGGCGCCACCGCCAGCGAATGGGCGCTCAGCAACGATGCTGTCAGCGCCTTCAGCTTGGCGGTCGGCAGCTTGCCCGGGAAGTGGCTGAGATCGACCTGGCGGTTATGCGTGGCAAAAGCCGAAGGCATGTTGTGGCAAAGAAAACAGCCCGCTTGCGTGCCATTGGTCTTGAAAGGATCGTAACCGGTCGAGCCCATCTGCATCCAGCTTTCCAAGGTGGTGTTGGCCAGATGCACGAAGCCGGCGGGATCGACAATATCGGCCGGCGGCACCTGTGGCGGCGGTAGCGGCACTTGGAACGTGGTGATGCGGAAATCCGTATTGGGTCCCATGCCGCCCTTTGTCCACACTGCGCCGATCAGCTTGTAATATTTCCACACACCGGTGAGTTGCGGCATGATGGCGGCATTCAGACAAGCGACATTGCCGGGGCCGTTGTCGGCGCCCGGCACACTGCCCGGCGGCAGCACTTTGCAATTGGCGACGCTGGCACCGCCCGCCGGGATCATCAGTGTGCGGCAGATATTGACCGGCTTATAGGTCTTGTTGGGGCCGACCTTGCCGCTCACCGGATTGGTGTTGCATTGCGGCGACGGCGCCGTCACCGGACAAATCTTCGAGGCCATCACAGCGGGCGGCACGCTTGCCGGATTGAAGAAGGACCATGCCGTCCCCAGCGGCGATTTGGGCGCAATCGGCGCGTCGCCCTGGGGCGCGCAATCGGGATCATTGCCGATATGTTCGAACGAGGCCCAAATCCATTCCCCATGGCTGAAGGTCTTGTTGACATAGTGGAAGCCCACCAACCCGAAGCGTCCATTGCAGTAGAATTGCGCCGCGGGACAGGCGGCGGGCGAACCGAAATCGCGCCATGCGGTTTTGACTTCCAGCGCGCCCGGTTCGGGATGTTCATTGGCGCCGGAGGGCGTCATCCAGATCTTGGCGTTGTTCTTACAGGTGCCGGCGGGGTCGGGATTGCAAGCCTTGGTGAACAGCGCCTCGGTATAAAGGTTCTGCAGCGCAATCGACTGATACATGTTGCTGTCGAAACGGATGTCGTAACGCACCGTATTGCCCGCCACGTCGAGCAGATGATCGTCATCGCCCGCTTGGCCCTGATCGAGCTTGGCGGTGCGCAAATCGACGGGCCCGCCCGGATAAGCCCCCGGCGGCGGCGCGCCATCGATCTTCAGCACATTGTACCAAGGCGCCAGGGTCAGAAAACGCGGCGTCACCTGCGGTGAGGTCGCCACGGTCTGGGTGTAATAGAGAAACTGGTTCCAGGCAAAGGTGAAGACATCGCAAGAGGTTTGGCTGGTGGCGCCCAGGGCCTTGCCCTTCGGCAGATAGCCGACATCGGCCATATATTGTGCCGACTTGATATTGATCGCGACGCCGTTGCTGAAAGTCCCCGTGCAAGGCGGCGGCGCGGCTTGTGCGCCAAGGCAAACAAAGACAAATCCCACCAGCGCAACGCCCGCGCGCTGCCAGATTTTTCCGCGCATGATCCCAGCTCCCCAGCAATGGTCAATGTGGCGCCAAATCTATGCGTTTTTGCTGCTCGCGTTAAGGTTTAATTTGCGTAAGCCCACTACCAAGGAGAAAATCCCCTCCGCTCGACCCGCCCATAGAGTAAAACATTCCGTTGGGGCATTATATGCAGCACAAACAACCGTCGCCGGGCGCAACATCCGAGAGACCTGCCGCGTTATGCTATGCAGCAACACGCCAAAGAGGGACCATGACAGACATCACCGTTGGAATGGTCGTGGCCTTAAAGTCTGGCGGCCCTGCCATGACGGTCGAAGCCATCGATCAGAAGTCTGGCACCGATCTGTATGCCCGTTGCCTGTGGTTCACCGATAACGACCGACACGAGGCCGAATTCCCTTTGACCGCACTGGTGCCAGTCTCCTGACTGCGAGCAGGGAACTTAGGGGCAAAGCGGGCATTATGTTGACAGCATCCCAGCTTCGCCATTGACGAGAGGCAAAGAAAAATCATGCGCGCTTTAGAAATCATCGCCGCCCTTATCGTCGCCCTGGTGGTGTTCGTCGCCATCAAATTGATCGGCGTGGTGCTGCACATCGCACTGATCGGCGCGGCGGTCGGCCTCGTCATCGGCTTCCTCATCGCCCGCGCCTTCCGAAGGACATGAACGCCAACGCGCCACACCCTAAGACGAATGCGAACGCCGCACCGTCATGCTGGCAAAGACGCCATCGCGGAAAATAAGTGCGTGCAGCAGCGCCGCAGCCAGATGCGTCAGGATGACAGCGAAGAAGCAGAACGCCAGCACCGTGTGCGCTGGACGCAGCACCGCATAGAGCGCCACGTTCTGGGCTAAAATCGGCGGCAGATGCCAAGCCCCGGCGAGGACGATGGGATTGCCCGCCGCCGACAGCATCGCCCAGCCGACCAGCGGCAGCGCGAACATCAGACCGTATAGCACCCAATGCGAGGCTTGCGCAGCGGCCTGCAGCAGTTTGGGCATAGCGCGCGGCAAGGCTGGCGGCGGATTGAATTGGCGGTTGATCAGGCGGATGGCCGCCAGGATCAGGATCAGAATACCCAATGGCCGGTGGATCGCCACCAGCCCCCGGTAATGGCCGAGCGAACTGACCATGGCGATGCCGATGACCAGCATGGCGAGGATCAAAACCGCCATCAGCCAATGCAGAAGGCGCGACAACGGCGAAAAGGACGGGGTCATCTCAGGCTCCATGCGGCGGCTGATAGGCACTGGGGGTCTTGGGTTCGCCCGCCCGGCGCGTGAACGACACCGAATACGCGGCGGATCGCGCCGACAACAGCGGATCGTCCGAGGGCTGAATACCCGCGGGCAACATGGTGGGGTCGAAATTGGTATCGCGGCAATTGCCCGCCGCTTCCGCTTCGACCGCTGCAACCGTCAGCACCCCCGCATCGATGGTTTGGCGATCCGCGGGCCAGGGCAGTGTGGCATCGTTGGTGGGATCGCCCGGCTTGCCGACGGTAATGATCAGGTGCCATTGCGCCGGACCCGCCGCCAGCCGCTTTGTCAGCGCCGCGAACAAAAAGTTTTTATCCTCCGGCGCCGTCTTGGCAGCGGGCGCAAACGCATCCACCGGCACCATCGCCCAGCGCACCGGCGTTTTTACCCCGGCCTTATTGACGAAGAAAAACGCATCCAGGCCATTGTAGCGGGCATCCGCAAAACCGGAGGAGAACGGCGCCGCCTTGATCAAGGCCGTGGCTTTCACGCTCTCGGGATGGCGTTTCAGAAAGGCTTGCAACGCCGCCGGATCGGGCTTGCCGGTTTTGGGGTCCGGCGTGGCGGCGACGAGCTGCTCATAGAAGCCGCGTGCATCCCGCACCGGAAAAACAGGAATATCATTCATGCCGCTGCGCCAGATCTCGCCATCGGGCAGCGTGAAATTCAGCGCCATGCTGCGCACCGTGGCGGGCTTGTCCGCCGTTCGCGGCATACCGCCTGCCAGCGCGAAACGGCCGAACACTGCCACCCGCCCGGGGCGGAAGACTTGCGCTTTGGACAGCGCCGCCGCCGCGCCGTTGCTGTCGAACCAGCCGCTCAGGCAAACCCCTTTGGCGTGGTTGCGGCGAAAACCGGGATGAGCACCGTTGGCCGCTTCGAAACCGGCGATCAGGCGGGTCTGGTCGAGCCTCCCTGGCGTTAAAAAGCCGCCAGCCCAAGCAAAGCCCGCCACCATCGCCACCACAACGCCGCCGATCACCGCCCCCGCAGCCATGCCCCGCCGCGTCAACAACACGCGCAAATCATAACGCCCGGACGGCGGTGGATCGATGGGCGGCGGCTCGAACGGTGACGGCATAGCGCAATGCTCCCGAAGCTCACAAAGCCATTCGCCCGCCCGCCGCCGACGGTTACAGAGCCGGGCAGAAAAATGGGAGGCCAGCGTTTCTATATCGAGACGGCAGAGTGCCTGGGTTCAGGAAAATGTCTTCGCGACGCCCGCGAGGTCCAAACTTCCACGCCACCGCATGCCAATGCTTCTAGCGGCAAAATCTGGGATCAACATCCCAAAACGATTCACTCGATACCGCAAGGTATGCGGCGTTAGTTTCCAGAATCCCGAGATCAGCTCACTCTGACCGTGCTTGTTAACTATTAAATGGCAGCCGGTAACTTCCACTCAGCTTTCTTCATTTTTTGAATCAGTCTGTCAGCATAATAAAGCTCAATTTTTTCGTAGCCTGGATAGAGCATTTCTATCATTGGCTCCGGTTTTCCACGAAACCAAGGCACAGCGACCCCGTCTTTCTTACGTGATTTCTTTTCAAATAAATCCCGATACCTTGCAGGTGATATTCCTAGAAATGATTCAAACGACACTTTATCGCCGCAATCTCGCTGATCTATCGCAATAGAATCTTCGTGTAATTTCCAGGCGTAGCTTTTGGGATAAGGTTCCAAGTACACCACCCTACGAATGCCTGCAGCAACGATATGTTTCGCACAAAGATGGCAGGGAAACGTTGTGCAAAAGAGCGTGGCATCTTGGACGGCTAGACCTTTGCGTGCCGCATCACTAATCGCTGACATTTCCGCATGAATTATTCTTCCAAACTCAATTATGTCCATCACACGAGCCTCTTTGACGCCGGTGCCAACGTCCGGATTTTCCATAAGCTGCTGGGCAATCTCCACAGAGGTCAAATAGAGCGGAAATTTATCCGATGACAATGATTGGCTATTTTTCAACCTATCGACTAGATCAACGAATACTTCCCGGGTCAGGCGTTCGTTTGGGTCATAACCAATAGCAAAATCACGCCCGTCAGATCGCGATTCTGGCCAATACGTCCCGCCACCTGCCTTCGGTACTTCATTGCAACCAAGAGTCACGATCTCGCCTGTCTTTGAAAAAATAGCGGCCCCGATTTGGCGCGATAAGTCTCCTGACCTAAGCGCGGCAGATTTGGCGATAAACATCGCATACTCGTCGTGCGATGGCGTGATGCCATTGTGACCAAAAAAGACTCTTATAAACCTACGAAGGGTGGCCTCGCATGTCGCACGAGTGGTTGCGTCAATGAAAACGTCCGCCAGAGGGTAGGCGTCCCGCACTTTTTGGCCGTGTTGCTCGCGCGCTTCAATAGAATCCTGAGCAATTAAATCGTTCACCATGCTTTCAATTTTGACGTGAGGTATTAAGCCACCTAGCGATTTTGTTTGTTCATCATTCATATGACGCTTGCGGACTTCAAGCGGTGCATTTGCTCCAATAAGGATGAAGCGATCACCATATATCCGACGAAGAGTTTGCACCTCTTCTGGGCGCTTCAACTGGCGGATGACATAGGCTTGGTTGGGCAGAAAATGTTCTTCGTAAAATGCGCCATCATCGGGCTTAAAAGACGAATTTTGAGCAACCAGACGTCTAATGTTTTCGTCTTTGCGAAATTTCCGAATGGCGCTGACTGCCATTACTGCAAGCGCATCATTCTCGAGCTCAAGCCTCATCTTATTAGCGTATGCGATGCGGCACTTTACTTGATCAATGTAAGTGCCTGCGTCGAAAGGAAGCCCGATGTCGACTTGTTTCATCAACGACGTGATGCGACATGCAGATGTCTCTGTATTGAACCCTTGCTCTTTGAGGGTTTCTGAAAGCACCTCGGCTACAAGGACAAGATCAACACCAATAGGGGCAACCAACCCAAAGATCAGCTCATTCGAACTCGGCTCAATGGACGGGTTGGAGGTTGTCATAATAGCGTGTACTCCAAATTCTCAGTTTGTACTTTGAAAAATACCCTACCCACGCCGTCAGCGATGGTTTATCGTCTTTTGTCTCTTTTGAAAGAGAATCATTATGTCAGAAAGTGCGCTAAGAGCCGGATGGCTTTGGGAAGATCTTCAAACCGCCTCCCAGAGAGTTAAAACTTTTTCTTCGGAAGGTCGTAGTGTGCAATCTCTATCTTCACCGTTGGTTGGCGAAGGTCAGCAATCTAAATCTCAGCAGCCTAACGATGGAGATATACAAAATCGTCCGAAGGAATCGTAAGGCGGACGTGATCGTCGTTACTAGGGCCGAGACTCATTAAATCCACCAGACGATGGCGGCCACGAGGCATACGGAAGCGTGGTAGTTCCTGGCGAGCCTGTCATAGCGAGTTGCGATACGCCGGAAGTCTTTGAGACGGCAGAATGCATTCTCGATGCGGT
>JAATGP010000074.1 GCA_015654635.1 Alphaproteobacteria bacterium | reverse complement strand
TTCCTGCACCTTGGGCATGCGGGTCATGCCGCCGACCAGGATCACTTCGTCGATCTGGCTGGCCGTGACACCGGCATCTTTGAGGGCCTGCTTGACCGGGCCGACCGTGCGCTGGATCAGATCGTCGACCAGGGCTTCCAGCTTGGCGCGGGTGATCTTGATGGTCAGATGCTTGGGGCCCGAAGCGTCGGCGGTGATGAAGGGCAGGTTGACTTCGGTCTGCATCGAAGAGGAAAGCTCGATCTTGGCTTTTTCGGCGGCGTCCTTCAGACGCTGCAGAGCCAGCCGATCGGTTCGGAGATCGATGCCGTTTTCTTTCTTAAACTCGTCAGCCAGATAATTGACGATGCGCTGGTCGAAGTCTTCACCACCCAGGAAGGTATCACCGTTGGTGGATTTGACTTCAAACACGCCGTCGCCGATTTCCAGCACGGAAACGTCGAAGGTGCCGCCGCCGAGGTCATAGACCGCGATGGTGCCGTTGCCCTTCTTGTCCATGCCATAGGCCAGCGCCGCGGCGGTGGGCTCATTGATGATGCGCAGGACTTCGAGGCCCGCGATCTTGCCCGCATCCTTGGTGGCCTGGCGCTGGGCATCGTTGAAATAGGCCGGAACCGTGATGACGGCTTGCGTCACCTTCTCACCCAGATGGGCTTCGGCGGTTTCCTTCATCTTTTGCAGAATGAAGCCGGAGATCTCGCTCGGCGCGTATTTCCTGCCGTCGCGGCCGCCGACCCAGGCATCGCCATTGTCGGCTTTGACGATCTTATAGGGAACCATGCCCATGTCTTTCTGGGTCAAGGGATCGTCGAAGCGGCGGCCAATCAGGCGCTTGATGGCGAAATAGGTAAATTCGGGGTTGGTGACGCCCTGGCGCTTGGCGGGCTGGCCGATCAGACGCTCATCGTCATTGGTAAAGGTCACGATGGAGGGGGTGGTGCGCGCGCCTTCTGAGTTTTCAATAACCTTAGGGGCGCTGCCCTCCATGACCGCTACGCAAGAATTGGTCGTGCCAAGGTCAATGCCGATTACTTTTGCCATAGTTCTCTCTTTTCCTTCCTACAAGGGCAGCGGGTCTTGGGCCTCAACAGAGCGCCGGAAAATGCCCGCCCCACAGAAATAGCGAAACAGGGCCATAAAACCCCGTCCCGCAGTCGTAGGGGTATATAGGAAGGGGGTATCGCGCTCGCAAGGTCGTGTTGATACTGAAGGGTCAGTAATTTTGCGAACAAAGTGAGTACTTGGAACAGGTTAGGACTTATTTGGACATTTTATCCCGGATCGGGGGCGGCAATCGCTCACGCGCCAGCCATTAAGCCGCCGGCTGCCAAACCGCGTTTCGCGCAGAGCAAGATTGCCCGAAGACAACGGCAAGCCGCCCCGGCCTCGGATTTTCCGTATTGCTCCGCCCAAAGCTGAGATGTAACCCATTAATAATGATGGATAGAACATCTCCGCAATCAGCCGGGGTCACCCGCTGGGAGCCCTTTGTTCCCAAATTCGTGACCGTCTTTCAGGAGGGCTATACCGCCGCGCGGCTGAAGGCCGACCTTTTTGCCGGTCTTACCGTTGCCATTGTGGCCATGCCGCTTTCCATGGCCCTCGCCATTGCCAGCGGGGTGGGGCCAGAACGGGGGCTCTTCACCGCAATTGTCGCCGGGTTCTTCATCTCGCTGCTCGGCGGCAGCCGCCACCAGATCGGCGGCCCGACGGGGGCTTTTGTTGTCGTGGTGTTCGGCGTGGTGGCGCATTACGGCTACGACGGTCTGGCGGTTGCGACGCTCATGGCCGGTCTCATACTGATGGCCGCGGGCTTTTCGCGCCTCGGCACCTTCATCAAATATATCCCCTATCCGGTCGTCACCGGCTTCACCACAGGCATTGCCCTGATCATTTTCTCCAGCCAGGTCGGCGATCTTCTGGGCCTCACGCTGGTCCACCCCCCGGCCGATGTGCTTGACCGCTGGCTCGCCTATTTTGCCGCCATCGGCACCTTTCGCTGGCAAGCGCTTTTGGTCGCGGTGATGGCCCTTCTCGTCATCATCGGGGTGCAATTGCGCTGGCCGCGCCTGCCCGCCTTTCTCATCGCCATCGCCAGCGTTGCGCTCTTTTGTTACGCGCTGCATGTGCCGGTGGAAACCATCGCCTCGCGTTTCGGTCGCATTCCCCGCATGCTGCCGCCACCGCATGTGCCGGTGATCGGAATGACCCACATTCGGGCGCTCTTCCCGGCGGCACTCACCATTGCGCTTCTAGGCGGTATCGAATCGCTGCTGTCGGCGGTGGTGGCGGATGGGATGACCGGCCGGCGTCACCGCTCCAACGGGGAATTGGCGGCCCAGGGCGTCGCAAATATCGCCAGCGCTTGCATGGGCGGCATTCCGGCCACCGGGGCCATTGCGCGCACGGCCACCAACATCCGCGCCGGCGCACGCACTCCGGTTGCGGGCATCGTTCATGCGCTGGGCGTCCTCATCATGATGCTCGTTTTGGCGCCCTTCATATCCTATGTGCCGCTGGCAGCGCTTGGCGCGGTGCTCGTCATCGTGTGCTGGAATATGGCTGAATTCTCGGCCTTTCGCGCCATATTGCGGGGGCCGCGCGGCGACATGGCGTTGTTGCTGGTCACCTTTCTGCTGACCGTCCTGGTCGATCTTTCGGTTGCGATCGGCGTCGGCGTCGTTCTTTCGTCGCTGATTTTCATGCATCGCATGGCCGAAACCGTGGCCTGCGAAAAGGGCACCCCGCTGCTCGCCGGTGATACGACAGAAGCCGATGGCGCCACCCGGCTCGAACGGCGCGCTTTGCCCCGTGACGTCGAGGTATTCCGCCTCAACGGGCCTTTCTTCTTTGGCGCCGTGGCTCACTTTGAAGAGGTCTTGTTCCGGGCTGGCGGGCGGCCGCGTGCCATCGTACTGGTGATGGAAGACGTCCCGCTGATCGATGCCAGCGGCGTGATGATTTTGAAGAAGTTTCTCAAGGCGGCGGCAACCGGACACACCAAAGTGGTCCTCTGCGGGGTGCGGCCAAATCCGCAAAGCGTGCTGAACGCGATGCGGGTTTCGGTCTTGCAGGCCGAAACCCTCAAAGCGGCGCTGGCGCTTCTGTCCTGATCGCGGGCCCTTTCCGATCAGCGTTTGGCGTGATCGGCCAAGATATCGGCGATCGAGGCGGAGATTTTCTTGGCCATGGCGATGTGCAAAAATTCGTTGGGGCCATGGGCATTGGAGTTGGGGCCGAGAACGCCGGTGACGACGAATTGCGTGCCGGGATATTTCTCGCCGAGCAGCCCCATGAAGGGGATCGAGCCGCCCTCGCCCATGAAGGCCGCCGGCTTGCCGAAATGCGCCTTGGAGGCCCGCGCCAAGCTCTCTTCCAGCCAAGGCGTCAGGGTCGGGGCATTCCAGCCGCCTTGGCCATGCTCGGCCTCGAAGCTCACCTCGGCATCGTAAGGCGGGTTGGCTTCCAGCACCGTCTTCAGCGCCGCCACGGCTTTTTCGGCATTACAGGTCGGCGGCAAGCGCAGTGACAGCTTGGCGGTGGTGTAGGGCAAGAGCACGTTGCCTGCCGCGGCAGGCGCGGGATAGCCGTCCATGGCGATCACCGAAAGCTGCGGCTTCCAGGTGCGGTTCAGGATGTTCTCTTCCGAACGCGAAGCCATAGGGCGCGTATGTCCTGCGAAAGGCAGGCGGGCGAAGACAGCATCTCCCAATGCCGCCGCAGCCGCCTTGGCTTGTGCCAAGCGGTCGGCGGGCACCTCGACGAAGAATTCGTCAATGGTCATGGCGCCGGTGGTTTCGTCCTCGATGCGCGACAAGAGCTTCCGCAAAATGCGGAAGGATGACGGCACGATGCCGCTGGCATCGCCGGAATGCACCCCTTCCGTCAGCACGCGGATGTTCAGCACGCCCGCCGCAATACCGCGCAAGCTGGTGGTCAGCCACAGCTGCTCGTAATTGCCGCAACCCGAATCGAGGCAGACGACGAGATCGACGGCGCCAATGCGCTCCGACAGCGCCTCGATGTAATAAGCCAAATCCGGCGAGCCGGATTCTTCGCCCGCCTCAATGGTGACGACACAGCGCGCATGGGGCGTGCCGGTCTCGTGCAAGGCCAGAATCGCGGAAAGCGCCGCGAACATGGCATAGCCATCATCGGCGCCGCCGCGGCCATAAAGCTTGCCGTCCTTGATCACCGGCGTCCACGGCCCCATGCCTTCGGACCAGCCTTTCATCTCCGGCTGCTTGTCGAGATGGCCATAGAGCAGCACAGTCCCCGGCGCTGTGCCCGGTATCTCGATGAAGATCAGCGGCGTGCGCCCTTCGGGCTCGACCACCTCGACGGTTGCGCCCGGCACCTTGGCGAGGTGCCTTTTCGCCCAAGCCGCGAACAGCGCCACCGCTTTGGTCATATGGCCATGGGCGAACCATTCCGGATCGAACATCGGCGATTTGTTGGGAATGGCGATGTAGTCGCAAAGGGTGGGGATGATGTCTTCGTCCCACAGACGGTCGATAAAGGAGGTCATGCGTGTTTGCCTTGGGTTTCAGGGAGCCATGGATTGATGACGGCGATCCCCATCGGTTCGAAATCGGATGGATTGCGGCTTACCACGCTCAAGCCATGCACGATTGCCGTGGCGGCAATCAAGGCGCTGCGTTCGGGGCGACGATGCGGCACATGCAGGCTGGCGCAACGCCGGGCCACCGCCGCATCCACCGCCAGAATGCGTCCGGCGAAGGCGGGCAGGACTTTTGCGGTCAACCATTGGCGCAGCGGGGCGGCGAGGCTCGGGTTGCGATTTTCCAGCGCCAAGACTCCCATTTCCAGTTCCAGCACGGAGAGGGCGGAAAGGTAGAGGTCCGATGGCGCCATCGCTTGGGCCCAGGCGGCGAGGTTGGGGTCGGCTCGGTCGCGCCGCCGCAGCCCGGTCACGACCTGGGTGTCCAAAAGATACATCAGGCGAAGCTCGCCGGTTTGACGCTGCCGCTGGCCATCGCAGGGGCTTCGAACTCCGCCTCTCCAGGGCCATGCTGGTCCAGCAGGTCCAGGATCGAAGGCGCGGCCTGTGCCAAGGCGCGATAGGAATCGTAGGTCAGCAGCACATAAGCGGGCTTGCCGCGGTCGGTGATGATCACCGGGCCGTCATCGGCGGCACGTTTGGCCCGGCCGACATCCTGATTGAAATCCCGGCTCGAAAGCTTGGTCATCGCCCAGAATCCGCTATGATCGCACTCTATGAGATTGATTCGAAACAATAATACTACGTTACTACATGTCTCGCGCGGAAGGCAAGTGCCGTTGTAGTCTCGTTGCTACAGTGAGGTTATAGAAAGTAGAAACGTAACTACATGCCTGTAGCAACGTTGCTATCGCCGCATCCCGCTTATGCCGGAAGTATCCGGCAAGTGACGCCCCGACAGTTCTCGCGAATCTGCGCTGGCATATCGGTCAGGCCACATTGTGCCGCCAGAGCCGCTTCGATCCGGCGCATGACAGGGCGTGTGGCATCCACCTCGTCTTGTGGCGGCTTGGCGTTGAGCTGCCAAAGCGTGTTCAGAATATGAGTCCTGCCGTCGTAATCTTTGGTGATGTCCAGCACACCAAGGACGTTGCTGCCGGGTTGGCCGCGATAAACATAGGCATAGGTCCAAGGCGTGGGGTGGAACAGGCCCTTGCCACTGTGGCTTTCGCGATAGTCGACGGAGACGATGCCCGGCGTGGTTTCGACGGCATGGCGAACGCAGGCCGTTTCCACGGGAGCGGTCAGATCGGCGGAACGGGAAACGCCATAAAGGTCGTCACAGCCCGCCAAAATGAGGGCAGCAACGACCATGGCGATCCCATTCCAGCTTTTCATAATGAAGCCACCAGCGCGGCGTTGTAAATCTCGCTCATCTTAGCCCCCAGCGAGACGATCTGCACCGGCTTGTCGAGCCCGACCAGGAACGGCCCCAGCATGGAGGTGCCCGCCACGTGCTGCAAAAGCCTGGTGGCGATCTGGGCCGAATGCACCGCCGGCATCACCAGCACATTGGCGGTGTCGGTCAGGCGGCAGAAGGGGTAAAGCTTCAGCTTGTCGCGGTCCAGCGCCACATCCACACTCATTTCGCCGTCATATTCGAAATCGACTTGGCGGCGGTCGAGGATATGGACGGCCTCGACAATGCGCTCGGAACGCTCGCTCCTGGGAAAACCGAAGGTGGAAGAGGCCAGCAAGGCCGCCCGCGGGGTATAGCCGAACTGGCGGGCCACGCGCGCGGCCTGCACCGCAATATCGGCAAGCTGTTCGGAGGTCGGGTGCTCATGCACGCTGGTATCGGCGGCGAAAATCACCCGCCCCTTGGCGAAGATCAGCATCACACCCATGGGGCGCTGCCCGGCTGGCGAATCCATCACTTGGCGGACATCGCTGAGCGCCGCGCTGTAAGCGCGCGTCACGCCTGTCACCATGGCATCGGCTTCACCGGCGGCGAGCAGTGAGGCGGCATAGACATTGCGGTCGTTGGTCACCATACGCACGCAATCGCGATACAGCGCGCCGCGCCGCTGCAGCCTTTTGTAAAGCGCCTCGATATAGGGCGCCGCTTCGGCGGCCGAATGCGGCACGCGGATTTCCAGCGCAATATCTTCCAACCCGGCGGCGGCGATGGTGGATTTGATGATTTCTCTGCGCCCTACCAGCACGGCTTTGCCCAATCCCGCCTGTTGAAACGCGGCGGCGGCGCGCACCACACAAGGCTCTTCGCCTTCGGCAAAGACCACGCGCTTGGGATTGGCCCGCACCATAGAGGTGAGGCGGAAGAAGAGATTGGCGGAAGGATCGAGGCGCGCGGAAAGCTCGGCGCGATAATGGTCCATATCCGGGATGGCATGCCGTGCCACGCCGGTCTTGATCGCCGCTTCCGCCACCGCCGCCGACACCCGCGCAATCAATCGCGGATCGAAAGGCGAGGGGATGATGTAATCGGGGCCATAGCTTGGCCGTGCCCCGCGATAGGCGGTGGCGACCTCATCGGGCACATCTTCGCGCGCCAATGCCGCCAAGGCTTCCGCCGCCGCGATTTTCATCGGCAGATTGATCTCGCGGGCGCGCACATCCAAGGCACCGCGAAAGATGTAGGGAAAACCCAGCACATTGTTGACCTGATTGGGATAATCACTGCGCCCGGTGGCCACGATGGCGTCCGAGCGCACCGCTTTGACCTCTTCCGGAGTGATTTCGGGATCGGGATTGGCCATGGCGAAAATGATCGGCGCCGCCGCCATGGTTTTCACCATTTCCGGGGTCACTGCGCCCTTCACCGATAACCCTAGGAAAACATCGCAATCCTTGATCGCTTCTGCCAGCGTGCGCGCAGATGTTTCCACCGCATGGGCGCTTTTCCACTGATTCATGCCGCTGCTGCGACCGCGATAAATCACCCCTTTGGAATCGCACAGAATGGCATTGGCATTGGGCAATCCCATGGTCTTGAGCAGCTCCAGGCAAGCGATGCCGGCCGCCCCGGCGCCATTCACCACCACTTTGATGTCGGCAATCTTGCGCCCCGTCAGCGCCAGCGCATTGATGATGCCGGCGGTGCAGATGATGGCGGTGCCATGCTGGTCATCGTGAAAGACCGGAATATCCATCAACTCTTTCAGGCGCTCTTCGATCACGAAACAGTCGGGCGCCTTGATGTCTTCCAGATTGATGCCGCCGAACGTCGGCCCCAGATAGCGCACCGCGGCAACGAAAGCGTCGACATCGGTGGTATCGACTTCCAGATCGATGGAATCCACATCCGCAAAGCGCTTGAACAGCACCGCCTTGCCTTCCATCACCGGTTTGGAGGCGAGCGCGCCCAGATCCCCCAGGCCGAGGATCGCTGTGCCGTTGGTGATCACCGCCACCAGATTGCCTTTGGCGGTGTAATCGTAGACCGCATCCGGATTGTCCGCGATCACCCGCACCGGCACGGCCACCCCGGGGGAATAGGCCAGACTCAAATCGCGCTGGCTCGCCATCGGCTTGGTCGGCGTGATGGCGATTTTGCCGGGCTTGGGCAGGGCATGAAAGGCGAGGGCCTCTTCATCAGTGAAAGACGGGCGATCGGTCTGCTGTTCCATGGATCCAATCCGGGGGGGAAATCTTGTCCACAGAATAACAGCTTATCTGGGCTTTGTACGCCAGCCCGGCAGCACGCAACCCGGTCCTGCAATCTGCTAGCGTGCGCCCATGAGCCTTGACCGCCCCCAAACCGACCCGTCCGATACCGCCACCCCGGCGATGGCCCGTTTCCTCGATCTGAAAGCCGAGCATGAAGGCTATTTGCTCTTCTACCGGATGGGCGATTTTTACGAGATGTTCTTTGACGATGCCATCAAAGCCGCCGAAGCGCTCGACATTGCGCTGACCAAACGCGGCACCTTTCAAGGCAAGGATATTCCCCTTTGCGGGGTGCCGGTTCATGCCGCCGAAGCCTATTTGGAGCGCCTCATCCGCAAAGGCTTTCGTGTTGCCATCTGCGAGCAGATGGAGGACCCGGCAGAGGCGAAAAAACGCGGCGCCAAAGCGGTGGTGCGGCGCGAGGTGGTGCGGCTCGTCACCCCCGGCACGCTGACCGAAGAATCGCTGCTGCAAGCCAACCAAGCCAACATCCTGGCCAGCCTTGGCCGGGCGGGCGGCGCGCTGGCGCTGGCCTCTGCCGATATGAGCGCCGGGCATTTTCGCGTCGTCAGCCTCAGCGCGGGCGAATTTGCCATGGAGCTGGCGCGCCTCGCCCCGTCCGAATTGATTGTGCCGGATTCACTGTTCGCCGATCCCGAGATGGCAGCGACACTGAATGCGCTGGGGGCCGCGCTGACGGTCTTACCCGCGATCAAATTTGAATCGGCTGCCGGTGAGCGCGCCCTCAAAAGTTTTTATGGCGTCTCGGAGCTGGATGGGTTCGGCAGTTTCAGCCGCGCCGAAATCTCCGCGGCAGGCGCCTTGATCGGCTATTTGGAGCTGACGCAGAAGGGCAAGCTGCCCGCTCTGTCGCCGCTGACCGCTGACGGCGTTTCGGCCTATATGGCCATCGATGCTGCCACACGGCGCAATCTGGAGCTGATGCAAACCCTCTCTGGCGAGCGCCGCGGCAGTTTTCTCTCCGCCGTTGATCGCAGCGTCACTGCGGCAGGGGCGCGTCTCTTCGCCGCCCGGCTGGCTGCACCGCTCACCGATGTCGCTGCCATCAGCCATCGCCAAGAGGCGGTGGCGCATTTTTTCGGGCAACGGGAAACCACCGAAGATCTGCGTGGTCTGCTGCGCTCCGCCCCCGACATCGCCCGCGCGGTGGCGCGGCTTTCGGTACAGCGCGGCGGCCCGCGCGATCTTGCCTGTCTGCGCGACGGCATCACCGCGGCGCGGCAGGCGCGGGAGTTGCTGCGGGAAGCGCGCGGGGAAGCCAGCGATGCCCTCACCGGTCTGTTGGAAGGCCTCGTGGCCGTGTCGCCCTTGGCCGACAAGCTGACCCATCTGCTGGTGCCCGAGCCGCCCTTCTATGCCCGGGATGGCGGCTTTATCCGTGGCGGTGCCCATGCCGCGCTCGACGACATTCGCTCGCTTCGGGATGAATCCCGCCGCGTCATTGCCCAACTCGAAAGCCGCTATCGCGACGAGACCGGCACGCCGCTGAAGATCAAGCACAATGGTGTTTTGGGTTATTTCATCGAAGTGACGCCCCAGCATGCCGATAAGCTGATGACCACGGGCTATCGCCATCGCCAGACCATGGGCGGGGCGGTGCGTTTTTCCACCGATGAGCTTTCCAGCCTCGCCAACCGCATCAGCCAGGCCGGCGATCAGGCTCTCGCCCTCGAAAAACAATTGTTCGATGAGATGGCCGCCGACGCCCTTGCCGCAGCCCAGCCTCTATCGCGCCTCGCCGAAGCGCTCGCCGTGCTCGATGTCGCCTCCAGTCTGGCCGATCTGGCGCGCGCCAAAAATTATGTCCGCCCCAAGGTCGATGACAGCAAAGCGTTCGCCCTCAAACGCGCCCGCCATCCCGTGGTGGAAGCAGCCCTTTTGGCCAGCCACACGCCTTTCGTGCCCAATGATGCCAATCTGTCTACCGAGCAGCGGCTGTGGCTGGTCACAGGCCCCAATATGGCGGGCAAATCCACCTTTTTGCGCCAGAATGCGTTGATCGTCCTTCTTGCCCAGATGGGCTCGTTTGTGCCTGCCGAAAGCGCCCATATCGGTATTGTCGATCGCCTCTTTTCCCGCGTCGGGGCAGGCGATGATCTCGCCGCCGGGCGCTCCACCTTCATGGTGGAGATGGTGGAGACCGCGGCCATCCTCAACCAAGCCACCCCCCGCAGCCTTGTCATCTTGGATGAAATCGGCCGCGGCACCGCCACCTATGACGGCCTTGCGATTGCCTGGGCCACCGCCGAGCATTTGTCGCTGAAGAACAAATCCCGCGCCCTCTTCGCCACCCATTATCACGAGATGACGGCGCTGGCGGAACGCCTGCCCTCGATGGCCTGCGTCACCATGCGGGTGCGCGAGTGGAATGACTCCATTGTCTTCCTGCATGAGGTGGTGCCGGGGGTGGCGGATCGCTCTTACGGCATTCATGTCGCCAAGCTGGCGGGCTTGCCGCAGGCCGTGGTGGAGCGTGCCCGCGAGGTGCTGAAAGCGTTGGAAGAGGGTCAGGAAGGCCATAAGCCGCTCGCCCGTATCGACGACCTGCCGCTGTTCTCTGCCAGCGCCCCGCCCAGAAAAGAAGGCAGCGCCGTCGAGGAAGCCCTGCGCGCCATCGATCCCGACGCCCTCTCCCCCAAAGGCGCCCTGGAAATGCTCTACGAACTAAAGGCGAAGCTGCCGCTGAATTGAGGGGATCCTCCCCTCTTGTAACTTGAAGTTCCGCACATCGGTTAAGCTAGCCGTTGCGGTGGCGGGCGGAAGACCGATCCCCCCTGGGGCCTTGAAAGCCCGTACGGAGCAAGGCTCTCCGCCTGCCGTTCCATCGAACCCGAACAGTCGCTTGG
>JAATGP010000044.1 GCA_015654635.1 Alphaproteobacteria bacterium | reverse complement strand
GATGTATGTCAACCTCATCTGGGCTTGGGGCCATCCCGAGGTCTACATTCTCATATTGCCGTGCTTCGGAATTTATTCCGAGATCACCGCAACCTTCTCCGGCAAGCCGCTGTTCGGCTATACCTCGATGGTCTACGCCACGGTCTGCATCACCGTACTCAGCTTCGTGGTCTGGCTGCATCACTTCTTCACCATGGGCTCGGGCGCCAATGTGAATGCCTTCTTCGGCATCACCACGATGATCATTTCGATCCCCACCGGGGTGAAGATCTTCAATTGGCTGTTCACGATGTTCCGCGGACGGGTGAGGCTGGACGTGCCGGTGCTGTGGACGCTGGGCTTCATCATCACCTTTGCCATTGGCGGCATGACGGGCGTCTTGCTGGCGGTGCCGGGGGCCGATTTCGTGCTGCACAATTCGCTGTTCCTGGTGGCCCACTTCCACAACACCATCATCGGTGGCGTGGTCTTTGGTGTGATGGCGGGCTTCACCTATTGGTTTCCCAAAGCGACCGGCTTCAAACTCGATCCCAGGCTCGGCAAGGTCTCGTTCTGGTGCTGGCTTGTGGGCTTCTATCTCGCTTTCATGCCGCTTTATGCGCTGGGCCTGATGGGCATGACCCGCCGCCTGGACCACGTGAACAATCCGGTCTGGCACATCTACCTGATCGTTGCTGCTTGCGGGGCCGTGCTCGTCTTGGTCGGCATTTTGTCGACCGTGGCGCAGATCATCCTCAGCATCGTCAATCGCGAGAAGCTGCGCGACCGTACGGGTGATCCTTGGGGCGGGCGCACCTTGGAATGGGCAACCGCGTCACCGCCGCCTTTCTACAATTTCGCTCGCGTGCCCCATGTGCATACCATCGATGCCTTCTGGGAAATGAAGCAGTCCGGCACGGTGCCGACGCTGCAGCCGCAATATCAGCGCATCCACATGCCGCGGAACACTGGCACGGGCGTCATCCTGGGTGGGCTTTCCATCGTGCTTGGCTTCGCGCTGACTTGGCATATCTGGTGGCTGGTGATTGCAAGCTTCCTCGCCATGATCGGGTTGGCCATCTGGCACAGCTTCGATGAGGAACGCGATTACTACGTGCCGCCGGGCGAAGTGGCGCGTCTCGAGAGCGAACATTTCCTGCAACTGCCGGAGAAGACCGATGAATATTCACACCGCGCCGCTTGACGGCACCCTCGTCGGTCACGGCGACGATCACGGCGAAACCCATTCAGAAGCCGGCAAGACGCCGCTGGGCTTCTGGATTTATCTGATGAGCGACTGCATTTTGTTCGCCTCGGTCTTCGCGGGTTTTGCCGTGGTGCGCGGCAATCTGGCGGGCGGACCGAATGGGCGCGAGCTTTTCGAACTCAATTACGTCGCCATCGAAACCGCGTTGCTGCTGATCTCAAGCTTGACCTATGGGCTTGCCATGATCGCGGTCGGGCAGAACAAGCTGAAGGCGGTCTATGGCTGGCTGGCGCTGACCTTTCTTCTCGGCCTCGGTTTCATCGGCATGGAAATCAACGAATTCGCCAAGTTGATTGCCGAAGGGGCAGGGCCGGGGCGTTCCGCCTTCCTCTCGGGCTTCTTCACCTTGGTGGGAACCCACGGCTTGCATGTCTCTGCGGGCCTGATCTGGATGGGCGTGATGTTCGCCCATCTGGCGCGGCGCGGCCTTAACGAGATCAATCAGACGCGACTCTTATTGCTCAGCTTGTTCTGGCATTTCCTCGACATTATCTGGATCGGGGTTTTCAGCATCGTCTATCTGATGGGAGCCGCCTGATGAATGCGCCTGTGCAAAATCCTCCGCATGATGATGGCGGTGCCAGTCATGGTTCAGCGAAATCCTATCTGATCGGCTTTGCGCTGGCGGTGATCCTGACGGTGATCCCTTTCGGCCTGGTGATGGGCCATGTGATGCCAGCCGCTAGCGTCGTTCCCGTTGTAGCCGCCTTAGGGCTGGTGCAGATCGCTGTGCACCTTGTTTTCTTCCTGCACATGAACACCAGCTCCGGTCAGCTCTGGAACAATGCCGCCTTCGTTTTCACACTGGTGATTGTCGGCATTTTGGTGCTCGGCTCGCTGTGGATCATGTACCACCTCAACATGAACATGATGCCGGGCATGATGCCGTCCGATTAGCCTCCGGCGGTTTGAGTGGGAGCGGCGCGCATCTTCACGGGCGCGCCGTTTTTTTGCGCCCTTCGCGTTGAGACGTTGTACCAACCCCCTGACAATATTCAAATAATCGCTCAAAGCCAGAATTTATGCCCAGATATACAACCCAAAGTATACGTCAGTCTATTTTTTACATATACTAGGTTGCGTCGTGCGTTTCAGACGACTGTGTAAAACGCATCTGATGGGGGTTTCTCATGAAAATGCACCGTTTGTGGGCGGTTGTGGCCGCTTGTTCCCTTCTGCTTGGGCCTGCCTCTGCAAAATCGCCGCGTACTGTCAAAGCATCAAAATCAGCCGCGGCCGCCGCACCGCTGGTGGTGCCTCTGGGATCGCATCTGTTTCGCGCCACGTCGCCAGGGTTTAGTCCGTTTGCAACACCGTCGGAGCCGATCTGCGTCAGCCTGCCCAGTTCAAAATGGACAGTGTCCGGCGGCTCCAAGCTTTGTGGCGTGATCGCAAACGGTGCCAGCGGGCCGAGCGGTGTCGCCTATCCCGGCATCCAATATGCGAGCGCCAGCCGCTGGGCGCCGCCCGCACCGTTTTCCCTTCCCAGTACCGCGACGCTGACCGGTTTCGGGCCCGTCTGTCCGCAAGCGGGTGCGAATTTGAATATTGCCGAGGCCTGCCAGTTCCTCAACATCTGGATTCCTCCAACCCCCAACAACGTACCGCCCCAGCCGAATACTTATCCGGTGATGGTGTTCATTCACGGCGGGGCCTTCCTCGAGGGTGCCGGTTCGCTGCCGGTCTACAACGGCGCGGCCTTTGCAGCGCAGAAGGTCATCCTGGTGACCCTGAACTATCGTCTTGGCGCGCTCGGCTTTTTGGTCGGTAACAAATTCGGCGCCAAAGCCACGGGCAATTACGGCATCATGGATCAGCAGATGGCCCTCAACTGGGTCCATGACAACATCAGTGCCTTTGGCGGCGATCCCACCAGGATCACGATCTTCGGCGAAAGTGCCGGGGCCATGTCGGTCGGCTTGCACCTTTATGGCATTCCGTCGAGCACGGCGCTGTTCGGCGCTGCGATCATGGAGAGCAATCCGGTGGGGCTTCTCTACAGCCAAGTCGGGGCCAACGGCCCAACCGTGATCGGCAATCAATTCCTGGCGTCGCTCTGCAAGCTTTCGGGGCAGTCCTGCATTTTGTGGTCCAAATTCAATCCGCTCACCGCCTCTGTGGCGAATATCATCACCGCACAGGATAGTTTTCTCTTGGGCGCGGACGGCAAGGCGGATGTCGGCCTCGGCTATATGGGGCTGCGTGGCTTGCCGTTCCAGCCGGTCCTCGATGCCAGTTTCATCACGGGGCAACCCTACCAAGGTTATGTCAGCGGCACGTTCCCCAAGCCCGCCATCTTCGGCATCAACCAGGACGAAGGAGCCGTGTTCGCGGCACTGGTGGCAGCCAAGGGCAAAGGTGCTGCGGCCAACAATCCGTCGGCGATCGTCTATGGCGCTGTGGTGAATGGCGGCTTTCAGGATCCCCTGAAGTCTACCAAAATCGCCAAGCAGAGCCCGCGCTACCAAATCTCCAAGACCGATCCGCCGAACTATCAAGCCAATGCGCCCTATTATAACCGCTACGGCCAAGCAGCCTCCAACGCCGTGTTGGATTACGACTTTGCCGTCAGCAACATCGTCATGGCGGGCTCTGCCCAGAGCACCGGCAAGGGCGCGCAACAATATGCCTACTATTTCAATCAGCCGCCGGTTTTCGACATCTACGGCTCTCTCGATGGCAGCACCTGGGTCGACATCGACAACGGCGCCTGCGACCCCCTGATCGGCAATTATGTCTGCCACGGCAGCGAATTGCCGTATGTCTTCGATACGCTGGCCATCACCGTGCCGCAACAATTCAACAGCCGGCTCACGCCACAACTCAACGCCTTTGCTGGCGCAGTCAACGCCGCCTGGGCCGCCTTTGCCACCAACCCAACCAACCCCGGTTCGATCTGGACGGCGTATACAGGCACCGGCACACCTGCGGTTGTTTTGAATGCCAACAATACCAATTGGACGACGGGGCCGATTGATCCCAATGCTGTCTACAATATCTGGGATGGGGCTTTTTCTGCACCCGGCCAAAGCGGCAACGCGAAATAGACGATAGCGGGGCTCGCCAAGCGGGCCCCGTTTCCGTGCCCGTGCGTGTCAGCCTGCGGCCATGTCTTCGATCAACGAGAGCACGACGCGGCGTTGCTTTGGATTCGTAATCTTGACGAAAGCCTCGCACAGCCTGAGGCCATCGGCGCTGGCAGCAAAGGTCGCAATCTCTTCGGCCGCGGCCGTGCGCTTGGCGGAATCTGCAGAGACCAGTCCGTGCGGGAAAAACTCCTGCACCGGCATGCCATAGAGGCAGGCGAGTTGAAACAGGCGCCCGGCGCCGACGCGATTGATTCCCGCTTCGTATTTTTGAATCTGCTGAAAAGTGACGCCGAGCTTGGCGGCAACATCGGCTTGAGACATTCCCAGTTGACGGCGATACGTTCGTAGCCTCCCCGCGACATGGGCGTCGATCGAGTTGGCGGCCTTCGGCGACATCGTGTTCTCCCCCCTCCGCTTATCGACGCGGAGCCCATCCACAAAAGAGCGTGTGCTGGAGAGGGGCGCAACGGTGCTGTGATTTCGATTGTGTACATACTAAACTGCAGGTTGAGGTTGCGCCTGCGCTTTGCACGCATCTCATCCCGCATATGGAGTTTACGCTGCGCGCTCAACTGTCGGTGTAATTTGCGAGTCACGCTTGTACGTAATGCAAGCGCTCCGCACGGAAATGGTTAAGCATAATGGCTGGCGCGCCTATCATGAACTTCGAACAGTCACGCGCCGCCGCGATTGCGATTGTGTCTATAGGCCACATTCGGATTTGGCGGCATGCGCGATGCGAACCACATCCGACAAGCTTGCGGCCTTCAGCTTATTCATGATTTGGGCGCGATAGACTTCCACCGTGCGCGAAGAAATACCAAGGCTCTGGGCGACCGCCTTGTTCGACAGGCCGCCCACCAGTTTTTGCATCACGTCGGTTTCCCGCGGTGTGAGACCGGCAAGGAGGCGGCGTGCCGCTTTGGTATGTGCAATTTGCATACGATCACGATCGCCTATCGCCAATGCGCGCTGGACGCTGGCCAGGAAGGCATCGCTATCGAGCGGCTTTTGGAGAAAGTCGACTGCGCCGGCCTTCATCGCCCGCACCGCAGCACTCACTTCGGCAAAACCGGAGAGGAAGACGATCGGAAGATCCCGGCGGCGGCGCGAAACTTCGTGCTGAAGCTCCAAGCCGTCCATGCCGGGCATGCACAAATCGGCAATCAAACATGCCGCAGAAAAGATATCGTCGTTGAGAAAGGCATCCGCAGACGGATAGTCCCTCACCGGGAAATCAGCCGCTTCCAACAGAATGCGTAAAGATGCTCTGATATCGTCATCGTCATCGACGATGCATATGGTTGCGCTGCTATTCATGATCGTCCTTCGACGGATGATATCTTCCGAACGACACCGGGGTGCGGTATAATACACGAGCCTAGGGACCGTATGTAAAACACACGTCCTAGTGTAAGGGGGCGCGATGTAAGCAGGCACTGCGGCGGATGCGTGGCAAGTCTGTGGCAGATTGAAACAATATCGGATAGGCAAAACCCCGTATCTCGCGGCCCGGCGCTCGGTTCATTTTCTTCAAGCCGCCACAGCTTGGCAAAGGCATTGTTGTGGATTTTGCGCCGGCCATCGGCTCAAACATGGCCGTGGCAACGGTCTCGAGGACGGTGCGCTGCGAGTTCATCGGCAGCAGGAAGCGGCGCCAACCCGCCGCGCGGGCGGACTTTTTTTCTGAAAAGGAACGCGCCTTAAGAATGGGCGCTAGGCGAACACCGCCTCGGCGCGCTGTTGCGGCGTGAAGCCGGTCTTGGAAAGATCGCAGGGCAGGGCTTCGCCGGTCTTTAACACGAGGGGGCGCATGTCGGCGCCAAGGAAGCGCGCATGATGCAGCAGCGCGCCCTGCATGCGCACACCGCGCAGATCGGCGCCTTCAAAGCTCGCACCGCGCAAATCGGCACCCTCGAAATTGGCCCCTTGCAATTCGGTGCAGGAAAAATCGATGCCGGCGGCAATCGCCTTGCGCGCTGACAAAGCCGTCAGCTTGAAGCGCCCGATGCCGCGACCGACGGTCCGCAAATCCATCCCGTCGAGAATGGCAGCCGCGCCGCGCCGTCCGTTGGAGTCAATCCAGCTTTGGTGGGACTGGAGTTGGAAGAGGATCGCGCCGTTCTGGCTGATCGCGGCCTCAGTGGGTGGCAAGACGCAACCTTTCAGCGCCTCTGGCGGCAGATTGATCTCGGAAAGATCGATATCGCTGAGAAGCGCACCGTTGAAGACGGCGCCATCCAAATGTGCGCCCCTGAATTTGGTGCCGATGATCACCGCACCCGTGAAATCGGCTTCACTGAGGTCGGCACCTTCAAAGGTCGCGCCGTTCAAGGAGCAATAGGAGAAGTCGACACCCGGCGCCGCGCCGTTGCGGTTGACGATGGATCCTTTGCCGCCTGTGGCGGCCTTCAACAGGCGTCCGGCGCGAAAATCGGCTCTGTCGAGACGCGATTGAGAGAGATTGCTGCCTTGGAGGATAACGCCGCGCATATCCGCACTGGTAAAATTGGCGCAGCGCGCATCGACCTGAATCATTTCGCAGCAATAGAGCGTGGCGCCGGAAAGATTGGCGAATTTGAGATTGGCATTGGTGAAGGTGGAGCCGGAAAGATCGGCGCCGGCGAGAACGCAGCTCGACAAATCCCAGGCGCTGAGATCGCGCGACAATAGCTGGGCCCGGCGCCCGTTGAGCCGGTTTTTCACAAACGCCTGATGCGCGGCGAGGATACTCTCTATCTCCCGCCGCACATGCGTGTTGACGTTGGTTGCGGCGGCAGATGTCATAAAGGTTACTCCGAAAGCCGCATCGCTGGAGCAGCATGGCGTTACTCTAGGCAGGAATACTTAATTGCCTGTTCGTTATTTCAAACACTGCACGACCGTTAGCGAAATTGTTTACCGAATTCTTCACTCGACTATTTAGACAACACTTTCTTCACCACCGGAATGCAGAGTGATCGCGGGTAATGTGGTCGGAGATAAACTTGTCCGGCGGGTATATAGAATAATGGTCGCGCCGAGCGCAGAAGCCTTGCACGAGGAAGTCCCCGCTCCGGCTGGGATGGCGGGCCCGGGCGATTCCAGCGAAGCGCGGGAGCGCCGCAACTATGACGGGCTGATGCGGGCGCAAGCCGAAGCCCTTAATCAGATCACCAAGCAAGTGATCGTGACCGAGCCGCGGCCGCGCGATGGCCTGCAATCGGCGGTCTCTCGCCTCGAGGCACGGCTCGTTGTGACCGAGCAATCGCTGGCGGCGCTTGATCAGCGCCTGGGCGAGCGCATGAAAGGTCTCGACGGCGATACCACGGCTTTGGCCGAGCGCTTGCACGCTTTGCGTCAGCGCCTGGAAAAGTTTGAAGAAAAGCAGCTGACCGCCTTGGCGCAAATCCGCTTGGATGTTCACAACCTCCGCCATGTGCCGCAAGCCAGCGACGGGCCGCCGCGCGGGTCCGACATCGCTGTGCCCGAACCGGTCATCGGCGAGCAGAACTGTGAGCCCGCAGGCGAGGAGTGCGCTGGTGACGAGAGCCCCAGCGAAGAGGTGCGTCCGGTGACCTATCTGGATGCAGCGCGCAAAGCTGCGATTGAAGCCGCGGAGCGTGTTGCCGCCTTGCCAGCCAAACGCAAACCGGTTTGGCAAACCTTCTGGCACAAGAAGAGCTGGCTGGCGGTCGCCGTCGCGACGGTTTTGGTGACGTGGTTCGATGCCTATGTCTTTGCCCATTACCAACCGGCGCAGGGCGCCATCGCGCAGTCGGCGGCGCAGCAGCTCGTGCCGCGTCCAAGCGCCCGAGCGCAGCTCATCCGTGGGCTGAAATATCTGAACGGTGCCGGCTTTGCGCTCGATGCCGTGCGGGCAAAATCATGGATCGAGCAAGCCGCCCGGCGCGGCGATCCGGTCGCCGAAGAGATGATGGGCGGCTTTGCACAACGCGAAACGGGCGCCGGCAGCGCTATCGGCTGGTATGAGCGCGCCGCCCGGCACGGCAACCGCAGAGCCATGGCCGATCTCGGCAAGCTCTATGCGGGCGGCTGGAAAGAGGGCACGGATTTCACCAAGGCGGCGGATTGGTTTGCCAGAGCGGCGGCAGCGGGCGATGTAGACGCAGCCTTCGATCTGGCGGTCCTCTACGAACGCGGCCTCGGCCGGCCGCATGACATTGCCGAAGCCTACCGCTGGTATGCCATCGCGGGGGGAAGCGGCGACAACCACGCTGCAAGCAGAGCCACATTGCTGGCGGGGAAGATTGCTCCGGCGGAGCGAGATGGACTCGATCACAGCATCTTGGGCTTTAAGCCGGTCCCGCTCGATCGCAGCGCCAACGAGATGCCCGCGGTCAGGGGTTGAAGGCCGCCAAAAACAGACTTGCCTCCGCTTCTCAGGGGGGTAGAAAGGGCCCTCTCTAAGGAATGGCGGCCGTGGCACACAACATCTTCATCGATGGCGCAGCAGGAACCACGGGGCTGGAAATCCGCCAGCGTCTCGCAGAGCGCGACGATCTTGCCTTGATCGAGCTGGCCGATCACGAGCGTAAGGATTCGGCGGCGCGCGCCCGCGCCCTCAACGATGCCGATCTGGTGGTGCTGTGTTTGCCCGATGATGCCGCCCGCCAAGCAGTGGCCCTGATCGAAAATCCCGCCGTTCGCGTGATCGATGCTTCCACCGCCCACCGCACGGCGCCGGGCTGGACCTATGGCTTCGCCGAGCTGGAAGCCGATCAGCGCGAGAAGATCGCCGCTTCCAAACGGGTCAGCAATCCCGGTTGCTGGGCGACCGCTTTCATTGCTTTGGTCCGCCCCTTGGTGCGCGCCGGTGTGATCCCGCCCGATTTTCCGCTCAGCACCAGTGGCGTTTCGGGCTATTCCGGAGGCGGCAAGAGCATGATTGCCGAATTCGAGAATACCCAGGCACCGAACTACACCCAAACGGTGCTGCGCAATTACGCGCTCACCTTGTCGCACAAGCATATGCCGGAAATGCAGGTGCATACCGGGCTGGCCCATCCGCCGGTCTTTGCCCCTTGTGTTGGCCGTTTCTATCGCGGCATGCTGGTGGAAGTGCCGCTGGCATTATGGGCCATGCCCGGCAAGCCCGTGACGCTGGACATCCACAAGGTGCTGGCCGAGGCCTATCGCGGTGCCACTTTGGTCGAGGTGGCGAATTTCGGTTTGCTGCCCGATAGGCCGTCGCTTGAGAAGCTTGTGGCGCAAATGTCGGATGTGCAGCCGCTGGTCGGCTTCGCGGGCTTGGACACGGCGCCCAGCGCCCTCGATGCCGAGGCGCTGAAAGGCACCAACGCCATGAAGCTCTTCGTTTTCGGCAACGACAAATATGGTCAGGTGCGCTTGGTGGCCTTGCTCGACAATCTGGGCAAGGGTGCGGGCGGGGCGGCGGTGCAAAATCTCAATCTGATGTTGGGGCTGCCCGAAACGACGGGGCTGCTTTAAGACGCCGAACCTTACGACCCTCTTTTGAACCCGCGTTAGCCGCAATTCGCGCCGCAGGCGCTTGTTTCGGTGATACGGTCCTGCGACAAACAGGAAACCTCACCACCTTTATCACCAATTTCATGTGGTTGCGTGGCTTTGGTGGCTTGGATCGCGGTTAATCGCCTTGTATATGGCAATCGGTACCAACAAGGTGCCGGGGAGCTTTCGATGACGCTGGGCGTTCGCAAGGTGAAACTTCTGGGTGTGGCCGCGGTTGCCATACTGGCGATGAGTGCCACGGGCTGCTCCAGCCTGCCGAGCGTTCCCGATTGGGTGGACCCCACCTCGTGGTTTGGCGATGATGCCTCTAACCCTCCCGATAACGGCCAAGCGCCCGATTTGGCCAGTCTGCCCGATAAGCCAAACACACCGGCGGCGGACGACAAACAAGAGGTCGCCGATTCGCTGTCGACGGATCGCGCCAACGCAAAATACAGCGCTGAAGCTTTGCGCGGTGGTACCGAGGCCGCCGCCACCCCGCCAGCCGATGCTCCGCTTCCGTCCAAAGTTGTGGCCGAAGCCCCCAAGAAGGTTGTAGCGCCGGTGGCACCGCCGAAACCGGTCGCGCCGGATCACTCCATCGCCCAGGATCCGGCTGGCGGCACGGCGCCCGGCGTGTTGCCGCCCACAGCGCCCGGCATAGCAGCCGTCTCGCCAGCACCCGCCGTGGTCCAGATGGCCTCCTTACCGGAGCCCAGCCGGACCAGCGTCCCCTCAGAATCGTCGACAACGCCAGACGGCGCCCAAGGCGTGCTGCCTCCGACAGAGAGCGCCGCTCCCGTGGCGGCTCCTGCACCCGCGCGCCGGCAGATCGCCCGTCAACAGCCTGCGCCTCAGCAGGCGGCTCCCCGCCAGGTTGTCGCTCAGACGCCGATCGCGTCCTCGATTTCGCCTTCGGATGCTGAGTTGGGCTTCAAACCCTCCAGCGCGCCGCCGCTGGATGCCTCGATTTCGCAATTCGTGGCCGCCCCTATTATCGACCGCTATCGCAGTACCGCGCGCACGGCGGGTCTGGCGCAGCCCCCGTCGCCCACTTCACCGCGGCCTTATGTGGTCGCCAAGGCGCAGCCTGCGGTCAAGAAACCGCGCCGCATCGTGGCCGAAGGCGGGCCTGAGCACATGACCGGTGCGGTGGTCGCCAATTTTGACTCCTTGCAAGGTGGCGGCACACCCAACGCCTATGCGCCGCCGCAATCTGGCGGGGCCACGGCTGTGGTCTATTTCCCCAGCGATACGGTGGGCCTCAGCGCCGAAGGCCGGGCGCAGGTCCGCGCCGCGGTCGAGCAGTACAAGGCGGGCGGCGGGCAGGGCTATATCCGCGTCGTGGGGCATTCCTCCAGCCGCACGCCCAATATGTCGCCCGAGAAGCATTTGGAGATCATCTTCAAAAAATCGCAGGATCGGGCCGATGTGGTGGCGCAGGCGATCATTCGCGCCGGTGTTCCTGCCGATCGGGTGCTGGTCGAGGCGGTCGGCGACACCCAGCCGGTTTATTACGAATCAATGCCCAAGGGCGAGGACGGCAATCGCCGGGCCGAAATTTTCCTGCAAGGCTGAGGGCAGGCCCACCGCTTTCGGTGCTGCGCGCATTGGCGCATCGCAATAATGCGTCTTTAGCCATTGACGCAGGCTCCGAACTGCCGTGATTCTGCGAGCGCAACCCCGTGGAGATGGTTCACGCCTTAGGAACCCATGCAAACCGACTTCTATCGCATCAAGCGCCTGCCGCCCTATGTGTTCGAACAAGTGAACAAGCTGAAGGCGCAAGCGCGAGCGGCGGGCGACGACATTATTGATTTCGGCATGGGCAATCCCGATATGCCCACGCCGCAGCATATCGTCGAGAAGCTCTGCGAGGTTGCGCATGATCCCAAGTCGAACCGCTACTCCGCCTCCCGCGGCATCAAGGGGCTGCGCAAAGCGATGGCGGGTTATTATCAGCGCCGCTTTGGGGTGACGCTCGATCCCGATACCGAAATCATCGCCACACTGGGCTCCAAGGAAGGCTTTGCCAATTTGGCGGCCGCGATCACCGCCCCTGGCGATGTTGTGCTGGTGCCCAATCCTGCTTATCCGATCCATGCCTTCGGCTTCATCCTGGCGGGCGCTGCTATCCGGCATATCCCGGCGACGACGCCTGAGGGTTATCTCAGCGCCATCGACAAGGCCGCGCATCATTCCATTCCCTCGCCGCTGGCGGTGGTGGTCAATTATCCCTCCAATCCGACGGCGCAGGTGGTGGGGCTCGATTTCTATAAAGAGCTGCTCAAGATCGCCCGCAAGCACGAGATGTGGATCCTGTCGGATCTGGCCTATGCCGACATCTATTTCGATATCGAGCCGCCGCCATCGATCTTGCAGCTCGATGGCGCCAAGGACATCGCCATCGAATTCCAATCGCTGTCGAAGACCTATGCCATGCCGGGCTGGCGCATGGGCTTTGCCGCGGGCAACAAGGCGCTGATCGGGGCTTTGGCGCGGATCAAATCCTATCTCGATTACGGCGCCTATACGCCGGTGCAGGTGGCAGCCTCTGCGGCGCTGAACGGGCCGCAGGAATGCATCGATGAGATTCGCGGCATCTATCAATCCCGCCGCGATGTGCTGGTGGAAAGCATGGGCCGGGCAGGCTGGGAAATCGACTCGCCTCCGGCCTCGATGTTCGCTTGGGCCAAGCTGCCCGAGCAATATCGCGAGCACGGCTCGATGGAATTTGCCAAGCAGCTTCTCGTCCATGCCAAGATAGCGGTGGCGCCGGGCATCGGCTTTGGCGAATACGGCGAGGGCTATGTCCGCATCGGCCTGGTCGAAAACGAGCACCGCATCCGGCAAGCGGCACGGAACGTCAAGAAGTTCCTCGCCCTGCGCATCAACGAACCTCCTGCGTTGGACGTGAAATAATGAACGCCATGAAAATCGGTATCGCCGGCCTTGGAACGGTGGGCGGCGGTGTGGCCAAAGCCTTTGCCAAGAGTGGCGAAATGCTGGGTGTGCGCGCGGGTACGCCGCTTGAGATCGTGGCGGTCTGTGACCGCGATGAGGCTAAGCGCGAAGCCTTCGAGGCGCCGCAGAAATTCGACGATGTGCGGGCGCTCGCCGCCTCCAATGCCGATCTTATCGTCGAATTGATCGGCGGCGAAAATGGTGCCGCGCCGCTGCTTGTGGAAGAGGCGCTGAAAGCCGGCAAGCATGTCGTAACCGCCAACAAGGCGATGATGGCGCGTCATGGTGCCCGTCTTGCCGCTCTGGCCGAACAGCATGGCCGGGCGCTGAAATTCGAAGCGGCGGTGGCGGGCGGCATCCCCATCGTCAAATCCTTGCGCGAAAGCCTGATGACCTATGGCATTTCGGCGGTGCGCGGGATTTTGAATGGCACCTGCAATTATATCCTGACCCAGATGGAAGCCACCGGCCGCAGTTTTGCGGATGTGCTGAAAGATGCCCAGGCCCTCGGTTATGCCGAAGCCGATCCGGAGCTGGATGTCGGCGGCGGCGACAGCTCGCACAAGCTGGCTCTGCTCACCGCGCTCGCCTTCGGCGTTAAGCCCGACCTCGACGCGGTGGCGGTGCAGGGCATTCGCCATATCACCCCCGAAGATATCGGCTTCGCGCGCGAATTCGGCTATCGCATCAAGTTGCTTGGCATCGCCAAGAAGACCGCCCAAGGCATCGATCAGCGTGTTCAGCCTTCCATGGTGCGCGCCGGAACTCCGCTCGCCGATGTCGATGGCGTGCTGAATTGTGTCGTTGTCGATGCGAATGAGGCTGGTTCGTTCTTCTTTGAAGGCCGCGGCGCCGGAGAATGCGCCACTGCCAACGCTGTCATTGCCGATATCGTGGACATTGCGCGTGGCAATGCCGGTTCTGTGTTCGGTTTGCCTTCGGCTTCATTGCTAGCGCTGTCAGCCGCGCCTTCGGGTAGCGCTGCCTCGGCTTTTTATCTACGCTTCCAGGTGCTGGACGTACCCGGAGTGTTGGCGGAAATTGCGGGGCATCTGGCGCAGTGGCGGGTTTCGATCGAAAGCATGATCCAGCGTGGACGTGCTCCTGGAGAAGCGGTTTCGATTGTTATGATCACACACGAAACCAAGCAGGCCGATGTCGAGCGTGCCCTCGCGACCATCGCAGCCTCCAGGAACGTGATCGCCCAGCCCTGCCTGATACCGATGGAATCCAAATAGCCCGCCGTTGAGGAGTGGTAATGGGAAATTGGTTGGACCGGGCCTTCGCGCTGGAAGCCGTGCGGGTGACGGAAGCCGCTGCTATTGCTGTCGTGGAGCATATCGGGCGCGGCGATGAACATGCCGCCGACCATGCGGCGGTCGAAGCGATGCGCCGGACGTTTAATTTCTTGCCCATTACCGGCACCGTGGTCATCGGCGAAGGCGAGCGCGACGAAGCCCCCATGCTCTTCATCGGCGAGCAAGTCGGCAGCGGTGGTCTGGATGTCGACATCGCTCTGGATCCCTTGGAAGGCACGGCACTGACGGCGCGGGCGTTGCCCAACGCCCTGGCGGTGCTTGCCATGGCCGAGCCAGGCACGCTGCTCAATGCACCGGACGTTTACATGGAAAAAGTCGCCATCGGCCCTGGTTTCCCGGAAGGCACCGTCGATCTCGACCGCCCCATCAAAGATAACATCGTATCGCTGGCCAAAGCCAAAGGCGTTCATCCACGCGAAATCACCGCGCTGATGCTGGAGCGCCCCCGGCATGAAAAATATATCGAGGAAGCGCGGGAAGCAGGCGCTTCCGTGCGCCTCATCACCGATGGCGATGTCGCCGGCATTATCGCCACAACATCCCCCGCTACCACGGGTATCGACATTTACTTCGGTCAGGGCGGGGCGCCGGAAGGCGTGCTGGCGGCGTCCGCGCTGCGCTGCCTCGGCGGTCAGATGCAGGGCCGTCTCGTCTTCCGCAATGATGATGAGCGCGAACGCGCCGTCAAATGGGGCATCACCGATTTTGAACGCAAATACACGCTGCACGACATGGCCAGCGGTGACGTGATTTTTGCCGCCACTGGGGTCACCGATGGCTCGATGCTGCGCGGTGTGCGCCGCAATCCCGATTACATCATCACCCACAGCGTCGTGATGCGCTCCACCTCCGGCACCGTGCGCTGGGTCGAAGCCCACCACGCCCGCCGCCGGAACGGGCGGTAGCAGAGGAAGGGCTGGCGACGGGGGGCGAATCGCTCCCTCATGCCCGGGATGAAAATAGAACGCTCCTTCTGCGGTAGACGCTGGGATTTGGCTGCGTGCGACGAGGACAAGGTCCGCGCCATCGTCCAGGCCCATCGCCTTCCCGCGGTAATCGCGCGGCTCCTGGTTTCGCGTGGCGTGGCGCTGGAAGAGGCTGCCGATTACCTTAATCCCACGCTGAAACGGCTGTTACCCGAACCGTTCCTGCTCAAAGATATGGACAAGGCGGTGGCGCGCCTTCTCAGCGCTATCAAAAACGGCGAAGCGATTGCGGTCTATGGCGATTACGATGTGGACGGCTCCTGTTCGGCGGCGCTGCTGTCGCAATTCCTGGCCCAGGTCTCGACGCCGCCGCGAACCTACGTGCCGGACCGCCTGAAAGAGGGCTATGGCCCCAACGCGGCGGCGCTCCTCAAGCTGAAAGAGGAGGGCGTCAGCCTCGTCGTCACCGTCGATTGCGGGGCCGGTGCGGCGGCGGCGCTCTCGGCGGCACGCGAGGCCGGGCTCGCTGTCGTGGTGCTCGATCACCATGCTGCCGAGCATGCCCCGCCGGCCGTGGCGCAGGTCAATCCCAACGCGGGCGGCGACACCTCCGGCCTCACCTTTGTCTGTGCCGCGGGTATCACCTTTCTTTTCCTGGTCGCGCTCAACCGGGCACTGCGCGACGATGGCTGGTACGCCACGCGGCCCGAACCCAAGCTGATGGATGCTGTCGATCTCGTCGCGCTGGCCACCGTTTGCGATGTGGTGCCGCTGGTCGGCGTCAACCGCGCCTTCGTACGGGCGGGCCTTGCCAAGCTGAACACGCTGGAACGCCCCGGTCTTGCCGCGCTGGCGTTGGTTGCGGGTATCAAACCGCCTTTCACACCCTATCACCTTGGCTTTGCCTTCGGGCCGCGCATCAATGCGGGCGGACGGGTGGGCCGCAGCGGCCTTGGCATCGATCTTCTCACGGCCCGCGACGCGGCAGAGGCCGAGCCCTTCGCACGGGCGCTGGACAGCCACAATCGCGAGCGCCAGGCGCTGGAAAAGATGATCCTGGATGAAGCTATCGTCCTGGCGCTGGCACAGCAGGAGGCGCCCTTTGTCTTCGTCGTGGGTGATGGCTGGCATCCCGGCGTCGTCGGCATTGTCGCCGGGCGCCTCAAGGAGCGCTTTCACAAACCCGCGCTGGTGGCGGGTTTTGAGGGCGGCGCCAATCAAGGCGTAATGGGGCGCGGCTCGACCCGTTCGGTGCCGGGCGTCAATCTTGGTGCCATGATCCGGGCCGCGCGCGCCGCTGGCCTCCTGGAAAGCGGCGGCGGCCATGCCATGGCGGCTGGGTTTGGCCTTTCTCCCGATCAGGTTGAGCCTTTCCGCAGCTTCTTGGCTGAGGCTTTTGCCGCGGGCGAGGTGCTTCAGATCGAGCCGCTCGCCATCGATGCCGTGGTCTCGCCCGGCGGTGCCACCATGGCTTTGCTGCGGGATCTGGCGATGGCCGGGCCTTATGGCGCGGGCAATCCCGAGCCGCTGCTGGCGATCCCGGATGCCACCGTGGCTTTCGCCGATGTGGTGGGCAACGGCCATGTCCGCCTGCGTCTGACCGGGAGCGATGGCGCCAGGCTGGATGGCATCGCCTTCCGCGCCGCAGAGACGCCTCTGGGCGAGGGCCTCTTAAAGGCGCGCGGCGGCAAGGTGCACCTTGCCGGGCGGCTGAAGGCGGACGAATGGAACGGTCAGGAGCGGGTCCAGCTGCATGTGGAAGACGCTGCCGCAACCGGGGTTTAGGGCCAAATTGGGGCTCCGGCGGGCTATGGGCAAAATGCCCACCTTCCGCGCTTGCATTGGCGGCCATAGGGCCTTATAGGCCCGTCTCCCGCGCGCCAACGCGTTGGCTGTGGGCCCTTCGTCTATCGGTTAGGACATGAGATTTTCAATCTTAAAAGACGGGTTCGACTCCCGTAGGGCCCACCATCCTGCTTCGCGCTGACGCGCTTCGCAGGACTAGTCCAATTCTCCTCCGCGAAGCAGGATGCCCTTCGTAGCCCGTAGGGCGAAGGAGGGCTGGTCCAAAATGCACTACGTCTACCTTCTGAAAAGCGCGGCCTTCGAGGGCGAACGCTACGTCGGCTTGACCTGCGACCTGAAAAGTCGGCTGGCCGACCACAACAATGGCCATTCCCCGCATACCTCCAAGTTCCGGCCTTGGAAGCTTGAAACCTACATAGCGTTCTCAGAGCGCGATAAAGCCGCGGCATTCGAGCGTTACCTCAAATCCGGTTCCGGCCACGCCTTTGCCAAGAAGCGCCTTTGGTGACTCCATCCTGCTTCGCGCTGACGCGCTTCACCTCGCCAGCCTGCAAATCACCAATTTCTCAATTGCCCTGGCCGGGCATGACCCGACCACCCGTGGCTGATCCTGCATTGAGCCCCGAGCGTGCCAAACCGTCTTGAACTGTTGTAGCCTATAGGCTACGCTCACGCATCGTGATGGACGTGCGCCAAACCGATGAGTTCCGAGCTTGGCTGCGTGGTTTGCGGGACGGCAAGGCGGCGGCCCGGATCACCGCACGCATTCGCCGATTTGAACAAGGCAATCCGGGCGATACGCGCTCTGTCGGCGCAGGCGTCATGGAAATGCGCGTGGATTACGGGCCGGGGTACCGCGTCTATTATATGCGGCGCGGTTCCGTTGTGGTCATCCTGCTGTGCGGTGGCGACAAACGCACGCAACAGCGTGATATCGCGCGGGCTCAGAGTTTGGCGTTGGAGGTGTAGCGGCAATGGTCAAAACAACGAGATTCGATGCAGCAGAGTATCTGGATACGCCAGAGCGGCAGGCTGAATACATCTCCGCTGCGTTGGAAACAGGGGATACCGCATTTGTCCGCGATGCTGTCAGCATCGTGGCGCGCGCTCGTGGCATGGGCGACATCGCCAAGGCGGCAGGCCTCAACCGCGAAAGCCTCTACCGGGCATTGGGCGAGACGGGCAATCCAGAATTCGGTACCATGCTGGGTGTGTTTCGCGCCTTGGGGCTCGAATTGAGCGCGCGCCCAGCCAAGAAAAAGCCTGTGCGGCGGAGAGCCAAAAAAGCGGCGTGAGGGGGAACCAAATGTGGTGGAGACTTGCAGGCGTGTGGTCGGTCGTTGCAATTGTTTGCGTTGTACCCTTTACGCCCATCCCAACGCATGCGGTGAAGCTGGTAATGCCGACTGGCGCAAATATGGCAAGCGTTGAACAATCCGACGCCTTCTTCAAAATCTTAGCAATGGATATTATCGATACGGTTCTTCTGGCACTCGTCGTTATACCCATTCTGCTAAGCTGGCGTATCATTCGCTATCACAAAAGACTTCATTGAGCCGCTGTTGCGCCCAGACTCTCCCAGGGGCTACATTTTCTGCATTCCGTGCTATTGCGCGGGGGAAAATGTGATCTGAGTTGTTCGACCCTATGGTTCCCGCCGAAATTCTGCCGCCGAACGTAAAGCCCCTCTTTTCCTACCGGAAATATTGGGCGCAGCGTTTTGGCGTGGCGCCGTTTCTGCCCATGTCGCGGGCGGAGATGGATCAGCTCGGCTGGGATAGCTGCGATGTCATCCTGGTCACCGGTGATGCCTATATCGATCACCCCAGCTTCGGCATGGCGATTATCGGGCGTCTTTTGGAGGCACAGGGCTTTCGCGTCGGCATCATCGCCCAGCCCGATTGGCGCGATGCCAGCGCCTTCCGCGCTCTCGGTAAACCGAACCTCTTCTTCGGCGTCACCGCCGGCAACATGGATTCGATGGTGAACCGCTACACCTCGGATCGGAAGATCAGGCACAACGATTCCTACACGCCGGGCGGCGAAGGCGGCAAACGCCCGGATCGCGCCGTCATCGTTTATGCCCAGCGCTGCCGCGAAGCTTATTCGGATGTGCCCATCGTGCTTGGCGGCATCGAAGCCTCGCTGCGCCGCATCGCCCATTACGATTACTGGTCCGACAAGGTGCGCCGCTCCATCCTGGTCGATGCCAAAGCGGATTTGCTGCTCTACGGCAATGCCGAGCGGGCGCTGGTGGAAGTCGCCCATCGCCTCGCCAAAAAGGGTTTGGCTCAGGATTTCTCCGATGTGCGCGGCATCGCCTTCATCCGCGACGCCACGCCCGAGGGCTGGATCGAAGCCCCCGCGGATGACATCGAAGGCCCCGACGAGGGCCGCATCCGCAAAGACGATGCGCGCCACGGCGCCGATGTCGTCATTCGCTTACCGTCCTTCGAACAGGTGGCGGGCGATCGCGAAACCTATGCCCGCGCCTCGCGTGTGCTGCACAAGGAAGCCAATCCCGGCAACGCAAGGCCGTTGACGCAAAAGCATGGGCCGCGCGATGTCTGGCTGACGGCACCGCCCATTCCGCTCACCATGGCGGAGATGGATGCGGTTTACGATCTGACTTATGCGCGGGCGCCGCATCCCTCATATGAGAGCGCGAAAATCCCCGCTTGGGAAATGATCCGCCATTCGGTGACCATCATGCGCGGCTGCTTTGGCGGCTGTTCCTTCTGTTCCATTACCGAACATGAAGGCCGCATCATCCAGTCGCGTTCGGAAGGTTCGATCCTCAAAGAGATCGAGGTCATCCGCGATAAGACCGAAGGCTTTACCGGCATCATTTCCGATATCGGTGGCCCCACCGCCAACATGTATCGCATGGCCTGCAAAGACAAAGAGACCGAGGCGCTGTGCCGGCGCCCCTCTTGCGTCTTCCCCGATATCTGCAAGAACCTCAACACCAGCCATGACTCGCTGATCGAGCTTTACAAGAAGGCGCGCACGCTGCCGGGCATCAAGAAGGTGATGGTGGCCTCCGGCGTGCGCTATGACCTCGCCGTCAAAAGCCCCGCCTATATCAAAGAGCTGGTCGAGCATCACGTCGGCGGTTATCTGAAAATCGCGCCGGAACACACCGAAGCGGGGCCTTTGGCCAAAATGATGAAGCCCGGCATCGGCGCTTACGACCGCTTCAAGCAATTGTTCGATGCCGCCGCCAAAGCTGCCAACAAGCAATATTTCCTCATCCCCTATTTCATCGCCGCCCATCCCGGCACCACCGATGAAGACATGATGAATCTGGCGCTATGGTTGAAGCGCAACAAATACCGCGCCGATCAGGTGCAGACCTATCTGCCGTCGCCCATGGCGCTATCGACGGCCATGTATCACAGCGGCTTCAATCCGCTGAAGCCGGTGCGCCGCGGCGCCTCCGAAGCCGTCGATGCGGTGAAGGGCTTGCGTCAGCGCCGTCTGCATAAGGCTTTCTTGCGCTATCACGATCCGGAAAACTGGCCGATGCTGCGTGAGGCTTTGAAAGCCATGGGGCGCGCCGATTTGATCGGTCCCGGCAAGCAGCATCTGGTGCCGGTGTGGCAGCCCGCGGGAACTGGTAAAGCCGGCGAGGGCCATCGCTCGGTTAAGAAGAGCCCGACGCGCAGCAGCAGCCGCGCCTTTGTCACCAAAGGGCTGGGATAGAGCGGCGGACGATCAGCCCAAATCCCCAACCCCGCCCTTGAGGGTAGGGGAAGTGGTGCGCGGTTTCGGGTTGGATTCTGAAGGTATCTGCCGATTTGTTTGGAGGTGCTGATGGAGAGCCTCAACGAAATCTTCGGCGACTTGCCCGATCCTCGGCCTGACAACGCCCGTCATGATCTGGTTGAGGTGCTGCTCGTCGCTCTCCGGCCCAGCCACATTTCTTGGAGTGTGGCTGCATGGTGCTTTGACATTGTGGACCATAGGTGTGTACCATTGGTCCATGATTTCAGACCGGGCCCTCGACCTCGCCATCCGCGACCGCTTGTTTGTGGCGGCGACCGAGGCGTTTGCTCAACAAGGCTATGAACGGGCGTCGCTGAACGCGATCCTCGCTGCCGCAGGGATGGGGAAAAGCAGTTTTTTCTACTACTTCCTCGACAAAGAGGACCTCTTTGCCTCTGTTCTGGAGGCGGCTCTTATGCGTATTGCAAAGGCCGCAGGCCCTGTTGCCTTGCCGACAAAGCCCAAGCACTTCTGGCAAGCTGCCGCCGAAACTATCGAGCGTTGGGAAAGGGCCGTTGATGCGGAACCGGGTTTTGTGGGGCTTCTGCACGCATGGCAGCCGATGCGCCGGACGGCAAGCCCGCGTCTGTTGCATGTCATGGACGAGGCGCAGAACGCCTATCGCACGCTACTCATCCGCGGGGTCGAACTAGGCCAAGTGCGCAGCGATCTCAGTATCGAAACGATGATGGCGCTTATCGATGCAATAGATCTCGTCCTGGATGACGATTTTCATCGCAATCCGCCACCAGATGCTGCGGCCCTCGAAAATCATCGGTTCCGCGTGATGGACTTGGTTCGCCGCGCAATCACGCCCGGAATCAGACAATGATTATCGGGCTAGGCACCAAAGGGGCTGCCGGGAGCTTTGATTTTGAGGCCATGCGTTGTCTTGGCGTCGCCGCAATGGGCGGGGCCGGTGTGGGTGAATGCCTTGCGGCCATCCAGCGCATAAAACGCGATAATGTTGAGAGTTGGACAGCCGAATTCGGCGCTTTGGCCGCGCGCCTGGAGCAAGAAGCAGAAGGGGCCTTGAGAAACGGCGACCCTGTGTCGGCCGCCGAGCAATTCCGGCGAGCATCGACCTATTACCGGGTCGGCGCCTTCTATCTATCCGCCGCGGACGCGCGCCAGCGCCGCTATCGGGCCTTAAGCCGCGAAGCCTTTCAGCGCTCGTTGCGGTGCGTTCCAACGCGAACCGAGATTATAGCGATCCCGTTCGGAGAGGCGGTCCTACCGGGATATTTCGTCAGGGGTGGGGAAGGCCCAGCCCCCACATTGCTGGTGCTCGGCGGTTATGACTCCACAGCCGAGGAATTGATGCTATGGATTGACAGCGCCTGCGGTGCGCGCGGCTGGAACGCTTTGGTGTTCGAAGGGCCCGGCCAGCCTGGCGCACTCGCAATGAATCCCGGCCTGGTGTTTAGGCCCGATTACGAAGTGCCGGTAGGGGCTGTGATTGATTACGCTCTCTGCCGGTCCGATGTCGCCCCGGAGCAGCTGGCGATCATCGGCTACTCTTTCGGAGGCTATCTCGCACCACGGGCGGCAGCATGCGATCCCCGCATCCGCGCCGTTATCGCCAACACCATCGGTGTCGATATTGCCAAGGCGATGCGCATGGCGATCCCATCGTTTTTCTGGAAACTGCCGACGCCGGTCATCGATGCGGCTTTCGGCGCGCTCACACGCAGAAGCATCGCGGCAAGGTTCTTCTTCGATAGTGCCAAAGAAGCCTTCGGGATCACGTCGCCATCGCAATTTCTCCGCGCTTGGGAGCCTTACAGCCTCTGGGACGTTCAGAAGAGACTGACCGTTCCCTTATTAGTCTTGCTTTCCGAAGATGAGTTGGCTGAGGCGCCCAAGACGGTATTGAAGGATACGCTGACATTCCTACGAGGCTTAAAGGCTCCCCTGGCGTTCCGAATCTTCTTGCGCGAAGAAGGCGGGGCCGCTCATTGCCAGCTAGACTCGCCTGAGCGCACTCCGCCTGCTTTGTTTTCGTGGCTCGATCAGGTCTTCAGTTCTGTCCCGCCGACAGGTGATGAGCAGAGAAGCAATGATGAAGGCTTCGCAAGACTGGCGCTTTTGCTGAAAAGGCATCACGGGGCCGAATACGCCGCTCTCGCGGACGCCATCAGGCGAGAGCAAATAGAGCGGCATCGCCCCTTCTGATGCGTCCCCGGGAAATCTGCGTTGCGCTATGATTTTTCGACCCTCTCTCAAGGGCTGGGTTGGAAAACGTATTGGTCTGCGCGCCGCTCAAGAAACAAAAAGCGGGATGCATTGCACCCCGCCTGCCGTGACGCTTAATGCAGGGCCACGCTATTGTTAAGCTGCGTGATTTCCTTGTAAGGCGCCACGATCTGCACGCTGGCGCCTTCCGCCTTGAAGCCAGCAGGCAGTTTCAGCGTCACCGTAGCGGTATGCGGTTTCAGATCGCGCGGCGCGGGCAGAGCGGGCGTCGGCACCGAAGCCACGACCTTGCCGGAGGCATCGACGAGCTCCACCTTTGCCGCCGCGGCATCCTGAGCGCCCAGGCTGTGCACGGTGACCGTCAGTGTGCTGCCCTTCACCACCACATCATCGCGATCGATGCCCAGATCGGCACGCGCCGAAGGCACATCACCTTTGGTTTTCAGCGTGAACTCATAGACCGTGGTTTGGCCGGGCGCGAAGGCAACATCGACAGACGCCGTTTTCTCGAAGGCAATCGTTGTGGCTTTGGCATCGCCGGCCAGATTGTCATGCGCGTCGCCCGCGCCGGATTTCATTTCCCACTGGCCACTATCGACATTCCAGCCGGTCATCTTGGCCGTCACCACATGATCGGTGACGTTGTAAGCGATGACCTTGAAATGGCTGCGGCTGGCATTGGGCATCATGATCGCCACGCTCACCCCGCCTTCCGGATCGGGGAAGGCCCAGCTCACCGTGGCACCGGGATAGATATTGCCGCGGGTGAGCGCAATGCCGCCCATGCGGATGCGCTGCAAATACTCGCTTGGGATTTCGACGCGATCGGTCCACCAATGCCCTTCGGTGCGCGAATACAGGATTTCGCCCTGACGCCGGATTTCATCGGTATAGAGATCTTCCAGCAGCGTCTTGTCGCCCGTCATTTCCCAAGCGACATAGTGTTCGAGGCTGCCGCCGTTGCCGCCAGAGGTCCGGCGAACCGCCGCCGCGCCCCAATCGGCTTGCTTGCCGAGGACATTGACCAGATCTTCGTTGAGATTGTTGATCGGCTTGATGTTGTCCTTCTCGGCCACGATGCGGGCGCCGCCGACACTGAAGGAATCCGAGGTACTGGCCTGTTCGACGGAGGAGAGGATCGGGGTCAGATATTTCTGATCGCCGGTCCAGCGCCAGGCCGCCCAGAAGAGCTGCATCGGCGTTGAGCCTGCGGGCAGTTTGTTCTTGGTGGCGTCGGTGCGCCAGTTGATCTCATCGGGGTAGATCATGGTGCCTTTTTCATCCGGCTTGCCGTGCGCCAGGATGCCGTCGGCCAATCCGATGATGTATTTCTTGCCGGTGGGATCGCCGTTGAAATCCGTCATCAGCAGGCCGGGATGGAGCACAAGGTAGGAATAGTATTTGCCCCATTCCCACGGGCCTTCGCGATAGGAATCGCTGCCCGAATACCAATTGGTGTTGAAGTGCAGATGGCCAGCCGGATTGACCGTGATGATGCGGTCGTAAGCGGCTTCCGTCGTCATCAAGCGCTCGATGACTTTGGGATCGCCATAGTTGAGGTACATCGACTCGCTGTTGGTATTGATGCCGTCTTCATAGGAATGCAGCTCGTCCAACATCAGCGTGGCCAGGCCGTTGGTGAACATGCCGTTGCGGTAGATGGCGTCGGCCACGCGCATCTGCGAGACGCGCAGCTTTTCGCTGTCCACGCCCATCAGCGCCAGGCCCGGCCATTGTTCGACCAGATCGGAATCGTCCGACAAGCCGCCACCGAAATCGCCGTAATCGGATTGGCGATTGTCGATCCACCAGTTGACGAAGTGGCGCACGCCTTTCAAATCTTCCAGCTGCAGGAAGGCCCAGGCCGGAACGCCCTTCGGCACGGCGGGCGGCACGAAGTCCACACCCGTGCCCTGACTGTTGAAGCTGATATCGGCCCAATATTCGCGCGCGATCTTGTTATCGGGATCGACGCGCAGAAGGTCCGAGATATCGGTGACCACACGCTCGTAAAGTTTTTCGCGTTTGGAGGCGGTGTGTTCTTCGACGAGGTAACCCCAATTGTCTTTGACCTGATCGAGACGGTCTTTGATGTGTTCTTTCAGCGCCTCTTGGCGGTCTTTGAACACCAGCTGAATCTTGGCGCCGTTGAGCTGCTCGGCATCAAAATCCGGGCCCGCGCCCGCGATGGTGAGATATAGGCTCTTGTTGGGCAGGATACGGTCGCGCAGGTCGAGCCATAGCGTGCGCGCTTCCCCCGGTTTCACCGCGACGGTGACATCGAGCATATTGCGCATCGGCCAGATCGGGTCTTTGACCTGGATGTTGAGCGGGAAGAGGCCGCCCGCGGTGGCTTTGACCTTCAGCGCCGGGATGTGAAGGGCGATGCCGTCCAGCCCGTCATGCATATTCTCCCAGCCATAACCCCAGGAACGGTAGAGCTGCAGCGCTGGCGGAGAGGCGCCGTATTCATAAGGGATCAGGATATGCACCAGCGGCAGTTTGGGCCCCGCTTCCTTGGCGCGCGGCCGCGACGGCGCCGCCTCGGGCAAAGCCACCACGGTGGTCTGCGAATCCGGCGTGTAGCGGCCTTTGATGAAAGCGTTCAGATCGTCGAGATCGGGTGAATCGGCTGCCGCATTGGCGCGGATGGTATAGCTTTGGGTCAGCGTGCCTTTGGGAATGCTGCCGGGATGGATGTCGTAGGCGGCAATTTCCTGGATCGGGGTTTCCTGCGCGATATTGTTGAAGCGCAAGACGCCGCCGTTATGTTCGTCCTTAAGCTGATTAAAGGTCCGCTCCTGATCTTTGGCGCGGGTGGCGAGGCGCACGGGTTTGTCGCCATCTTTGGCGGCATAGGTCAGCTCGCCATAGGCCGCGCCTTGCAGCTCGATATGGTTCCAGCTTTCGTTCGGCAAGGTCAGCGTCAAGGTCTTGCCGCCGTCGACATAGACATTCCAGTCCGGCAGCGGGAAATAGTCGGTACGCCCGGGCAGGCGCGAGCGGTTGTAGACGCCCGGCCAAGTGGTTTCGGCGATGCCGTCGGTCGCCTTGTACATCCATTCCTTGATGTCCTTGGCGTCGGCGAATT
>JAATGP010000048.1 GCA_015654635.1 Alphaproteobacteria bacterium | reverse complement strand
TCCAAATCGGCGCCACGCTGGACCGCAATGGCCTGCGTCCTGCGCGCTATGTGGTGACCGATGACGATCACGTCATCATGGCCTCCGAATCCGGCGTGCTGCCGATCCCGGAAGACAAAATCAAACGCAAATGGCGCCTGCAGCCGGGCAAGATGCTGCTGATCGATCTCGAACAGGGCCGCATCATCCGCGACAGCGAAATCAAGCACCAGCTTGCCTCCGCCAAGCCTTATGACGAATGGCTGAAGGCGGCGCAGTATCATCTCGAAGAATTGCCCAGCGCCCCCGATGATGGCGGCGCCAAGCATTACAGTGGCTCGGAGTTGCTCGACCGCCAGCAGGCCTTTGGCTATTCGCAGGAAGACCTCAAATTTTTTCTTCAGCCGATGGCGGTGAACGGTGAGGATCCCGTGGGCTCGATGGGCTGCGACACGCCCATTGCGGTGCTGTCGAAAAAGCCCAAGCTGCTCTACGATTATTTCAAGCAGAACTTCGCTCAGGTCACCAATCCGCCGATCGATCCGATCCGCGAACAGCTGGTGATGAGTCTGGTTTCGATGATTGGCCCGCGCCCGAATTTGCTGGGGCACGCCGCCGGTTCGCACAAGCGCCTGGAAGTGCATCAGCCGGTGCTCTCCAATGCCGAACTGAAAAAAATTCGCGCCATTGAAGAGCTGGCCGACGCCGCCTTCCGCACCGCGACCATCGACTGCACGTGGCCGACGTCCGAAGGCGCCCGTGGTCTTGAGACCGCGCTGATGCGCATCTGTATGGAAGCCACCGATGCGGTGCTGGCCGACTTCAATATCTTGATTCTTTCGGATCGCGACGTTTCGGCGACGCGCATCCCAATCCCGGCGGCATTGGCGACGGCGGCTGTGCATCATCACCTCATTCGCCAGGGCTTGCGCATGCAGACTGGGCTGGTGGTGGAGACGGGTGAGGCGCGCGAGGTGCATCACTTCTGCGTTCTCGCCGGTTATGGCGCCGAGGCGATCAACCCTTACATGGCGTTTGAAACTTTGGAGCAGATTCGCGTCGATGCGGGCATCAAGCTTTCCGCCGCTGAGGTGCGTAAGAACTACATCAAGGCGATCGACAAGGGCATTTTGAAGGTGATGTCCAAGATGGGCATCTCCACTTATCAGTCTTATTGCGGCGCCCAAATTTTCGACGCGGTGGGTCTTTCCACCACCTTTGTCGAGAAATTCTTCACCGGCACCGCGACGCGCATCGAAGGCATTGGTCTTCTGGATCTCGCCGAAGAATGTGTCGAACGCCATGAATCGGCATTCGGGGCCAATCCGATCTATCGCGATGCCCTGGATGTTGGCGGCAATTACGCTTTCCGCCTGCGCGGTGAAGATCACGCCTGGACACCGACCACTATCGCCAAACTGCAACATGCCGTCCGCGGCAACAGCTTTGCCGATTACCGCGCCTTTGCCTCTGCCATCAACGAGCAAAGCGAGCGCCTCCTGGCCCTGCGCGGTTTGATGCGCTTCAAGAATGCGGAAAAAGCCATTCCGCTGGATCGGGTCGAGCCTGCCAGCGAAATCGTCAAGCGCTTTGCAACGGGTGCTATGAGCTTCGGCTCCATTTCGCGCGAAGCCCATACCACTATGGCCATCGCCATGAACCGCATTGGTGCCCGTTCCAATACCGGGGAGGGCGGCGAAGAAGCCGAGCGTTTCAAGCCGGAGGCCAATGGCGATTCCAAACGCTCGCGCATTAAACAGGTCGCCTCGGGGCGTTTCGGCGTCACCACCGAATATCTTGTTAATGCCGATGACATTCAGATCAAGATGGCCCAGGGCGCCAAGCCGGGCGAGGGCGGGCAATTGCCGGGCGGCAAAGTCGATAAAGCCATTGCCAAAGTGCGTCATTCCACACCCGGCGTCGGCCTCATTTCGCCGCCGCCGCATCACGACATCTATTCCATCGAAGATCTGGCGCAGCTTATTCGCGATTTGAAAAGCGTCAATCAACAGGCGCGCATTTCCGTCAAGCTGGTTTCCGAAGTCGGTGTCGGAACGGTCGCCGCGGGTGTTGCCAAATGCCGGGCCGATCATGTCACCATCTCTGGTTATGATGGGGGTACCGGCGCTTCGCCGCTAACCTCCACCACCCACGCCGGTTCGCCCTGGGAAATCGGCCTCGCTGAAACCCAGCAGACACTGGTGCTGAATGGTCTGCGCGGCCGTATCGCGGTGCAGTGCGACGGTGGCCTTAGAACCGGCCGTGATGTGGCGATTGCCGCACTCCTCGGTGCCGACGAATTCGGCTTTGCCACGGCGCCGTTGATCGCCATGGGCTGCGTGATGATGCGCAAATGCCATCTGAATACCTGCCCGGTAGGGGTCGCGACGCAAAACCCTGTTCTGCGGGCGCGTTTCGCTGGCCAGCCCGAGCATGTCATCAACTACTTCTTCTTCGTCGCCGAAGAACTGCGCGAAATCATGGCCGAGCTCGGCGTGCGTACGGTGGAGGAGATGATTGGCCGTACAGACCGTCTGGACATGACCGATGCCGTCCGCCATTGGAAAACCCAAGGCGTCGATCTGTCGAAAATCCTCTATCAGCTCAAGCCCAAGCCGGGCGTCGCGACCTCTCATTGCGAGAACCAGAACCACAATCTCGGCGGCGCTATCGATCATGCTTTGATCGCAGCCTGCAAAGACGCCATTGAAAAAAAGAAGCCGCTGCGGCTGAACCATACGATTCGCAATGTCGATCGCACGGTCGGCGCCATGCTTTCGGGCGAAATTGCCAGACGCTATGGCCATGACGGTCTGCCGGACGACACCATCGCCATCACTTTCACCGGCACGGCGGGGCTCTCCTTCGGCGCTTTCCTGTCGCGCGGTGTCAGCCTCGAACTGGTTGGCGATGCTAACGATTACGTCGGCAAGGGGCTGTCGGGCGGGCGCATCGTGGTGCGTCAGCCCGCGGGCACAGGCCGCGATCCGACCGTGAACATCATCGTCGGCAACACGGTTCTCTATGGCGCCATCGCAGGCGAGGCCTATTTCGAGGGCGTCGCCGGGGAGCGCTTTGCGGTGCGCAATTCCGGCGCCGTGGCGGTCGTGGAAGGTACCGGCGATCATGGCTGTGAATACATGACTGGCGGCGTTGTGGTGGTACTGGGCAAGACCGGGCGCAATTTTGCCGCCGGCATGTCGGGCGGCATCGCCTATGTCTACGATCCCGATGCTAGCTTCGAGAAACTTTGCAACACCGATATGGTCGATCTGGAAAGGATCGCTGTTGCGCCTAACGCATCTCATGAGGGCGCGCCGCAGCAAAAAAGCCTCAGCGTCGGCGACAACGGTATGGGCGATCCTTTGCGCTTCGATGCTGAGCGTCTGCACATTCTGGTGCAACGCCATTTCCATCATACCAAGAGTGCGCGTGCCAAATGGCTGCTCGATCATTGGGACGATGCGTTGAAGCGGTTCGTTAAAGTCATGCCGAAAGAATACCGCCGGGCTCTGATCGAGCTTCAGGCCGAAACCCGTCAGGCGGCGGAATAGACATGGGCAAGATCACAGGTTTTCTCGAAATCGAACGTAAAGATCGCCTCTATCAAAAACCGGCAGAGCGCGTCACGCATTTCCACGAATTTGTCAAACCTCTTGCGGAAAGCGAGACGGTCGCCCAAGCCTCGCGCTGTATGGATTGCGGCATTCCCTTTTGTCATCAGGGTTGCCCGGTCAACAACATCATTCCGGATTGGAACGATCTTGTGTATCGCGGCCAATGGGCCAGGGCGCTGCAGTCTCTGCACTCCACCAACAACTTCCCGGAGTTCACTGGGCGCATTTGCCCGGCGCCCTGCGAAACCAGTTGCACATTGAACATTCCCGATACGCCGGTCACCATTCGCAGCATCGAATGCGAGATTGTCGAACGCGGCTGGGAAGAAGGTTGGATCGAGCCCGTAATCACCGAACGCAGCGGCAAGCGCGTCGCTGTGGTCGGCTCGGGTCCGGCTGGTTTGGCGGCGGCGCAACAGCTGGCGCGGGCGGGGCACGCGGTAACGGTGTTCGAAAAGAACGACCGCATCGGTGGGCTCTTGCGCTACGGCATTCCCGACTTCAAACTGGAAAAACATCGCATCGACCGCCGTCTGCAGCAGATGCAAGCCGAGGGCGTCGAGTTCCGCACCAATGTCGAGGTCGGCATCACTCTGCCGGTATCCGCCCTGCTGGAAAATTTCCACGCGGTGGTGATGGCGGGCGGCTCGGAGACGCCGCGCGACCTGAACGTCGACGGGCGCGCCCTATCGGGAATCCATTTCGCGATGGAATTTCTTACCCAGCAGAACAAGCGTATTGCTGGTGATGACGAACATCGCGCCGCTCCTTCGGGCACCATCAGCGCCAAGGGCAAGCATGTGGTAGTGATCGGCGGCGGCGATACCGGTTCCGACTGTGTCGGCACCTCCAACCGCCATGGCGCGGCCAGCGTCACCCAGTTCGAGATCATGCCGCAGCCACCGGCGAAGGAAAACAAGCTGCTGGTGTGGCCGGACTGGCCGCTCAAGCTGCGCACCTCCTCCTCGCACCAGGAAGGCTGCGAGCGCGACTGGTCGGTGCAGACCCGGCGCGCCATCGGCGACAGCGGCAGGATCACCGCGCTGGAATGCGTGCGCGTGGAATGGCAGCTCGGTGACGGCGGCCAGATGAAGCTGGTGGAAGTGCCGGGCAGCGAATTCACCCTGAAGGCCGACCTGGTGCTGCTGGCGATGGGCTTTGTCGGCCCGCGCAAGGCCGGGCTGGTGGAACAGTCCGGGGTGGAGCTGGACGTGCGCGGCAACGTCAAGGCGCCGCTCACCACCTACCAGACCAGCAACAGCAAGATCTTCGCCTGCGGCGACATGCGCCGCGGCCAGTCGCTGGTGGTCTGGGCGATCCGCGAAGGC
>JAATGP010000077.1 GCA_015654635.1 Alphaproteobacteria bacterium | reverse complement strand
TCAATCACAATTTCAAAGAGCCCCGAGAAAAACAAAAAACTCTTTCGTTTCAATCGTCTCGCCGGTTTTTCGGTGCGCGAAGCGCGTCGGCAAGGGGCGGGTATATAGGGGCGGGCACGGGACCTGTCAAACCCATTCTGGAAAAAAGTGTCGATTTTCTCTGGGCAGGCTGTGGATAGGCGCAAGCGGTTTCACCTTCGCCATATCCAAATAGCGCCGTTGGGCACGGATTCCCCCATATATAGCGTTTGGTAGCGGTCGATCACCGTCTTGCCCGTACCGTTGGCGGCACATCCTGTCGCAGTTAGGGCCAGGATTTCTCAGCTTCTTTGGTACGGCGCTCTGGCAAAGTTTTTCGCGAGACTGCCCGCGAGGGTATTCATCGGGAAGAAATCTGGCCCCGCGGCGATTGATTTTGCGCTTGCTAGAAAGGGGGGACCGCTCGCATCGCTTTGCATGGGCCTGCACTAGCTGAGAGGGAATAGAAAGCCAGAGCCTAGCCTCGCGAAGAAGTTTGCCGGTGGCGCGCCAAAGGGGCTTGCCCCGCGATCCTTCCGCAGTTGAACTATGCCAAGATATCACCCTTGCCCCTAAAGGAACCGTTACCCGTGTTGAACCGCCGTCAAATGCTGGCCACCACCGCCGCTATCGGGGCCACCGCCGTCACACGCAATGCCAGCGCCGCGTTGGCACCCGCCGCCCAGGCCAACGGCCTTTACGAGACTTATATGAACGAGGTCTTCGCGCTGGCGCCCGAGTTTGCCACCACCCTCGGCCTCGACACCGGCGCCAAGGCGGGATACCGCGCGAAACTCTCTGACCACTCCTTAGCGGGACGCGCCCGCTCGCAAGCCCTCAACACCAGCATGCTGCAACGGCTGAAGGCGATCGACCGCAAAGCCCTCACCGGCCTCGATGCCACCAATTACGAAGCGGTGCTTTATGGTATCGACCAGGAGGAGACGGCGGCCAAGCGTTTTGCCTACGGCGATCTCGGCCTGCCCTATGCAGTCAATCAGCTCAACGGCAGCTATCACGACCTACCCGACTTCCTCGACAGCCAGCAGCCTGTTGAGAGCAAAGAAGATGCAGATGCTTATCTGGCGCGGCTGAGCGGCTTTGCCACCGCCCTCGACCAGGAGAGCGAACTGGTTCGCCATGATGTGGCGGCCGGCGCGCTGCCGCCCGATTTCGTCATCGCCGGCACGCTGAAGCAGATGGGCGCCTTGCGCGGCGCTGCGCCCGACAAGGTGGTGCTGGTGGCATCGCTGGTGCGCCGCACGCAGGAAAAGAAGATCGCCGGTACTTGGGGTGCGGATGCCGCCAAGATCGTGGCGGAGAAAGTCTATCCCGCGCTCGACCGCCAGATCGCGCTGTTCGAAAGCTTCAAGGCCAAGGCGGTGCATGATGGCGGCGTCTGGCGCTTGCCCGATGGCGAGGCCTTCTATGCCCAGTCGCTCGCCAATCAGACGACCACAACAATGAGCCCCGCCGAGGTCCACAAGCTGGGGCTTGAGGTGGTGGGCGATTGCACGGCCCAGATCAATACCATCATGAATGCCAACGGCATGACCAAAGGCACCGTTGGCGAGCGGCTGCAGGCGATGTTCGCCGATGCCAAATTCCGCTATCCCAACACCGACGAAGGCAAAGACAAGCTCATCACCGATCTGAATGCCAAGCTTGCCGTCGTCACCAAGCGCCTGCCGGACTATTTCGCCACGCTGCCCAAAGCGCCAGTCGTCATCAAGCGCATTCCCCCCTATACCGAAAGCGGCGCGCCCGGCGGCTATTACCAAAACGCCTCGCTCGACGGCAAACGCCCCGGCGCCTATTACATCAATCTGCGTGACACCGCCGAGGTGCCGAGCTGGACCCTGCCCACCCTCACCTATCATGAGGCGATTCCGGGCCATCACATGCAGATCTCGATTGCGCAGGAAACCAATCTGCCGCTGATCCGGCGTATCGGCGGCTACAACGCCTATGTCGAAGGCTGGGCGCTCTATGCCGAAGAGCTGGCGGTCGAGATGGGCCTCTACGACAACGATCCCTGGGGCCACATCGGCCAATTGCACGATGCCATGATGCGCGGCGTCCGCCTGGTGGTCGATAGCGGCATGCACGCCATGCGCTGGAGTCGGGAGAAGGCTGTCGCCTATTACACCGGGACCTTGGGCGATCCTGAAAGCGGGGCCATCTCGGAAATCGAACGTTATTGCGTATGGCCAGGACAGGCCTGTGGCTACATGATCGGCAAACGTAAGATTTTGGCCCTCAGAGAGCGTACCAAGACGGCACTGGGCGGCAAATTCGACATCAAGGCATTCCACGATGCCGTGCTCAAATCCGGCGCCCTGCCCCTCGACACGCTCGCAGAGGTGATCGACAGTTCTATCGCGGCCGTGAAGGTTTAACGTACGCATCCGGCCTGGACCGCGGTGAACGTCATTTCGGCGCGGCGACACTGTTATCAGGCAGCTTGAGCGGCATCGCGGCCTGACACTTCGCGTTTCCACTCCCAAGGCAGCAATTCGCTGAGTCGGTGCTGCGGGAGGTCGGCGATGCGGGCGAGCACGTCGGCCAGCCAGGCCAGCGGATCGATGTCGTTGAGCTTGGCCGTCTGGATTAGCGTCGCCATGGCGGCGGCACGGTCGGCTCCACGTTCTGAACCGGCGAAGAGCCATGCTTTTCTGCCGAGAGCAAAACCTCGCAGAGCGCGTTCGGCGGCATTGTTTGTGAGGCAAACCCGGCCATCATCGATGAAGGGATTAAAGCGGTCCCAGCGCTTGAGCATGTAGTCGATTGGTTCCGCGACCGATGCTGAGCGCGACAGGCGGGAACGCTCGTCACGCAGCCAGTCTTCCAGTTCGGCCATGAGAGGTGCGCTTTGTTCCTGCCGAACACTCAGGCGCCCCTCGACGCTATGGCCCTTGATGCCGCGTTCAATGTCGAACAGCGCGTCGATGCGCCTGACTGCCTCCAGCGCAATCGGCGAGATCGCCCCCGCCTTTTCTCCGCGCCGTGCATTGGCGGCGATATCGGCCAGCTCGAAGAACTTCCTCCTGGCATGGGCGAAGCACAGCGCGGGCGTGATCGCGCCTTGAGCACGCGATGGATCGAAGAGCCCGTTATATCCGCCATAGGCGTCGGCCTGCAGGATACCGGTGAAGTTTTGAAGATGGCGCTTGGGATGCTCCTGCTTTCGATCCCGCGAGGCGTAATAGAGCGCCGCCGGTGGCGCGAGGCCACCAAAAGGCCGGTCATCGCGGACATAGGTCCAGATATGCCCTGTGACTGTCTTACCCTTCGCCAGGATCGGCACCGTCGTGTCGTCGCCGTGCAAACGCTCCGCCGCCAGGACATGGGCCTCGATCAACGCATGGAGCGGTTGCAACACCGCCGTGCAGGCGCCCACCTGGTCAGCCAGCGTCGATACGCTCAGATCAATGCCCTCGCGGGCGTAGCGTTCGCTCTGCCGGTTCAGCGGCTGGTGCTGGCCAAACTTCTCGAACAGGATCATGGCCAACAGGTTCGGTCCGGCAAAGCCGCGCGGCGTCACGTGGAAGGGCGCCGGTGGCTGTGTGATCTTCTCACACTCCCGACACGAGAACTTCTCCCGCACCGTCTGGATCACCTTCCATTGGCGCGGGACCACCTCCAGCGTCTCGGTGACGTCCTCGCCAAGCTTCGACAGTTTATGCGATCCGCAGCAGGGACAGCTTTCGGGGACGGCGATGACGATGCGCTCGCGGGGCAAATGCTCTGGAAACGGTTTCTTCGACGGCCGCTTGCGCGCAAACGATCTGACCGTCTGCGTTCGGGCCGCCGCCTGTTCCGCCGCCAACTCGTCCTCAGTTGCCGATACCTCGAGGTCCTCCAGTTGCAATTCCATCTGCTCCAGAAGCCGCGCCTTGCGTTCCGAGCGGCTGCCGTAAATCTCCCGGCGCAGCTTCTCGATTTGGAGTTTGAGGTGGGCGATCAGCGCTTCGGTGTTGGAGTTCACCGCCTGCGCACGCGCCGCAACAGCCTGCGCTTCCATACGAGCCGCGCGTTCGGCGAGGATCATCGCATGGGCGCTAGCCAGATCAGACGGCAGGGGCTCGGGTGCGGAGGTCACAAGCCAAGAGAATCATATTCGCACTCTCCTGCAAAGCAAAACCGTCACCCGACAGATGTTGGCCGCCAGGTTTCTTGTGGATTGCGCCAATCAATTCCAGACAGCAAATAACCAAGCTGGGCCGTGGAGATCGTCACTGCTCCATCAGCCACCGACGGCCATAAAAAGCGGCCACGCTCCAACCGTTTCGTGAACAGGCATGCACCCTGACCGTCATGCCAAATCACCTTCACCAGATCGCCTCGGCGCCCACGGAAGCAAAACAGATGGCCGTTCAAAGGCTCGCGCCGCAGAACTTCCTGCACCTGCAACGACAGGCCCGGAAAACCCTTCCTCATGTCGGTGTGACCTGTCGCCAGCCACACTCTCACGCCGGTCGGTATCGGGATCATCGGCCATCGCTCTGCGAGCCGCGACCGGAATGTCGCCGCTCCAGAACGTCGAGCACGCGCTCAAGCGCCGCCCCGTCAACATCGTTGCCGACGATCACCCGCCGCGCTCCGCCGAGAACAATCACCATTTGTCCAGGACACGCGGGGTCAGAGGCTGCATCGCGCGATGGCGCGCGCCGCTCGTCCTTCCGCGGCTCACCACTTTCAGGCTCATCGGGCGTGACCATCACCGGCACAAATCCAGCAACCGCGCCAGGTGCCCCCTCGCGGTATGCCTTGCGCCAGGCGAACAGCAGCGCATTCGATATCCCGTTCCGGCGCGCTGTCGCCGATACCAACCGCGGAGCCGAAAAACTCTCCTCAACGATCCGCAGCTTCTCTTCGTCCGTCCACCGACGCCGTCGGCCTGTATCGACAACTTCAAGCCGCGTGACGCGACGACTGTCAGTAAGGATATCCATACCGATAGTCAGCTACAGGCCGCCCAACCCCGCAAGGCGGCTCTCACCGAGTGCTTACGGTTTAACCCGCAGCAGCGATGTACTGGCGCAGATTCGAGGCTTCCCGCGTGGTTTCCTCAATCAGCGTCTTGACCACGTCGCCGATAGAGATGATGCCACAGAGACGGCCCTCGGCGTTTTGCACCGGCACATGCCGGAAGCGGCCCTGGGTCATCATCTCCATGAGATCCTCGAGCGAGTCGCCCTCCAGGCAGGTGGCGACCGTACGGGTCATATAGTTGGAGACCGGCAGCGCCAAAGCCCGGACGCTCTCGGTCGCCAAGGCCCGCACCACATCACGCTCCGACAAAATGCCGCCGATGCTGCCCGCCGGGTCGGTGATGACCACGGCGCCGATCCGTTTGGCGGCCAGAAGGATTGTGGCATCTGACAGATTGGCATCGGGCGGCAAGGACGTCACATCGCGACCCTTCCGGTTCAGAATGTCTATCACCTGCATAGCGTTACACCTCCTGTTGGGCCTTTGGGCTGTTGCCCCTGAAGACCTTGTTCGACCGCGCCGGTATATTCGGGGGCCATTTCTCCCTGCGACATTTGCGCAGGACGAACGCTGCCTCTAATGAAACCAATTGGCAAGTGCCAACGCCATACTGGGGTTACTTGCCTGTTCCGCTTACAGCTTTTTGCGACTTCCGGGCGGGGTGGGCTTGAGGTGGCGGGAAAAGTGAGGCAAGAACGCGCCCCGGCTTGGTTTCGGCCGGGAATCCGCCCGATTGGGCGTGCCGTTGTCGACATCCTCGCCGAAATCGAGCCTGCGAAAGCCAAACCAACGGACTTCGTTTTCCCAGGTGCATCGAAGGCCGGCCATTTCACCGGGGTACCAAAAGCCTGGGCGCGGATCGCCGCGCGGGCGGGCATCTCGGGCGTATCTATTCACGGCTTGCGGCACTGGTTTGCGAGTGCGGCGACCGAATTAAACTTTTCGGAACTCACCATCGCTGGCCTGCTCGGGCACAAAGTTCGCGGCGTCACCGGTCGCTATGCAACCGCGCCGGACTCGGCGCTTCTTGCCGCCGCCGATCGCGTATCCTCACAATTAGCCGCCGAATGGGCCATGGATCGCCTGCTGTCACCTTGACGGTCTATGCCCACTTAGTCGAAAAGACCGACACTAAATCTGCAGCCGCTATCGACGCCTTCTTAACCAGAGGGATGTGAGGGTGGTT
>JAATGP010000005.1 GCA_015654635.1 Alphaproteobacteria bacterium | reverse complement strand
GCGCGGCAGAGGCGGGCACAGCCCAAGGCGGTCTCGCCCTCGTGGAAGATCGGGAAGGGGCCGCCTTCAAAGCCCGTCTCGCAGAGTTGGAGGTTGAGGCCAAGGAGGTCGGCGCGCTCGACGGTTTTAATTATTCACGCGGCCGCAAAGTCCATATCCGCATCTACCGGGTGATGGCTTTGACCGAAACGCCGCCGCCACCGGCGGAATGAAGAAAGCGTCATGACGCGCCTTAGCTGTGCGTGTATCCATCGTGGCTTCGCGCTTTTACTTGACGGACCGCAGGAAGCCACTAATCATCGACAGGTTCGTTGTACCGGTTGATGAGCAGCCACTGGGGCGTTCGCACGGCTCGCAACGTTCGGAGCGTCATGAGACGTCGATGAGTCTCCCAGCTTTGCGGAGGCGCGAGCTTAAGCCTCCGTTGCGGCCCCTATCGCAGACGAGCCCGCCCTCCCGCCTGAACGATGCCCCCCCGCCGAAAAAGCCCTTCCGGGTGATTTTGCGCTTTCCCGTAAGTCCCGCCACCAAGGCCTTTTACCGCCGCTTCTATCCGGGAACATCCACCGCGGAATGGAATGATTGGCGTTGGCAGATGCGCGCCCGCATCCGCTCCCTACCGGAACTTTCTCGCATTTTCGCGCTTTCCGAAGATGAACGGCAGGCTGTGGAGCGGCATCGCGGCGCCCTGCCTGTCGGCATCACGCCATATTATGCCAGCCTGATGGGGCTAGACGATCCCAGCGAGCCATTGCGCCGCACGCATGTGATGACCGGCGGCGAGTATCTGAAGAATGCCGATGAGGGAGATGATCCCCTTGGCGAAGACCACGACACGGTTGTGCCGGGCCTGGTCCATCGCTATCCCGACCGGGTGTTGTTCCTGACAACGGGAACCTGCTCGACCTATTGCCGCTATTGCACCCGCGCCCGCGTGGTCGGCAATCCGGGCGGGGAATATCAATTCTCCGTCAGCCAGTGGGAAACGGCACTCGCCTATCTCGAATACCATACTGAGGTGCGCGACGTGCTGCTCTCGGGCGGCGACCCGCTCACCATCGGCGACGACAAGCTCGATTGGCTCCTGACCCGGCTTCGGGCCATCAAGCACATCGAATTTTTGCGCATCGGCACCAAGGTTCCCATGGTGCTGCCGCAGCGCATCAGCAAAGATTTCGTCAAGATGCTGAAGAAGCATCATCCCTTGTTCATGAGTATCCACGTCACCCATCCCACGGAATTGACCGAAGAAGTCACCGAAGCCACAGCGCGGCTTGCCGATGCCGGCATCCCGTTGGGCTCCCAGACGGTGGTGCTGAAAGGCATCAACGACGATCCGGCGGTGATGGTGCCTCTGATGCAAGGGCTCTTAAAGCGCCGGGTGCGGCCCTATTACCTTTATATGTGCGATCCCATCAGCGGCTCGGCACATTTCCGCACCAATGTGGAAAAGGGTCTTGAGATCATCTCGGCTTTGCGTGGCCACACCACTGGTTACGCCACGCCCATTTTCGCTATCGATGCACCGGGCGGCGGCGGCAAAATTCAGCTTGCCCCAAACGCCATCGTGGGGCGCGACGGTGACGATCTGTTGCTGCGGAATTTCGAAGGCAAAACCTTCCGCTACCCCGATCCCGGCGGCACGGTGGGACGCTAGAATTGCGCATCGGGGTCACCTACGATCTGAAAGATGATTACCGCGCTTTGGGCTGGAGCGAGGAGGCGGCGGCTGAATTCGATTCCGTCGTCACGATCGATGCGATTTGTGCCGCCCTTACCGAACTCGGCCTTGAGCCGGTGCGCATCGGCACGGTGAAGGCGCTCGCCGCGCGTCTGGTGGCGGGCGAAGCCTTCGATGCTGTCTTCAATTTCTGCGAAGGGGTAAAGGGTGTCGGTCGCGAGGCCCAGGTTCCCTCTCTTCTCGAAGCTTACGACATTCCCTATGTCTTTTCCGATGCACTGACGCTGGCGCTCAGTCTCGATAAGGCGATGTGTAAGCGCGTGGTGCGCGATGCCGGGGTACCGACACCGGATTTCGCCGTCATCGAAACCTTAGATGATGTCGCTGCCATCAATCTTCCTTATCCCCTCTTTCTGAAGCCGGTCGCGGAAGGCTCGGGCAAAGGCGTCGGCCGCAACTCCAAGGTCGAAGACGTTGCCGCTCTGAAGACGGTCGCAGCCGCGCTTCTGGCGCACTTTCAACAGCCGGTACTTGTGGAAACCTTCCTACCGGGGCGTGAATTTACTGTCGGTATCACGGGTACGGGCGCCATGGCCGAGGTCTTGGGCGTCAACGAGATCGTGCCGTTGGCGGGCTATGTCGGCGCTGGTTATGGTTTTGAAAACAAGGGTGAAGTCTGGGAAGACAAACTCGCCATCGAGCCTGCTGCGCCTGCCGAAGCCGCTGCTGCGGGCGCCGTGGCGCTGGCCGCTTGGCGGGCGCTGCATTGCCGCGACGGCGGACGCGTCGATGTCCGTTATAATAGCATGGGGCAGGCCAATTTTATCGAGGTCAATCCGCTGGCGGGTCTTCGCCCCGGGCATTCGGATCTTTGCCTCATCGCTGGCTTTGCCGGGTTGACGTATACGGATTTGATCGGTCGTATAATGGCATCCTTCTTCCGCAGGCATCCGGAGCTTCGCAGCCCTTCGCCCTAAAGGTCAGCCATGAAAGTCTTGGTCCTGCATTCCGATATTCCGCCGGACGCGCCGCCGGAGGATCAGGACACTTTGGTTGCCGCGAAGGCTGTGGCCCAGGCTCTTATTTCCCGCGGCCATCAGGCATGGCTGGCACCCTTCTTCCCCACAAGGCTGCGCAGTTTTCTGAACCGAGAAAAAGCCGACGTGGTCTTCAACTTGGTGGAAGGGATTGATGGCAAAGGGTGTCTCGCCCATCTGGCACCGCGTCTCCTGGAGCAGATCGGTGTGCCGTATACCGGCACCGGCCCGGATGCGCTGATCGTCACCTCTGATAAGCCGCGCAGCAAGCGCCTTTTGCGCGACATCGGCCTTCCCACGCCCGATTGGTCTGAGCCGCCGTCCTGGGACGACCTCACCGCAGGGCGCTGGATTGTCAAATGTGCCGATGAGGATGCTTCGCTCGGTCTGGATGACGACGCGGTGGTTGAGGCCGATACCGTGCAAGTGAGGGCGCAGGCATGCGCCGCGCGCTATGGCGGGCGCTGGTTTGCCGAACGCTATGTCGAGGGGCGGGAATTCAACATCACGGTGCTGGAGCGGGGCGGCGCGCCGCATGTTTTACCGATGGCAGAAATGCTGTTCGAATCTTGGCCCGCCGCCCGTCCGCGCATTGTCGGCTATGATGCCAAATGGGACGATGCCTCGATCCACTCGCGCTCCACCGTTCGTCGCTTCGGGCTTGAGCACAGAGAGCCTCAGTTGGCACGCGAGCTTCGTTTCTTATGCGAAGAAAGCTGGGATCTTTTTCAGTGCCGCGGCGCGGCACGAGTGGATTTCCGAGTCGCTACGGATGGTCAGCCGGTGATCTTGGAGATCAACCCCAACCCGGGCATAGCTCCCGATGCTGGAATCGTCGCCGCTGCGCTGGAAGCTGGCCTTTCCTATGCCGACCTGATCGATGGTCTGGTCAGGGAGGCAATACGGTGATCGCTCTCAGCCGTGAATTTCCCTCGATCTTCGGCGCGCCCGCCATCACAGTGGTCGATCCGCGCATCTTCGCCTTGCGGTATTTCGCCGAATGTTTGGCCTGCAACCATTGCGCCGACCAATGCTGTCAATACGGTGTCGATATCGATTGGGCCAATATGGAGACCTTGCGCACGCTCGGCCCGAGCTTTGTCGATTTCATCGCCGTGCCGCCGCAGGAATGGTTCACGACCGAGATCGTGCACGATCCCGAATTTCCCTCCAGCGCCCATGCTCGCACCAGGACGCGCAACGGCAAATGCGTCTTTGCCGAAACGAACGGCCGCGGCTGCCGCATCCATGCTTATTGCTTGGCGCACGACCTCGATTATCACCTTTACAAACCGTTGGTCAGCATCCTCTTTCCCCTGACTTTTGAAGCCGGTGCCTTGGTCCCCGCGAGCGAAGTCCTTGATGGCACGCTGGTCTGCACCGGTGTGGGGCCAACGCTCTATGACGCGGTGCGCCCGGAACTTCTCGCCTATTTTGGCGAAGCGTTTGTGGCCGAGGTGGATGCTTTGGCGGCGCGGTCCTAACGGCATTTCTTTCCGATTTGCTAACGCTAATATTTCATTCACCGTGATCAGGTGAAGAACTGGCACATTTGTCGCGGCGCCCGCATGCTGAATGCTGCGGCGAAGTGGGGTGCCGTTGGCATGAACTTTTACGCATCACGGGAATTTCTCGATGCGGCGGCCGAGGTCCATTTCAAAGGCCGGAAAACCGCAATCGGGGATGTAGCGATCGGCTCGGAGGTCCTGCGCCTTCTGATCGTCGATGGCCGCCCTGTGACCCAGCTGCAATTCCTCGACGTCCATCAACCTCTTCAATCTCATGAAATCTCCGGCACTCTCAGCGCGCAAAAAGTCCGCTATGCGCGCCATGTCGTGCGCGGCGTTGTTCTCTGCGGTGACGACACGCGCGATACAGGACCGTGCCAAGTGTTGGCGCCCTTTGTGGATTGGTCGGGTTTTGCCAGTTTCGATGCCTACAAGCAGTGGCTTCTGACACGTCATAAAGGTCTGATGAAGGATCGCGAGCGGCGCGGGCGCAGTTTGGCCGCCAATCATGGCGCACTCACCTTCACCGTCGACGACACCGCCGGCGATGTCTTGCTGCTTGCCCAGCGCTGGAAGCGCGAACAGCTTCACGCCACCGGGCATTTCGATTACTTCGCGACGCCCCAGGCGATCGAATTTTTTGCCGCTTTGCGGGCGCGCGGCCTCCTCGTCACGTCCACCCTTCGCACTGGTGGCCGCCTCGCCGCTGTTTGGATCGGCTTCATCTACGATGCTGTGTGGTCGGGTTGGGTCTTCACCTATGATCCCGCCTTCAAGAAATATTCTGCCGGGCATCAGCTCTTAAGTTTCATGTTGGAGGAAAGCTTCCGCCGCGGGCATCGCGAATTCGATTTCTCCGAAGGCGGCGAAGATTACAAGCTGCTTTACGCCACCCATGCACGCATCTTGGGTGATGTCGGCCGGTCGCCGCTCGCCCGCAGCCTTAAGAGCTTTGCCAAAGAGGCGCTGCACCGGCACAATCCGAAACTGCTCCAATCGGCACGCGGTGCTCTTCACACGTTACGCACGACCATCACGCGCGGCAGCACTGGAAAATCCTTGGCCCAGCCGAACCGGGCTGGCTCTTGATCAAGGCGCACGCGATGATACCGGCACAGCTCACACCGTCGTTCGATACCGCGCCGCCAGATGTGCCGAACCAGGACGCGCCCCTTTCCCGTTTCAAGCAGAAGCTCGCCGGAAAAGCCTCGAGGCTGATCCTGCCGCTGATGAAGCGGGCCGCGGGCGCCTATCTTGGCGGCGAAACACTGGAGCAAGCTCTCACCGTCGCCAAACGTCTTCAGGCGGAAGGTGTTTCCAGTACGCTGGGCTATTGGGATAACGGCCCCGATGCTGCCGTGCCAACGATCTATCGCAAGGCAATCGGTAAAATCGCCGGCAGTGAGCTCGATGCCTATGTGTCGCTGAAGCCGCCGGCTTTGCGTTTTTCGCATGATGCGGCGCGAGCGCTCGGCAAAGCAGCGGCGATGCAACCGATCCGCTTGCATTGCGACTGTCACGGTCCTGAGGTTGCCGACCACCACCACGCTTTCGCCGAAGCTTTAAGCGAATCCCTGCCGCCGCAATGGATCGGCATCACCTTGCCCGGACGCTGGCGGCGGTCGCTTGCCGACGCCGATTGGGCGATGGCACGCGGCTTCAATATTCGCGTGGTCAAGGGTCAATGGCCTGACCCGGCGGATCGCGGGCGCGATTTGCGTGAAGGTTTCCTTGCCGTCATCGACCGGCTTTGCGCTGGCGCCCATCATGTCGCAGTCGCCACCCATGATGGCGCGCTTGCCCGTGAGGCGTTCGCCCATTTGCAAGCGGCAGGGGTTTCGCACGAACTCGAAGTGCTGCTTGGCTATCCCGCGGTCCCGCTTCTAGCTTGGGCCAAGACATCGGGCATCAAGACCCGAGTCTACGTGCCCTACGGCCCCGGCTTTGTGCCCAACGCCATCGCCGTCCTGCGCCGCAACCCGCGGTTACTCGTGACTGTGGGCAAAGAGCGTGCGACGGCAGCCGTGCAGCGTGTTGCGGGATGGATGAAGTAGCGCGCCCGTCACAAGGGCAGATCGCCATAGTGCTTATGAAAAGCCCTCTCATAGATAGGATCAATCGTCATTGACGGATCATAGGCCGGGCTATCCTTGACCTTCTGACGATCGGCGCCGAGGTGAACTTGCCCGGTTTTCCATTCAATCTCTCGCACAGACAGGGGGGAGATAAGCACCTTCTTGTCGGGCCACCAGTTCGCCGTGTCGACGACCAAATAGTGGATACTCCAATCGTCATCTTCGACGAGGAAATCCGCGACATGCCCAATCGCGCCATCACTGGCTAGGATATCGTAGCCGGTCACTTCCGTGGCGCTGCGCAAAGCCGGATCGTCCTTGGCGTGCTGCGCCTCTTCAATCTCCTTTTCTTTTTGTGTCGGTTCCGGAGGCGGCAACACCGTGCCAGGCAAGAAGCCGTCACCATAACCCGCCAAGCCTGTATAGCCGCCGCTGTTCCAATAAGGGGCCCAGCCGTAGTAATTGAAAATGCTGCTCTCCATCTGCCGGGACACGGGCCTATCGGTCTCGATGCCAGGGCACGCCTCGACTTGCTCTTTGGTCAGTTTCACGGAGAACTGATGCCCTATGTGATTGACCACTGCCAACGCACCGGGGGGAAGCAGGACTTGGCGGCCCAGCAGCCAATTGCCAGTATCAACCACCAGCCAGCGGACCATCCAGGTTGTGTCATCGAATAAGAAGTCGCTGACAGTACCGATAACGCCGTCGCTTGCATGAATGGCATAGCCGCGTATTTCTGAACTGTGCCTCAACATTTGGGGCTCCTCTCATGGCAATCATCGCTGGAGCGAAACGGATGCTCTAATCGTGCGTCGCTTGACCGGGCGGTTCATTGCCGATGCTGGGGGAGTCAATATTTGCCCCTTCAGCCGTGGGTAAGGGCACGACGCCGACGAATGCACCGGAAACATCAGGAACCGCGCCTTTCACCGCTACGTCGTCCCTAAGATCGTGAACCTTTTTACCCGCTTTTTTCTTTTCCATGCCGCTTCTCCTTGTGTGCCGTCATTCGGTTGGTCGCAGGGAAACTTAGTCGTGGGGTCGTGGGGCACACAGACTCGGAAACTACTCAGCGCCTATTTGGTTGCACTGCCGTAGCGCAAATGGCGCCAGCAACATCAAGGCTTAGGAGGCGTAACCGGCATCTGGAAGTGAAAGACGGTTCCGCTCCCTGGGGTGGCTAATCCAATGCCCGTGCCGCTGGGTTTGCTTGCGGAGAAGATGAAGTTCTACGTCAGCGGCTCAATCGGCAGCGCCACTTTGTGGCGGTATTCTCGCCAGGCGATAAGCAGGCCCGAGACGATCACCACTGCGGCGCCGCCGAGCACAAAAGCCTCAGGCATCTCGCCAAAGACGAACCAGCCGAGGATCATCGCCCACACCATCGAGACGTAGTCGAACGAGGCCAGCAGGGAGGGCTCGCCATAACGGTAGCAATAGGTCATCAAAAGCTGGCCCGTGCCGCCGAAGAGGCCGCAAGTCACCAGCCAGAAGACATTGTGCACGGTAAAATAGGTTGGCTGGAACGGCATCACGATCAGCCCGGCCACGGCGCAGGCGCTCATGAAATAGAAGACGATCGCTTCGCTTCTCTCGGTCGTGCTCATCTGGCGAATCCACACCACCACCACGGCCGAGAGGAAGGAAAACAGCAGCGCATAGAGCACGCCTTGCGACAGGTGCAGGCTGACGATGGCGGCGAGCCCGCCATGCGGCTCGATCATCATCAGGACGCCGAGGAAACCCACCACCACTGCGCCCCAGCGCCACTGCCCGACATGCTCCTTGAGGAAAAACGCCGCCAGGATGACGGCAAAAATCGGCTGCATGAAGCTGAAGGCGGTCACGGTCGCCAGAGGCAAGAGCGCCAGCGCCGCGAAATTCACAAACATCGCCGCCACACCGACGCTGCCGCGCACCACATGCACCAGCGGACGCTGGGTTTGAATAGCGGCGCGCGGTCCAACCGTGAAGAAGGTCCAGACCAGCAGCGGGACGAGCGCGAAGAAGCCGCGAAAGAACACGACCTCGCCCAGCGGCACATCGCCCGCCAATTTGATCGATGCATACATCAAGCAGAAGGTGAGCGTTTGCCCTAGCTTAAGGGCAATGGCGAGCGACGAGCGTTTCAACGGCGATACCGGAAATAGGAGCGAGACCTTTAAAGGGCAGCGTGCAGACGCAGCGCCAAAATCGAAACCGGTCCGCGGGCGCCGTTATAAGCCGGATTGACCGCGAACTGATAGTCGCCCGTGGCGAAGAGCCAGTCTGTCACGGGCGCGGTATAATAGAGTTCGGCGATCTTTTCGGCACCGTAATCCGTGAGTTGGCCATCGCCGATCAGAATTCCCATGCCGCCTGCGGCCAGATAACGCTGACCCGGTTTGGAGAGACCATTGACGACAAGCGCCAAACCCACCGTGTCCTGCGTCCGCCCCCAGGCAGTGCCTTTAAGCGACAGTCCCGCAACCGCCGACCAATTGATCTCGGTGAATTCGTAAGCCTCTTTGCTGCCATCGCTGGCGCTCAGCCGCGCGAACACGCCCAAGCTGTCGCTGACCGGCTGTTCGAGATTAAGTCCATAACCGACTTTGGAAGCATCGCGGCGCACAGGGGCTATCTGCGGTGCTCCGCCCGTTGTCTTGGCCGCCTGCACAGCATCGTCGTAGCGGCCCATCCGGCCCTGGTTAAGATAACCGAGAAGCTTGATCTTGCCTTCGCGGCCAAACAGGGTGCTGCGCCTCTCGATCTCCCCCACCACTTCGAATTGACCGAAGCCGCGCTGGAGCTGTGTCGAGTTGGGCACGCGCGACAGATCGAAGAGCCCGCTGCGCAGTGTCCACTGTCCTTCGGTGAGTTCCACCGTCAGGCCGTAGGTGTAGCCCCAAGCATCGGCGGCATAATCAAAGGCGCCCGAATCGATCACCGCCCAATTGAGAAAATCCTGCCGCTGGTCATGGGCATAGCTATTGGCATCAAAGACATCGCCGACGGAGAATTTGCCCGCCGTGATGATGAGATTGTCGGCGCTGCGCGTCCCGCCAAGTTGATTGGCTGCCGCATCAACCGTTTGCGTATCGCCGCCAAGATCGAAGGTCTGACGGAAGAAAACTCTTTGCAGCCGCAGGTAAGGTGTGGCTTTACCGACCTTATAGGCTTCGCCGCTGGAAAAGCCTGCAAGCCCCAGCGTGTTGCTCAGCCCGAAGCCCTGATCGATTTCCGGATTGGCGTAGATTTCGCCGCCCTGCCACAGCCGTAATCCGGCAAAGAGGGTGGCATCGAAGGTCTCGTTGCCCCGGCTTCCCGGATCTAGACTGTTATCGCTGCGATAGGCCGAACGGAAGGCGGGATGATACTGGTCGACGAATGTCGATTGCCAGTGCAACGACCATGTCTCTGGCGATACGGCGTCTTCGGCCCGGAGTGGCGCGGACACGGCAAAAAGGGCGGTCACCGAAACGGCTAGCCCGATTTGTATCCCGTCCGCCCGCATCACAGCCATCCTTTGCGTTTGAACCACACATAGGGGACGATTGCTGACACCAGCATGACAATCCAAGCGATCGGGTAACCCCAGTCGGAGTCGAGTTCCGGCATATGGTGAAAGTTCATCCCCCAGATCGAGGCAAACAGCGTCGGCGGCAGGAATACCATCGCCGCCACCGACATGATCTTGATGATGTTGTTCTGGTCGATATTGATGAGACCCAGCGTGGCATCGAGCAGATAGCTGAGTTTCGAGACGAGGTAGGCGAGGTGGTCCTGCAACGAGGTCACATCGCGGGTCAGCGTTTTGACGTGCGGCAGCACATCCTTATTGGGTGTCGTGTCCATTGCCTGTTGCAAGAACGCCAGCATACGCGACAGGGTAAGAAGGCTCTCGCGGATCTTGCCCGACAGATCGTGCTTGCGGCCCAATGCCCGCAGTACATCTTGAAACTGGCGTGAATTGCTGGGGTGCTGCGAATTGTCGGGATCGAAGATATCGCGGCTGATCAGTTCGATTTCCGAACTGGCGCGTTCCTGAATATCGGCGAGGCGGTCGATGATGACGTCGAGCAGGTCGAGCAGCACATTTTCGGCTTTGGTCGCGGCGACCGTGCCACGGCGGCAGCGTGCTTCGAAGGTGCGGAAGGGTTGCGGCTCGGTATAACGGATGGTGATGAGCGTATTGTGGAAGAGGGCGAAGGTGACGACGCCGGCCACCGGATTCTCGGTGCCAGAATTGGCCAACACCAGCGCGGTCATATAAAGCGCACCATGTTCGGCATAAAGCCGCGACGAGACCTCGATCTCTTCCATGTCGGCGCGGGTCGGCAGGTCGAGGCCAAGCGCATTGTTCACCGCTTGGCGTTCCTCCGGGGACGGATCATAGAGGTCGATCCACAGCGCTTCGGCCGGCACTGCCGCACTATCGGCATCCGGAACAATTCTGAGGCCGCCGTCGCGCGGCAGATAGGTCTTCATCATCGGACTTTGTCCGGGCTTGGGATGGGGTTCTTGCCCGGGCGGGCGAAGACGCCAGCGGACCATAACGTCGATAGAAGCATGACGCTAACGGTTTTTGCCAAGGCATTGCGTGAGCGACTGCGCCAGATGGCGCATCAATGCGGGATAGAGCCCGGGGCCCGGTTCCAGTTCCGCGCCAAGCGGATCGAGCACGCCAACCCGAATCTTGGTGTCTGCATCTAAAGTCTCGATCAGCTTGGGCGGAAATTGCGGCTCACGGAACAAACAAACGGCTTTGCCTTGCAGCACAGCCTGGCGCAGGGCCGCAAGGCGGCGGGCGCCGACCGGCCGCTCGGGCGATACGGTGATGGCCCCGGCGGGTTTCAGGCCATAACGCGCCTCGAAATAGTGATAGGCATCGTGAAAGACGAGATAGGGCTCAGCCCGCACCGGAGCCAGCGCCGCCGCAATCTCCTTATCCAGCGCCATCAGCTCGGTCACGCGTTTGGCCGCATTGGCGTGATAGAGCGCGGCATGAGCCGGATCGCCGGCGGCCAGGGCCACGGCGATGGCGCGGGTCATGGCGATGGCGTTTTGCGGGTCGAGCCAAATGTGGGGGTCACGGGGTCCATGCGCGTCGTCATCCTCGCCCCATAGACCGCCGTGGCGGGCTGGTTGACGCTGCACGCCCGGCATCTCTTCCAGCACGATCACCTTGGCCCGCGCCGAACTGAGGGCGCCGCTCAGATAGGTCTCCATATCCGGGCCGATTTCGAAGATCAGCGCTGCGGCTTGGAGCTTGCGGGCATCCGAAGGCTTCAGCTCATAGGAATGTTCGGACAATGCACCGCCGATCAAAAGCTCCGGCGTGCCAGCGCCTGCCATCACGCCAGCCACGAGGGAATGAACTGGCTTCAACGTTGCCAGAATCACCGGCGTCGCGCTGGCAGGAACGAGCCCGATGAGAATCAGGCTCAAGAAAAATGCACGCAATCTCATCATCATGCCGCCATTCTCACCAACGATACGAGGCATGGTAGCATGGCTGTCAACATTGGCTTTCTTGGAACGCAAACAGCCTGCCGCCTTTCCGCCTGGAACACGAAGTCGGCGCTGCCATTAACTTTGTTGGCACGGAATTTCGCCTCAGTTCCGCCATCTGTCTTCCCAATGTCGCCAAAGTTGGTTACGCTCATTCGTAAATAAAGTCCTAATATCTGGGTTGGTGGGGGATGATGGACAGTGGGGCGGGTGGCGGCACTAGCCGTGGGTTGAAGGTATTTATCAGCTCGGTATTTATGCTCTCGCTGGTGGGGTGCGGTGGTTTGGGTCTGCTCCCCCACGAGTCGAAAGCATCTTCGACAAGCTTTCAATCTTACGAACAGGTTCAGGCGGCCTACACCGATGTTCAGCCGGGGGCTACCCGTCTGACCGAGCTGCCCAAACTGGGGTTTGACACGGCGACGACGCCCAATGTCGAGATCTTATCTTACCTCGGCGTGATCGAGCGTTTCATGCCGCGCAATACGATGTCCTATGACCGGCTGGCGCCGCAGGTGCAGGCCTGTATTCAAGCCCAAGATCGTTGTTCGGCGTTCGTTTTCCATCCGCAGCATGTCGAAACACGGCGGACGGGCAATTTGTTCCTCGACGTTCTGGGGTTTGAACGGCGGACGGTGGATTCCGGCTGGTCGGCGGAAGTGGTGCTGCTGATGCAAGATGGCCGTGTCGCTTACAAGCTGATGAGCGGGCGCCCGCACATCGAAGACACGCATGATGAGATCAGTCCGCTCGGTCCTTTGCAGGATATCGGCAATTCGGTAACCCGCACAGCCTCGCGCATCCTATAAGGGTTTCTTCAAGGGAAGACCGAAAGCAAAACCCTCGAGCGATGCTCGAGGGTTTTGTATTTTTCGCGGCTTGTCCGGCCAAGGCGGGAACGCCCTATCGCGGCGCCAGTACCATCATCATCTGACGGCCTTCGAGCTTGGGCCACTGTTCCATCTTGGCGAAGGTCTCGGTGTCTTTGGTCACCCGGTTCAGGAGTTCCATGCCGAGATGCTGATGGGCCATTTCGCGGCCGCGGAAGCGCAGCGTGATCTTGACCTTGTCGCCTTCGTCGAAGAAGCGGCGCATGGCCTTCATCTTCACTTCGTAATCATGGTCGTCGATGGTCGGGCGCATCTTGATCTCTTTGATCTCGATGACCTTCTGTTTCTTGCGGGCCTCCGCAGCCTTCTTCTGCTGCTCGTATTTGAACTTGCCATAGTCCATCAGCTTGACGACGGGCGGCTTGTTGTCCGGCGACACTTCCACCAGATCAAGGCCTTTTTCTTCGGCAATGGCACGGGCTTCGTCGGTGCCGATCTCGCCGTATTTGTGGCCGTCGTCGCCGATGAGCAGCATCGTCCGGGCGAAGATCTCCTCGTTGATACGAGGGCCGTCTTTGGCAGGCGCAGGAGCCTGCGATGCAAACCGTCTTGGGGGGGCTATGACTCTTTCTCCTTCAATACTCCACGCGCCGCCTTCGTCTAGCGAGGATTTCCCTGCCTCGCCAAACGGTGTCTCGTCTTATGCGCGCAGGGGCTTTTCCTCCGAAGCCGGCCGTGGGGCCGCTTTCGTGGCACAGAATAGGAATGCCAAACCATTTCGCAAGGGTTAAACAGCGATTTCCTGAAGTTGTCGCGACGCAGCCACGCTGGAAGGGGCGGCAATCTGCGGTAATCTGGCCCTATGAGGAAGCTCGCACGCCTATTGGGCCTCATGTGGATACTCGCCGCTCTTCTGGGCGGTATTATCCTGATGGGCAGCGGGTTTATGCATGGCCAGCGCTTTCCAATGTACTTGGCTTTTGGCGCAGCTTTGCCGGGAATTATGCTCTATCGATGGGGGCGGGGGCTGGCCGGTTTGGTCCCCACCCGTTCCGCACGTATTTTACGGCCAGCGCCCATTGTGACAGTCGATACCCGTCACCGGTTGCGGTTGGAGCACATCCCGGAGGGGCCGGCGCCGTCTGGCGCCACCCCGTCTGGTGGATTTACGCCTCAAAATCCTTGCGAGTCTCCGCCTCGGTCCTGATGCGCTGAATAAAGGTTTCGAGTGGCATGGGCCCAAGATCCTTGCCCGAGCGCAGGCGCACCGCCACCTTGCCCTCCGCCGCCTCGCGCTCGCCAATGACCAGCATATAGGGAATTTTCTGCAACTGGGCGTCGCGGATCTTTTTCTGCATGCGTTCGGAGGCAAAATCGACATCCACGCGCAAATCCGGCGTGCCATTGGAGACGGGCGCTTGGCGTATGGCCTGTTTCACTGTGTTCGCATAATCCGTGACTTTATCGCTGATCGGGATGATGCGGGCCTGCACCGGGGCAAGCCAGGTTGGGAATTTGCCGGCATAGTTCTCGATCAGAATACCGATGAAGCGCTCCAGGGAGCCAAGCACCGCCCGGTGCAGCATCACCGGTGTTTTGCGGCTCCCGTCTTCGGCGATATAGCTCGCGCCCAGCCGCCCCGTCATGTTGAAATCGACCTGCAGTGTGCCGCATTGCCAATCGCGGCCGATGCAATCGCGCAGCACGAATTCGAGCTTGGGGCCATAGAAGGCGCCTTCGCCGGGATTGATCGTGTATTCCAACGCGGCGGCCTTCATCGCGTCGGCCAGCGCGTTTTCGGCAATGTCCCATTGGTCATCGGAACCGATGCGCGACTCCGGGCGGGTGGAGAGTTTCACGCGCACTTCGGTGAAGCCGAGATCGGCATACATTTCTAGAAGCAGCTTGCAGAAATCGGCCGATTCACTGGTGATCTGCTCTTCGGTGCAGAAGATGTGGGCGTCGTCCTGTACGAAGGCCCGCACGCGCATGATGCCGTGCAGCGCACCAGACGGCTCATAGCGATGGCAGGACCCAAATTCGGCCATGCGCAAGGGCAGTTCGCGATAAGATTTCATGCCGTCTTTGAAAATTTGGATATGCGCCGGGCAGTTCATCGGTTTGACGGCGAGAATTTTGTGTTCGTCCTCGACCTCGGCAATAAACATATTGGCGCGATAATTTTCCCAGTGACCAGAGGCTTCCCACAGCTTGCGATCGATCAGCAGCGGCGTTTTGACCTCGATATAGCCGGCGGCTGAAATCTTCCGGCGGACATAGTTTTCCAGCGTGCGCCACAGGGTGTAGCCGTGATCGTGCCAGAACACTTGGCCGGTCGCTTCTTCTTGTTGATGGAACAAATCCATCTCTTTGCCGATGCGGCGGTGATCGCGTTTTTCGGCTTCTTCCAGCCGCGTCAGGTATTCGGCGAGTTCCTTCTGATCGCGCCAAGCCGTGCCGTAGATGCGCTGCAGTTGCGCGTTCTTGGAATCGCCGCGCCAATAGGCGCCCGCGATCTTGGTCAGTTTGAAGGCATCGCCGATCTTGGATGTGGTGGCGAAATGCGGTCCGCGGCAGAGGTCATGCCAATCGCCATGCCAGTAAAGCGAAACGTCTTCGCCTTGGGGAATGCTCTCGATCAGCTCGGCCTTGTAGCTCTCGCCGATGCTCTTGAAATGTTCGATGGCCTTGTCGCGCGGCCAGACTTCCCGGCGTGTCGGCAGGTCGGCCTTCACGATCTCGTGCATCTTGGCTTCGATCTTGGGCAGGTCTTCCGGGGTGAAGGGCGTCTCCCTGGCAAAATCGTAATAGAAGCCGTCTTCGATCGAGGGACCGATGGTCACCTGCGTGCCGGGGAAAAGTTCCTGCACCGCCATGGCCAGCACATGGCTCGTATCGTGGCGGATCAAGGCCAGGGCTTCCGGGTCTTTTTTGGTGATGATGCGGATTTTGGCATCATGCTCTATGGGGCGGAAGAGGTCGTATTCCTCGCCATCCACCATCAAGATGAGCGCCGCTTTGGCCAGGCCCGGACCGATCGAGGCAGCGATTTCGCTGCCCGTCACACCCTTTTGAAAGGATAGCGTCTTGCCATCCGGCAGGGTGATAAGGATATGATCGGCTAGTGCTGGCGCTGACACGGGAATTGCTCCTCCCAAAAGGTGCCCGGACCATCTTCCACCGGCTGGCAGGAAGTCAAGTTTTTGCCGCCGCTAGGCACAGGGAAATGGTCCAGCCGGCGATGTGTGCGTAAGAGCAGAGGAAGGGCCGTTTTGCATCGGGTTTTGACATCGCGGCGTCTTGTCGCCCTGGCGGGGACGGCTCTTTTCGCCGTGATGCCTGCCTTTGGGGCTGACACGGCTGCCATGGTGCTCGGCCCTGTCGCGGTCGGCCTCAGCACGCCGCAACCCGCCAAGGATTTGTCGAGCGCTGCATCGATCAATCTCAATTTGCCGGATGGTGCGGTGAAGGCAGAGGCCTCTGCCAGTGTCGGCAAGGATGACGGCAATTGGAACGCCTTTTGGCACAAGGACAGCGCCCAGATTGAGGCTCGGATCGCCGGTCCCATGGGCACCTCCCTCACAGCCTCGGGCGAGAACCAGCTCTCGCTCAATTACCGCGCGCCCGAAAGCGTCGGCGCCTCTGATTCCATCACCCATGTGGTGCGCAGCGAAAACCGCTCCGGCCGTGTAGACCTCGCTTTGCCGATCAGCCCGGTAGAGGTCAATGTGGGTGCCGAGAGCACCAGCGCCCACAGCGAAGATACCTCGCGTGATAAGGCGGCTACCACGTCCGACGTCGTGCGCACCACCGATCATACCGCCTTCAGCACGGTTTCCTGGTCACCGGCCAATGGCGTGGCGGTTGAGGGTGGGGTGGCGGCACGGGTTGCCAATATCAGCTGGCAGGACCAATCGGCCCGCAGCGCCAGCTTTCAATCGCTCAATCCCCGTCTCAGCCTCACTCTATCGCCTTTGCGCGACACGGAGCTTTCGGCGAAGGTCGAGCATATCGTATCGCCCTATGATGCGGCAGCTTTCGCCACCTATAGCCGTGCCGAGGGCAAACCCGTCGTGACTGGCTTTGAGCCTGACCATGCTTGGCAGATGGAAGCCCGTGTCCAGCAGACCGTCGGCCCCGCCAGTGTTGCGGCCAGCTATACGGCAGCGAGCCAAGGCACGGTGACCGAATTTGCCGAAGTCGGTGGGATTCAAACACCCGCCTCGACCACCTTGGTGAAGCGCAAAAGCGTGGCCGTGTCGGTGACCATGCCGCTTGCCGCCGTGGGATTGCCGCGCACGGATTTGAGTTCGCAGGCCCGCTGGCAAAGCTCGCAGGTTGTCGATCCGGTGACACAGGAAATACGCCCCGCCTCCGGCGAGACGCCGCATACCGTCTCGGTCAAGCTTTCGCACGCCTTGCCCACGCATAATCTTAGCTTCGGGTTCAGCGGCGAATACAGGGGTGCCAGCACCGCCTATCAGGTGAGCGAATTGTCGACCACGGAGCAGGGCGGTTCGGTGGGGGCGTTTCTTGCCTATAAGCCGGGCCCCTACGAGATCGACCTCAATGTGAATGGCCTTTACGGCAGCGCCACCAGAGATGACTTCTATAAGGGCCTGCGCGGCGGCGATTCCCAAATCAGCCGCTCCTCGGTGCAGGACAACAGCGGCCCGATGCTGCAGCTGTCGCTGAAGAAGCCGCTCTAGGTTTTCATTTTTGCACATCAGGCAGTTGTGAATTGCGCTGGTAGTCCGTTCGTTCCATGCTTTTCAGGCTGGGAGGGAGGCATCATGCATAAGCTGGTCGCCTATCTATTTTCGCTGGTTCTGCTGGCCTCGTCTGCCATGGCGGCCGATCGGATATTGCTCTGGCCGGGCGGCGCACCCGGTTCGGAAGGCAAGACAGCGCCGGAGACGGTGCGCATCAGTCCGCCGGATGAAGAAGTCATTTCCAACGTCAATGCCCCGGCGGTAACGCCGTTTCTGCCGGATTCGGCCAAAGCGACCGGTGCCGCGGTGATCGTCATTCCCGGCGGCGGCCATAAGGAAATCTGGATCACGCATGAGGGCTATCGCGTGGCTCAAGCGCTTGCCGAGCGTGGCATCGCCGCTTTCGTGCTGCGCTATCGCCTGTCGCGCGCTGACAATACGCCCTATACGCTGGATCACAGTCTTGCCGATGTGCAACGCGCTATCCGTCTGGTGAAAAGCCGCGCCACAGATTGGCATCTCGATCCGCAACGTGTGGGTGTCATGGGTTTTTCCGCAGGTGGACATCTTTCGGTTCTGGCCGGAACGCATATTGCGGACGCCAATCCTGCTGCCGTCGATCCTGTTGATCGCCTGAGTGCGCGCCCTGCCTTCCTTGGCCTCATCTACGCCCATATCCCGGACGGCATTGTCTTCAAGGCCGATACGCCACCTGCTTTCTTCATTTTCGGGGACAACGATGCCGTCGTGAAAGGCCAAGGCGACCGTTATCGCGAATTGCGCAAGCTGGGTGTTCCTGCCGAAATTCATGTGCTCTCCGGCGTCGCGCATGGCTTCGGCATCCGCCCCACCAACCCGCCGCATGTCGCCATCTGGCCCACACTCTTCATCAATTGGCTCGACGCATCGGGCTTCTTGAAAGCGCATTGACAAAAGCCCCGGATCGCACCGGGGCTTTTTTTCGCTGGGCTCCGTTCTGCTATCGCTTAACGCCGCGCCAGAATCTCGATGGTGACGCGATAGCCGCTTGATGCGCGGCAGCGCAGAAACACCTTGCTGAGATTGTGCTGGTCGCCGGGCAGGTCGTAGACCGCAACGCGGCCGCGCTCCAGCGTGCGGCCATCGGCGAGCTTCACTTTGCGTCCGCCGTCATAAGTGGCGACGATGCTCATGCATTGCGCATCGCTTTCGACCGGGCGCAGCGCGATGCGATCGACATGACGGCCGTTCCAATCGGCAAAGGTGCTTTCGCTGTCGTTGCGGCCTTCAAAGGACTGCCGCCCGAGCACGCTCCAATCGCGGTCTCCGCCCATACGATCCGGGCCGCCCATGTGGTTCATTCCAGCCATGCGATCTGGCCCCGCCATATAACCATGGTCGCCCATAGGATCGGCACCGAACGCCGTCGCGGCTGCTGCTGCGAACGCAGCCATCATCATCACGGCGCGAAGCGCCGTCAGTATTGCTTTCACTGATGTCCCTCCAGATATGTCTGCGCCCGAGTCGTGTCCCAAGCTGTCGCATTTTCGCGAGGCTGGTGAAATCTGCAATGCGAGAGAACGCGTCTGCTTCTCAATCACTGTAAAAGCAAAGCCCAGTGCGAAGTGTTCTGCTTGGGGCTGCACAGAAAATGACGATGCAATCTCACGAACATGCGCCGCACAAACAGGAAGCCGCGCGAGCCAGAGAAAAAAGGTACACGACATGCGCGATATTGTCTCGTCCTCGCGTTCTTTAAGAGCCGGTCAACGGACATCGCTTACCGTCATACGTATTATTACGGGGGTGTGTGATGATGTCTGTACTCGGCCTGCGGTCCATTTCGGCCAAGGCAATAGGTCTTGTTCTGTTGATGATCGTGGTCAGTATTGCGGCCACCACGGGATTTTTGCTTCACCATTTCAGCAAGGTGCTGGGTACCGACCGGCTGCAACAAAATCTCGCGGCGGCGGAGATGATCCTCAATCCAGGCCGGGCGCCCTACAGCGTTGTGAACGGCAAACTCTACGCGGGCGGTAAATTGCTCAGCGGCGACGAGGCTGGCGTGGATGCAGTGGCCTCGGCCTTCGGCGGTGTCGCGACGGTGTTTCTGGGTGATACCCGCGTTGCTACCAATCTTAAGAACGACAATGGCGAGCGGGCGGTGGGCACGGTGTTGGCGCAGGGGCCCATTTATGATGCGGTGCTGCGCGACGGGCGCGATTACCAGGGCTCTGCCGCCATCCTCGGCAAGGATTATGTGACGGCCTATAAGCCGATCAAGGATGCTTCGGGCGCGACCTTGGGTATCCTTTTCGTGGGTTTTGAACGCCATGAATTCGAGGCGGAATTCAACACCGCCATTGCGCTTGCGGCCATCGCTGCGCTGGTTCTCGCGTTGGGCTGTGGAGGACTTGGCGGTTACATCTTTCTGCGTCTGTTTGCGCCCTGCCGCACGCTCTCGGGCCTGATGAAAGAGGCAATGCAGGGCCATTTTGCCGAGCATGTGCCCTTTACCGACCGCGATGACGAATTCGGCGAGTTGGCGCAGGTCATCGATCTCTTTCAGAAATCGGTACGCGAGCGGGAAATACAGCAAGCCGCGATCACAACGGTGGTCAAGAGTTTTGGCACGGCGCTTGAGGCCCTCTCGCGTCGCGATCTGACCTGCCGCCTCAGCCAAGTCATGCCGGATGAATATAGAGAGCTGCAGGCCAATTTTAACGATGCACTTGCCCATCTCGATGGGGCGATGAATGAGATCGACGTGCAAGCAAGCGGTATTGCGTCCAGTGCCGCAGAAATCAACAAAGCGGCCCAAGAAATGGCGCAGCGCACCGAGCGGGAGGCCGCTGCCCTCGAACAGACCTCGGCCTCCGTGAACGAGCTGACGGCATCGGTGCAGAAGTCGGCGGAAGGTGCCGGAAAGGCCCACGCGGTGGCCGCCAATGCCAAGGGCTATGCCGAAGAGGGTAGCAAAGTGGTGGAAGGCGCCGTCAGTGCCATCCGCAACATCGCCCAATCGTCGAGCGCCATCGGACAGATTATCGGCGTCATCAACGAGATCGCCTTTCAGACCAATCTTCTGGCCCTCAATGCAGGCGTCGAAGCGGCGCGCGCCGGTGATGCCGGCCGTGGTTTTGCGGTGGTGGCCAGCGAGGTCCGCGCTCTTGCGCAGCGTTCGAGCGAAGCGGCCAAAGAGATAAAGCAATTGATCGGGCGCAGCGAAGAACAGGTGGCAAACGGCGTCGCGCTGGTCGAAGAAAGCGGCACAGCCTTCGAAAAGATCGTCGTGGAAATCTCCGCAATCTATGGTCTGGTGGCCGCCATTGCCGATAGCCAGCGGGAACAATCCACGGCCTTGCGCGAAATCGATGGCGCCCTCGAGCATCTCGACCGCACCACCCAACAGGACGCCGCGATGGCTGCAGAAAGTTGTAGCGCCAGCAATAGTCTGGCTGCCCATGCGGAGGATCTGGCAACACGGGTGGGACAATTCGAGACCAGCAGTCAGGCATCGTTATCGCGCGCCGCATGAAGCGTCTCGCGCTCAAACTTTCTCATAGCCAAGCTGGGGCGGGGAGGCTAAACCGCCCCTTGTCGCCCAGCTGTGGCGCTCTTTCTTGGGAGATCGGCTATGACCGGCAAATACTCGCGCATTGCCATTGTCACGGGTGCCACCTCCGGTATTGGCGAAGCCACGGCAAGGCGCTTTGCCGCCGAAGGCATCGCGGTCGTCGGCAATGGCCGCAACAAGGAAAAGCTGCTGGCTCTCGAAAAGGACCTGTGGCCGATGTTTCGCGGCGTGGCGGGAGATGCGGGGCACGATGATGTCATTGCCGAGTTGTTTGCCTCGGCGGAAGCGGCCTTCGGTCCAGCCGACCTTGTGGTGGTCAATGCCGGGCGCGGGCTGGGTGGCAGTGTTGCGACCGGCGATACCGCGCGTCTGGCCGCTGTATTTGAACTCAATGTGCTCGGCGCGCTCGCCTTGATGCGCGCAGCCTCGGAGCGGATGGTGCCGCGTCAAGAGACCGATTACCCGCAAAAGGCGCAGGATATCGTCGTGCTCGGCTCCGTGGTTGGCCGCCACGTCTCACCTTTCAGCGCGCTTTACGGCGCCAGCAAATTTGCCGTGCATTCCTTGACAGAGGCGCTGCGGCGCGAAATCGCCCCCAAGGGCGTGCGCGTCACCTTGGTGGAGCCCGGTTTTGTCCTCAGCGGTTTTCAGGATGCCGCAGGCTACAGCAGCGAAATGGTCGATGGCATCAAGACCCGTCTTGGGCCGCTTCTGGTCGGCGAGGATGTCGCCGATGCGATCCATTATGCCGTCACGCGGCCGCCCCACGTCCATATCGGCGATATTGTGATCCGTCCCACGCGGCAAGACTATCCTTGAGCCGCAGCTTTGCGCGTCGCGCCGCAATGGCCTATCTCCAGGGACCAGAATTTCAAAGGCAGCCTTCATGACCACCTTGCCCGACCGCCTCAGCAGCAATCCCAAGAGCCCCTTCTTCAACGAGCAGTTGCTCGAATCCGGGGTTGGCATTCTGTTTAACGGCAGCGAAAAGACCAATGTTGAAGAATACTGCGTCAGCGAAGGTTGGATTCGCGTGGTTGCGGGCAAGAGTGTTGACCGTCATGGCAATCCCATGACGATCAAGTTGAAAGGCATTGTGGAACCCTTCCTGAAGGGCGTGACCGCGGATCCCGCGGATTGATGCGAAACGAGGATTGACCGCGGCAAGGTAACTCAGGGAAATTCTCGCCCGCCGCGTTACGATCCCGGGCAGGGGGAGCGATGCTCGTCGGGCATATCGGAATCGGACTGACGGCCAAAGCGATTGAGCCGCACATGAAGCTCGGCACCATGCTGGCGGCCGCCCTGTTCGTCGATATCGTCTTTTACCTGCTGGTGCTGGCTGGGGTTGAGCACATCGCGGTGCCCCGCGATTATGGCGTCAGCCACCTTCTAAGCTTTCATTTTCCCTATTCTCACAGCCTCTTGGGCAGTGTCTTGCTGTCGGTTGTGGCAGCCCTGGCCTGGGCTATGTGGGGCGGGCGGCGGGCCCGCCGTCACGGCGCCTATTGGGATGGTATCGCCCTGATCGCGATTGCGGCGCTGTCGCATTGGTTCCTGGACCTCGCGGTGCATCCGGCCGAGATGCCGCTTTTCCCGGGCGGTGAGGGCTACGGGCTGGGGCTTTGGCGCCATCAGCCGGCGGCGCTGCTTCTGGAGTTGGCTCTCGCGGCTGGGGGATTTACCGCCTTTGCCCTGCGCAGCTCTTTGCGGTGGGGGCGCAAACTGACGGTCGGGGCCATGGTCGCAGTGGTCGCCGCCTTTTCCGTGGAGGAGGCCTTTGGCCAGGTGGCAACGCCGGACCCGGTCATTATGGCACTTTTCGGCCTTATCGTGATCGCGTTTGCGGTTGGCGTGGCCGCTGCGGCGGATTACTCCCGGCGCCTCGCGGGCTAACGATTTAACCGCAATTACAGCCGCAAAACAAAAATGACACCGCGATCATTTGGCACGACGGAAGTGCGCCCATCTTGCCGTTAAGTGTCGGACGGGCGGCGATAAGGCCGTTCGCAGGCCACGTCCATCGTTGGAGATGAAGTTCATGAGACGCACCCTTGTCGCGGTCCTCTTTGCTGCCGCTGCCTTTGTTCCGGCCGCTCAAGCCGCCACCACCACCGTGGAAGTGAACGGACTGACCCCGACCTTGAGCGGTGAGAAGGTCAAGAAGCGGGTGATTGTGAAGTTCGACGACCTCAACCCCGCCGATAAGCAGGGCGCCCAGGCTCTGTTTAACCGCCTCAATCTGGTCGCGACCAACCTCTGCGCCTCCAACCCGGGCGGCAAAGGCAGCCTGCTCACCGATAAAGTCGAAAAATGCCGCGCCGAGGCCATCATCCAAGCCGCCAAAGACATCGACGCGCCGGAACTCACCGCCATCGCGAAATAGCGCGCGCCTAAGCGGTGCCCGTGCCAAAGCCTGGCGTCAACCGGTGGCGGTAAGGTCTGGCCGGGTCTTCGTGCCAAGCCTTCGCCGCAGTGCGCGCTTCCAAGGGCGGGGCACGCAGCGCCCGCAGGCCGTAACGATATTGTGGAAAGGGCGAAGCAGAATCAGCGCCCAAACCAGAGGCGCATCGGCGAGGCAGATATAGGACCACACCCGGTTGTGGTTGAACAAAAGATCGAAAATGCTGAAACGCAGATAATGCGGAATGGTTTGAATTGGCCCTTCGGCGGCTGCGGCGTTTTCTTTGGTCAGGACAGTGGTAACGGAAAACCATTTGCGAATGCGCGTGGCCGGGTCGTCACCAAGATAAACCGCATAGTCCACCCAAACATTCGGTCGCAAATCAGCTTCGAAATAATAGCGTCCGCTGCCGTCATCAGCGTCGATGGCCGTGATATTGCTGAAACCATGCGCGCCGAGGGCGTGGCCCAGAGCCGCGAGTTCCGCGAACACCGCGCTATCGACCTGCCCCAGGGGATAGTAGCGGCGCAGGCTGGATGGGCCGAAGCGCGAGACGGTACGCTGCAAAACCGAATAGCTGAAATGGACCAGCATACCGTCGAGATAAATCGCCGAAAGATCGAGCAGGGTGCCCTCGATTTTTCGCTGTATCAGAACGGGCTCATCCCACACATCAGGCAATGCAGCCAGCGCCGCTTCGTCGTGACAGCAGAAGACGCCCGTGCCGCCGCCGGAGGCATCGCGTTTGACCAGCACGGGATAGCCGATTTCGCGGGCCGCTTCGCACGCTTCCGCCCTGCTCGTCACAGCCCGAAATGCCGGCGTGCGGATGCCCGCTTCTGCCAGCGTGCGCGAAAGACCGATCTTTGAAAAGAGGTGGCGGCGGTTCGCTCCCTTCTGCAACGGCAAGAGGCAGCTTTGCCGGCCGGTGCGCCGTTCCCATGCCACCACCTCCCCCAAGATGGCGTCATTCGTGACAATCACCCAATCGTAGGGCTTTGCGCGCGAGGCGGTAAGCGCTTCGGCAAAAGCGGCGACCTCTTGAGGCGTTGTGCGCGTATAAACGTTGCGGACATACCGGCTCAGCCGCATCACCATGGACATCGTGACGACATCCACAGCAAAACCCGCCCGCGTCAGCAAATAGGGCAGGGCGGCGGACAAATTGGGCATAGCCCCGATAACGAGCGCTTCCATCGCTAGGGTTTTCTCGCCAAATCATCTTTGGTAGCACCAGTCAGGTGGATCTCGAGCGTTCTTTTAATAATTGTTTTCCTCGCTCAATAATCCGCTCCACGCTGAACGGTTCGGTCTGCCCGAAGGGCGGGATGGGGCTCACTTCATTGCGCGCGAACCTTCCCCAAACGCCTCACACGGGGGCGGCGTGCTTGAGCAGTCCTTGCTCAGCCATCTCGGCGTAGAGCGCGTTCGGTGCCAGATCGTAGCCATTCGGCCAAGTGGGGGCGCCGCATTCAACAAAGACGCGCGCGAAATACGCCGCATCCCGGAGTGGCTCTAGCATTGGTCCGTCCGCGGCCACGATGTCCGCGAAATCGCGCTCGCCAAAACAGCCGTCGGAAAAGCGCAGGTGCAGCCGATGGCCGCCGGCGGCTTCGACCTTCGTTACTTTGATCAGCTTCAGTTCAGTCATCCTGCAAACCCGGGATGCGTTCGAGCGGGCGGCTCTGCTCGGCGCGTGTCCAATTTTCGCGCAACTCCGGACGGCGCACAAGCACCCATTCTTTGACCAGCCGCGTCGCGATTTTAGGAAGGTACCCGGCGAGGATTTCCCCTGTTTCGATAGCCACGAACGCTTCATGTTCGCCGTAGATGGCGTGGAAGTGGGGCGGCGCGTGGTCGCGAAAATACATCCGGATCGCAATGCCATAGAAAAACGAAATCGTCGGCATGAAGCCCCCCTCCGAAGCCCCATATTAAATCGCGGCCCACTAAACAAAAAGCCCCGGGATTGCTCCCGGGGCTTTCCGCATTCGTGATGTGCGACTGGATTAGAAATCCATATCGCCCATGCCGCCGCCCATGCCGCCGCCGGGCATGCCACCGGCCGGAGCGGCATCGCGCTTCGGACGATCGGCAATCATGGCTTCGGTGGTGACGAGCAGGGCTGCCACGGAGGCCGCGTTCTGCAGGGCAATACGCACAACCTTCGTTGGGTCGACGATCCCGGCTTCGATCAGATCGACATACTGTTCGGTCTGGGCGTTGTAGCCGTAGGTGGCGCTCTTCTGGTCGAGCAGCTTGCCGACAACGATGGACGCTTCCACGCCCGCGTTTTCGACAATCTGACGGATCGGAGATTGGATGGCCTTGCGCACGATGGCGATGCCGACATTCTGGTCATCGTTCTCGCCAACGAGGTCCTTCAGGGCCTTGGTCGCATAGAGAAGGGCCGAACCGCCGCCGGGGACGATGCCTTCTTCGACCGCTGCCTTGGTGGCGTTGAGCGCGTCATCAACGCGATCCTTCTTCTCTTTGACTTCCACTTCCGTGGCGCCGCCGATGCGGATGACGGCCACGCCGCCCGCCAGCTTCGCCAGACGTTCCTGCAGCTTTTCCTTGTCGTAGTCCGAAGTGGTTTCTTCGATCTGCGCCTTGATCTGCGAAACGCGCGCCAGAATGTCTTTCTTCTGACCGGCGCCGTCGATGATCGTGGTGTCGTCCTTCGTGATGCGAACCTTCTTGGCGGTGCCAAGCTGGGCGAGCTTCACATTTTCGAGCTTGATCCCGATGTCTTCGCTGATGACCTGGCCGCCGGTGACGATGGCGATGTCCTCCAGCATGGCTTTGCGGCGATCGCCGAAGCCCGGGGCTTTCACGGCTGCAACCTTAAGGCCGCCGCGCAGTTTGTTGACGACGAGCGTGGCCAGGGCCTCGCCTTCGACGTCTTCCGAGATGATCAGAAGCGGACGGCCGCCCTGAACGATGGCTTCGAGAAGCGGCAGAAGGTCCTTCAAGGAGCCCAGCTTCTTCTCGTGGATGAGGATATAGGGGTCCTCAAGCTCGGCCACCATCTTGTCGGCATTGGTGACGAAATAGGGGCTGGAATAGCCGCGGTCGAACTGCATGCCTTCGACCACTTCGAGTTCGGTGTCGAGGCTCTTGGCTTCTTCCACCGTGATCACGCCTTCATTGCCGACTTTGGCCATGGCTTCGGCGATCATCTTGCCGATGGTGACGTCACCGTTGGCGGAAATCGTGCCGACCTGGGCGATCTCGGAGTTGTCCTTGACCTTCTTGGAGCGCTTCTTGAGGTCGGCGACGATGACTTCGACGGCCTTCTCGATGCCGCGCTTCAGATCCATCGGGTTCATGCCGGCGGCAACCGACTTGGCGCCTTCGCGAACGATGGAGCGGGCCAGAACGGTGGCGGTGGTGGTGCCGTCGCCGGCCGCGTCATTGGTCTTCGAGGCCACTTCGCGCACCATCTGGGCGCCCATGTTCTCGAACTTG
>JAATGP010000030.1 GCA_015654635.1 Alphaproteobacteria bacterium | reverse complement strand
GCGACTTTGACGGCTGCAACGAACATGGTGTTCGGGGCAGGATTTACTAATGCTTTCAGGAGAAAGCCGTCATGACCATTGGTCAAGTCAAGTTCTTCAACACGACAAAGGGTTTCGGATTCATCGCACCGGAAGATGGCGGCAAGGACGTGTTCGTCCACATGACCGCTGTGCAGGCTGCGGGTCTGCGTGGGCTCAATGAAGGCCAGAAGGTCAGCTTCGAAGTCGAAGCCGACAAGCGTGGCCCGAAGGCCGTGAATCTGAAGCTCGTCTAAGCTTTAGAAACTTGACCGCAAGAAACGAACGGCGTGAGGAGCGATCCTCACGCCGTTTCGCTTCAGGAAGTCTCTTTCGCGGGCTGCCACAATTCGATCTTGGTCCCGTCCGGATCCAAAATCCACGCAAAGCGCCCATAGCTTTCGTCTTGCCGTCCCAGAACGGTCACGCCCTTGGCTTCGATCGCCGCCACCATGGCGTCCAGATCATCGACAGCAAAGTTCACCATCCATTCGCGCGTCGACGGTTCGAAATGCTTCGTGTCGGCCGCGAAGGGAGTCCACACCACAAAGGGCGGATGGCCGGGCGCATCATAGGAAAGCAGCGCCGCGCCGAAATCCTGCAAACTCAGTCCCAGCACGTCATGATACCAAGCGCCGAGGGCCTTGGGATCGGGCGTTTTAAAAAAGATACCGCCAATACCGGTTATTCGCGCCATCGTTATTCTCCGTCGCAATGAGGCGGGCTATAGTGGCCGCATGAGCGAATTTGTTTTTGTCTACACGACCCTTCCCGACCGGGTCTCGGCGACCACTTTGGCAGAAGCTTTGGTGACCGCCAAGCTGGCGGCCTGTGTCAACCTTTCGGCCCTGATGACCAGTGTCTACGTATGGGAAGGGCGGCTGGAGGCCGAACCGGAAATCACCGCCTTGATCAAGACGCGCCGCGATCTGGTCGAACAGGTGGTGGAGGCAGCGCGCAAGTTGCATCCTTACAAGGTGCCTTGCTTTCTGGTGCTGCCCATCGAATCCGGCAATGCCGATTATCTCGCCTGGGCCCGTGCCCAGATGCTGCCCTAGGCGCATTCGTCCCTTTAACCAGCCGCGGCGCCCGGAAATGGGCCTTTTGCCATAAAGCCAGAGCCATTGGCGCCAAACACACGCCCCCCCGCCAACGGAGGGCTTGCCTTTAAAGGCCGTCCGCTCTTTTCTGCAGACCGATTGAAAGGGCCATTCGACTGTGAGCGCCGCCGCCAAAAAACGCCTTCTGCCGCTCGACGGCGATATTCTCCGCCAGGACCTGGCCACGCTGGGCCAGCGCATTGCCGTCCGCGACGAGTTGCGCAAGGAGGCTCTGGTCCTCGTCAAAGGCGCCTTCCAGAACGCGCGGCTGCGGGTCAAGGATCAGGTGATGCAGGGCAACCTGCACGGTCTTGCCGCCGCGCGCCAGCTCTCAGTCATCCAGGATTCCGTCATCCAGGTGCTCTGCGATTTTGCGATCAAGGAGTTCTATCCGCCCTGCAAAAAAGACGCCTCCGAGCAGCTCACCGTGGTGGCGACCGGCGGTTATGGCCGCGGCGAGCTGGCGCCTGGCTCCGATGTCGATCTTTTGTTCATCCGGCCCTTTAAGCCGACGAGCTGGGATCAGCACGTCATCGAATTCATTCTCTATATGTTGTGGGATCTGGGGCTGAAGGTCGGCCATGCGACGCGCTCATTGCCCGAATGCGTGCGGCTCTCCAAACAGGACATCACCATCCGTACCGCGCTCTTGGAGGCGCGTTATCTGTGGGGCGATCTCGGCCTTTACAATCAGCTGCGCAAGATGTTCTGGAGCGAGATCGCCACTGGCTCGGGTCAGGATTTCGTCGAAGCCAAGCTCGCCGAACGCGACGAGCGCCACCGCGCCCAAGGCGAAAGCCGCTATCTCGTCGAGCCCAACATCAAAGAGGGCAAGGGGGGCCTACGCGATCTGCAGACCCTCTATTGGATCGGCAAATATCTCTATCACGTCTATGACGCCGCCGATCTTGTGCAGCACAACGTCTTCACCCAGGAAGAATTTGAGACCTTTCAGAACGCCGAAGCCTTTCTCTGGGACGTGCGCGTCAAGCTGCACTACCTGATGGGCCGGGCCGAGGAGCGTTTGTCCTTTGATGCCCAGCCGGGCGTCGCCGCTGCCATGGGCTATACCTCCGACAATCCACGCGAAGCGGTGGAAAATTTCATGCGCGCCTACTTCCTGGTCGCCAAGGATGTGGGCGGACTGACGCGCATCTTCTGCAAGGCTCTCGAAGTGCAGAACCGCAAGCGCCGCCGTTCCATTGCCCGCATCATGCCGGGCTTTCTCAGACTGCGCAGCAACAGCGATGACTTCTTTGTCGAGACCGGGCGGCTGAATGCCCGTCCCGATGCCTTCAAACGCGATCCCGTCAATTTCCTGCGTCTCTTCCATACCGCCGACACCAAGGGCATTGGCGTTCATCCCGACGCGCTGCGCACCATCACCCGCTCGCTCGACCTCATCGACGATACCCTGCGCGCCGACAAAGAAGCCAACCGGCTTTTTCTCAGCATGCTGTGTTCGCATAACGATCCGGAAAAATCGCTCAAGCGCATGAACGAATCCGGCGTCTTGGGCCGTTTCGTGCCGGAGTTCGGCCGCGTCGTGGCGCTGATGCAATTCAACATGTATCACCATTATACGGTGGACGAGCATCTCATCCGCGCCGTCGGTCATGTCGCCTCCATCGAACATGGCGAACATGGCGATGACCATCCTATCGCCAATGATGTCATCAAACGGATCAAGCCGCGCGAGGTGCTTTATTGCGCCATGCTGCTGCACGACATCGCCAAAGGCCTGCCCGGCGATCATTCCCAAGTGGGCGGCGACATTGCCCGCCATTGCTGCCAGCGCTGGGGCCTGACGGAAGCCGACACCGCCAGCGTGGCATGGCTGGTGGAGCATCATTTGGTGATGAGCGACGTGGCGCAGCGCCGTGATATTTCCGATCCCAAGACGGTGCGCGATTTTGTCGAGATCGTGCAATCGCCGGAAATCCTGCGCATGCTGCTGGTACTCACCATCGCCGATATCCGCGCCGTGGGGCCGGGGGTTTGGAACGGCTGGAAAGGCCAGCTCCTGCGCGAACTCTATTACGAAGCCGAATCCGTAATGAGCGGCGGCGATACCACCAAGACGCAATCCTCGCGCGTCACCGACGCCAAAAAGGCGCTGGAGTTGCGGCTGTCCGACCTGAGTGCAGAGGAGCGCGAGCGCCAGATCGGCCGTCACTACGACACTTATTGGCTGACGCTGGACGCCGCCACGCATGAACGCCATGCGCGGCTGTTATCTGATGCCGACCGCAAGGGCGAACTTCTGGCGCTCGATGCCGTCAGCAACGCCTTCCGCGCGGTGACGGAGATTACCATCTACACGCCCGACCATCCGGGTCTCTTCAGCCAAGTGACGGGCGCCATTGCGGCGGGGGGCGGCTCCATCGTCGATGCCAAAATCTTCACCACCTCGGACGGCTTCGCGCTCGACATTTTCTCGGTGCAGGATGCCGACGGCGGTCCGTTTGGCGACGATGCCCGCGCCCAGCGCCTTAAGCAAACCTTGCTGCGCATCGTGCGCGGCGAGATCACGCCCAGCGCCCTCTTCTCGAAACGGCCGAGCTACAACCGGGCGAGCGCCTTCATCGTGTCACCGCGCGTCTCCTTCGACAACGAAGCCTCGCATGCCGCAACGGTGGTCGAGGTGCGGGGCCGCGACCGCATCGGCTTTCTCTATGACGTCTCGACGGCGCTATTTGAGTCGGGTCTCACCATCTCTTCGGCGATGATCGCCACCTATGGCGAGCGTGTGGTCGACGTCTTCTATGTCCGTGACGGCTTCGGCCACAAAGTCACCCATCCCGACCGCTTGCGCGCGGTCGAAGACCTGCTGCTGCGCGCCGTGGAAGGCAAAGAGAGTTAGCCCGGCCTTGCGGGTGCCGCCCGATCGCGCCATAACGCGCCCATCCCCTTAGCTGCTCAGCGAGGGGCCGAGGAATGGGATTTCACCAATGTCTGACGCGCATAAGCCTCTGGTCTTTTCCGGCATGCAGCCCACCAATACGCTGCATCTGGGCAATTATCTGGGCGCGCTCAGAAATTGGGTGAAGCTGCAGGATCAGATGCCCTGCATCTACTGCGTGGTAGACATGCATGCCATCACCGCCGATGCGGGTTATGCCAAACCCAAAGAATTGCTCACTGCCAGCCGCGAAGTGACGGCGGCCTATATCGCGGCGGGTGTGGACCCTGCGCGTTCCATTCTCTTCAAGCAATCCGATGTCGGCGCCCATGCGGAGCTGGCCTGGGTCTTCAATTGCGTGGCCCGGCTGGGCTGGATGGACCGCATGACGCAATTCAAAGAGAAAAGCGGCAAGCACAAGGAGCGCTCCTCGGTCGGGCTCTACACCTATCCGACGCTGATGGCGGCTGACATTCTGGTCTACAAGGCGACACATGTGCCGGTGGGCGAGGACCAGAAGCAGCATCTGGAACTGGCACGCGATATCGCCCAGAAGTTCAACAACGATTACGAAGCCCCTGATTTCTTCCCCCAGCCCGAGCCGTTGATTTTGGGCACGGCGACGCGGGTGATGAGCCTGCGCGATGGCGCCAAGAAGATGTCGAAATCCGATGAGAGCGATTTTTCGCGCATCAACCTCACCGACGATGCCGAGGCCATCAGTGCCAAGATCAAAAAGGCCCGCACCGATCCCAATCCGCTGCCGGAAGACATCAAAGGTCTGGAAGGCCGTCCAGAAGCCGACAATCTCTTCAATATTTATGCGGCATTGGCCGAAGTGCCCAAAGCGGAGCTGATCGCGCGCTATGCCGGTCAGCAATTCTCCGGCTTCAAAAATGATCTGGCCGAGATCGCTGTCGCCAAGCTGACCCCCATCGCCGCCGAAATGCGCCGCCTCTTGGCCGATCCCGCCGAGATAGATGCCATCCTGGCGGCGGGCGCCGAGCGCGCCGGCGCCATCGCCGAGCCAATCCTGCAAGACGTCAAGAAGCGGGTCGGCTTTTCGGCCTGATATGACCCTCCCAGGTAGAATCCATGCGAGCACCGCGGGTATTATATTTTCTTACAACCTTGACTATTGTTAAAATATGAGTAACCTTCCCAAAGGTATGGCGTCCACCTTCCGTGAAACCCTTTAGAGCCTGATCCGCTGCGGGACGTAGCCCCCTACGCTTGGGGTTTTGCGCACGCCCCCCCGCTAAGGCGCGAAACACTTCAATCGCGGCTGATCAGGCTCTATCGTCCTCCCATGAACGCGAACCCAGAAACAGTGCCCGGAACCGTCCTCGTCACTGGCGGCGCCAAAAGGCTGGGGCGCGCCATCGTGCTGGACTTGGCCCGCCACGGCTATGCCATCGCCCTGCACTACAATGCCTCCGAACGTGAAGCGCGCGCCACCGCTGCCGATGCCGGGACCCAAGGCGTCAAAGTGGCATTGCTGCAGGCCGATCTGAGCCGCGAAAGCGACACGGCAACGCTGGTGGAACGCGCCGCAGCCGCACTCGGTCCCCTCACTGCCCTCATCAACAGCGCCTCGCTGTTCGAGAGTGACGATTGGTACAGTGTCAGCCGCGAGAGCTGGGACCGGCACATGGAGACCAATTTGCGCGCACCCTTTGTGCTGGCGCAAGCCTTTGCCCATCAACTGCCGCGCGACGCCGAGGGTTCGATCATCAATATCATCGACCAGCGGGTCCTGAAGCCGACGCCGCAATTCATCTCTTACAGCCTGTCGAAAGCGGGGCTGCACTGGTTGACGGTGACCCTGGCCCAAGCGCTGGCGCCAAAGGTCCGCGTCAATGCCGTAGGCCCCGGCCCCACCATGATCAACGCCCGCCAAAGCCACAGCGATTTCGATCGCCAGCGCGAGGCCACGATATTGGGCCGCGGCGCCGAGCCTCAAGACGTCTGTGCCGCGGTGCGCTATCTGTTGACCGCCACGTCCGTCACCGGGCAGATGATCGCCGTGGATGGGGGCCAGCATCTGATTTGGCAGACCCCGGATGTCGCCGTAAAGGAATGAGCGCTTTCCGGAAAAGGGAAAACCGGTTTTCCGTCCGAAAGCGCGAGGAACCCATATGACTGCCACCGATCCTTTGCGCATTGCCGATGTCGATGGCGGTATCCGTCACGTCTTCATCCGCAATCTCGAACTGGATGTTGAAATCGGCATTTACAGTCACGAGAAAGGCAAGACCCAAAAGGTGCGCCTCAACGTCGATATGGCGGTGGATGACACGCCGGTGACCGACGACAAGTTGGAATCGGTGGTCGATTACGGTGCCATCACGCGCAAGGTGCGTGCCCTGGTGGCCGGCGGCCATGTCGCCCTGGCCGAGACGCTCGCCGAACGCGTCGCCGCCATCTGCTTCGAAGACACCCGCGTCCGCAGTGTCCGCGTGCGCGTGGAAAAACTCGAAGCCCTCAAAGGCGCCGAAAGCGCTGGTGTCGAGATCGAGCGCAGAATGCGGTAGCATGACCTTACCCTGCCCTTGAGGGAGGGTGGACCACGGGTTCAAAAAACGCCCGTCATTAAGAACCGCCCTTCGCAGCGCGCCTCGAAGCACGCAGCATGTCCGGTGTAGCGAGGCCCTGAGGCGCCGAACAATCATCGGGCGCGGTTTTCTTCGGCCACTCAGGCGACACAGAATTTAAGAATTTTGCATCATGTGGAAACGGCCCTATTTGGTGGGATTTCGCGCTTTAGCATCAAAAGGCAGACAAGCGCTGCAAGTCTGGAAGATACGAGACAGGAAAGTCTAACCGGCCATTCCAAAAAATGTGGCAAGCAAAGCCATTGTGTCACTGAAGCCATGCGCAAAAATTGCCACCCAAAGATTCTTTCCCGTCAGAAGATACGCAGCACCGAATATCAGTCCGCTGATGGCAGCACTGACGATGCCTGCTGGACCTTGATACCAGTGCGCCAGGCCGAATAGGAGGCTCGACCATAGCAGCCCCATAAGAAGCGCCACCCGGGAATGATCTGCGATATCGGCAACCCTGTTCAGCAGATAGCCTCGGTAGCCGATCTCTTCACCGAATGCCGCATAGGTCCAGATAATGCCGAGCCAAGAGAGCAGCCCGATGCTTCCGTGCAATCCGTCTATGGGGTTTGCACCCGCAGAATAGGGCAGAAGAGGCCGCAGCAGCGGGTCTTCGACAAACGCTCCGAGTGCCTGTTGAACCACAGCCGTGGCGATCGCAAAGAGCACAGTGCGGCCCCAGGACTTCGGCGTCCCCAACCCCATTGCCATCCAACTGCCTGCTCGAAGCCGGAATGAAATCAGGGCCATCGCCACGAGGAGCGGCAGCGAATTGGGCAATATCCGCAGCACATTGTACCCGAGAACAAGCAGGCTGCCCACGATCACCTCAGCCAGTGACAGCCATCGCGAATTTGCGTATGTGGCATATTTCTCGTCGCGCGGTTTGAAAGATCGCATGGTTATTTTCTGCCCATGGTTGCCTGCAGCACTCTATGCGTTCCGTGTTGGCAGCCTGCAACCCTCTCTCATCAAACTTGAAACGTGGCGTCCTCCTTCCCACATCTTTGCGGTGGTGCAACAGGAGTGCGCATGGCGGCTGTTTTGGTTTTCGCAAAAGTTCCAGCCAGTCTTCCTGGGGCCGTTTGCGAAAGCCAAAGCAGGCGGCGGCAAAGCGTGCGCGTTCGGCGCCAAAACCTTTTCGCAAGAACAATTATCTTGCCGAAGCGGCGCGCCAGGCGCTCCGCGCAGGGATGGGAGCGGGCGGCCCCCCCGTTTTCCCCCGAAATCCGACAAACAATGATCAAGATTTTGTGGAATGGACGAAGATGATACGAGATATAGCTCAGGGAGACCCAGAAGACCGCTGATGACTGACGAGACGCCGCTCAAGGGCATTGCCCGCATCGAGGCCTACCTCAAGACTTTGCCGGATGCGCCGGGCGTTTATCGCATGCTGGGCGCAGACGGTACGGTGCTCTATGTCGGCAAGGCCAAATCGCTCAAGAAGCGCGTCGCCTCTTACGCCAAATCGGGGGGGCATACCGAGCGCATTGCGCGGATGATTGCCGAAACCTGCGAGATGCTGTTCGTCACCACGGCCTCCGAAACCGAAGCCCTGCTGCTCGAATCCAACCTCATCAAGCGGCTGAAGCCGCGCTACAACGTCTCCTATCGCGACGACAAATCCTTTCCCCACATCCTCTTGCGCGAAGACCACCCCTTTCCCCAGCTCCTCAAGCATCGCGGCGCCAAAAGCACCAAGGGCCATTATTTCGGCCCCTTCGCCAATGCCGGGGCCGTCAACCGCACCCTGAACACCTTGCAGCGCGCCTTCCTGCTGCGCTCCTGTTCGGATTCGGTGTTCGAGACCCGTACCCGCCCCTGCCTTTTGCATCAGATCAAGCGCTGCTCGGCGCCCTGTGTCGGACGTATCGATGAAGCGGTCTATGGCGAGCTGGTGGACGAAGCTGAGCGCTTCTTGGACGGCAAAAGCCGCAGCGTGCAGGAAAAGCTGGTCAAGGAGATGGAGGCCGCCGCCGAGGTGCTCGATTTCGAGCGGGCTGCGCGCTATCGCGACCGCATCCGCTCCATGAGCCATATCCAGGCGACACAAGGCATCAACCCTTCGAGCTTTGCCGAGGCTGATCTCTTCGCCGCTTACGCCCAAGGCGGCGAGGTCTGCGTCCAGGTCTTCTTCTTCCGCGCCGGGCAGAACTGGGGCAACCGGCCCTATTTCCCGCGCCAGACCGCCGATCTTTCGCTGGGGGAGGTGCTGGAGACCTTCATCGGCCAGTTCTATGACGAGCGCCCGGCCCCGGCGCTGCTGCTGCTCTCCGAGGATATCCCCAATCGCGAGCTGGTGGCCGACGCCCTCTCTTTACGCGGTGAGCGTAAGGTGCAGATTGCAGTGCCCGAGCGCGGCGAAAAGCATGAGCTGGTCGAAATGGCCCGCACCAATGCCCGCGAACAGCTCGCCCGCCGCACCGCTGAAAATTCTGCCCAACGGGAACTTCTGGAGGGCGTTGCCGATCTTTTCGGGCTGGAGGCGATCCGGCGCATCGAGGTCTACGACAACTCCCATGTCTCCGGCAGCCATGCGGTGGGCGGCATGATCGTAGCCGGGCCGGAAGGCTTCGAAAAAGGCGAGTACCGCAAATTCAACATCAAATCCGCCGAGCTGACCCCGGGGGACGATTACGCCATGATGCGCGAAGTGCTGACCCGCCGCTTCGCCCGGATGGTGAAAGAGGATGATGCCGACGCCAAGGCCAAGCGGCCCGATCTGGCGCTGATCGATGGCGGGCCGGGGCAGCTGGCCATCGCTTGTCAGGTCTTTGCCGATCTGGGGGTCGAAGGCGTCACCCTGGCCGCGATCTCCAAAGGCGCCGAGCGCGATGCCGGTTATGAGCATTTCCACTTGCCGGGGCGCGAACCCTTCCGCCTCGATCAGAAAAGCCCGGTGCTTTACTACCTGCAGCGTTTGCGCGACGAGGCCCACCGTTTCGCT
>JAATGP010000007.1 GCA_015654635.1 Alphaproteobacteria bacterium | reverse complement strand
TTGTCGATGCGCCGGCTTTCGTGACGCTCTGTGCCGACGATGTACATGCCTCCGGCGGCGATGACCTTTTCCTTGTCGGCCGCGACTTCGGCGCGGATGATAGCGGCGCGGCGCGTCAACTCATCGGGATCGGTGACATCGGCCAGTTCCACCTTGATACGCATATCGGAATTGCCGCCGAGCTGAATGTCGGTGCCACGGCCCGCCATGTTGGTGGCAATGGTGACAGTGCCGGAGACACCGGCCTGCGCGATGATGGAGGCTTCCTGTTCGTGATAGCGCGCATTCAAGACGTTGTGCTTGATTTTGCGTGCTTTCAGCAGATCCGACAGATGCTCGGATTTCTCGATCGAGGTGGTGCCGACCAGCACAGGCTGATTGCGCTTCTGGCACTCGATGATCAGCTTGATCACCGCCTCGTTCTTCTCATCGAAGCTGCGATAGACTTCGTCGTCATAGTCCTTGCGCTTGACCGGCACATTGGTCGGAATTTCGATGACATCGAGTTCGTAGATGTCCATGAATTCGGCGGCTTCGGTCAGTGCCGTGCCGGTCATGCCCGCCAGTTTGTCGTAGAGGCGGAAGTAATTCTGGAAGGTGATCGAGGCGAGGGTGACGTTTTCCGGCTGGACGGTGACGTTTTCCTTGGCCTCGAGCGCTTGATGCAGGCCCTCGGAGAATCGGCGGCCCTGCATCATACGACCGGTGAATTCGTCGATGATGATGACCTCATCGCCTTTGACGATGTAGTCCTTGTCCTTTTGGAACAGCTTGTGGGCCTTCATCGCCTGATTCACATGGTGAACCATGCTGATGTTTTCGATATCGTAGAGATCGCCGCTGGTGAGCAGGCCCGCTTCACGCAGAAGCTCGACCATGTGCTCGTTGCCCTGATCGGTCAGGGTGACTTGGCGCTGCTTTTCATCGAGTTCGTAATCGCCTTTTTCTTCGGGCGGGACATCCTTGCCCTGACGCTTGGGGGCAATGAGAGAGGGAATGAGGGCGTCAACCTTGCGGTACTGCTCCGTCAAATCCTCGGTCGGGCCGGAGATGATCAGCGGGGTGCGGGCTTCATCGACCAGGATCGAATCCACTTCGTCGACGATCACGAAGGCATGCTTGCGCTGCACCATCGTATCGATGGTGTATTTCATGTTGTCGCGCAGGTAATCGAAGCCGAATTCGTTGTTGGTGCCGTAGGTGACGTCGCTGAAATAGGCGGCGTGACGCTCCTCATCGGTGAGGCCATGCAGAATGCAGCCGACGGTAAGGCCAAGGAAGGTGTAAACTTGACCCATCCAATCGCAGTCGCGCTTGGCCAAGTAGTCGTTGACGGTGACGACATGGACGCCTTCGCCCGCCAGTGCGTTGAGGTAAACGGCGAGGGTGGCAACCAGAGTCTTGCCTTCACCGGTCTTCATCTCGGCGATATTGCCGTAATGCAGGACCATGCCGCCCACCAACTGAACGTCATAGTGACGCTGGCCAAGGGTGCGTTTGGCCGCTTCGCGCACGGTGGCGAAGGCCTCCGGCAGGATGTCTTCCAGGGTTTCGCCAGCCGCCAGCCGCTCCTTGAAGCGGGCGGTCATCGCCCTCAGTTCATCGTCCGATTTGGCAATAAAGTCCGGTTCCAGGTCGTTGATCTCTTTGACCGTGGCCCAAAATCGCTTGATTTTCCGCTCGTTGGCGGAACCAAAAAGACGCTGCAACGATGCGTCGAACCAGCTCATGAAATCCTCTGTCGGACAGGCACGGCATCGGGACCCGGGAAGGAGTCCCGGTTATAGCCGTGCCGGAGAGATAAGAACGGCACACCCCCTTGTCAAATCTGAAGATTCCCGCCAAACCCGCGGCCCGTTTGGGAGGCTAGTCCGTAAATGAAGCAGAAACGCAAAGCGCCGGTTAAAGCCGCGGCCAAAACGCTGGGTCTTCATCCCGTTTCGCCCTTGGCGCCAAAGCGATTTCCGCGGCTGCCGCCGCTTTCTGGTGTGCTCCTGGCGGCAGGGGAAGCCGGTGTGCGCTACAAGCATCGTACCGATGTCATGCTCGCCATTTTTGCCCCCGGTACAAAGGTCGCAGGCGTCTTTACACAATCCAAGGCCGCTTCGGCCCCGGTCGACTGGTGCAAAGCCTGCCTGCCGCGCGGCTCCGCCAGGGCTTTGGTGGTTAATAGCGGCAATGCCAACGCCTTTACCGGGCGGGCGGGCCTCAAGGGGGCCGGTGATGTTGCCGTCGCGGCAGCATCTGCTGTGGGCTGCGGCGCAGACGAAGTTTACATGGCCTCGACCGGTGTCATCGGTGAGCCGCTGCCCGCAGGGAAAATCACGGCTGTCATGGGGGCGCTGAAAGCCAAGGCCCATGGCGACCGCTGGCGCGCCGCCGCCGAGGCCATCATGACCACGGATACCTATCCCAAGCTTGCCAAAGCAACGGCGCGGCTGGGCGGCAAGACAGTGCAGATCAACGGCATCGCCAAAGGCTCGGGGATGATTGCGCCGGATATGGCGACGATGCTGGCCTTTGTCGTCACCGACGCCAAGCTGCCGGCACGGGTGCTGCAGGATTTGCTCAGCGATGGCGTCAAGCCGACTTTCAATGCCATCACAGTGGATAGCGATACCTCTACCTCCGATACGCTGCTGCTGTTCGCGACGGGGCAAGCCGAAAACAAGCCGGTGCGCGCTGCCTCCGACCCTTTGCTGCGGGATTTCAAGAACAAGCTGAATGCCGTGCTGCTCGATCTGGCCTTGCAGGTGGTGCGCGACGGCGAGGGCGCAGGCAAGCTTATCACCGTCAACGTGAAGGGCGCCGAGAACGATATGGCGGCCAAGCGCGTGGCGCTCTCCATCGCCAATTCGCCGCTGGTCAAGACGGCGGTTGCGGGCAATGACGCCAATTGGGGCCGGGTGGTGATGGCCGTCGGCAAAGCGGGCGAGAAGGCCGACCGTGACCGGCTGCGGATTTTCTTCGGCAAGCAGCTCGTGGCCGATAAGGGCGAACGCGCGCCCGCCTACAACGAAGCCAAGGCGACCGCGGAAGTCTCCAAGCTGGAAGTCGCGATCACCATCGATCTGCGCCTCGGCAAGGGCAAAGCCACGGTTTGGACCTGCGATCTGACCCACCGCTATATCGATATTAACGGTAGCTATCGAAGCTAAGCCAGGCTCGGTTGTCTGGCGGCGGGCATTGCGTTATTCATAGCCATGGCTGGCCCCTTGGCGGGCTCCCTTATCCTGATTTTGCGTAAGCCGAGACAAAATTGCTGGTCCAGAATGACTGGTGCCTGCGCACCAGACGCGGGGCCAGAAGGGTGGAGCATATGGTAGACAGCCGGTTTTTCCCGACCCTAGGTCCCTTCACCCTCGGCGAAATCGCCGCGCGCGCGCAGCTTACGTTGCCGGACGGGGCCCCCGGCGAGCGCAAATTCCGGGACATTGCACCGCTGGAGAGCGCCAGTGCCGAGGATGTCAGCGTCTTCAGCGATGCGCGCCTTGCCGCCTCTTTCGCGGCCAGCCATGCCGGAGTGATCGTCACCAGCGCCAAGCTTGCGGGTTTGCCCCACAATGGCGGCCATATCCTGGTGGCGCGCGATCCGCGCTTTGCGTTTGCCGCCATCGGCCTCTTGTTTCACCCCCGCAGCTTGGACAAGCCTGGGCTGCATGCGACCGCTGAGATCGATCCCAGCGCCACGCTTGGTGTGGGTTGCCAGGTCGATTCCGGCGCGGTGATCGGGCCCGAGGCACGCATCGGCGATGGCTGCCACATCTCCAGCCATGCCGTGATCGGCGCGGGCGTGGTTTTGGGGGCGGGATGCTGTGTCGGCGCCAATGTCGTGATCAGCCACGCCTTGATCGGCGCGGGGGTCCGGATCGGCTCCGGCACGGTGATCGGCGGCGAAGGCTTCGGTGTGGTGCTGGGACCGACGGGTCTGATGTGCTCGGCGCAAATCGGCCGCGTGTTGATTGGCGACGCGGTACGGATTGGCGGCAATTGCACCATCGACCGCGGCGCCCTCGCCGATACGGTGATTGGCCAAGGCACCATGATCGATAATCTCGTGCAGATCGGCCACAATGTCTGCATCGGCAGCAATTGTATCTTCGCCGGGCAAGCAGGGGTAGCTGGCAGTGTCACCATTGGCGATAACGTCATGGTCGGCGGGCAGGTGGCGATCAGCGATCACCTCACCGTGGGCACCAATGCCCGCATCGCCGGCAAAGCCGGTGTCATGCGCGATGTGGCGGCAGGCGAGGCCGTGGCGGGTTATCCCGCCGTTCCGGTGCGCCAATGGCATCGCCAGAATGTGTTTCTGGGGCGCTCGGTGCAGAAGACCACGCCGGGAACGTGAACTCTTGCGGCGGCCACCCATTTCACCGGCTGAGCAGGCTTTCCCACTGGGTGGCCGGATCACGCCCGGTCATGACGATAAACCTTGATGAAGGCTGCGATGCCGTGGTTTTTGCTCGGTCTTCTGCTGCTTTCGCCCGCAACGGCAGGCAGCGTCCAGCCGATTGATGCTGCCCGCTGCGCGGCGATGAAGGCGCATCATGTTTTGACGGCGGGGGCGCCGGCCGGCTGTGAGCGGCTCAGCCTCGTTACCTTTGGCTATGTTGACTTCGAGGGGCACGCGCACGACGACGGCGCTATCGTCGTGCTAGATGCGGTGGCGCCGCGCGTGCTGCGCATTTTCGAGGCCCTAGAGGCACGCGGCTTTCCGATTGCCAAAGCAAAGCCGCTCGAAGCCTATGAGGGCGATGACGCTGCCTCTATGGCCGACAATAACACGTCGGGTTTCAATGACCGCCCCGTCGCGGGCACGACGCAAGCGTCCTTGCATGCCTATGGTGCCGCCATCGACCTTGATCCCGTGCAGAACCCGTTTGTGACGGCAAACGGCTCGGTTGTGACCGTGGCGCCGCCAGCGGGCGCGGCGTATCTGAACCGGCGCCAGCACCGCCCCGGAAAGGCTGACCGTCCCGGCCTCGCGGAGGCGGTCGTCAGCCTCTTTGCCGAAAATGGCTTTTCCCATTGGGGCGGCGATTGGAATGATCCCATCGATTACCAGCATTTCGACATTGGCCGCCCGCTGGCGGAGGCTTTGGCCGCGCTGCCGCCCGACCAGGCACGCGCCCGTTTCGAAGCCGCGATGGAGGGGGCGACTACGCCAAAGACCCGTTAAAGTTTTAAGGATTGCCGCAAGCCTGACTCGTCTTTGCCATAATCGCGGCCAAATAGCCGCAGTATGACCTCGGTTTCGATACGTGCTCGCCAAACAGAGCCGCTAATTCTGCACTTGCAATGCAGGAGTGAGCCGATGCCCAACACGCGCCACACGAATTATCAAAGCAGCCTTAGCCGCAAGTTGCGGCTGTGGAGCGCCGTTGCCGTTATGGCTCTCGGGATCGGGGTGTTGGGCGCCTACAGCTTTGCCTCGCAAGAGATCGAGCGGGCCGGCTCGCTGCCGATGACGCCGAGCGCCGTGATCCGCACCACGCCGGACGCGCCGCACGAAGTGCCGCCGCCAGTGGAAGCGACACGCTAAGAGAACATCACCGGTGCCGGGCCTTTGCGTCCAGCGCCGTTTCTCAAATCCATAAGAAAACCCCCGGGCATCGCTGCCCGGGGGTTTTTTATTGTCTGGCCGCGGGATTTAGGCGCGAACGAAAGTCACCACGGTGGAGTCGATCTCGTCGGCACTGTTGTGCTCGTAGGTATCGACGTAGGGGCGGCCGTAATAGCTATCGAGCAGGATCTGCTTCAGTTCGCTCATCAGCGGGAAGCGCGGATTGGCGCCAGTGCATTGGTCGTCGAAGGCCAGGACCGACACTTCGTCCACCTTGGCCAGGAAGTCGGCTTCCGAAACACCAGCCGCCTGGATCGACGCCGGAATATCGAGTTCCTTCTTCAAGGCTTCCAGCCAAAGAACGAGATTGTTCACCTTGTCCGCAGTCCGGGCGCCGCCAAGACCAAGATGGTCGGCGATTTGGGCATAACGGGCGCGCGCCTTGGGACGATCATACTGGGAGAAGGCGGTCTGCTTGGTGGCATTGTCGTTGGCGTTATAGCGAATGACGTTGCAGATCAGAAGCGCGTTGGCCAGGCCGTGCGGAATGTGGAATGCCGCACCGATTTTGTGCGCCATGGAGTGACACACGCCGAGGAAGGCATTGGCGAAGGCGATACCGGCAATGGTCGAGCCATTGTGAACCTTTTCGCGCGCGATCGGGTTCTTGGCGCCGTCTTTGTAGGAAGCGGGCAGATAATCCTTGAGCAGCTTGAGCGCCTGCAGGGCCTGGGCGTCGGAATACTCGTTCGCCATCACCGAGACATAGGCTTCCAAGGCGTGGGTCATGGCATCGACGCCGCCGAACGCGGTCAGCGACTTCGGCAGGTTCATGACGTAATTGGCGTCGACAATCGCCATGCTTGGCATCAACTCGTAATCGGCGAGCGGATACTTCATGCCGGTTGCGTCATCGGTCACCACCGCGAAGGGGGTGACTTCCGAACCGGTGCCCGAGGTGGTCGGGATGGCAATGAATTCGGCCTTGATGCCCATTTTCGGGAAGGTGTAGATGCGCTTGCGGATATCCATAAAGCGTAAGGCCAGATCCTCGAAATGCACTTCGGGGTGTTCATACATCACCCAAATGATCTTGGCCGCATCCATCGGCGAACCGCCGCCGAGCGCGATGATCACGTCCGGATTGAAGGACTTGGCCTTCTCGACGCCCTTGCGGACGATCGACAAGGTCGGATCGGCTTCCACTTCGTAGAAGATATCGACGTCCAGACCCTGGGCCTTGACCAGCTTGACCAACTCATCAGTGTAGCCGTTGGCGAAGAGGAAACGGTCGGTGACGATCAGCGCCTTCTTCTTACCAGCCAGTTCCTTCATGGCTTCGGTGGTGGCGCCGCGACGGAAGTAGATGGATTTTGGAACTTTGTGCCAGAGCATATTTTCTTCGCGCTTCGCGACGGTTTTGCGGTTGATGAGATGTTTCGGGCCAACGTTCTCGGAGATCGAATTGCCACCCCAAGAACCGCAGCCCAGCGTCAGCGACGGCGCCATGGAGAAGTTGTAAAGGTCGCCGATGCCGCCATGCGAAGACGGCATGTTGATCAGGATACGTGCCGTTTTCATGCGCTTGCCAAAGGCCATAACGCGCTCGGCGTGACGATCCTGGTCGGTGTAAAGTACGCTGGTGTGGCCGATACCGCCGAGGGCTACGATCTCCGCCGCCGCATCGACAGCCGCTTCGAAATCCTTGCGGCGATAGAGGGCGAGGGTGGGCGACAGCTTCTCATGGGCAAAGGCTTCGGATTCGATGGTCTCCTCGACTTCACCGATCAGGACTTTGGTCGAAGCCGGAACCGTGATGCCCGCCATCTGCGCGATCTTGGTGGCTGGCTGGCCGACGACATTGGCGTTGAGGTGACCGTCAGGGAACACGGTCTGCTTGACAGCGCCAAGCTCGTTGCCGGTCAGAACATAACCGCCATGGCTGATGAAACGCTCGCGCACCTGGTCATAAACCGCATCGACCGCAATTACGGCTTGTTCGGAGGCGCAGATCATGCCGTTGTCGAAGGTTTTGGACATCAGAATGGAGGCGATGGCGCGCTTCACATCGGCGTATTCGTCGATCACCACAGGAGCGTTACCGGCGCCGACACCGATGGCGGGTTTGCCGGAGGAGTAAGCGGCCTTGACCATGCCCGGACCACCGGTGGCCAGGATCAGGTTGATACCGGCATGGCGCATCAGGGCATTCGACAGATCGATCGTCGGGGTGTCGATCCAACCGATGATGTCCTTCGGGGCGCCGGCGGCGACGGCAGCATCCAGCACCAGTTTGGCGGCGGCACAGGTGGCCTTCTTGGCGCGCGGATGCGGGCTGAAAACGATACCGTTGCGGGTCTTCAGCGAGATCAGCGCCTTGAAGATCGCAGTCGACGTCGGGTTGGTGGTCGGAACGATGCCGCAGATGACGCCGATCGGTTCGGCGATGGTGATCGTACCACCGACGACGTCGGTTTCGAGCACACCGCAGGTCTGCTCATCCTTGTATTTGTTATAGATGTATTCGGAGGCAAAGTGATTTTTGATCACCTTGTCTTCGACCACACCCATGCCGGTTTCTTCGGCGGCCATCATGGCAAGCGGGATACGGGCCTCGGTGGCGGCAAATGCGGCGGCGCGAAAAATCGCGTCGACCTTCTCTTGCGAAAACTGCGCATATTCCTTCTGTGCCGCGTTCACGCGGGCAACAAGGGCGTCCAACTCGGGCAGGCTAGAGACTGACATGTTCTCGATCCTCTTCACATTCACTCTTTGATGTAGGCGATATAGAACGTCTGTGTGCGATTATTGCGGCAAAGATGCATGCCGCATGCGCACATGTGGCAAACTGGCTGTCATAACCGGTAACATCAATGCGTATTGCCACGGACTTGCCGTATTGCGTTATCGCGTGTGCCTTTGGGCAAGGCAGAGTGCTGCTATTTTGGTATTTGCATGCATAGGCAGGGGCAATGGCCTCTCACAGAGTGCAAAAAAAGCGCTCCGATTCTTACGAAATATTTCGGGCGGTCCATTGCCACGCCTCTGAGAAGGCATAATGCGCCGTATGCGGAGTGTGGCCCCGCCCTCATTGTTTGCTGTCTATACGAATGGACGCATCACGAGGGAGTGACCGGCGTAATTGCAGCCGCCGCGCCGCCGGACCAGCGCTAAGAAGCGATCTCAGCGCGGTGGCAACGGCATCTTGAGCAGGCCATTCGTAGAAGGCTGTGACAGCGCTGTCAATTGGGGGTGAAGCAATTTCCTGGCGCGGCACGGATAAATTGTCCTAACGGCGGCTATCCACTGGACAGAGAGGTCCCCCGGGATCACAATTGCCTTATTCTTGGGGTGGGTATCACAGTTCGATCCTAGGATTGAACCGGGGGACGCCCATGGAAACCCAAGCGCTTGCGGCACGCGCCCTCTGCAACCCGGAGACCTGATGCTGCCTGCGGCTGGCGGGACTTGGGCAGCCCCCAAGTCCCGCGAGTAATGCCCCAAGGGCACGAGCCCCCTCACAGCCGTCAAAACGGCCTTTCCAAATGATTAAGCGCCTTTTTGGGATTTGTTATAGGGCCTGAACCGTCTATCAACCTGCTGTGCCTTATCGTTCGAAGGATGGGATCATGGCCGTAAAGCTTGTCCTCGTGGCGGCCTGCGCCTTGATTGACGCCGACGGGCGCGTGCTGATTGCACAGCGGCCCGTCAACAAAGCGATGGGTGGGCTGTGGGAATTTCCGGGTGGCAAATTCGAACCGGGAGAACGTCCGGAGGAAGCCCTGATCCGCGAACTCCAGGAGGAGTTGGAGATCACGGTGAAAGAGCCCTGCCTGGCGCCCTTCAGTTTTGCGTCGCACGGTTACGCGGACTTTCATTTGCTCATGCCGCTCTACATTTGCCGCCGCTGGGAGGGCATACCAACCGCCCGCGAGCATACGGCGCTGAAATGGGTGTGGGCGAAGGATCTGCCGAACTATCCCATGCCGCCCGCGGACATTCCGCTCATTCCGATGCTGCGCGATCTGCTCTAGGCCGCTTTGCGGATGACCACGGCGGCTCGACGGTGATTGAATATGCGCTGATCGCCGGTTTGATCGGCCTGGTGATCGTTGCCACTGTCAGCCAGATCGGTAGTGAGGTGGCCGACCTTTATTCCCGTGTTCATTTCTAGGCTGTCGCGGAGCGTTTTGGGCGCCGGAATTTCTTCTTGCCCTTTGGGTCGGCGCGGTTAAGGTCCGCGGCTATGAGCACGCGCATCACCACCATCTACCGGGTTAAGGCCGAGCCCGCGACCATCGAAGCCCGCGCCCGCGGCATTGCCGTGGAGCAGAGTGTAGAAATGCCGGTCGAGCCGATCGACGATCCCTTTGTGCTGGAAAATATCTTGGGCCAAGTCGAAGAGATCACCGAGATCGCGCCCGGCGACTACGAAGTCCGCATTGGATTGGCCTCCATCACCACCGGTTATGATGCCGCCCAGTTCATCAATATGATCCTCGGCAATACCTCGCTGCAGGATGGCATCACGCTGGTCGATGCGATTTTCCCGGCAGACATCGTGACGGCCTTCGGCGGCCCCAACCACGGCCTCGAAGGTTTTCGTTCCCGGGTGAAGGCGAAGGGCGCGCTCAGCGCCACGGCGCTGAAGCCGCAAGGCACACCGCCCGCGACGCTGGCGCGGCTGGCCTATGACATTGCGCTTGGCGGCATCGACTATATCAAGGACGATCACGGCCTCGCCGACCAATCCTATGCGCCCTTCGCAGCCCGCGTGCCCATGATCGCCGAAGCGGTCAGCAAGGCGGGCGCCAAAACCGGCATTGCTACGCGCTATCTGCCGAGCCTGAACGGTAATCTGGATAAGATGCGGGCGCAGATAGCCTTGGCGCGGGAATGCGGCATCGATGGTGTTCTTATTGCGCCGATGCTGTGCGGCTTTTCGCAGTTCCAGACCATCAAAGCGGAAAATCCCGATTTCCTTTTCATGACCCATCCCAGCATGGCGGGCGGACCGATGGCGCCGGCCTTCTTTTTCGGTAAGCTGATGCGCTTGATGGGGTCCGATGCTTCGATCTTCGCCAATTACGGCGGGCGTTTCGGCTATTCGCCGGAACTCTGCCACCAGATCGCCAGTTTGTGTCTGGAAGAGGTGCAAGGCCAAAAGCCCTGTGTGCCGGTGCCGGCGGGCGGCATGGAACTCAAGCGCGTGCCGGAACTCCTCAATTTCTTTGGTACCGGCGTGATCCTTTTGATTGGCGGCAGCTTGCTGTCGGCCAAGCAGAAAATCACGGCGGAGACGGCGAAATTTTGTGATGCGGTGAGGAATTTCTCGTGAGCGAAAGCCCTGTTCGGCATTTTGCGGACTATCGCTGGGAAGAGACCGATCTTCTCGCCTATAAGGAAGAGGGCGCAGCCCCTTTCAAAGCGATCACGCGCCAGACCTTGTTCCGCCATCCCGAGATGAAGGGCGAGCTGCGCTATTTCGAAATGGCGCCGGAGGGGTATTCCACCCTTGAACGCCACCAGCATGTTCATGCGGTGCTGATTTTGCGCGGGTCAGGCCAGTGCATGGTGGGCGGGCAGGTGTTCGACATTGCGCAGAACGATCTGGTCACCATCGAGCCGATGACCTGGCATCAGTTCCGCGCCAATGCGGGCGAGGCGCTCGGCTTTCTCTGCATGGTCAATGTTGAACGCGACAAGCCGCAACTGCCGACCGAGGATGAGCGCACCGCGCTGGCAGCCGATCCCAAAGTGGCGAAGTTCTTCGCTTAGTCCTGACCGGGCTCCAATTTGTGCTCTTTCACGCCCAGCGCATCGGCCAGCCTCGTCCTGGCGCTGCCGGGACGCAGCGGCTGTTGCTGGCTTGCGTCCGGCGACCATCCCAGCAAGTACACGATGTCGAAGGTGGCGAGCAGTTTGCCATCAGCATCGGTATGCTTATCGCGGTAGTGATGGAGGGCAGCCGCCAATGTGGCGCTGGAGAGAAAGGGTTTGCGCGCCGCCAGCGCATTGCTTTCGCCCATGGCGCGCAGATCGCTCACCAGTGTAAAAAAATCGCGGTAGCGTACGGTGGTGCGTTCGACGTCGGCGACGGGCAGGGCAAAGCCAGCGCGCTGCAACAATCCGCCAAGCTCGCGAATGTCCGCCATCGGGGCGACATGGGGCGAGGTGCCACCCGTGGTTTCGAGTTCACCTTGGGCAAAAGCATCCCGCAATTCGGTCAGGGTTGAGCCGCCGAAGAGGGCCGCCACGAATAAGCTATCGGGTTTCAAAGCCCGCCGAATCTGCACCAATGCGCCCGGCAGATCGTTGCGGCGGTGAAGGCTGAGGACGCTGACGGCAAGGTCATAGCCGCTGGCGGCATCCAGCCTTTCGTCATCGTCAAAACCGGCGCTATGCCATTGCGTCCCGGCCCCTTGCAGGCTGGCGGCGGCGTACGCATCTAAAGCAAGCGCGGTGGCAAAGCGGCGGTTGACCGGAGTCAGGCGGGCCTTGACCCCCTCCAACGCCTCGTTCTGGAGAAAGCGGTCGCTTTGCAGCCGCGCCGCTCGTGCTTGGCGCAGCTTTTGCGCGGCAGAATCGAAAATCCGCGGCGGGCCGCTGCTTGGGTTGGCGGGCATCATGGCGCTAAACTAGCAGAATGGGGCGGGGCTTCGGCAAGCAATTGGTTGGGCAGATTGGGCGCTGGACGGTCGATCTCGTCTATCCGCCTTTGTGCCTGCTTTGCCGCGAGCCGGTCAGCGAACCCGGCAGCCTTTGCCCCGGCTGTTGGGGGGCGCTGCATTTTATCGACGGTCCTGTCTGTGCGGCTTGCGGCTTGCCCTTCGAGGTCGATGCGGGCCCGGATACGCTGTGCGGCACCTGCCTAGCGCAGCCGCCGGTGTTCGATTGGGCGCGTGCGATCGTGACCTACGACGATCTCAGCAAAAAGCCGGTGCTGGCGCTGAAACATGCCGACCGGCTGGATCTGGTTCCCGGTTTTGGCCGCTGGCTGGAGCGTTGCGGCGGCGAAAGGCTGCGCCGTGCCGAATTGATCGTGCCGGTGCCGCTACACCGCTGGCGCTTATGGAAACGGCGCTACAACCAAGCCGCGGAGCTGGCGCGGGCACTGTCACGCCTGACGGCGGTCCCGGCGGCGCCAGCCGTCCTGATCCGGCGCAAAGCCACGCCCAGCCAAGGCGCCATGCCCTCCGCCGAGGCGCGGCGGCGCAATGTGCGCGGGGCCTTTGCGGTGCCTCCCAGCCAGAAGGCCACCGTGACCGGGCGCCACATCCTTCTTATTGACGACGTGCTGACCACCGGGGCGACCGCCAACGCCTGCGCCAGAGCCCTGAAACGGGCAGGCGCTGCCTCTGTATTCGTCCTGGCTTTGGCGCGCGTTGTTCGCCCGCTATCCCACCCTATATAAGAAGCGCTATAGACAGGATCGCCATGCCAAACATTCGCATCTACACCACCCCGATCTGCCCCTATTGTGCCAGAGCCAAGGCCCTTTTGACCAAGAAAGGTGCCGCTTTCGAGGAGATCGATGTCTACATGGACGCCACCGCCCGCAAGGAGATGTGGCAGCGCTCAGGACGGCGCACGGTGCCGCAGATTTTCTTCGGCGAGCGCCACATTGGCGGCAGCGACGATCTCGTGGCACTCGAGGAAGCTGGAGAACTTGATCCGCTGCTGGCTGCCGAATGAGCGCTTTCCGTGCGGCCTGCGTCCAGCTCAACACCGGCGATGATGTGGCGCAGAATATCCGCGCCGCCACAGGTCTGATCCGCGAGGCGGCTGCCAAGGGCGCGAGTTTTATCGCTACACCGGAGAATACCACGCTGATGGCGGCCAATGGCGGCGCCAAGCTGGAGAAAAGCTTTGCCGAAGAGGACGATCCGGCGCTGCCCGTGTTCACGGCCTTGGCCGCGGAGCTTGGTATCTGGCTGCTGATCGGCTCGCTCGCCATCAAGATCAACGAACACAAAACCGCCAATCGCTCTTTCTTGATCGATCCCACGGGCACTGTTGCGGCCCGCTATGACAAGATCCACCTCTTCGACGTCGCCTTGCCAGATGGCGAAAGCTATCGCGAATCCGACACGGTAGCGGGCGGCAATGTTGCGGTGATTGCCGATATTCCGGCAGGCCGGATCGGGCTTTCGGTCTGCTACGATGTGCGCTTTGCGCAACTCTACCGGGCCTTGGCGGAACGGGACGCCTTTCTGTTTACTGTTCCCGCCGCCTTCACCGAAACCACCGGTAAGGCCCATTGGGAGGTGCTGCTGCGGGCGCGCGCTATTGAAAATGGGGCTTTTGTTGTCGCTCCAGCGCAAACCGGCACCCATACCGGCGGGCGGCGCACTTTTGGCCATTCGCTGATCATTTCGCCCTGGGGTGAGATTTTGGCGGATGGCGGCACCGCGCCTGGCGTGATCCTGGCGGAGATTGACCCAGAACAATCGCGGGCGGCGCGGGCACAAATTCCCAGCCTGCTGCATGGCCGCCGTTTTTCCATAAAAAACGATGCTACCCTTGCGGAACGCCGCCAATCCGCGGAAGAGTTGCCGCCTAAGGATTAGCCTATGATCGTCTACACTCTGAAATGCGAGAACAACCACGGCTTTGAGGAGTGGTTCACCTCGATGGCCGCCTTCGACGACCTGACGGCGACCGGCAAGCTTGCCTGCCCGGAATGCGATTCCACCAGGATCGAAAAAGCGCCGATGGCGCCATCGGTCTCCGGCAGTAAAGAAAGCCAATACGACCGCTGCCAATCCATGGCCGAGGCACCGCCTTGCGCCCAGGCTTGCGGCGGGGGCTGCATGCCGCGATGATGGCAGTCGCAAGGATAAATCCGTGATTGTCTACACGCTGAAATGCCAGAACGAGCACGCCTTCGAAGGCTGGTTCGCCTCCAGCACGGCCTTCGACGACCAAGCTGCGACCGGCAAACTGGTTTGTCCGATGTGCTCCTCGACAACGATTATCAAGGCGCCGATGGCGCCCGCTGTCGCCGGGACCAAGAAGGGCGCGCTGCAAGCCGACGAGTTGAAGAAGATGCGTCAGTTCATGACCGGCATGCGCAAATATGTGGAAAAGAACGCCGATTATGTCGGCAAGGAATTTCCCGAAGAGGCCCGCAAAATCCATTACGGCGAAGCCGATCCGCGCCACATCTATGGCGAGACCACGCTGGAAGAAGCTACGGAATTGGTGGAGGAGGGCATCGACATCGCCGCCCTGCCGCCCGACCTCGACGAAGAAGCCAATTGAGGCGGCCTATGGGTCTTTGTTCTTCCTTACCGTTGTGCGCAGCCCTGCTGGGTCTGTTCGTTGCCGTGGTGCCAGCCGTGGCGGCCAATGATATCTTAAGCGATAACGATCTGGTCGCCCGTGCCAACGCGGTGTTCGCGGCGAAAGAGGCGCCCGTCGATCGCATCCTCGGAATCCATAAGGGGCTTCCGGTCATCGTCGATGTGCGCTGTAGCGATATATGCCCGAATTATACGGTGCGGATCATCCATTATGCCGGCGCGGCAGAAGCCGCCTGCGCTCAAACCCGCGCCGATTTGGTGATGGTGAATGTACCGCGCAGCATCACCACAGGCCCCGAGAAATTCTGCGTTCCCCACGCACTGGTGTCGAGGCGTCAGTATACGGACAGACCGTATCAGCGATAAATACCATCGCCCCATTTCGGGGGGGAGGGCTAGGGGGGGCACTATCAAGCGTCCGCTGCACCGTAAAAAGTACGATTCCAATATTCCGAAATTGTCATGGCCGGGCTCGCCTCGGCTATTCAGCGTCTTTTCCCCATTGCGGATGCTCGGCGACTGGACGGTCGCCTCAAGGGCGGCCACGACGCTCTAAGTAGCGAGAACTCAAACTGACCGGAACTTTGAACATAATTCGATGCGAAGCCTTTGAGGAAGAACTCTGACTATCGCCTCGGTCATGACGAGTCTTTCCGTTTATACCGACAGATAGAACACGTAACTCGCCACCCAACCCCCTCTCCTTTGAAGATGTTTGGGCGTCAGATTCTTCTACAATCACGGATATATCAAATTCAACATACGTCATTTCGGCGACCAATTGGTCATCAATTCTGTTGGGCGCAATAACCATCAGATCCAGTTCACGGGTCTTCTCCTTGGCAGCATCTATGCCGGAAGCAATTTCGCACAACGTCTGTTCGATCAGTTGACTCAGTTTCATTGTTCAGTCCCCACTTCTCTGAGTTCTACTTTCCCGCCACCACCATGTAGTTCACATCGGTGTCGGTTGAGAGGCGCCAGTTCCAATTCAGCGGATCGAAGCTGACGCCTTGGGTGGAGAGCACATTCAGGCCGGTGGCAGTCAGAAGCGATTTCAGGCGGGCAGGCGGGATGAAGCGGTTCCAGTCGTGGGTGCCGGGGGGGAGCCAGCGCAGGACGTATTCGGCGCCGATTTTGGCCAGGGCCAGTGACTTCAGGGTCTTGTTCAAGGTGGCGACGATCATCAGCCCGCCGGGCTTCACCAACTTGGCACAGGCGTCCAAATAGGCGGGCAGGTCAGCGACGTGTTCGACCACCTCCATGTTCAGTACCACGTCGAAGGCGGCGCCGATCTCGACCAGTGATTCGGCGCTGCCAGCGCGATAATCGATGCCAAGCCCTTGTGCGGCGGCATGGGTCATGGCGGTTTTGATGTTTTTTTCCGAGGCATCGACTCCGGTCACGCCAAAGCCCAGCCGCGCCATGGGCTCCGATAAGAGCCCGCCGCCGCAGCCGATATCGAGCAGGCTGAGCCCCTCAAACGGCTTTAGCCCCTCGCGCCCATGATGCGCCGCCACGGTCTGGCGAATAAAACTTAAGCGAACTGGGTTGAATTTGTGCAGCGGGGCGAATTTGCCTTGCGGGTCCCACCATTCCGCGGCCATGGCGGAGAATTTGGCGACTTCGGACGGATCGATGGATGCGGGGGCGTCTGTTTTGCTCATGGGCGCCTTATATCGCACCTCTTGGCAGTTAGGGAGATGACGAGCGGGTTGAGCCTGCCCAAACAGGCCGTTATGTATGACGCAACAAACAGTTCGTGAGACAGGCAGGGCCATGGCGAAGATTGCGATGAAATTCGGCGGTACCTCGGTTGCCGACCTCGATCGCATCCGCAATGTGGCCCAGCTGGTCAAAAAAGAGGTCGACCGCGGCCATCAGGTCGCCGTGGTGGTTTCGGCCATGTCCGGCGAAACCAACAAGCTGGTCGGTTACATCAACGCGCTATCCCCCCATTACGATCCCAGGGAATACGATACCGTGGTTGCCGCGGGCGAGCAGGTGACATGCGGCCTCTTGGCGCTGGCGCTGGGCGCCATCGGCATTCCGGCGCGGTCGTTTTTGGGCTGGCAGATTCCCATTCAGACTTCCGCCATGCACGCCTCGGCGCGGATCGAGGACATCCCGCCGGAAAATCTCGATGCCTGCCTTGCCTCCGGCAAGGTGGCCGTGGTGGCAGGCTTTCAGGGCGTGGCCGAGGACAATCGGGTCTCGACCCTGGGCCGCGGCGGCTCGGATACCAGCGCAGTAGCCGTAGCAGCGGCCATGAAGGCTGACCGCTGCGATATCTACACCGACGTGGATGGCGTCTACACCACCGATCCCAGGATCGCCTCCAAAGCGCGCCGGATGGAAAAAATCGCCTTCGAGGAAATGCTCGAAATGGCGTCGCTGGGGGCCAAAGTCTTGCAGACGCGCTCGGTGGAAATCGCTATGCAACATCGCGTGCCTGTCCGGGTTCTTTCGACCTTCGATCCCGACGCGGGCGGCACGCTTCTGTGCGACGAGGAAGACATCGTGGAAAAGAAACCGGTCACTGGCATCGCCTATTCGCGCGACGAAGCCAAAATCTCGCTGATGAAGATTCCGGATCATCCCGGCATTGCAGCGGCAATCTTCGGGCCGCTGGCCAATGCCGGCATCAATGTCGACATGATCGTGCAGAACATTTCCGAAGACGGAAAACGCACCGACCTCACCTTCACCTGCCCGCGCACCGAATTGCCGCGCGCTCTGAAGGCGTTGGAGGAGGCCGCCCCCGCCATCGGCTATCGCGAGATCACCTCCGATGCCAATGTCGCCAAGATTTCCATCATCGGCATCGGCATGCGTACCCATCCCGGCGTGGCGCAGACCATGTTCCGCACGTTGTCGGAGAAGGGCATCAATATCTCGGTGATTTCCACGTCGGAAATCAAAGTCAGTGTCCTTATCGCCGAGGAATATGTCGAGCTTGCCGTGCGCGCGCTCCACTCGGCTTACGAGCTGGATGTGGCTTGATGGGAGGATGCTGACATGCCTCCCGTAGCGAGCGGCCCCAGGACGCTGCTGCGGCGTTTGCGTGAGATCATGGCTGAGAACACGAGCGCGCAGATGCGTCTCGACAAGCTCGTCACGATTATCGCCGCCAACATGGTGGCCGAGGTCTGTTCGATCTATCTGCGCCGCGCGGGCAAGGCGCTGGAGCTTTTTGCCACCGAAGGTTTGAACCCCGCCGCCGTGCATCGCACGCGCATGAAAGCGGGTGAGGGCCTTGTGGGCCTTGTCGCCGATGCGGGCGAGCCGGTTAACCTCAGCGACGCACCGAACCACCCCAAATTCTCCTATCGCCCGGAAACCGGCGAAGACCCCTATCACGCCTTTCTCGGTGTGCCGATTGTGCGCGGGGGGCAAGTGTTCGGCGTTCTGACCGTGCAAAACCGGGCTTCGCGCACCTATGCCGAGGAAGAGGTGGAGGCGCTGCAAACCGTCGCCATGGTGCTGGCCGAAGTGGTGGCGCAGGGGGTGCTGTTCAACGTCTCCGAACTCGACGAAGGCGAGCTGAGCCAGGACCGGCCGCGCAAGTTCAATGCGGAGGGACTTTCCGAAGGCGTCGCCATCGGCCATGTCGCGCTTTACGAGCCGCGCGTGAAGGTCGAGCGCATGATCGCCGACGATCCCACCATCGAACTGGCGCGTCTTGAAGAAGCCATCGGCAAGCTGCGTGAATCCGTCGATCACATGCTGGAATCGACCGAGCTCGACCTCACCGGCGAAAGCCGCGAGGTGATCGAGACCTATCGGCTTTTCGCCCATGATGCGGGCTGGCGCCAGCGTATGCGCGATGCCATCCGCACCGGCCTGACCGCCGAAGCCTCGGTCGAGCGGGTGCAAGACGAAATGCGCCTGCGCGTCTCCAAAATGCAGGACCCGATCCTGCGCGAACGGGCTCACGACCTTGACGATCTGGCGCGCCGGCTGCTGCGCCATCTGGTGGGCGATGTCGGCCGGCGCGGACAGGATTTGCCGTCAGATTCCGTCCTCATTGCGCGCAGCATGGGGCCGGCCGAGCTGCTCGACTACCGGCGCGACCGGCTGATCGGCTTGATTCTCGAAGAGGCGGCCTCGACTTCGCATGTGGCGATTGTGGCCCGCGCCATGGGCCTTCCCATGGTGTCGTCGGCGAAGGGCATTACCGACGCCGCGCGGGCAGGTGACCGTATTGTGGTGGATGGCGAGTCCGGCGAGACCCATCTGCGGCCCGGCGACGATATCGTGCATGCGTTTGAAGCCAAACGCGTGATGCGGGAACATCGGGCGGCGCAATTTGCCACCATCCGCGATCTGCCTGCAGAGACAAGAGACGGTGTTAACATCCGGTTGATGATGAACGCCGGACTGGCGCTGGATATGCCGCACCTCTCGGAATCCGGGGCTGACGGCATCGGCCTGTTCCGCACCGAGCTGCAATTCATGATTGGCGAAACCATGCCGCGGCTGGCCGACCAGGCGGCATTTTATCGCGAAATCCTGGATGCGGCGGGCGACAAGCCGGTGGTGTTCCGCACCCTGGACCTCGGCGGGGACAAAGTGCTGCCTTACGCCCGCTGGGAGCGGGAGGAAAATCCGGCGTTGGGCTGGCGCGCCATTCGCATCGCGCTCGATCGCCCGGCTTTGCTGCGCTACCAGGTGCGGGCGCTGCTGAAGGCCTCATCGGGCAAGGTTCTGCGCATTTTGCTGCCCATGATCAGCCATGTGGCCGAATTCAACGCCGCACGCGCCCTGGTAGACCGGGAAATCGAGCGCGCCCGGCTCTTAGGGCTGGCCCAGCCGCGCCAGATTCTGGTCGGCGCCATGCTGGAGGTTCCCGCGCTTGCCTTCATGCTGCCCCAGCTGATGCGCTGCGCCGATTTCGTCTCCATCGGCTCTAACGACCTGCTTTCCTTCACATTCGCCGTGGACCGGACCAATCCCAGGGTGTCCAAGCGCTACGATTTCCTCAACCCCGCCTCGCTCACCATGATCCGCCAGATCGTGCAAAGCGCCGCCGAGAGCGGCGGGGAGGTCTCGCTGTGTGGCGAAATGGCCGGCAAATCCCTGGATGCCATGGCCTTAATCGGGCTGGGCGTGCGCACGCTGTCGATGTCACCCGGCCACATCGGCCCCATCAAGATGATGATCCGAAGCTTGAACTACGAAGAAATCGGCCAATACGTCGAAAAGTTGTGCGGCCGGACCGATCATTCCGTCCGCAGCCGGCTGGCGGCTTTTGCCGCTGAGCGAGGCGTTGTGCTACGATAAGATTTGTTACAAGCTCAGTCTTATCGCCAATATCAGGAGAAAGACTCGTTGCGCACTTATCTTACGATTTTAGCGCTGTTCGCAGCAGTAACATTGCCCGCGGTTGCGGCTGACACCAAAGACACCACCGCGCCGGCAGCATCCGATACCCAGACAACGCCCGCTGCTGTGGCCGATAAGCCGGCAGCCGATCCCGTCGTCTGCAAGGTATTAGAGCCGCCGCTTGGCTCCCGCTTGGGCAATCGTCATGTTTGCATGAGCCAGAAGCAGTGGGATCTGCAGAGCCGGGAGGCTCAAGACGCTATGCAGAAAACACGTTCCGGGTACTCGTCGGGCAACTGACGGGCCACCGATACGGGCAAAGGTCGCAAACCCGGATCGCGGAGCGATCCATTGGGGCGCATTAATATATGTGACGAGCTGCTGACATCCCCACCCTTCTTTCCGGTGGCCTGATTGCTGCAACTAAGATATTAATCGAAGCAATGAGATAGTGGCTCGTCCGCCGCGCCCCGCACGATCAGGTATCCTGTAAACAATGACCAAAGTCACGCGCCTTACATTGGACAGCGAAGGCGGCCTCGATCGCAGACGCATCCACTTGCGCGAAATCTCCGATGAGATGGACGCACCGCTGGACACCGTTGGCCAGGATTTGCGCACCGCGCGTCTGCGCCGCGGCGATGATCTGGCTTCGGTGTCCCGCGTGCTCAAGATCCGCAAAGATCATCTCGAGGCGTTGGAAGAAGATCGCATCGAAGCCTTGCCGGGGCGCACTTACGCGGTCGGCTTCATTCGTTCGTATGCAGATTACCTCGGGCTGGACGCGGTGCAATGCGTGGAGCGCTTCAAGGCCGAGATTGCGGGCCGCAGCGATACTTCGGTGACGCCGATCACCCTGATCGACGAAGATGCCGAACACCGCATGCCTCATGGCTGGAAAATCATGGCAGGCGTGGTGGTGGTGCTGGTGTTGTATGGCGCCTATCAGCTTGCGGCTTCGGCGGACAAGATGCTGAATGAGCAGCCAGTGGCGCCCGCGCCTGTCGTGCCGCGGCCCGTGGCGCACAAAGTGGCGCCGACCCAATTGACCGTCACCCAGCCTTTGACCCACCCCTTGGATACCAGTCTGCCCGTGGGCGACGGTGTCGGTGGGCAAACCGCGACGCCGCCAGCGGCGGATCAAAACGCCGCAACGACTGCTCCGGCAGCGGCGCCACCGCCGCCGGCGGAACAACCTCTCCCGCCAGGGCAGGTTTATGGCGACAGCAGCAAATCTGCGCGTGTGGTTCTGCGGGCCCGTGAGGCGACGCGAATCCTGATCCAGGGTGCTGATGGCCGCGTCTACCAGAACCGCCTGCTGAAGCCGGGCGATAGCTATCGGATGCCCAATATTCCCGGCCTGACTTTAACCACACCGAATGCAGGGGCAGTGGAAGTGAGCCTCGACGGCTCACTTATGGGTGCTGCAGGACACAATCAGGAAACGATCGAAGCACTTTCCTTCGATGTGCAGTCGATTCAAGATCGCTATAATGGTAACCACCGCTAGTTCGTTTTCGTCTGACGAAGGGTTGCCATGAGCGTTCGAAGCTACCGCGATATTCACCGGCGCAAGAGCCGCCAAATCCACGTTGGTCCTGTGGCTATCGGGGGCGATGCCCCGATCAGCGTGCAGACCATGACCAATACGGTCACCTCCGACGCCAGGGCGACGATCAATCAGATTCGCCTGATCGAAGAGGCTGGCGCCGATATCGTTCGCGTGTCTTGTCCCGATGAGGAATCGACGGTGGCGCTGAAGGCGATTTGCAAGGCCGCAACCATCCCGATCGTGGCCGATATCCACTTCCACTACAAACGCGCGATCGAGGCGGCGGAAGCGGGGGCTGCGTGCCTGCGCATCAATCCAGGCAATATCGGCTCGGCGGCGCGGGTGAGGGAAGTCGTCCAGGCCGCCAAAGATCATGGCTGCGCCATCCGCATCGGCGTCAATGCCGGGTCGCTGGAAAAAGAGCTGCTGGAGAAATATGGCGAGCCGTGCCCGGAAGCGATGGTCGAAAGCGCGCTCAGCCACGCCAAGATTCTCGACGACAATGATTTTCGCGAATACAAAATCTCTGTGAAGGCGTCGGATGTCTTCCTCGCCGTGGCCGCTTATACGGCATTGGCCGAAGCCATCGATTGCCCCCTGCATCTGGGCATCACCGAAGCGGGCGGCCTGATTTCCGGCACCGTCAAATCCTCCATCGGCATGGGCATGCTCTTGTGGAGCGGCGTCGGCGATACCATCCGCGTCTCGCTTTCGGCCGATCCGGTGGAAGAAGTGCGCGTCGGCTTCGATATTCTGAAAGGTCTGAGCCTGCGGGCGCGCGGCGTGAACATCATTTCCTGCCCGTCTTGCGCACGGCAAGGCTTCGACGTCATCAACACCGTCAAGACGCTGGAAGATCGCCTCAAGCACATCACCACGCCGATGAGCCTGTCGATCATCGGTTGCGTCGTCAACGGCCCTGGCGAAGCGCGCGAAACGGATATCGGCTTCACCGGCGGCGGCGCCGGCAAGGGCCACGGCCAGATCTATCTCAATGGCGATCCGGTTTATCGCATCGAGAATGGTGATCTGATTGAGCACATCGTCGGTCTATGCGAGAAAAAAGCGGTCGAAATTGAAGCCGCGCGCGAAGAAGTGGCAGCACAATGACAGCAAGACGGGGAAACGGGTTGTAGCGAGCGGGGCTTAACGTCTCCGCTTGTCCCGTCGCCCGTCTTAAATGTTGCTGTCATGATCCCCACCGCCAAACTCGAACGCCTGCTGGAACGCTTTCAAGCTGTGGAGGCGGAGCTGTCATCCGGCCTGTCGGGGCCCGCCTTCGTCAAACTTTCCAAAGAGCATTCCGACCTCGCCCCCGTGGTGGAGGCCGCCTCCGCTTATCGCAACGCCGAAAAGCAGCTTGCCGAGACCGAGGCGCTGTTCGCCGATCCCACGACGGATGGTGAGATGCGCGATATGGCCGAGCAGGAGCGCGCCGATATCAAAGCCAGCCTGGAAAAGCTGGAACACGACCTCAAACTGCAATTGCTGCCCAAAGATGCTGCCGACAATTCCTCGGCCATCGTCGAAATCCGCGCCGGGACCGGCGGGGATGAGGCGGCATTGTTCGCGGGCGATCTCCTCAAAATGTACACCCGCTATTGCCAGCTGCAGGGCTGGAAGGTGGATGTGATGAGCTTGTCGGAAAGCGACCTCGGCGGCGTCAAGGAAGCCATTCTGGATGTGCAGGGGCAGGGCGTTTTCGCCAAGCTGAAATTTGAAAGCGGCGGCCACCGCGTACAGCGCGTGCCCGTGACCGAAGCGGGCGGTCGCATCCATACTTCGGCGGCAACGGTGGCGGTACTGCCGGAGCCGGAAGATGTCGATGTTGTCATCAATGACAAAGATCTGCGCATCGACGTCTATCGCGCCCAGGGTGCGGGCGGCCAGCACGTCAACAAGACCGAAAGCGCGGTGCGCATCACCCATCTGCCGACCGGCATCGCCATCGCGCAGCAGACGGAGAAATCGCAGCACAAGAACAAAGCCCAGGCGATGAAGATGCTGAAGGCCAAACTGTTCGAGATGGAACGCGAGCGGGTGGATTCGGCGCGGGCATCCGAACGCAAAAGCTTGGTCGGCTCCGGGGATCGTTCGGAGCGCATTCGCACTTACAATTTTCCGCAAGGCCGCGTCACCGATCACCGCATCAATCTGACGCTTTACAAACTCGACCGCATCATCGCGGGCGACGATCTGGGCGATATCGTCGATGCGCTGATCACCGAGGATCAGGCGGGGCGCCTCGCCGAACTGGAATCGGATAACGCATGAGCGACCCGTTGCGCGATGCCACGGCGAGGCTGGCGGCTGCTGGCATTGACAATCCCCGCCTCGATGCACGGGTGCTGTGGCAGGCGGCAGGCGGTGATCCGGCGCGTTTTGAAACTTTCATCATTCGCCGCGCGGCGCGCGAACCGGTGGCTTACATCACCGGCCAGAAGGAATTCTGGAGCCTTAGCTTCGCCGTCAGCCCCGGCGTGTTGATTCCGCGCCCCGATACCGAAACCATCATCGACGCGGTGCTGGCGGATTTTCCAGACCGCTCTGCGGCGCTGCGGGTCCTCGATCTCGGCACCGGCTCAGGCTGCATCTTGGCGGCCCTTTTGAGCGAGTACCCGAACGCAAGCGGGCTCGGGATTGATTCGTCGCAAATTGCTCAAAATATCGCCGCCGGTAATCTGGAACGCCTCGGCTTGGCAGAGCGCGGCTCGGTGCGGGCGGGCAACTGGGCCGAAAATCTGGACGGGTCTTTTGACATCATTGTTTCAAACCCACCCTATATCCGCACTGCCGATATCGCGGCGCTGGAGCCGGAGGTGAAGGATTTTGAGCCTGCCCAGGCGCTCGACGGCGGCCCGGATGGTCTTGATGCAGTGCGTGTTTTGGCACCGGCGCTCAAAAAGCTGGGCGGTACGGCCTTTATCGAAATCGGCGCCGGTCAGGCCGATTCTGCCGCTGCCGTCTTTGCCTATGCCGGGCTCGAGGTGCTGCGGATTGCGCGCGATCTGGCCGGGGTTCCGCGGATTGTGATTGCGGGAACGAAAAAACAGTTGGAATAGGCTGGCCAACCCGTTACGTTCCGGCACTTGGGAGAGGCACCTGCCTGTGACCGGAACGGTCGCGGCGGAGTGGCGTGTTGGACGCGTCCAGCCTCACACATTGCGAAAGATGTTTATTCACATGGTTGTATGCACAGCGGCCTGCGCGCGCGCAGCAAATGCCTAGCTTCAAAACCCAAGGGGACAACGTGAAACGCTCACGCAGAGGCGGTCGTCGGCCGCAGAACGGTCATAACGGTCACAACGGTGGCAGTGGTGGCGGCGGCGGGGGAGGCGGCGGTGGGTTCAACCCCAATCGCTCTTATGATTCGAGCGGCCCCGAAGTTAAGATTCGTGGCACGGCTTCGCACATCTATGAAAAGTACCTGCAGCTCGCCCGTGACGCCAACTCCTCTGGCGACCGCGTGATGGCCGAGAATTATCTCCAGCATGCCGAGCACTATTACCGCATCATGGCGGCGGCTCAGGCGCAGCAGGCGCAATGGCAGGCCCAGCAGGCCGCCAAGGCCCCCAATGGAAATGGCGAACAGCCAGCTGTCACCCAGCAAACCGCCACCAGCACACCATCCTTTTCCTTGGCGGAAAACCAGGATGACGGTGACGACGACGACGGCGACGAGTCCGAAGCGGCGGAATAGCGCCATTTTGCATCCAGGCACCCTTGCCGTTTGGGCAATCGGTTCCCACATAGTCTGCTAGACACGGCGCTCATATGGCTGCCGCGGCGTCTAACGCAAAACCCATACACTTTTGCGGACGCCGCGCGGTCGAGTCCGTGCCTTAACCACGGACTTGTCCTAGGCTGCCGCTATGGCGGGGCCCCGGGGCTTGGGCTTATGAGGCAGACATGGATATCGAGAAATTCACCGAACGGGCGCGCGGCTTCATTCAGTCCGCGCAGGGTTTAGCCACCCGTTCCAACCACCAATTCTTCACCCCCGAACATCTCCTGAAAGTCCTTATCGATGATGAGGAGGGCCTGGCAGCACGCTTGATCGCTGCCGCTGGCGGACGCCCGGAACAGGTGCGCGAGGCGGTGGCCCGCGCGCTCGGCAAGATGCCGCGCGTGGATGGCTCCGGCGCCGGACAGGTCTACCTGAATCAAGAGACGGCGCGCGTCCTGGAATCGGCACAAGACGTTGCCACCAAAGCGGGCGACAGCTTCGTCACGGCGGAATATCTGCTGCTGGCACTGGCCATGTCGGCGGGCGAAAGCGGCAGGATTTTGAAAGATGCGGGCGCGGCGCCGCAAGGGCTGAGCAAAGCCATTGCCGATCTGCGCAAGGGCCGTAGCGCCGACAGTGCCACGGCGGAAAACGCCTATGACTCGCTGAAGAAATACGCCCGCGACCTCACCGAGCTGGCCCGCAGCGGCAAGCTGGATCCGGTGATCGGCCGCGACGAAGAAATCCGCCGGACCATTCAGGTGCTGTCGCGCCGGACCAAAAACAATCCCGTCCTCATTGGCGAACCTGGCGTCGGCAAAACGGCCATCGCCGAAGGCTTGGCACTGCGCATCGTCAATGGCGATGTGCCCGAGAGTCTGCGCGACAAACGGCTGATGGCCCTCGATATGGGCTCGCTGATTGCAGGCGCCAAATTCCGCGGCGAATTCGAGGAACGGCTAAAGGCTGTTTTGCAGGAAATCACGGCCGCAGAAGGCAAAGTCATTCTCTTCATCGACGAGATGCACACGTTGGTCGGTGCCGGAGCTGGCGAAGGGGCGATGGATGCTTCCAATTTGCTGAAACCCTCGCTGGCGCGCGGTGAACTGCACTGCATCGGTGCCACTACGTTGAATGAATATCGCAAATACATCGAGAAGGACGCGGCGCTGGCGCGGCGTTTCCAGCCGGTCTTTGTCAGCGAGCCGACGGTGGAAGACACCATCTCGATCCTGCGCGGTCTGAAAGAAAAATACGAAGTCCATCACGGTGTGCGCATCACCGATTCCGCCATCGTGGCCGCAGCACAGCTTTCCAACCGCTACATCACCGACCGCTTTCTGCCCGACAAAGCCATAGATTTGATGGATGAAGCGGCCAGCCGTCTGCGCATGCAGGTCGATTCCAAGCCCGAAGCCTTGGATGAACTCGACCGCCGCGTGGTGCAGCTCAAAATCGAGCGCGAAGCATTGCGCAAGGAGACCGACAAGGCCTCCAAGGACCGTCTGGAAAATCTGGAAAAAGAACTCGCCAATCTGGAAGAAGACTCTGGCGAATTGACCGCCAAATGGAAGGCGGAAAAGCAATCGGTACAGGATGTGCAGAGCCTGAAGGAAAAACTCGATAAGGCGCGGGCCGAAATCGATATCGCTCAGCGCCGCGGCGAATATGCCAGGGCCGGTGAATTGCAATATGGCGTCATTCCAGGGCTCGAAAAACAGCTGCGCGACAATGAAGAGCGGCGGCAAGGCGCGATGGTGAACGAGGCGGTGCTGCCCGAGCATATCGCCCAAATCGTCTCGCGCTGGACCGGCATTCCGGTCGATAAGATGCTGGAAGGCGAGCGCGACAAGCTCTTGAAGATGGAAGAGGCACTGGAAAAACGCGTCGTCGGCCAGAGCCCAGCCGTACATGCCATCGCCAACGCCGTGCGCCGGGCGCGGGCGGGCTTGCAAGATCCCAACCGGCCGATTGGTTCGTTCCTGTTCCTGGGGCCCACGGGTGTCGGCAAGACCGAGCTAACCAAAGCGCTGGCCGCGTTTCTGTTCGACGACGACAGCGCCCTGGTGCGCATCGATATGAGCGAGTTCATGGAGAAGCACTCCGTGGCCCGCCTGATCGGCGCCCCGCCGGGGTACGTCGGCTATGAAGAAGGCGGCGTGCTGACGGAAGCGGTGCGGCGGCGGCCTTATCAGGTGTCGCTGGTCGACGAAGTCGAAAAGGCACATCCGGATGTCTTCAACGTGCTGCTGCAGGTGCTGGACGACGGCCGCCTGACGGACGGGCAGGGCCGTACGGTGGATTTCAAGAACACGGTGATCATTCTCACCTCCAATCTCGGCACGGAACTTTTGTCCGGTGAAGAAACGCGCGAGGCGCGGCTGGCGGTGATGGATGCGGTGCGGGCCCATTTCCGGCCGGAATTCTTGAACCGGCTGGATGAGATCATCCTCTTCCATCGCCTGACGCGGCTCAACATGGACAAGATCGTCGATATCCAAGTGGCTCGCCTGCACAAACTGCTCGCCGACCGCAAGATCGAGATCACGCTCGATGCCAAGGCGCGCGAATGGCTCGCCAATGCCGGTTATGATCCGGTCTATGGGGCGCGGCCTTTGAAGCGTGTGATCCAGCGCCGCCTGCAGGACCCGCTCGCGCATCTTTTGCTTGAGGGAAAAATCGGCGATGGCTCGACGGTGCAAGTGAGCACCGGTCATTCCGGCCTCAGCTTGAACGGCGTGGAGTTCCCCACAGCTGATGATCTGGCTTACGAAGATGCACCGAGCCGGGCGCTGAATTAAGCCCCGAAAACTCTCCCTCGCCCCCACTTCTGGGGGCGAGGGAACTCAGGGTTACACCAGCGGCATGACTTTGCGGCCAAAGGTGCTGTTGATTACCATCGCGAAGCTGCCATAGAGCGCGAGGGTGCCACAGGCGAGGCCGGCCCAGCCACCGATCTTGGAAATGTCAGGACGTGCCAGCACGCCGCCGCCACCGAGGAGAAAGAAGGTTACCCACAGCGTGAGAAAGACCAGGAACAGCAACGGCGAAAGCTTGAACGTGCCGATCCACATGTAAAGCGTGAAGACGCCCCAGAGGATCAATACCACCGGCACCGTGGGACCTGCCTTCGACAAATCGATCACGCCGGTGTGGCCGAAGATCAAGAGCAGCGCAAACCACCACCAGAAAGCGCCATAGGCGATAAAGGCCGTGGTGCCGAAGGTATTGCCGAGCTTGAATTCCATCAGCCCCGCGAGAATCTGCGCTGTGCCGCCAAAGGCGATGGCGAGCGGAATAACCACGGGCTCGCCCCCGGGCGGCAATACGCCCGCGTTGATCAGACTCAAGAGGATAGTGGTAAGGCCGAAACAGACGAGGCCCAGGGCGGCAGGATTGGCCTGCGCAGCCGCATTCGGATTTGCCATGATGTTTTCTCCCCATGCCGGTCGTTGCGCCGGCTGGGGAGAAGAGTGGTGGATTTTGCCAACTTTGCCTATCGAAAAATGGCTATTTCGATGTTGACCTTAGGTTTGCAGCGAGCGTTGCATCGGCCACCTTGGTTTCCAGCTTGGTGGAAGCCAGCTTGTCGTCGATCCTGAGCCGCTCGCTTTGGAAGGTCCGCATTTCCTTACCATCAAGCTTGCGGCCTTGGGCCATCTTCACCGACAGCGGATTGACCTGCTGATTGTTCTGACGAATCTCATAATGCAGATGCGGCCCCGTCGTCATGCCGGTATTACCGCTATAAGCGATGATCTGCGCCTGGCCGACGCGCGAACCCACATGCAGTCCCGGGGAGAAGCGCGACAGGTGGCCATAGGCCGTCGAATAGCCGTTGCCGTGATTGACGAGCACAAAGCGGCCATAACCGCTTTCCCAGCCCATGAAGGCAATCGAACCGCCGCCCGCGGCCATCACCGGCGTGCCGACCGGAACGCCGAAATCGACGCCCTTATGCATGCGCGAATAACCGAGCACGGGATGAAAGCGCATACCGAAACCCGAGGTGATGCGGGCGCCGTCGACCGGCGTTTTCATCAGCATGCCCTTGGCGCTCTCACCGGTGGAATCGAAATACTCCGGCGGCGAATTGGGATCGGATTGATAGCGATAGAGCACGATCTGTTTGCCGCCGAGCCGCATCACCGCATAGGAGATAGCGCCATTCTTGGCGGGCTGTCCCGCCGGCGTGTAGTAGTAGTTGTAGAACACCTCGAAAGAATCGCCGGGGTGCAGGTCGCGCTGGAAGTCGACCTTGTATGAGAACATCTTGATCATCTCGGTCACGACGTCAGTCGGAATGCCGGCGCGCATCGCGGAGAGATAAAGGCTGCCGTCGATGCTGGCACCGGCGCGATGTTCACGCGCCACCAGCTGTTTGATGGTGTCATTGGCCGTAAAGCTGCCATCCGCGGCGCGCGTGACGACGACATCGTGCTCAATGCTGGGCGAGAATTTGATGGTTAGCAGACGGGCAATCGGCTCGCCTTGCACGGCTTTGGCCTTGGCCAAATCGCCATCGTCATCATCGTCCGCAGTCGGATTATTGCCAGCGACGACATCGGGATGGGTGTTGTAGGTGATGTCAAAGGTCAGCCCGGCGCGCAAACTGCGCGGGCTAATGACTTTCGACAGCGCGGCGATGGCGCCATTGGCATCGTCAGCGGAGATACCGGCATTTTCCAATGCCCCCGCGAGTGTGTCGCCCTTATCGAGCGTGACGGTATGTGTCTCGATCGTGGAATGCGGCTGCACCCGTTCTGGAGTCTGTGCCTGATCCACCGTGACCGGCAGCGCGCTTGGCACCGGTTCCGTGCTCCCAAAAAGCGCGTTCGAGTTAGACTGCGTGAGTTGCTGAAAGAGGCGGTAGGGAAGAAAACCGCGGCTCGCATTTTCAACCGATCCGCCGGTAACGGGCGGCATGGTGCTCACAGCGAGCCAAGCGACTGAGCCGACTATCAAGGCAGAGACAGTGGTAGAGACGATAGCCCAACGGCTGTCAGTATTCAGGACAAGCGCGCCAGCAGAGGGATTCCACTCAGAATCGAATGGCGCCGTTTCATTGCGACGATTCACGATGCTTCCTTCTTCAGGATGTTCCCCTCGTGCTCCGCAATTGCGGAACGCACGCATATAGCCTCACAGCATGCTCGCGCGTCAACCATTACTCGAGCATTAACAATGCGCTGCTTCGACCCGGCCAATTGTCTGCACAACAGCCGATCAAGGTGTCTCTTCATTGTTGTGATTGTTGCAACAATGAAGCCCAAATAACACAGGGCACGCGCATCTTTTGGATACACGTGCCGCTGTCTGTAATCGTTTTAATATCAGAGTCTGACGAGCAGAGATTCCGCGATTTTCCCGTGCATCCAGCCAACGGCCCGCGCCAAATGCAGCACTACGAAGAAAAGCAGAATACCAGCAATGGCCAGGAGAATAAGGCCCGGTGCGGTGTGGAGGAGGTGATCGAGCCAAGGAATGCCGCCAATCTGCACATGGCTTTCATTGGTCACCAGCGAATAAATCGAGCCACCCGTTACGCCCAAAGAAACCGCAAGTCCCACGATGCTGAGCGTGAAGTAGATAATGCCAAGCGGCAACATCAGCAGCAAATAAGCCATCGATGTCCACGTTCTGACATCGCTGAGCGCCTCCTTGATTTGCGTCCAGATCTTTTCATCGGACGGAGAAGTTGGCGGCAAACGCCGCGGCATCCGTACGCCGAGCAATCCTTCTACGATGCGCCCTTCGACATGGCTGAGCATGCGGATCGAAGCGATAAAGAGCAGTGCGATAAAGATTCCGAAGATCAAGATAGATGTAGACAGCGATATTGAAAGCCCAGCAACGGCCCACGTGAAATAGAATATGCCGGTGATCAGCGAAAGCAGCATATAAAGCAAGGCACCATAAGTCCGCGGATCGGAGACGACACCGAAAAAGCCGCCATTATGCCCCGTTGTGTCCTCTGGCTGTTTGGGAAAGGGAGTCGAAATAGCAGCTTCCATATCGCGATACTCCTCTGCGATTTCCTGTGGCGAGCCGTAGGTTTCGATGACCTGTGCCATCACCTCGGCTTCGTCCAAAGCGGGGTTCTGAGCGATTTCCATATTGAGATGCTCTTCGCAGTCGGCGAGGGCATCCGAGATCAAGCCTTTGGGCGCGCCCTTGAGGGCCCGTCGCAGTTCGGCAAGGTAGCCGCGAACGGAATCAGGCACCGGGACGATATTCATTGCCCATCTCCCCTGGCGTGATGCCGGCCTTCAGCGCGTCGTCGACAAATTCCCGCATGTCGCGCCAGGCGAACTGCCACTCGGCCAGGGCTTTGCGACCTTCATCGGTGATGTTGTAGTAGCGCCGGGGCGGACCGAAGGCCGAAGCCTCTACCCGGCTATCCAGCAGCCCTGTCACATTCAGCGAGCGCAGCACGGGGTAGATCGCCCCTTGCTTGAAGATCAGTCCGCCTTCGCCCTCCGCTTTGACAGCTTTGGCGATTTCGTATCCGTACATTTCCCGCCCAGCGCGTGCAAGCACGGCCAGCAAGACCAAAGACGATAGTCCGGCCATAAGTTCCTTTCGGAATTTCCGCGTGTATTGAGTTTCATCGGTCACTTGAACACCCGCGTTCTTTCCGCCCTCTTGGCTATTACGAACTTATATCTAGCACGAACTTAACAGTATGCAAGTCCATACTAGTGGGGACTTCGAACTATTTTTGACTCCACACCCGTAGTGGTTAACAAATATTTAGGAATGGCGCTAGGGGAAAGACAGTAAGTCTTTGGCAGGGTTAATCGATCCTTCATTCGAGCCACACTAGCGTAAATCCAGCATCCGGTTGGAGAGTTCCATGTGTGGCATTGCCGTAGCTATCGATTGGCCTGAGGCGAATGGCGTTGTCGCCCGGCTGATGGCTGGAATCGCCCAGCGCGGCGATGTTAACGATCCAGTGCAGTCGCCAGCCCCGAATACGGCCATGGGCACAAGACGCTTGCGCATCGTCGATCGCGACCATGCGGTTCAACCCCAACTCTCCTTCGACGGGCAGCTTTGGCTTTCCTTCAACGGTGAAATCTACAATTACGAAGCGCTGCGCGCCGAGCTTGTCGCTATGGGCGTACCCTTCAAGACCCAATCCGACACCGAAGTGCTGGTCAATGCCTTGCGGGTCTGGGGCTCCAAGGCGCTGACGCGCATCTCCGGCATGTATGCTTTCGTCGCCTACGAACCGGCCACTGGACAGTTCCTGGCCGCGCGCGACCCCTTCGGTATCAAGCCCCTTTATGTCATTCAGAACGGCAATGGGTTTCTCTTCTGTTCGGAGATACGCCCGCTGCTGGGCGCGGTGGAGGAGGGCGATGTCCTCACTTTGCCGCCGGGCCATTTGCTGACCCGCAATGTCTGTTCGACATTCGAGTCCTTGCTTATGGCACCGCCGCAATCCTTTGTTGCTTCCGATCGTACCGCACTGGACCGGCTGATGGCCGACGCCGTGGCATCCCATCTGCCAACCGATTTGCCGTTTGCGGTGATGTTCTCGGGCGGCATCGATTCCACGCTGGTGGCGCATTACGCCCGTCAGGTGCAAAACGATGCGCCCGGCTATTTTGTCGGCGGACCAGACAGCACCGATTATCCTTTTGCTATGGCTTATGCCGAAACGACGGGCTTCAATCTGAAATTGATCCCCTTCGACCCGCTGAGTGATGACGTCTTTAATGCGCTCGGCGAAGCCGTTGTGGCGTGCGAATCCTTCGAGCCCTCGCTGGTGCGGGGCGCAGTGTGTTCGATGAAACTCTCCGAAGCCATTCACAACGACGGCTTCAAAGTCGCGTTGTGCGGCGAGGGTGCCGATGAACTTTTCTGTGGCTATACCCCTTTGGAAAAGGCGTTCGGAATCGATGCCGGTTACGGCCGGGCGATGCGCGAAGAGATTTTGGGTTTGATGAACCGCATCAGCCTGCAGCGCGTGGACCGCTGCTCTATGCATCATGCCATCGAGACCCGTGTGCCTTTCCTCGCCCCCTCTTTGGCCAATTATGCCCGGAGACTGGATGCCAATGATCTGGTGCGGTCCGTGAGCGGAGGGATGGTGGGAAAAGCCGCTTTGCGCGATCTTTTCGATCTTTATCCCCGTGATCTGCCGCGCATCATCCGGGATCGCAGCAAAATCCTCTTCAGTGAAGGCGCCGGCCTCAAAACCAAATCCGAGGAATTTGCCTGGGACGAGCGCTTCGAAGACGCCATTTCCGATTTGGACTTCATCGATGGGCTGAAACAGTTTGCGGGTTTCAATATCCACTCCAAGGAAGAGCTGTACTACTTACGGCTACTTGACCAAAAGATGGACGTTTTCCGCATTCCACAACTGCGCTTCCGCCCTGCGATTACGGTGCATCCGCCCGCGGCGCTCCAAACCGCGTGACCCGTTCCGTGGGAGCGTGCTAAGAATGCAGCCTTCCTTTCGGACCCAAGCGCATGAACCTCGACGCCTATTTGAAGCGCATCGCGTATGATGGTCCGCTGCGCCGGGACTTTGCGACTCTAAAAGCGCTGCACAGAGCCCATTTGCGTGCTATTCCCTATGAAAATCTGGATGTGCAATTCGGCCGGACGGTGACGCCGGATCCCGCCGCCGCCTTTGAAAAAATCGTCACCCGCAAACGCGGCGGCTGGTGTTACGAGATGAATGGGCTATTCGGCTGGGTGCTGCACGAACTTGGCTTCACCGTGACGCGCAGTGCCGGGGCCGTATTGCGCAACGAGCGTGGCGATGAAGCCGTCGGCAACCATCTCGTACTCAAAGTGGAGTTGGAGGAGGGGCTCGTGCTGGCCGATGTCGGCTTCGGCGATGGACCGATTGACCCCATTGCTATTGCCCCCGGCCCCTTCGTCTCGCACGGTTTCGGCTTTGGCCTGACGCGGCAAGAAGACGGTTGGTGGCGCCTGCAAAATCACAAAGACGGTGGGGCGATCTCTTTCGATTTCAACCTGGCGCCGGCTGACGAAGCGCGACTTTCCGAGCGCTGCCGATGGCTGCAAACCGCGCCGGATTCCCCCTTTGTGCAGAACGCGGTTCTGCAGCGTCATATCTCCGAGGGCATGTGGCAGATGCGTGGCCGGGTTTTGCGCAAGACCACACCGTCACATCAGACTGACTATCTGATCGAGACGGCAAGCGAATATACCGGCGTGCTGGCGGAAGCCTTTGGCCTCTACTTGCCCGAGGCCGCCGATCTGTGGCCCCAAATCTGCGCCCGCCATGAAGTGCTCGCGGCGGAACAGGACCACATTCAGTCCGTCGGCTGAAGCTTCAGCCCGCGGTCCAGCCGCCATCGACGACCAGCGAACTTCCCGTTATCAGCGTAGAGGCGTCCGAGGCCAGCAGAAGCAGGGGTCCGCTCAACTCTTCCAGGCGGCCCAGGCGGCCGAGTTTGATGCGGCTGAGAACGTAATCGCGGAAACCCGGCGTCTCCAGAATAGGGCGGGTCAACGCAGTGTCGATGAAGGTGGGGCAGAGGGTGTTGACGCGGATTCCGTGCGGCGCCAGATCGATCGCCATGCAGCGAGTCAGCCCTTCAACCCCCCATTTCGAGGAGCTGTAAAGACAGCGGCCGCCGCCACCGACATGGCCCATTTGCGAGGAGAGGTTGATGATCGTGCCGGACTTCTTTGCTGCCAGCAGTCCTTTTGCCACGGCCTGGGCCACGAACAGCGTGGCTTTCAGGTTGAGGTCGAGCACCGTATCGTAATCCTCTTCGGTGATGTCGATGATGGAGCGGATACGGTTCGTGCCGGCATTGTTGAGCAGGATATCGAATGGGCCACGGGCCTCGACTTCGCGGCGCATGACGGCGATGTCTTTGATGTCCAATGCAAAGGCCTCAGCCGTGAATCCGGCATCGCGGATGTCTTGGGCCACGGCTTCCACTTCGCTGGCGGTACGGGCGCAAAGCGTCGCTGCGGCGCCGGCTTGCGCGAAAATCGCAGCGGCGGCGGCACCGATGCCACGCCCTGCGCCAGTGACGAGGGCCTTTTTTCCATCAAGCCGGAAGGAGGGAAGCGGAGGAGATAATGTCATAATTAACTCTCTCAATAGTGAGTTACGACATCATATTAGGTCAGCAGTTCCTGCCTCGCCACATCTCATATAGGACAAAATCGGCGCAGCTAAGTCACTTGGCCGGTGTAACGAGCGCCATTTTCTCGACCTTGACGTAATCGGTCTTGCCGGTACCGAGCACCGGGATGTCCTTCACATGGACGATCCTGCGCGGAATCGCCAGTTCCGAGACGCCATGGTTCTGAGCCCAGCCGACCAGTTCGATGCGCTGCGCGTCGGGATTGGTGGTGATCAAGACAATTTGCTCGCCCTTGCGCCCGTCGGGGAAGGCCACGGCGGCATGCGCGAAATCGGGCCATACCGCGGAGGCGCAATTCTCCACCACAGCCAGCGACACGGCTTCGCCGCCCAGCTTGGCAAAGCGCTTGAGTCTCCCCTTGATGGAGATGAAACCCTCATCATCGATGGCAACGACATCGCCGGTATCGTGCCAGCCGCCTTCCGGCGGTTGAATGACGCCCGGCTGATCCGGCTTGATATAGCCCATCATGATATTGGGGCCCTTGAGGAACAGCCGCCCGGCGTGAGGGATGCCTTCCACCGGCTCCAGACGGGCTTCCATACCCGCCATCAACCGTCCCACCGTGCCAGGGCGCATGGCGCCTGGCTGATTGGCAGCGGCCACCGGAGAGGTTTCGGTGACGCCGTAGCCTTCGAGAATTTCCATCGCATATTTGCGGCGCAGGAGCTGACGCGTCTCGTCGCGCACCCGCTCAGCGCCGCAGACCGCGATGCGCAGCGAGTTGAGATCGCCTTGATCCCCCGCGCGGGCATATTGCGACATGAAGGTATCCGTCGACAGCAGAATGGTGGCGCCATGGGCCTTGATGCGGCGCACGATCTCATGCGGCTGCAACGGCGTCGGGTGATAGATCGATTTCAACCCCAGCAAGAGCGGCATGATCGCCCCCACTGTGAGCCCGAAGCAATGGAAAGTGGGCAGCGGGTTGAACATCACATCGTTGGGATAGAGCGCAATATGGGCGCGCACCTGTTCCACATTGGCGAGGATATTGGCATGACTAAGGGCCACGCCCTTGGGCTGGCCTTCGGTGCCTGAGGTGAACAGCACCACCGCCATCTCTTCGGGCGCGCTGCTGGAGGATACCAATCCCGGCAGATATTGGCCGACGCCCGCCGTCAGCTTGTCCATCAGTCCGAGTTTCTCGCGGACATCTTCGAGATAGACGATTTCGACCGCATTGGAGAGTTCGGCCACCAGGCTGTCGAGCTTGGCCAGCTCAATGAAACGCCTGGCCGTGACGACGCGTTTGATCTTGGCGGTGCTGAGGGCACTGATGATGCCAGCCGAACCGCTGGTGAAATTGAGCATGGCCGGAATGCGGTTGAAGGCACTCACGGCGAAGAACGAGATCACCGCCGCGGCGCTGGTCGGCAGCATGATGCCGACGGCATCGCGTGCTTTGGTACCTTTCTTGAGGGCGTGGCCCAGCGCCAGCGCGGCGCGGAAAATATCGTCATAGGTGAGCACGCGCTCGTCGCCGTCGACCACAATGGGGCGTTTGCCGCCATAGGCCGCGCGCGCATCGCCAAGGGCCTGGAAGAGGGACTTTTTCGTCCGCACCATATCGAAGGCGATGATGTCTTCGCCGGACGCGGCGGCGAGGGTCGCTACTGGCAATCTCGTGTCCCCCAGATGGGCGCGTTCCGCACCTCGGTGTTGTTCTCAGAACTTAGCGGGTTCGGCTCGTTTACGGTAGTCCACTGGCCGGCTGACGGGCTGGCTACCAATTTCAGAACGGCGCTGTCTATGGTGAGTTCCCCGTAATGGCAAGCGCCGCTTGGGCACGCCTGCTGCCTGCCGTCAGGCGGCCTTGATCTCAGCGCGAATAATCGCATCGACCTTGCGATAGTCCGGCTTGCCGGTTCCCAGGACTGGAATATCGTTGGTCGTAAAGATCCGTCTTGGCAGGGCGATTTCGGCCATGCCATTGGCCTGGGCCCAGGCGATGAGGGGGCTGCGCCCCGCTTCCGGATTGGTCGTAAGCAACACAATCTGTTCACCTTTCCGCTCGTCACCGAGCGCGATGGCAGCATGGCGATGATCCGGCCAGACCGCGCCGGCGCAGGTTTCGGCAAGCGACAGCGACACCGTTTCGCCGCCAACATTGGCGAAGCGCTTGAGGCGCCCTTTGATGGAGATAACCCCATCCGCGGCGATGGTGACCACATCGCCGGTATCGTGCCAGCCATCAGGAACGGGTTCGATAACGCCCGGCCTGTCCGGTTTGATGTAGCCCAGCATGACATTGGGGCCTTTGAGGAAGAGTCGGCCTCCGGCGTCCGGAATGCCTTCCACAGGCTCTACCCGCGCCTGCATACCGGGCATCAGCCGTCCTACTGTGCCAGGGCGCAGATCGCCGGGCTGGTTAGCAGCGGCGAAGGGAGAAGTCTCGGTCAGGCCATAGCCTTCGATAGGCGAGATGCCATGCTTCTTGTGCAGCAGACGGCGGGTTTCCTCACGCACCCGCTCGGCACCGCAAACGGCGAGGCGCAGGCATTTGAGTTCGCCCGGCTCGGCCGCCCGCGCATATTGCGACATGAAGGTATCGGTCGACAGCAGGATCGAGGAACAGGTTTCTTTCACCCTCTGGACGATTTCATGCGGCCGCAGAGGAGTCGGATGCAGCACCGATTTGATACCGCAGAGAAGGGGCGCCAGCACACCGGCCACGAGGCCAAAGCAGTGGAAGGTTGGCAGGGGATTGAAGAGGATGTCGTGCGCGTAAAGCGCTTCGTGGGCGCAAACCTGTTTGACGTTGACGAGCAGATTGGAATGGGACAGCGCAACGCCCTTGGGTTCACCTTCGGTGCCCGAGGTGAAAAGGATCACGGCGGGGGAGGCGTGGCGCTGGCTCCTGGTCACCAGCCGCGGCAGGATATGCCCGATGCCGGCAACCGCCTTATCCATAAACGACAGCTTGGCGCGCACATCTTCGAGATAGATGAGCTGCGTGACCTTCGACAATTCCGCCGCAAGGCCTTCCAGCTTGGCCAGTTCAATGAAGCGCCGGGCGGTGACGATGCGCCCGACCATAGCGGTCTTGGCCGCGCTCATCATCCCCGCCGAGCCGCTGGTGAAATTCATCATCGTAGGGATGCGGCCGAAAGCGGAGACGGCAAAGAAGGAGAGTACCGAGCCGATACTGGTCGGCAGCATGATACCGACATTCTCGCCCAGCACGGTGCCGCGCTTTAGCGCGTGGCCGAGTGCCAGCGCCGCCCGCACGATTTCGTCGTAGTTGAGAGTGCGGTTATCACTGTCCAGGATGGCGGTGCGTTTGCCGCCAAATTTCTCCCGGGCATCGAGCAGGGCCTGAAACAGCGATTTCTGCGTCAGGAAGAGATCGATGGCGGCAAGGGGTTTGCCCGATAACGCGGCAAGGCCAACGGAACTCACAACGGGTGTCTCCTAAGACGGCCGGGCGTTTCCCGGTCCGGTTTTGCCGTGCAACCTATAGAAGGGCGCGGCGCAGCGGTAGGGGCTGCCGCCAAGCCCTTAGCGCCGCAGGTTGGCAAAAAAACGGACTTGGAATAAGGCGGCGGTCCGGCCTATATCGAAGGTATGACCGTCGTGATCGACCAGAACGAGAAAGACCGCCGCGCCTTGCGGCATCCCGAAAAGGCTCACCGTCCGGACAGCGCCGTATTGCGCAAGCCGGAGTGGATTCGCGTGAAGGCACCCGGCGGGATTGCGTATGCCGGTACCGAAACGATCGTACGCGAGCACGGTCTGCACACGGTGTGCGAAGAAGCAGGGTGTCCGAATATCGGCGAGTGCTGGACCAACCGCCACGCCACCATGATGATTCTGGGCGATACCTGCACGCGCGCCTGTGCCTTCTGCAATGTGAAGACGGGTCTGCCGGGCCCGGTGGATGCCGATGAGCCGCAGCATGTCGCGGAAGCAGTGGCCAAGCTCGGCCTGCGCCATGTGGTGATCACCTCGGTGGATCGCGATGATCTGGCCGATGGTGGCGCCAAACATTTTGCCGACACCATCCATGCAGTGCGCCGCGCCAGCCCGGATACCACCATCGAAGTGCTGACGCCCGATTTTCGCGGCAAGAAGGGCGGCGTCGAGATCGTGATGGAAGCGCGCCCCGACGTCTTCAACCACAATCTGGAAACCGTGCCGCGGCTCTATCTCGGCATCCGGCCCGGCGCGCGCTATTACACATCGCTGCGGCTGCTCGACCGGGCCAAGGAATTGGTGCCGGACGGCTTTACCAAATCCGGCTTGATGGTGGGCCTCGGTGAAGCCCGCGAAGAGATCATGCAGGTGATGGACGATCTGCGCGCTGCGGGTGTCGATTTCCTCACTATCGGCCAATATCTCCAGCCGACCCGCAAACACGCCGCGCTCGACCGCTTTTGGACGCCGGACGAATTCAAGAGCCTGGAAACGACCGCCCGCGCCAAGGGCTTCATCATGGTCTCGGCCACCCCGTTGACGCGCTCCTCCTATCACGCCGATGCCGATTTCGCTGAGATGAAAGCGGCGCGCGCGGCCAAGGCGTAACGTGCCGGCGCATCGCGAATCCCGTGTTCTTCCGTATACGGCGGATATGATGTATGCCGTGGTGTCGGATGTGGAGAAATATCCGCAGTTTTTGCCTTGGGTGACGGGGCTTTCCATCGTCCGCCGCCTCTCGGATACGGTTTTCGATTCCGAAATGCGTGTTGGCTTTGCGGGGCTTTCGGAACGCTATATCAGCCGCGTCACGCTGGACCCGGTGGCCCACAAGGTCGATGTGGTGAAGACCGAGGGCGGACCGTTCCGACAACTTGAAAACCACTGGCGCTTCACGCCGAAAGACGAGGGCTGCAGTGTCGATTTCTCGATCGCCTTCGAATTTCGCAATCCGTTGCTCAATGCCGTGGCGGGCAAAGCCTTCGGTATCGTGATGATGCAAATGGCTAGCGCCTTTGAAGCGCGGGCCAAGGCATTGTCACAGGAGGCGCTGTAACAGCCGCAGCGCCGCTTCCACGGTTTTCAGCCGCACTTCTGTTCGACCGATGTCGCCGAAGCGGTGTTCTTCGTGTAAGGTTTTGCCGTCGTCGCGAGCCGCCGCCATATGCACGAGGCCGACAGGTTTTTCGGTCGAGCCGCCGCCGGGGCCTGCGATGCCGGTGACCGCCACAGATAACTGTGCCAGGGAATGTTGTACGGCGCCCTCCGCCATTGCGCGGGCCACAATTGGCGAAACCGCGCCATTTTCTTGGATCAACGACAAGGGAATGCCGAGGAGATCGGCTTTGGCTTCATTGGAATAGGTGACAAAGCCGCGTTCCACCACATCGGAGGAGCCGGGGATTTCCGTCAGCAATCCGGCTATCAACCCGCCGGTGCAGCTTTCCGCCGTGGCGATGCGAAGACCCTTCGCGCGCGCGGCGTTTAAAACCGCTTCGGCCAAGGCGATGAGATCGGCAGCAAACATCAGATGGCGAACGAGTAGTTGACGAGAAAGACGACAAAGCCTGCGATGGCGCCCGCCACCACATCATCGGCCATGATACCCAAACCGCCGCGCAAATGCTCGGCGCGATTGATCGGCCAGGGCTTGGCGATATCGAACAGCCTAAAGAGCAGAAACGCCAGCAGAAAACCGACCCAAGACAAGGGCGGACTGCCCGGCATGGCGGCCATACCGGCGATGGCACAGGTAATCCACTGCCCGGCAAATTCGTCGATGACGCATTCTTTGGGGTCTTCGATGCCGGTCCGCGCGGCATAGTGATCCGATATCCAGATGCCAAACACGGTGGTGACCAGAGCGAGCACCGCCATGCCCATCCAACCCGTAAACCACATCACGGGAACGGCGATGACAATGGCAGCGAGGCTTGCCCAAGTGCCGGGCGCGGAGGGCAGGCGGCCAATACCGAAGGCGGTGGCGAATTGTTCGGAGGTCATGGTGTCCCTGTTGGCAGACGCACGGTGGCGATGGCTTGGGCGGCGATGCCTTCTCTGCGACCGGTAAAGCCAAGGCCTTCGGTGGTGGTGGCTTTGACACTGACGCGGCCAAGATCGATTTGCAGAATGTCGGCGATCTTGGCGCGCATGGCCTCGCGCTGCGGCCCCACTTTGGGGCGCTCGCAGATGATGGTGACATCGCAGTGATTGATGACGCCGCCCTTATCGCGCAGCAAGCTGGCCGCATGGGCGAGGAAGATGGAGGAGGTGGCGCCGCGCCAGCGTTCATCCGTGGGCGGAAAATGCATACCGATGTCGCCATCGCAGATGGTACCGAGCAGCGCATCGGTGAGGGCGTGCAAGGCCACATCGGCATCGGAATGGCCTTCAAGACCGTGGCTGTGCGCAATTTTGAGGCCGCAGAGCCAGATGTGATCGCCCTCGGAAAATTTGTGCACGTCATAGCCGGTGGCGGTGCGCACATCGCCGAGTCTAGCGCTGAGCACCATTTCTGCCGTGGCGAAATCTTCAGGCGTGGTCACCTTCATGTTGGTCTCTTCCCCCGCAGTGGCGACGATGGCGAGTCCAGCCAGCGCTGCCAACGCCATGTCATCGGTAACGTCTTGCGCGGCGAAATCGCGATGGGCCTTGAGAATAGTGTCAAAACGGAAGCCTTGCGGAGTTTGAGCCCGCATCAAGCCCTCGCGCGGGACGGTGACCCAGGTTCCCTTTTCCTGTTTGCGCAAGGTATCGGTGACCGGCAGGTGCGGCACGGCCGCGTCAGCGCCATCTTCCAGGACCGTAATGACGCCAGCAATGACCCTCGGAGAGACCAGCGGGCGGGCTGCATCGTGGATGAGGACAAAATCGGGCGCCTCGGGTGCTAGCGCCTCCAGACCGATTCGCACGCTTTCCTGGCGCGAGGCGCCCCCCTGAAGCGGCGGCAGAAGGATGATTCCCTGCGTAACGGCGGAAAAAAGGGATTCTTGGCCGGGACCGATCACCACTTGGATAAGGGGATGGCCAGCAAATGCCTCCAGCGTGCGACGAAGCATCGCTCTCCCCAACAGCGGGGCATATTGCTTGGGCACGGCGCCACCGGCGCGTACGCCTTTGCCGGCGGCAACAATCAAAATTGCGAGGCGAGACATGGTGAAATCGTATCTTTTTCAGGTTTTGAGGGCCTTTGGATAAGCCATTGGCCGCCAACTTCCTAGCCTTCGCGGTCGCTGGCCTGCGACGCTGGAATACGATAAACCTCGGACCGGCAGCCAATACAGCTGTTGCACAGTTAATCAGCAATGCTTTATCATGCCCAAGTAATAGGCATGGATTTGTGTGTGGCTGCTTCCCCGACGAACCCCGACTTACCCGTCACGGCACAGATCGCCGGTGCGTTGCCAATGCCGATTATTGTGGTCGGCCCTGAGCTTCAGATCCTCTTCGTCAATCCCGCAGCGGAGCAGTTTTTCTCGACCGGTTCGGGGCATTTGCTGAAGCAGACGCTCAAGGATTTGATCCCCTTCGGCAGCCCAGTCCTACAGTTGGTATCGCAAGCGATTGAGCGGCGATCCTCGGTGGGCGAACGCCACGTCGATATGACGACGCCGCGTCATGGCGATCATTTGGCCGATATCACGGTCACGCCTCTGCTCGAACCCGAAGGAGCGGTTGTCATCACCTTGCAAGAGCGCAGTCTCGCCCAACGCATCGACCGGCAATTGCTGGCGCGGGGGGCGGTTCGCTCCATGCATGGCATGGCCGCGGTCTTAGCGCATGAAATCAAAAACCCGCTGGCGGGCATTCGCGGAGCGGCCCAGCTCATCGAAGAGCAGTTGGCGCCCAACGAGCGCGAGCTGACCCAGCTCATCCAAAACGAAACGGATCGCATTCGTGGCCTGATTGATCGCATGGAGTCGTTTGGCGACAGCCGCAGCTTTACCCGCACACCCGTCAATATTCACGAGGTGCTCGACAGGGTTCGCCGCGTCGCCGAATCCGGCTTTGCGCGCAACGTCACCATCGCGGAACATTTTGACCCCTCCTTGCCGCGCGTGCTTGGCGACCGCGATCAGCTGATTCAGGTCTTCCTCAATCTCGTGCGCAATGCCGCCGATGCTTTGCCGGAGACGGGGGGAGAAATCACCCTGACCACGGGTTACCGGCCGGGTGTGAAATTTGGCGCGGCGGTTGCCGGCGAAAGACTGAGTCTACCGCTAGAGGTAACCGTACGCGATAACGGGGCGGGCGTTCCCACCGATTTAATGCCCTATATTTTCGATCCCTTCGTTACCACCAAGCGCGGTGGCTCGGGATTGGGTCTCGCTTTGGTGGCGAAGATCATTGGCGATCATGGCGGCGTGATCGAATGCGAATCGGTCCCTCGCCGGACCATATTCCGAATTCTTTTGCCCAAGGCGGCAGCCGGACCCGAGGAGAATAAGAATGCCTGAGGGCACGATTTTAATTGCCGACGACGATTCTGCGATCCGCACCGTCTTGAACCAAGCCCTCGGCCGGGCTGGCTACAACGTCAGAACCACCGGCACAGAGGCGGGTTTGTGGCGCTGGGTGGCGGCTGGTGACGGCAATCTCGTCATCACCGACGTGGTGCTGCCAGACGAAAATGGCTTCGACCTCATTCCGCGCATCAAACGCCTTCGGCCTGATCTGCCGGTGGTGGTGATGAGTGCGCAAAACACCATTCTGACTGCGATAACGGCGGCCGAACGCGGCGCCTTCGATTACCTGCCCAAGCCTTTCGACCTCAAGGAGCTGACGTCCGTCGTGCAGCGCGCACTGGCGGCGCCGCAAGCCAAGCGCGATGCGGGCAGCGATCACGATAGCGAAGCCGATGGCTTGCCGCTGATTGGCCGTTCACCGGCCATGCAGGAAATTTATCGCGTCATAGCACGGCTGACCCAGACCGATCTCACCGTCATGATCATGGGCGAGAGCGGTACCGGCAAGGAACTCGTCGCGCGCGCTTTGCATGATTACGGTAAGCGCCGTCATGGCAATTTCGTCGCCGTCAATATGGCCGCGATACCCAAGGAGTTGGTCGAGAGCGAACTCTTCGGCCATGAGCGCGGTGCCTTTACCGGCGCCACCAATCGCGGCGTCGGCCGTTTTGAACAGGCCGAAGGCGGCACACTGTTCCTCGACGAAATCGGCGATATGCCGCTGGAAGCACAGACCCGTTTGCTGCGGGTGCTGCAGCAAGGCGAATACACCACCGTGGGCGGACGCACCCCGATCAAGACCGATGTGCGCATCATTGCCGCCACCAACCGCGATCTGCGCCAGCTGATCCAGCAGGGCCTGTTCCGCGAAGATCTCTATTACCGCCTCAACGTCGTGCCGCTGCGCTTGCCGCCGTTGCGCGAGCGCGCCGAGGATATTGGCGATCTGGTGCGCCATTTCCTGCGCAAGGCGGAAGAGGAGGGGCTTCCTGCCAAGCATCTGGAGCCGGAAGCTCTGGAAATTCTGCGGCACCACCGCTGGCCGGGCAATGTGCGTGAGTTGGAGAATTTGATCCGCCGTCTTGCCGTGCTGCATTCGGGCGATGCCATTCCGGGCTCTGCCATTGCGTCGGAGTTGAAAGAGCCGGTTCGCAGCTCCAGCTCAGAGGATGGCGATGAGCCGGTCTCCCTCAGTGCCGCGGTCGAGCGCCATCTCACCAAATACTTCTCCAGCCATGGCGACCGGCTGCCGCCGCCGGGCCTTTATGACCGGGTGCTGCAGGAAATTGAGCGGCCCTTGCTGTCGATCTGTCTGGCGGCCACCAGGGGCAATCAAATCCGGGCGGCGCATCTGCTGGGGCTGAACCGCAACACGCTACGCAAGAAAATCCGGGATTTGGGCCTCGAAGTGATTCGCGGGCTCAAATCGGAATAGGGCGTCCTCCGATTAACCACGCCCAAACTCGTCACCGCTGCTTTCTTGCAACAGGTGTCGATTGCGTTACACTGTCACTTTCTGAAGCAATGGCCGTCACTTAAGTGACCACTGCTCGCTGGCGGTTGGGAATGGCAACGACAACAGTCGTAAAGAAATCACGGTCTGGAGGGCTTTCAGGCGCAGCTTGGTTGGCGATCGGCATGGCGCTGCTCTCGCTGGCGTCGGGCGGCTACCTGTACCTAGCCTTACGCACGCTGAAGCCTTCGGACGGCACGCCGTTGGGGCTGATTGGTCTTGGGCTCGTGAACCTGACGATGGTTCTGTGCCTGGGCGCCTTGATCGCGTGGCGGCTGGTGCGGCTGTGGGCGGAGCGCCGCTCGGGCCGGGCGGGCTCCAGGCTGCATGCAAGGCTGGTGATGACCTTCAGCCTGGTGGCGGTGGTCCCGACCATCCTGGTGGCTGTGTTTGCCGCTGTGACCTTGAACCAGGGTGTCGAAGCTTGGTTCTCCTCACATGTGAAAGAGGCCCTCAGCGGGGCGCTCAGCGTGGCCGAGGCCTATGAGTCCGAGCATGAACGCGGCCTCACGGCGGATGCGCGCGACATCGTTAACACCCTGCAAAAGGACCCCGAGATATTCGATTGGAAGACCGAACAGGTTCAGGTCGGCATCCTCTTCGCGAAATTGGCGGATATGACCCGCAATCACGGGCTTCAGGCGTCATTCGTGATCGATAGTTCCGGGCGGGGCTTAAGCAAGACAGTCCCTATCGGCAATCGCAACCCGAATTTGGCCCGCCCGCCGGTGGTGACGGCGGAGGCTTTTAACATCGCGCGCGACGGCACCATCGTCATCGATGGCAATCCCGATCAAGGCATCGTCTATGCCTTGGTCCGCCTGACCGCCTTGAAGGATGCCTATATCCTGCTTGTGCGCGCGGTCGATCCCAAGGTGATCGGCTATTACCAGCGCACGCAAGATGTCATCGGCCAGTACAAGGCCATGGAAAAGAACCGCTCGACGGTGCTGCTGACCTTCGCGGGGCTGTATACGGCGGTGTCACTCGTCATTCTTCTGGCCGCCATTTGGCTGGGCCTATGGGCCGCCAATCGCATCGTGCGGCCGATCTCGCGCCTGATCAGCGCCGCCGAGCGCGTTTCGGAAGGCGATCTGAAGGCCCAAGTGGCGATTGATCGCGGCGATGACGAGATGGGAACCTTGGGTCATGCCTTCAACCGCATGACGCAACAACTCGACGGTCAACGTAGCGCCTTGATCGAAGCCAATCTGCAAATCGATGAACGCCGCCGCTTCACCGAAACCGTGCTGGCCGGTGTCAGCGCTGGCGTGATTGGTGTGGATGGCGATGGCAAGATTACCATCGTCAATCGCGCCGCCGCGCGGCTGCTGAATGCCGATCCGGAAGAACTCGAAAGCCGTCATTACGCCGAAGCCGTGCCGGAACTGGCGGCTTTGATCCGCAGGGCTATCCAGGAGCCCGTCGGCCGCTCCAGCGGTGAAGCCACCATCAAGCGCGGTAGCTCGACACGTCAACTCAGCGTGCAAGTAACCAACGAACAGGGCCATCAGGCCAAAGGTTATGTCGCGACCTTTGACGACATCACTGATCTCGTCTCTGCTCAGCGCACCGCTGCTTGGGCGGATGTGGCGCGCCGCATTGCCCATGAAATCAAAAATCCACTGACCCCTATTCAACTCTCCGCCGAGCGCTTGAAGCGCAAATACAGCGCCTTGATCGGCGAGGATCAGGGGGTCTTCGAACAATGCACCAACACCATCATCCGCCAGGTCGGTGATATCGGCCGCATGGTGGATGAATTCTCCTCCTTCGCGCGCATGCCGACACCGGTGATGCGGCGCGAATGTGCGCAGGAACTTTTGAGCCAGCCACTCTTTCTCCAGCGTGAGGCCCATTCCGAGATCACCTTTGACACGCAGATACCAAAAGATATGGTCTATTTCGAAGGCGACGGCCGCTTGATCGGTCAGGCGCTGACCAATGTCATCAAGAACGCGACGGAAGGAATCGCGTCGCGTATTGCCACGGGAGATGATACGCATGGCAAAATCACCGTTGCCATAGAAACCACCGACTCAATGATCGCCTTCAAGGTGATCGATAACGGAATCGGTCTGCCGGCGGAGCATCGCCATCGCCTGACCGAGCCCTATGTTACAACGCGCGCTAAGGGCACCGGCCTCGGGCTTGCTATCGTGCGCAAAGTCATGGAGGACCATGGCGGCGAGATCCTCCTTGAAGATGCCGCAGAAGACGGGAGGGGGGCGCAAGTGTCTTTGGTGTTCCCTTTGAAACAACGGAACATGCGTGAAAAAGGTCTAACCGATGAGCAAACACGGATTGCCTCTCGCGTCTGAGATCCTGGTAATCGACGATGAAGAAGATATTCGCGACCTGATCGCGGGGATACTGAGTGATGAGGGTCACGAAACCCGCATTGCCGGCGACAGCGAAACCGCACTCAACGCGGTACGCCAGCGCCGGCCGCAATTGGTCATTCTCGATATCTGGCTGCAAGGCAGCCGGCTCGACGGCATTCAGGTGCTCGAGATTCTCAAGCGCGAGCATCCCGATCTGCCGGTCATCATGATTTCCGGCCACGGCACCATTGAGACGGCCGTCGGGTCGATCAAAAAAGGTGCCTATGACTTTATCGAAAAGCCCTTCAAGGCGGACAGGCTGATTCACGTTGTGCATCGCGCACTGGAATCGGCTCGCTTGAAACGCGAAGTGCAGGAACTGAAGCTGAAAGCAGGCGACGAGACGGATCTGATCGGCCAGTCCTCGCTGGTGGCACAAATCCGCCAAGCGGTGGAAAAGATCGCACCCACCAATAGCCGCGTCTTCATTTCGGGACCGCCGGGCTGCGGCAAGGAATTGCTCGCCCGCCTGATCCATTCGCGCTCACGCCGGGCCGCCAATGCTTTCGTCGCGGTCAACTGCGCCACGATGGAGCCGGACCGCATCGAGATCGAACTCTTCGGCATCGAAAGCAACGAAGGTCCGCGCAAGATCGGCCTGTTGGAACTTGCCCACAACGGTACGCTGTTTCTCGATGAAGTCGGCGACATGCCGCTGGAGACGCAAGGCAAGGTCTTGCGCGTTCTGGTGGACCAGACCTTCACCCGGGTCGGCGGTACCCAACGGGTGCAGGTCGATGCACGTGTCGTCTCCTCAACCTCGAGCGAGCTGCGCAACGAGATTGCCTCCGGGCGTTTCCGCGAGGATCTCTATCATCGCTTAAACGTGGTGCCGGTGCGGGTGCCGCCGCTGGCCGAGCGCCGTGACGACATCCCGCTGCTGGTGACCCATTTCATGAAGCGCCTGTCGGCAGCCTCCGGCCTTGCCATCCGCGAGATCGGCGATGACGCCATGGCGGTGCTACAGGCCCATATGTGGCCTGGCAATGTGCGCCAACTGCGCAATGTGGTGGAGCGCTTGCTGATCCTGGCCACCGACGATGCGGCCCAGGCCATTTCGGCGGACCTTTTGCCCTCGGACTTAGGGGCAGGGGCGCAATGGGGCGGCGCCAGCCGCAGCGATCTCGTCATTTCGCTGCCCTTGCGCGAAGCCCGCGAGATTTTCGAGCGCGATTACCTCATTGCCCAGATCAACCGGTTCGGTGGCAACATCTCGCGCACCGCCGCCTTTATCGGCATGGAGAGGTCGGCCCTGCATAGGAAGCTGAAATCCCTCGGTGTCGGTTCGGCGATCACGGGACGCGAAGGGATTGTTGCATAGCGCATGACGGCTTGGCCCACCCGCGCTCCCTCCGGGCGCATCGCTTATGTCGACGGCCGTTACCTGCCGCATGGGTCCGCCTCAATCCATATCGAGGATCGCGGCCTGCAATTTGGCGATTCGGTCTATGAGGTCTGGCGCCTGGCTGCCGGGCGCCTGTTGGACACGGAGGAACATCTCGACCGGCTGGAGCGTTCGCTGGGCCAAATCGAGATTGCCCTGCCAATGTCCCGCTCCGCCCTAAAGCAGGTCTTGGCTGAAACAGTCCGGCGTAATCTTGCGGCTGACGCCATCGTATACCTGCAGGTGACGCGCGGAGCAGGGCGCCGCGACCACCCCATCCCCGATCCGGCCCCGAAGCCATCCATCGTTGTCACCGTCCGGCGCCTGGACATGGTGTCTTTGGGCAAAAGACTGCGGGAGGGCGTGAGGGTTATCACCGCGCCGGACGAGCGCTGGGCCCGCTGCGACATCAAGTCCACCCAGCTCCTGCCTAACCTCCTCGCCAAAACTGCGGCCCGGCGGGCAGGGGCTTACGAGGCATGGTTTACCGATAAGGATGGTTTTGTCAGCGAAGGCGCCTCGACGACGGCTTGGATCGTAGACGGTGAGGGGCGCCTTATCACCCGCCCTCTATCGACCACCATCCTGCCTGGGGTAACCCGCCTAGTGCTTCTGCAACTGGCGGAAAAGGCGCAAATTCCGGTTGTAGAGCGTGTTTTTACACCTGATGAAGCGAAAGCTGCCAGCGAGGCTTTTGTCACGGCGGCCTCAGCCGCAGCAGTCCCCGTGGTGGCGATCGATGGCACAACGATCGGGGCTGGCAAGCCCGGTCGGCTCACGCTTCGGCTGCAAGCGCTCTATGCGGCCCGCTCGCAGAATTGCGCGGGCAACCTGTCTGACAATGCGCCAACCTGGCATACAGGGGTTTCGTCTCAGTGCTAGAAGGCCTTATGTTAGGTCACCATGCTTCGCGGGGGACGCGGGGCCAATAAACAGACGGGTATGATAATGAGCGAAAAACAACAAAACCTGCAGGACACTTTTCTGAACGCAGTCCGGAAGAGCAAATCCTCTGTCACAATCTTCCTGGTGAACGGCGTCAAGCTTCAGGGCAACATCACTTGGTTCGACAATTTCTGCGTGCTTCTGCGCCGCGATGGTCAGGCCCAGCTTGTCTATAAGCACGCCATTTCCACAGTTATGCCGATGGGGCCTATCCAGCTCCAAGAGCAGGAAACGGTCTCCGAGGCCGGTTAGCGCGAGTTCTCTTGAGTACAGAACATGATACCGACGTCGTGCAACCCCGCACGGCGCTTGTGGTCCATATCGAACCCAAAACACGGCACGAAGCCAGCGACCGCGACGCGCGTGCGCGTCTGGCGGAAGCGGTCGGGCTCACGGCGGCAATAGGGCTGGTGGTGGTCGGCGAGCACATTGTGCCGCTGGCCCGGCCAGTCCCTGCCACTTTGATGGGGAGCGGCAAGGTCGAGGAGATCGCGGCCGATGCCCGGGCCCGTGAGCCTGAAGTGGTCATCGTCAATGCCCAACTCTCGCCCGTGCAACAGCGCAATCTGGAGAAGGCCTGGAATGCCAAGGTGCTGGACCGCACCGCGCTCATTCTGGAAATCTTTGGCGAGCGGGCGCGAACGCGGGAAGGCCGGCTGCAAGTCGAACTTGCCCATCTCAACTATCAGAAGAGCAGGCTGGTGCGCAGCTGGACCCATTTGGAGCGTCAGCGCGGCGGCTTTGGCTTCCTGGGTGGTCCTGGCGAATCCCAGATCGAAACCGACCGCCGCCTGATCGGCGAGCGGTTGACTAAAATCCGGCGCGAGCTGGAAGGGGTCAAACGGACCCGCAATCTGCAGCGCCGGGCCAGGAAACGGGTGCCGTTCCCGCTGATCGCTCTGGTCGGTTACACCAATGCCGGCAAGTCGACCCTGTTCAACAGCCTGACCGATGCCGGGGTGCTGGCCAAGGACGTGCTCTTCGCCACCCTGGATCCTACCATGCGGGGTCTTCGATTGCCGGGCGGGACCAAGGTGATCCTGTCGGACACGGTGGGGTTCATCGCCGACCTGCCGCATGAGCTGGTAGCCTCCTTCCGGGCGACGCTGGAGGAGGTGCTGGAAGCCGACCTCATCGTCCATGTCCGCGACTGCGCCCATTTGGAGTCAGAAGCACAAAAGGTGGACGTTCTTAAAGTGCTGGCTGAACTGGGTGTCGAGGCGGGCAACGACCGGCCTTTTATCGAGGTTCTCAACAAGATCGACCTCCTGGAGCCAGAAGCCCGTGAGGGCTTGCTGGGCCGTGAAGGGGCAAATGCGCCGATAGCCGTTTCCGCCCGTACCGGCGAGGGGTTGGACCAGCTTTTGAGCCGTTTTGAGGCTCAGATATCCAGTGCCAACATATATTTTCAGCTAACGTTGGAGGCCGCAGACGGCGAAGCCCAGGCCTGGGTCTACCGTCACGGCAGGGTGCACGAACGCCAGTTCAACGACGACGCCACGGTCGAGCTGACCTTGTCGGCCACCCCCGCCGAACTGGAACAGTTTAACCACCGCTTCGGCGAGAAAATGGTGTCGCCCTAGTAAGTTCGGACGATTTTCTCACCGTTTAGCTGCGAGCAAACGCGTCGTTACGCTTCGATTGGGCGCCGGGCTACCACCCGAATCTGGGTCAATTTCGGCCGCAGCCAAGCATAAAGCTTGCAGCAAAAATTGGTCACAGCAAGACCGAAGAAACGGTAGATCGTGTGTATCAGGGGAGGCCACCGATGGGCAATCCGCTGCACGGTTTCCACTTCGAAGCCTGCATGGACGAACAGATTACCGATGTTCACCGGGCTCCAGGTGTACAAATGTTGATCTATGTTTGTCGGCACATAGGCCATGTCGTAGCGCTCGCAGGGGACGACAAAAACAGCACGCCCGCCGGGCTTAATCTTAGATTTAATAATCCGCAACACGTCCAACGGCGCTTCCGTATGCTCAAGCGCGTGGCAAGAAATTGCCACATCGAAACTGTTGTCGGCCACATCGTCCAGTGATGCTACCGTGTCGATACCAAGCGTTTTGGCGTGATCACGGGCGACGGGATTAACATCAATCCCCAGTTTTCGGGCGACCTGCAGATAAGACAGCAAATATCCGCCGCCACAGCCAAAATCGACGACCGCGTCCTTTGGTTTGACAAACGGAGCAAACATTTGTCCGTTGAGGACTCCAGTCATATCGCCAAGCGAGTTCTGCCAAGCAAAATAGTCCGCATCGTAGTGCGTTACCGCTAGTGCGGTTGATTCAATATCCGCTGCCATAGTTAGGTGTCCAACGACACGGGACGTTATAGTTTGAAGCTAAAAAACCTACAATAAACATTCGTTACGGCAACACTCCGGGTGCAACAAAAGCCTTGGAAATAAATAGAAGGAGGTTGAGAGGCATTAGACCTTTTTCTTTGCTTCCAGCCACAACGCTTCCATCTCGTCTAAGCTAGCCTCGGCGGGCGTGCGTCCGGCCTGGGCGAGGGCGGCTTCGATGTGTTGGAAACGAGTCACAAACTTGTGATTCGCTTTGCGCAGAGCCACTTCCGGAGCGACCTTCAAGTGGCGTGCGAGGTTTGCCACCACAAACAGCAGATCCCCTACCTCTTCCTCGATTCGAGCTTGGCCTTCACCAGCCTCCACAGCGTCGACGATTTCGCCTGCTTCCTCGGCCAGCTTAGCCACGACCTTGCGAGAATCATCCCAATCAAATCCGACGCTTCCGGCGCGCTTCTGGAGTTTTTCCGCGCGCATCAGTGCGGGCAGGGCGAGCGGCACGTCATCCAGGAGGCTGGTGTGTTTGGCGGCGCGCTCTTTGCGCTTCAATCGTTCCCAGGCCTCTGTCTGTGCTGTGGCATCACCAGGCCGCTCAGCATTCGCAAAGACATGGGGATGGCGCATGATCATCTTGGCCACAATGCCAGCAGCCACATCCTGGAAATCGAACAAATCGCGCTCGGCCGCCATTTGGGAATGGAACACGACTTGAAAGAGCAGGTCGCCCAATTCCTCCCTCAGGTGGCTCCAATCTTCCTCCTCGATGGCTGCGGCAACTTCATAGGCTTCTTCGATTGTGTAAGGGGCGACAGTGGCGAAGCTCTGCTCGCGGTCCCAGGGGCAGCCGCCTTCAGAAGAGCGCAAGCGCGCCATTAGAGCGAGGAGGCCGGGCAGGTCATTGGTTGGAATCTGAGTCATGGGGCGATAAGAGCGGCGGAGGCCCACCGGGGGCAAGGCTCCGCAGAAAGATAATCGGACTATCCATAATTCGTATAAGATATATTATGGGAAATTCGTGATGGGCTTTGGCTAGGAAAATCGCTCATGGAACTGGATTGGGTGTATAGTCGGTGCGTCCGCACAGGCAGGAGTTTGCAATGCCCAATACCCCAAAAGACCAAAATCCCGACGACCAACCGGTCAAGGAACATCTACATGACGATACCAAGCGCCCGGTAAAAGCGCCTATTGGCGGACTGCCGCCCAATATCGCCGCCGATTTTCCAACTCGCGGCTCGAAGAATTTTGGCCAGCTCAAAGGCAAGGGCCGCAACTTCCGCCATCAGGGGCGCTAGCCCATCAACCCTATTTTCATCCCCTGCCCGTCAAAATTGCGATTCCCTATTTGGGGCGAAACCGGGCAGGGTGATGACATATAAGCACTTGATATTACATGGTAAATGTTATATTCTGAGGTCGTCTGCTAAACCCCGGGAATTGCGAGCCTCAGAGGGCTACGGCGAGCCGTAAACCGTCATAGGCCGGCTCGATACCGTCCGCGAGGCTGGTTTTCAGGGTCTCGTAATCCAAATCCTGATGCAGATTGGTCAATACCGCGTGCCGCGGCTTGAGACGCGCGATCCATTCCAGAGCTTGCGTGACATTGGCATGGGTTGGATGCGGCTTGTGGCGCAGCGCGTCCACGATCCAAGTCTCGACGCCAGCCAACACGGCGAAGGCATCATTATCCAGTGCGTTGACGTCCGGCGAATAGGCGATAGGGCCAAAGCGAAAGCCGAGAGAACGGATGGTGCCATGCTGCTGCCAAAATGGCGAAACCGGAAGAGGGCCCCCTGCCCCAGCAATTTCCCACGCTGCCAGCGGCTCCGGGATAATGTTCAAAACGGCGATGGGCGGATAAGGGCTACCCTGTGGGGAGGCAAAGCAATAACCGAACCGGGCCGACACCGTGGTGGCGCAGCGCGGGTCGGCGTAGACCGCGACCCGGCGCCCCATAAAATGGGCAAGCTGGCGCAGGTCATCCAGGCCATGCAGCTGATCGGCATGGTCGTGGGTGAGAAGCACCGCATCCACAGCGGCTACCCGGGCACGCAACATCTGCTCGCGCAGGTCCGGCGCCGTATCCACCAACACCCTGGTGACGCCCCCCGAACCATGCCGCTCGACCAGTATGGAACAGCGTGTGCGCCGGTTTTTCGGATTTAAGGGGTCGCAGGCCCCCCAATCGCCAGCCAGATCCGCCCCACCCAGGCGCGGGACGCCAGAAGAACAGCCGCTGCCAAGAATGGTGACGACGATCTCGTTCATGCTGCCATGGCTTTGGCAAAGAGACGAAAGAAGTTTTCGGTGGTGACGCGGGCGATTTCTGCGGGGCTGACACCTTTGAGCTCAGCCAAAATCGCAGCGGTATGAACCACATAGGACGGCTCATTGCGTTTGCCGCGATAAGGGATCGGAGCCAGATAGGGTGAATCCGTCTCCACCAGCAGCCGGTCAAGCGGCACGGTGCGAAAGACGTCCCGCAGAGCCTCCGCGGTTTTGAAGGTTATGATACCCGAAGCCGACAGATACATCCCCATCTTCAGGCCCGCCTCTGCGAGCTTTGGAGTTCCAGAAAAGCAATGTAATACAGCGCTATACGGCGCTTTCTTCATCTTCTCATCCAGCATCGCTATGGTGTCGTCCTCGGCATCGCGGGTGTGGATCACCAGCGGCAAACCGGTCTGCTGCGCCGCATCGATATGGACAAGAAAATTGGTGGCCTGCTCGGCTCGCGGAGAATGATCGTAGTAATAATCGAGCCCGGTCTCGCCGATGCCGATCACTTTGGGGTGGCGCGTGGCTTCGATGAGGACACTGGCATCGGTCAAAGGCTCGGCCGCCGCTTCGTGGGGATGCACACCGACAGTGCACCAGATATGGTCGTAACGCTCGGCCACCGCCAAGGTTTTGGGAAAGCTGGACAGTTTGGTGCCGATGGTGACGCAAGTGGCGACCCCGGCGGCACGGGCACGGTCCATGACCGCCGAGCCTTCGTCCACGAAGCTGTCGTACTCCAGATGGCAATGGCTATCGACCAGCATCAAATTCCTCCCGCTCGGCGACTTGTGGCGGCCAGATCGCTGGCCGTCGACAGCAGACTCTGGCGTGGGTCGAGATGGAGCGCATCCGTGCGCCCGAAATGCCGGCGCATACGCTCCAGCGCATCCACCCATTTGTAGAGCCCGGTTTGGCCGGCCATGGCGCGGGCACGAATGCGGTCGGTCAGGGCCTGGGCCATAAAATCGCCCAGCATGTTGAGCCCGTCGGTGATACGCGCCAGCCGATCCGCAAGGGAAAGCAGGGCGACAATATCAGGAACGGCCGCGTTATCGATCAGCCGCAAGGCATCCTTGGCGAGGGTAACACCGTCGCCCTGCCCCAACCTGAGCGCGGCGCCGAGCGATCCACCCGCAAGCTGCGCCAGCGCGGCGCGCTCGTCCGGGCTCGCCTCGGGCAGAAGCAGGGCCAGTTCGTCTTGCATGGCGGCCTCGTCCAACGGCCTGAGTAACAGCCGCTGGCAGCGCGAGCGAATGGTGGGAAGTAGCCGCCCTGGCGTGTGTGTGAGGAGCAGCAACATCGCCTGTTTGGGCGGCTCTTCGAGCAATTTCAGCAATGCGTTGGCGGCGTTGTCATTCATGTCGTCGGCAGTGTCGATGATAACGACGCGCCAGCCACCGGCGCCGCTGGTCATGCCGAAAAAGCTGTTGAGGCGGCTCATTTCGTCAACACCGAGCACTGTCATCAGCTTGCCGGCATCATTCAGGCCACGTTTCAGCACCAAAAGCCCAGGATGAGACCCTGCCGCAACTTGTTGGGTAACGGTATCGTGCGCCGGAACGCCAAGGTCTTCGGGACCCTCCGCGGTGGCGCCGTAAGCCAGAAGATAACGCGCGATGCGGTAGGCCATGGTGGCTTTGCCGACGCCGGGCGGTCCGCACATCAGCCAAGCTTGCGGCGGCCGGCCACTGCGCAACGCCCGGGAGACAATATCGAGGGCAGCATCTTGACCCGCGAGCCGCGCCGTCTCCCGCGGGTGGGGCGCACCCTCAACCCGGTCGAGTTCGGCAATTTCCTGAACGCGAACTTTCCTGGCCATGCGGCTACTTTATCCGCAATCGCGTCTTAAGCAGCTGGAAAACCGCCTCTTCCACCGCGTCCACATCCTGGTTGGCATCGATCACGGCGCAGCGATCAGGGGCGCGGCGGGCAATGTCGAGAAAGGATTTGCGCATGCGGCGGTGAAATTCGATGTCGAACTCCTCAAAACGGGTTTCTTTGTGGGTGCGCGAAGCCACACGCGCCAAGCCGATCTCGGGGTCCTGATCCAGGATCAGCGTCAGTTCAGGCTTGAAGTCGCCGATGGCGATGGCCTCGATGCGGCGCACGGTTTCGCGGTTCAGCCCGCGACCACCACCCTGATAGGCATAGCTGGAATCCGAATAACGGTCGCAAATCACCCATTTCCCGGCAACGAGCGCCGGTTTGATGGTGCGGTCGGTATGATCGGCCCGCGCGGCGTAGAACAGGAGCGCCTCCGTCAGCGGCTCCCACCGTCCCGGATTGCCTTGCAGAAGCAGGCTGCGAATTTCTTCGGCGCCCGGCGAGCCGCCCGGTTCGCGCGTCAGAATGCTAGGAATGTTGCGCTGTGCCAACTTCGCTTGAAGGCGCTTAGCCTGGGTGGATTTGCCGGTGCCCTCGCCGCCTTCGAAGGTAATAAAGCGGCCCAATTTTGCCATTGCTTACTTCTTGCCTTTGAAGAGCGCCTGGATGCTGGCGGCCATGCGGCTGAAGAGACTGATGCGCGGAACGTCTTGTGCGGCAAAGACGGGAACCGTCAATCCGGGAAAATCGGGAGCCGTCACCGACAGTGTGCCGACCTGATCGCCGGCTCTGATCGGAGCTTTGACCTGGGGCGCATAATGCAGGGCCACTTTCAGCCCCTGGCGCGAGTCGACCTGCATGGTCACGGCAACCGGCGCCTTGGCCGTCACCGGCACGAAGCTTTGCGCCCCGCCGGAGACCGGAATATTGCCGGCGATCTCATTGGTTTTGAAGACCGCAAAGGAACGGAATTCGCGAAAGCCCATGGCGAGCACGCGAGCGGCTTCTTCGGCGCGGCGCAGCTCGGCAAACCAGTCGGCCTTGGCTGGCGGAGCCTTATTGAGATCGGGATAACGAAGGCCATTGAGCACCAAGATCAGGCGATGGCCATCCTTCACGGCGGAAGCGGTCACGCCATAACCCGCCAAATCGGTATGACCGGTTTTCAGGCCGTCAGCGCCCGGGAACTTATCGAGCACCATGTTGCGGTTGGGCTGGGTAATCGATTTGCCTTGGTCGGTGGTGGTGTAGCTGCGGACACTGAAGAAATGATAATAGGCAGGATAGGTGTTGATCAGGTGGCGCGCCAGTTTGGCAAGGTCAAAGGCCGTCATCGTCTGCCCAGCTGGTTCCGGCAATCCATCCGGATTGACGAAATGCGAGCCGGAAAGGCCAATCGCCTTGGCGCGGCTGTTCATCAGATCGACAAAGCCCTCCATCGAGCCGCCCAGCGCCTCGGCTACGACCACACAGGCGTCGTTGCCCGAGACCACAATGATGCGGTTGATAAGATCTTCCACCGTAAGCTGGTCACCAACACGCACAAAACCCTTGGAGCCGCCGGTCCGCCAGGCCCGCTCGGAGACTGCGAACTTATCCGTGAGCTTGACGCGACCATCCTTCAAGCGCTGGAACAAGACCTCCAGGGTCATCAGCTTGCTCATGGAGGCGGGCGCCATTTGCGCATAGCCGTCCTTGGCCCACAAAACCTGACCGGTCTGGGCGTCCATCAGCACCGCATGTTCGGCACTGGTGTTCATCACCGCGCCCGCAGGCCCCATCGATAAGGCGCAAAGGGAAAGAATGGCGAAGAGGACGCGCAATCGCGACATGATAATGCCCTCCAAAGGCAGCTGAGCGGTCTATTGATCGACGATGATATGGGCGTCGGTGCCGCCGCGGTTCAGCAGCGAGGTCAGCGCCGTATCGGCATCATCGGTCGTAGCGAACGGACCTGAGCGCACTCTATAGAGTGTTTGGCCGCCGCGTTGAATGGTCGAAATTCTTACATCGGCACCCAGATGTGCGGCCAATCGCTGGGCGTTCTGGTAATTGCTGAAAGCGCCGAGCTGTACATAGAGATGGGTTACGGCAGGCACAGGCACGCGCGTGACCTTGCCGGACGGCAAAGCGCTTTCGTCGCTGGCCACCACGGTACTGGGGACCGGTTTGGGCAAGGCCGCGACCGGCTTGGGCGGGGCGACTGGCAACCCTGCAACCGGGGCCAGAGGTTCGGTTTCTACCCCGGTGCTGGGCACGGCCGGCAAGGCGTTCTTTTCGCTATCGGGCGTTCCGGCGCCAAAAGGCTGCGGGGTGCCATTGGGCAAATCGGCGCGGGCGAGATACTGCACCCGCACTTTGGCCGTGCCTTTGTCGCTGAAACCGAGCAGCTTGGCGGCGCGTTCCGAGACATCGATGATGCGCCCTTTGGCATAGGGCCCGCGGTCGTTGACACGCACCACCAGCGACTGGCCGTTGTCGAGATTGGTAATGCGCACATTGACCGGCAACGGCAGGGTGCGGTGGGCGGCGGTTAGATCCTTGGAGGTGAACATTTCGCCGTCCGCGGTCAAATTGTTGTAGAAGCCCGGCCCATACCAGGAGGCAACGCCCGTCTCGTCATAGTCAGGCTGCTCGCGCGGATAATACCAAGTGCCGCCGATTTGATAGGGATTGCCGACCCGGTAGACGCCCGCATTGGCCGGGATGCTGACAGCGTGACGTTCGGGTGCCCGTGTCGTGCTGCACCCTGCCGCCAGTGCGGCGACAAGCAGTCCAGCACAGGCCTTAACCAAGTGTGGACGCATGTTACGGAATCAACCTCAATCGAGATTCAATTCGTAATCGATGGCAGCCCCTTGTGGAAGGCTGAAGATGGCCTCGCACCATGACAGGGGTGTAAACCTGCCCTCCTCTAATGCCCGATATTCTGCTTGAGGAATTGCTTTCGCGCCACGCAGCAAGCCACCCAACCTGAACCAAAATGGCGGGGCGCTCAGAAACCGGCAAATTCCGCAGGGGCTTGCGCTGCGCCAGCCGCTTCAGTACTTCAGGCTCCCGTTGCGGATGGGTGGCAGAGTGGTCGATTGCATCGGTCTTGAAAACCGACGGCCCTTAACGGGGTCCGGGGGTTCGAATCCCTCCCCATCCGCCACTTCAGAACAGAACTGCGAACGCCGGGCGTAGCCGGCTTTACGCCCGAAGAGGCAGCCAGCGTCCGCAATAGGTCGCTTTTCGATCCCATGATGCGGACCTCTTTGTCGGCGACCTCGACACGCTGGGCGAGCGCCCGGAGATGGTCCCGCCGGTAGCCGCCATTGGGTAGCCGAATGCGTTCCCTGGCGGCTTTGGCAAAACCTCCGAGCAGAGCCGGGTTGATGATGTTTCTAGTGTCTTCGGAGACAGCCCGCGTGCGCTCGGCGTCGGCCCGAGCTTGATCGCGCGTTGCCCTGAGGCCAGCGACACGCTCCTTCAGTGCCGGATCGTCCAGATCGGCAATTCCGGATTCGATGGCCTCATAGAGGCGCTTGAGACGCAGCTCGGCTTCGGCGGCACGTCTGTTCAACTCCGCGGCATGTTCTTTGCGATGCTGGATACGCTCCTGCCTGCGGTCCAGAAGTGAAGCCAGGACTTCCTGCAAGCGTTCGGGATCGAGCAGCCGGTTCTCCAGATGGCGGGCAACCAGATCGTCCAGCTTGTCCATCGGGATCGAGCGGCCCTTGCAGCCCGTCTCGCCCTGCCGGGCTTTGATCGAGCAGGTGTAGTAGCGATAGCGCCCGCCCTTGCCGGTTCTGAGTGTCATGGCTCCGCCGCAGTTGGCGCAGAAGCAGATGCCGGTAAGGAGGGTCGGACCGCTAACGACGCGGGCGGGCGTCACCTTCGGGTTGCGGGCATGAAGATGCACCTGCACGGCGTCGAAGGTCGCTTGGTCGATGATCGGCGGCACGGCGACCATCACCACCTCGCTGACGGGCTTCAGTTCCTTCGTCTTCGAGCGCTTGTTGAACTGGTGCTCGCCGATATAGGTGCGGCGGGTCAGGATGCGGTGGACCTGCCCGATGCCCCAGCGCCCGCCGTCACGGGTGAAGATATGGTGGCGGTTCAGATAGTCCGCGATGGCTTTGACTCCTACCGGGCCGGATGTACCGTCGCCCTCCAGGGCCAGCCGATAGATCAGCCGGATGGTGTCGGCGTGCAACGGGTCGATCTCCAGCTTCTTCTTGGTCTTGGCGCCACGCTGCTCGGCGGCGACCACCCGGTAGCCGATGGGAGGCAGCGAGCCGTTCCAGAATCCCTGCCGGGCATTCTCCTTCATGGCGCGCATGACGTGCTTGGCGTTCTCCTTGGATTGATACTCGTCGAACAACGCCATGATCTGCCGCATCATGACATGCATGGGATCGTCACCCATCTCCTGGGTAATGGAGACGAGCCTGACGCCGTTCTTGGCGAGCTTCCTGACGTAGAACTCCAGTTCGAAGTGATCGCGGAAGAACCGGCTGAACGAATGGACGACCACGACATCAAAGGGCGCGGGCTTGCTGGTGCCCGCCTCGATCATGCGCTGAAACTCCGGCCGCCGGTCGTTGGTGGCCGACGCGCCCGCCTCCACATAGGTCTCGATGAGCTGGTAGCCGCGTGACTGACAATAGGCTTCGCCTTGCTTGCGCTGGTCGGGAATGGAGACATCGTGCTCGGCCTGCCGCACCGTCGAGACGCGCAGATAGAGGGCGGCACGCAGTGGTACGGTTACGACTGGAGCATTCATGGCCGGTGCCTCCGAAGCAACTCATCCAGAATATCACCGAACCATGCCTCGAACACGTCCAATTCGCGCTCGGTCACAGGCACGCGCGCCGGCCAGTCGTCGGTAACGGTCCAGGCCGAGAGATCATGCTTCGATGGACGGCCAGAACGGCGTGGAACAGGCAGCAGATAGTCGTGGAGATCATCGGGCAGCAGACCAACTCGCCGCCATTGATCGGGGCCGCTATGTTCATGTGCGTCTCGTTGGAACATGGAGCGAGGATCGCCCCACAGCCTCATCAGCGGAACGACCGATTCCTACCCCGGAGCCCGCTTTCGCGATGTCATCGCATGGATATTTATTCGCGCGAATGGCAGCCGGGAAACACATGATCGTGGACGGCGAGATAAAAGCCACAACGGCGTGTTGGCTTATCCGATTGTGGCAACAGAGTTTTTCCGCCAGTCGCGAAAACCACGCTGCCATACGCATTCAAGGAAACATCAAATCTATCAATACGATATGCGCCAGCTTCTACTCTTGCGTACGACGATGCCAGCCAGTTTTGCCTTGATGAGAAAAGGAAATTTGATGATAGCGCCAGCCGGCTTCTGTTGGTGGCAGCATCGTCATCAGTCAAAAGTATCGTGCAGACAATTGCTTAAATGCACCGAAGCGGCGAGCAACGACATCGCTTTTATCTTGCAATCGATCAAATGAGGTCGCGACGCAAAGGCACGATGAACAACCGACCGCAAAACGCCTGCGGCTAAATCACAAACGACGGGCTGCGCAATCTGCGTTCAATCTGTATCGCGTGAGTAATCCGAATGATTACGGAATTCGCTTCAAACGGGTGTTATCGCGCATGAAACTGACAAAACGGCCGACGACAGCGTCCTTGGATTCAAGCGCCCAGGCCAATTCTATGCGCATCTGCGCGTTGGGCTCCCTTATCGGTTTGAAGGTCACGCCAGGGAAGTCCGCCAGCGCCCGACCATGCGTCACAAGCGTCACGCCGAAGCCGGCACCTACCAGGGCCAACACCGATTGTTCGCTCGCTGAATGGGATTGAAATGGCATTCCAATGCCGAGCAGCGACGCGTAGAACTCGCGCGTGGCGTGGCTTCCATCCCAATCCTGCACGAGGATCGTTTCGCGGCGCAGGCAATTCCAATCGACACTTTCGCGTGCGCAGAGCGGGTGGCCGTTCGGCAAAGCGGCGAACAACAACTCGCAGAACAGCGGCTCGGTCGCGACATTGGGCCACGCGCCGTAGCCGGCCACCAGAGCCGCATCCAGCCGCCGATTTTCGACAGCGGTGTAGAGGTCGTGGTCTGGCATCTCATACAACGTCAGCGAGACTTTGGGATGATGGCCGCGCCATTCCGCCAACAGCGTTTCCAGCGGATCGCCGATCGGCGGCATGCGCACGCCCAATTTAAGCTCACCTTCATTGCCTGCGCTTTTGTAACGAGCGGTCTCTGCAACAGCATCGAGGTCTGCCAACATCCGCCGCACCGCAACCATCACCGCCGTCCCACCGGAGGTAAGCCGGACGCCAGAATGGCTGCGTTCGAGAAGCGTCAGCCCAAGTTCATCCTCCAATGCATCGATACACCGCGTGAGCGTCGAGGCGTTGACTTCAAGCATAACGGCGGCCTTGGCAAAACTTCCCGCATCTACAACCGCCGTCAAATACTGAAGCGCTTTGAGCCGCATCGCTACGCCATGCGTGTCACATTCGACACATCAAATTGTCCCCTCCGCCCGTGCCAGTCTGGCGGCTTCGACCATGTTGACGAGTGCCGGACGAACTTCCTTCCAACCTCGCGTCTTGAGGCCGCAGTCTGGATTGACCCAAAGCTTGTCGGATGCGAGCCGTTTGCCGGCTGCTTGCAGAAGTTCGCGCATTTCCTCGACGCTGGGTACGCGCGGCGAATGGATGTCGTAAACGCCGGGACCGATTTCGTTCGGATAGGCGTATGTCCGGAAAGCATCCAGCAATTCCACCTTCGAACGCGCAGTCTCGATGGAGATGACGTCTGCGTCCATCGCTCCAATCGCGGCGATGATGTCGTTGAACTCGGAGTAGCACATATGCGTATGAATCTGCGTTTCCGTGCGCACACCCGACGAAGTAAGACGAAAACACTCGACGGCCCAGTCTAGATAATGCTGCCAATCTGTACGGCGCAGCGGCAGACCTTCACGCAGGGCGGCCTCGTCAATCTGGATGATTTTGGCGCCCGCGACTTCCAAATCATGCACCTCGTCGCGTATGGCGAGTGCAATCTGGCGACAGGTTTCGCTACGGGGCTGGTCGTCGCGAACGAACGACCACTGCAAGATCGTCACCGGCCCCGTGAGCATGCCCTTCACGGGTTTGCCGGTCAGCGATTGCGCATAGTGCCACCATTCCACAGTCATGGGTTTGGGACGGGACACATCGCCGAAGATGATCGGCGGGCGGACGCAGCGCGAACCGTAGCTCTGCACCCAGGCGTGCTTGGTGAAGACGAAGCCGGAAAGCTGTTCGCCGAAATACTGCACCATGTCGTTGCGTTCGAACTCGCCATGCACCAGGACATCGAGGCCGATCTCTTCCTGCCAGCGGATGGCCGCTTCCGTCTCGCGCTTCAGGAAGGCATCATATTCAGCGTCCGTAAGCGCGCCTTTGACGTGAGCGGCGCGCGCCTTGCGCACATCGGTGGTTTGCGGGAACGAGCCGATGGTGGTCGTCGGGAAGGCCGGTAGATTGAGTCGACCGCGCTGGACAGTACGACGCGCAGCAAAAGGCTCGGAACGCCGCGCCATCTCCGCTGTCACCGCCGCCAGCCTCTGGCGTACCGCCGGGTCGTTTGTGCGGGGTGACGCCCTGCGCGCCGCGACGGCCTTGGCGGAGATCGCCAATTTGTCGGCGACGCTTTCGCGCCTGCCATCGAGCGCGGCCGCGAGCGTCGAAAGCTCGTCCAGTTTCTGAACCGCGAAGGCCAGCCAATCTTTCACTTCCGGGTCGAGATCAGTTTCCAGCGCCAAGTCAATCGGCGTGTGCAGAAGCGAGCATGACGGCGCGAGCAGGATTTGGCGCCCGGAGGCGACGATAGGCTGCAGCCGGGCCAACAGCGCGTTCAGATCGGCACGCCAGATGTTGCGGCCGTCGATGACGCCAAGCGACAGAACGAGATTGGCCGGTGCTTTGGCGAGCACGTCTTCGAGTTGCTGCGGCGCGCGGACCAGGTCGATATGCAAACCGGCAACCGGGAGATTCAGCGCGGTGTCGAGATTGTCGTCCAGTGCGCCAAAATATGTCGTGAGCAGCAGCTTCAGGCCAGGCGCGGCGTTCTTCAGCACCGCATGGGCTTTTCCGAACGCGGCGCGCGCCTCGTTGCTGAGATCGAGGACAAGCGCAGGCTCGTCGATTTGCAGCCATTCGGCACCGGACTCACCCAGCCGCTTGAGAACATCGGCATAGACCGGCAACAATCTGTCGAGCAGCGACAGCGTGTCGAAGCCCTTCTGTTTGCTCTTGGCGAGCAGAAGATAGGTGACGGGACCGAGCAGAACCGGCCGCGTCTGATAGCCGAGCGCCTTTGCTTCCAGGAATTCGTCGATCGGTTTGGTCGATGCGAGTGTGAACGTCTGATCCGGCGCAAGCTCAGGCACCATGTAGTGATAGTTGGTGTCGAACCATTTCGTCATTTCCAGTGCGGGCAGATCGCCGTGACCGCCATGCGCATGGGCATGTCCATCGTCCGCATCAGGCTGGCTGCCGCGCGCCATCGCGAAATAGGTGTCGAGCGAAACCGTGCCGCCATCCCAGCCGTAGATGGGTGGGATGGCGCCTACCATCACGCTCGTATCGAGCACATGGTCGTAGAGCGAGAAATCGTTGCTCGGGATATGCGTGACGCCCAGCGCTTTCTGCCGCGCCCATGTTGCTGCGCGCAGGCTTGCGGCTTTCTTCAACAGGGTCTGCTCGTCGCTCTTGCCAGCCCAATAGCCTTCAAGGGCGGTCTTGAGTTCGCGGTGCGGACCGATGCGGGGGAAGCCGAGTGCGCTGACGGTGATGGACATGAGCCCTTCCTCTACTGATGAGGGCAAGGGCCAAGTGGAGCGCGTGTCGCAGACGGACTCCGTCTGCTGCAAGCGACCAACAGGAGCACCCCGCCCGTGGACGTTCTTTCATCGTGGCAGGTCTCCTGGCTCACGGGTCATTGCCTGCTGTCTGGTCTTCCCGACGCGAACGTCAGTGACCGGAAACGACAGCGGGCTCGCCGCTTACAGTTGCGGGGGCAGCTCCGGCATTGCCGTCTTTCTTTCGAAAGCCCGGCGCACCGGATTCCCTCTTAGCTCCCGGCCAACGCGACCGGGAGAACCACGATAGGCCGATTAAGCCGAAGCCAACTCCTTCTGTCAACAAGGATATAAAGAAGTCTTTATGTCTTTTGGGGGCGGCGCTGGGTCATGATTTCCGCGATCACCGTCTCGACGATTGAGGCATCGAGCGCCTCGTAGTCGTGATAACCGATGGTTGCGTAGAGTTCGGTGCGCGTCTGCATCGCATCGATCATGTTCTGCGTACCGCCGTCGCGCGCGATGGCGGCATAAAGCTTCTCCTGCGCCTTGTTGGCGACGCGCAGCGAACTGACCGGCCAGATCACCATGCTGTAGCCCATCTTCTCGAATTCATTCGCCGTGAAGAACGGCGTCCTGCCGAACTCGGTCATGTTGGCGAGCAGTTTCGCGCCGGGGAGCGACTCCGCGAATGCGCGGAACATCTCCGCGGTCGTCAACGCCTCTGGAAAAATCGCATCGGCACCGGCTTCAAGGTAGAGCTTTGCGCGCGCAACAGCGCCGTCGATGCCTTCACTCGCCGCAGCATCGGTGCGCGCGATGATGAGCAGATCGCGCCGCGCTTTCGCGGCCGCCGCCACCTTGGCTGCCATGTCATGCGCGTCGGCGAGTTTCTTGTCGTTGAGGTGGCCGCATTTCTTGGGCAGGAGCTGGTCTTCGATATGAACCGCACCGGCGCCAGCGTCTTCGAAGGTGCGCACCATGTGCATGACGTTGAGCGCTTCGCCGTATCCGGTGTCGCCATCGACCAGAAGCGGCAGGCCGCTCGCGCGCGCGATTTGACGGATGAAGAATGCCACTTCGTCTACGGTGATGACGCCGAGGTCAGGCAATCCCATCGAAGCGGTCATCGCTGCGCCGGAGAGATAGAGCGCCTCGAATCCTGCCGCCCGCGCCTGAAGCGCCGCCATACCATTGTGGGCACCGGGCAGACGCAGGATATTCGGGCGCGCGAGCAGTTCGCGGAATCGGCGGGCGGCAGATTGTACGGGCAGATCGGCGGCGACGAGATAGGGCATGGCTTGGTCCTTCAGGCGGCTTTCTGCCGCTTGCCGGTTTTACCGCGCTCCTTGAGCGGCACGAAGACCAGATTCTCTGGCCCCGTATAATTCGCGGACGGGCGAATGATCTTGTTGTCGATGCGCTGCTCGATGACATGCGCGCACCAGCCTGACGTTCGCGCGATGACGAACAGCGGCGTGAACATCGCCGTGGGCACGCCCATCATGTGATAGGAGACGGCGCTGAACCAGTCGAGGTTGGCGAACATCTTTTTGGTTTCCGCCATAACCGATTCGATCCGTTCGGCGATTTCGAACATCTTCATCGCATCTGCCTCGGCGCTGAGATCGCGGGCCACCTCCTTGATGACCTTGTTGCGCGGATCGGCGACCGTATAGACGGGATGGCCGAAGCCGATCACGACCTCCTTGGCCTCCACGCGGCGGCGGATGTCGGCTTCCGCCTCGTCGGCATCGGCATAGCGTTTCTGAATATCGAACGCGGCTTCGTTGGCTCCGCCATGCTTGGGTCCGCGCAAGGCGCCGATCGCGCCGGTCACCGCCGAATAGACATCCGCGCCGGTGCCCGCGATGGCGCGCGCCGTGAAGGTTGAGGCATTGAACTCATGCTCGGCGTAGAGAATGAGCGAGGTGTGCATGGCGCGGATGTGGGAAGCGCTCGGCTTTACGCCATGCAAAAGATGCAGGAAATGCGCACCGATGCTGTCGTCGTCCGTCTCGACCTCGATCCGCCGTCCGTGATGGGCGAAGTGAAACCAGTAAAGGAGCATCGAACCCAGCGAGGCCATCAGCCGGTCGGCGATATCGCGGGCACCGGGCAGATTGTGGTCGGCGGCTTCCGGTAGCACGCAACCCAGCGCCGAAACACCGGAACGCATCACATCCATCGGATGGGCCGCCGCCGGGATCGCTTCCAGCGTCTGCTTCACGGCTGCGGGCAACCCGCGCAGGCTACGCAGTTTTTCCTTGTAGCTTGCGAGATGAGATTCGGTCGGCAGCGTGCCATGCACAAGCAAGTGCGCGATCTCCTCGAACTCGCAGGCCTCGGCCACATCGAGAATGTCATAACCGCGATAGTGCAGATCGTTGCCGGTCCGCCCTACGGTGCAGAGCGCGGTGTTGCCCGCCAGCACACCGGATAACGCCACTGACTTCTTCGGCTTGGGTGCTTCGGACATGGGGGCCTCCTCAGGCGAAGGATGCATGTGGCGACGGCCACTCTTTGGTGGGCCAGTCGAAGAGTCCGTGCGTCGCGGGCCGTTCGAGCCGCTCGACGCGGAAACTCAGTTGGAAAAGATCGTCGGGCTTCAGTTGCGGGAGGTTCTCGACAGCGGCGAGGAAGCGCGTCTGTTCGCTTGCGCTGACCACGCCGTCCGCGAGAAGCTGGAACTTACGGATATAATCGGGACGTTTCCAGGGATGGGCGCCGAGCGGATGGGCGTCGGCGACGGCGATCTCATCTTCAATAACGCTCCCATCCTTCAGCGTGACGACGACATGGCCGCCGAAGGCTTTCACCTTCGGATCGGTCGCGTGATACCGCGTCGTCCACGCCGGGTCTTCCTCGGTGCGGATATTGTGCCAGAGCGCGACGGTTTCCGGCCGCTTCGCGCGTTCCGGTGCATAGGATCGCTCGTGATGCCAGCCGCCGTCTTCCAGCGCGACCGCGAAGATGTACATGATGGAGTGATCCAGCGTTTCGCGGCTGGCGTTCGGGTCCATCTTTTGCGGATCGTTGGCGCCGGTGCCGATCACATAATGGGTGTGATGGCTGGTGCGGATCAGGATGTCCTTCACGCGCGAAAGATCGCCGATCCTGGGACCAAGCCTACGCGCCAGATCGATCAACGCCTGGCTTTGATATTCTGCGGAATGTTCTTTCGTATAAGTATCGAGGATCGCGCGTTTGGGCTCACCCGGCTCCGGCAGCGGGACGAGGTATTCGACCTTGGAGCCGCCCAGCAGCCACGCGATAAAACCGTCCTCGCCCTCATAGGCCGGCGACGGCGCGCCTTCGCCACGGAGCGCGCGGTCCACCGCTTCCACCGCCATCTTTCCCGCGAAAGCGGGCGCGTAAGCTTTCCAGCTCGAAATCTCACCCTTGCGCGACTGGCGCGTGGTGGTGGTGACGTGCAGCGCCTGCTGAATTGCCTGATAGACCGTCTCGGTTGGCAGATTGAGCGCCGCGCCGATTCCGGCAGCCGCCGAAGGGCCGAGATGGGCGATGTGGTCGATCTTGTGCTCGTGCAGGCAGATGCCCTTCACGAGATCGACCTGGATTTCATATCCAGCCGCGATGCCGCGGATGAGATCGGCGCCTGACAAACCGCAATGCTGCGCCACGGCCAGCACCGGCGGGATATTGTCGCCAGGATGCGAATATTCCGCGGCCAGGAACGTGTCGTGATAGTCCAACTCCCGCACGGCGACACCATTCGCCCAGGCCGCCCATTCGGGCGAGACCCGCGATGTGCTGGGCAATCCGACTACCGTTGCGCCGCGCGTATAGGGATGCGTCACGGCTTGCGCCCGCGCACTAACGACCGGATGACGATTGACCGACGCGGCGGCTACCGCCGCATTGTCGATGATGCGATTGCCGATCATCTCGACGACATCGTCTTCGACGGCCACCGGGTCGCTCGCGACTGCGGCAAGCTTCCAGGCAAGCTGGTCTTCGCGCTTGAGCATCTCGGCGGATTTGTAGGTACGGACGGTATGAAGCTTCATGTGTCGGCGTTCTCATTGTGCGATGGGGAAGTGATCGGCGTGGGACGGCCGTTCGCATCGACGGCGACCATCTCGAAGCGGCCACGCATGGCAGGTTGGCGCACGCCGGTCGCCGGCGTTTCGGCGACGACATCGACGGCGACCGTCATCGAGGTGCGTCCACGCCGCTCGATCCATGCGTGCAGCTCGATCATCTGGCCGACCTTCACCGGCACATGGAATTCGATGCGGTCGGATGCCGCCATGACGACAGCACAGCGTGCGTGCCGGCTCGCGGCGATGAACGCCGCCTTGCCCATCAGGGCGAGCGCGGTCCCGCCAAAGAGCGTGCCGTAGTGATTGGCCTGTTCTGGAAAAACCATTTCCAGAAGACGCGCTTCGCCCGGCAGGTCGCTGGGATGATCGGATGGTACGGCTTGCGCTGCGGGCTGCATTTCCGCAATATCCGCAATCTTACAGCATCACGAAACCACTGAATTAGCGTAGTTTTGTGGAGCGAAATGACCGAAGTTGCAAAGTTTGTGAATATGGTGATGCGCAAGGCGTTCATGGGAGTCCGGTTGCGGCGGCTGCGCGAGGAACGCGGCCTGACCCAGGCAGCGCTTGCCGATGCGCTGGAGCTTTCCACGAGCTATCTGAGCCAGCTTGAGAAAAACCAGCGTCCGCTGACGGTGCCGGTGCTCTTGAAGATCAACGCAGCGCTCGGCATCGACGTACAGCTTTTCTCCGAAGACGAGGAAGCGCGCCTGATCGCCGATTTGCGTGACACGCTGTCGGATACCCAGACTATCGAGCGCGTGACGACTGCCGAAATCCGCGAGTTAGCCGCCAACATGCCCGCCATCGGCCGCGCCCTGATCACGCTGCACCGGCGCTATCGCGAGAGCGTGCAACGAACCGAAGCAATGGCGGCGCGCCTCGGCGACGATTGGGAAACCGAAGCGCCGCAGCCCATGCCCTATGAAGAGGTGCGCGACTTCTTCTATTCGCGCCACAATTACATCGCCGAACTCGATGAGGCCGCGGAGCGGCTCTATCGCAAAGCGGAGTTGTCGCCCGGTGGCGTCCATGCCGGTTTTACGGATTGGCTGTCCCGCCGGCACGGTGTGCGCGTCGTGATCGAGCGCATCGAAGATACGGTGAGCGGAACACAGCGGCGCTTCGATCCCGCGAGCAAGGTTCTCTATCTCTCCGCCGAACTGCGTCCGGGCCAGCAGGCCTTCCAGATGGCAACGCAACTGGCTTTCCTGGAGGTGGGAACGGCGCTCGACCGTTTGACACAGGACGCAGCCTTCTCCAGCGACGAGGCCCGTGCGCTGGGACGGATCGGTTTGGCGAATTATTTTGCGGGCGGGCTTATCCTGCCTTACGGGCTTTTCCATCAGGCGGCTGAGACGCTCCGCTACGATATCGAGCGTCTAGGTCGGCAGTTCGGTGTGGGATTCGAAACGGTCTGTCACCGGCTTTCGACCTTGCAGCGTCCCGAAGCGCGTGGCGTGCCGTTCTTCTTCATCCGGGTGGACCGCGCCGGCAATATCTCGAAACGCCAATCGGCGACGGACTTCCACTTCTCGCGCGTTGGTGGCGCCTGTCCGTTGTGGAATGTTTATGCTGCCTTTGCGCAGCCAGGCCAGATTCTGACGCAGATCGCCCAGATGCCGGACGGGCGCACTTATCTCTGGATCGCGCGCACGGTCTCGCGTGGCGGCGATGGTTATGGCGCGCCGGGCAAGACCTTCGCGATCGGTTTGGGCTGCGATATACGCCATGCACCGAGACTGGTATATGCGAAGGGGCTCGATCTAACCGATCTTCAGTCCGCAACGCCCATCGGCGCCGGCTGTCGGGTTTGCGAGCGCCCGAACTGTTCGCAGCGCGCTTTTCCGCCCATCGGCAAGCGCGTCGCGGTGGATGAAAACCGAAGCCGGTTCGCACCCTATCCGGTGAGTTGAACGGCGATCATCGGATGGCCTCGCCATGACGCATGCCGGAGAGATCGTGCGGAGCGGATTTCTTCATGTCACTGTCGGTCAGGACGAAATCCATCTCTCTCCGCAGAAGGGCTTGAATCGCTTTCTCGGCCTGCGCCTGCGCGAAGCGGAAGTCAAAAAGCGCATCGCCACATATCTGCGCCGGCTGGATATCGGCGCTTATGCGAAAGCGCCGGATGTTTGGATTTTCCGGCGCGACGACATCCACACGGTTCGCGGGATTGTCGCGGAAATCGACGCGGCGTTGAAGATCATTGCCAACCGCCCGCTGACGCCTCGCCTCGTCCAGAATGTGCTGGGCATTACCGCGCGCGAGCGGCTGCGCTGGACCAAGGACGGACGCCTGCCGGTCAAAGGCAGTATCAGCTTTCGCCGCGGGCAGACCATCAACATCCGCACCTATGCACCGGACGGCATCGCCAAACTGTTGTCGGACCCTGCATTGATCGCATCTTGGCGCGCAAACGATGAGAATGGCCAAACGGCGCAGCCTTAACCGAATTCGAACGCCGAGAATCCCTTGCGCGACGCATCGATCGTCAGTGGCCGCGTCATCGGCGGAAAGGCGCGCGCCGCGCAGTTGGTGCGTTCGCAGACGCGACAAGTCACGCCGATAGGCGTGGCGGCTTCCGCGCCGGCAAGATCAAGTCCCTCTGCATAGACGAGTTGCGACGCATAGGAGATTTCGCAGCCGAGGCTGATCGCGAGCTTGCGGGCATTCAGTGGATAACGCCCGCGCATGGTTTCGACGGTGCGCGAAACTGTCAGATAACGCGTGCCGTCCGGCAGTTCGACGAGCTGCACGATCGTCTCGCCCGGCGTGCCGAAGGCATCGTGAACGCGCCAGCGCGGGCACGTCCCGCCGAACCGTGCGAAGGCAAAGCCACCGGCGGAGAAACGTTTAGAAATGTTGCCGGCATTGTCCAGCCTCAGCAGAAAGAACGGCACGCCGCGCCGTTCCGTGCGTTGCAGGGTTGTCAGCCGGTGCGCCACCTGCTCGACGCTGGCGCCGAAGCGGCTGGCAAGCACGTCGATGTCGTAGCGTGTGGCGATTGCTGCTTCCAGAAAGCGTTCATACGGCATCATCAGCGCACCGGCGAAATGATTGGCGAGTCCGATGCGGAACAGGCGATTGGCGTCTTCACCGCTAAGACTGGCTGCACTGACAAGCCGGTCGATCTCCGCGCCATAGGAAAGCAATGCGACCTGCACCGCGGTCTGGAAGATGCGGCTGGGCACCGGGAGCATTTCAGACAAGAACAGGCGGCGGTTATGCCGGTCGAAGCGGCGTTGCGCGTCGGGCATCGCATGGATGGGAAGGATGGTCACACGAATCTGATGCTGCTCGCGCAGATAATCGCGCAACGCCGCGAACAGATCATCCTTCTCTGCAAGCTCGCCATGAAGCGCCTCGGCCTGTTCATCGAGCGAGGCGATGTAGTTGTTGCGTGCGTGGAAATAGTCGCGCACCTCCTCGACTGGAAAGCGCTCGTCGGGCGGCACGGGCTGCCGGTCGTCGCTGGCAGCAAAGTCCGGTACGCCGGATGCGTGTGCTTTGCGATATGCGCCATAGACGGAAGCGAGCGCCGCCGCGATGTCGGGATAACCGTTGACCACATCGGCAATAGCCGATGATGGCGGCATCTTGCCAAACACCGGATCGACCAGGATTTCCGTGAGTTCGGCGATGCGGCGGGTTTCGCGGTCGCCGCGCAATTCGCGCAGATCGAGGTCGTAAGTTTCGGCCAGCTTGAGGATGAGCTGCGTGGTCAGCGGGCGCTGGTTGCGTTCGACAAGATTGAGATAGCTCGCCGAGATTCCCAGGTCGCGCGCCATCGCCGCCTGGTTCAAACCCAGCGCGGTTCTCAGATGCCTGACGCGCTGGCCCGCAAAAACCTTTCGTTCCGCCACCTGTTTACAACCTTTACAGAAGTGCCGCCTTGGCTGTGAAAGCCTTTACAAATCGACACTTTTAGTGCGGACGCATCATTGATGCCGCGCATCCCTCTTGTAAAGACTGTCAACGAGATCATTGGACGGCAGAAAATGGCAGGCAACACACGCGATCGCATCACGATCACCGGGCAACATCCGGCGCAGACTACGGTTCTGACGCCGGAGGCCATTTCGTTTCTCGCCAATCTTCATCGCCGCTTCGATGCTTTCCGGCGCGATTTGCTATCGCTGCGCGTCAAGCGGCAGGCCCGACTCGATGCTGGCGAAGAGACGCTCGGCTTTCCTGCCGATACCCAAAAGCTGCGCGACGCCGATTGGATCATCGCCCCGCCGCCAAAGGATCTGCTCGACCGGCGCGTCGAAATCACGGGTCCGGTCAACGCCAAGATGATTATCAACGCGCTGAACTCCGGCGCGCAGGCGTTCATGGCGGACTTCGAGGACGCCTCATCGCCCACATGGGCGAACTTGATCGACGGCCAAGCCAATCTGATGGCCGCGGTGCGCCGCACGCTTGCGTATCGCGACGAGAAGACCGGGCGTGACTACACCCTCAATCCACAGACTGCGATTCTTCTGGTGCGTCCGCGCGGCTGGCACATGAACGAAGCTCATTTGGAGGTCGCAGGCGAGGAGATTTCCGCCTCGCTTCTCGACTTCGGTCTCTACGTTTTCCACAACGCGCGCGAACTTCTAGCGCGCGGGAGCGGTCCGTACTTCTATCTGCCGAAAATGGAGAGCCGACACGAGTCCACGCTCTGGAATGATGTCTTCCTCTATACCGAGAAGCTGCTCGATATCCCGCGCGGATCGATCCGCGCCACCGTTTTGATCGAGACGCTACCTGCCGCTTTCGAGATGGACGAAATCCTCTACGAAATGCGCGATCACATCGTCGGCCTGAACTGCGGGCGGTGGGATTACATCTTCTCTATGATCAAGACGCTCGGCCGCCGCGCGGATTTCATTCTGCCGGATCGCGGCCAAGTCGCGATGACATCGCCCGCGCTCGCCGCTTATAGCGAGCTTCTCATCAAGACGTGCCATCGCCGCGGTGCGCATGCGATGGGCGGGATGGCGGCGCAAATTCCGATCCGCGACGACGCGGAAGCCAACGAAGCGGCGTTCGCGAAAGTCAAAGCTGACAAGGAACGCGAGGCGCGCAACGGGCACGATGGCACCTGGGTTGCCCATCCCGGCCTCATTCCGATCGCACGCGCCGCCTTTGACGAATTCATGCCCGGCGCCAACCAGGTCTCCCGCCAGCGCGACGACGTGCATGTCACTGCGGCCAATCTTACACGCAAGCCCGAAGGGACGATCACCGAAGAAGGCTTGCGGGCAAATGTCCGCGTCGCAATCCAATATATCGCTGCATGGCTCGACGGCATGGGCTGCGTGCCGCTCTACAATCTCATGGAAGACGCAGCGACCGCGGAAATATCGCGCGCGCAAGTTTGGCAATGGCGTCTGCATCGCGTTCGGTTCGATACCGGCGAAACGCTGACGGATGAGTTTCTGACAAAGATTGTCGATCAGGAGATCTCCAGGCTGATCCCAAAGGATAGCGATGCACCCCGCAGCCTTGTCGAGGCACGGGGGCTGTTCTTGTCGCAATGCCTTGCCGAGACGCTCGAACCCTTCCTCACGACATCGGCCTATCGCCGCCTTCTTGAACTCGAAATCACCGGAGCCTGATATGTCCCAAGACATTCTCGCCATTCCCGGCGCCGGCAGTTGTCCGATGCCCTCCGATCTTGAAGCGCAGAGCGATGTCTATCTGACCAGCGCGAGCCAGGCGCTCACGCCGGAGTTGCGCGCATCGCTGCGCTCCGTGGAGAGCGACGTCGAGCAACTCAATGCGTCGGTAGCGCGGGCGACGGAGGCAGGCGTCATCATCGAGCTTCGCCGCCGCTACCGCGTTCATTCCGGCGACGGCTGCTGGGGCGACCAGATGGCGCCATTGGTTCAGACGCGCCAGCGCGAGAAGTGAAATCGGATTCGAACAACGAACTCAGGGAAATTAGTGTCATGGCTGCACGCAAGACCTACCGCGAACTCGCAAACGAGCTTCTCAAGCGCTATCCTTCGGGTGTGGCACCGGGTGGCGTCAGTGTTGACGACATCGTACAGCTCAAATTGCAGAATACCTTCGACACGCATCTCGATATCGCGCGCGCGATGGCCAAGGTGATGCGCGCCGACATGGCCGCGTATGACAAGGATACCTCCAAGTTCACGCAATCGCTGGGATGCTGGTCCGGATTCCACGCGCAGCAGATGATCAAGTCGGTGAAGCGCATGCGCGGCACGACAAAGGGCGCTTACGTTTACTTGTCTGGCTGGATGGTCGCTGGACTTCGCAACACCTGGGGCCATCTGCCCGATCAGTCGATGCACGAGAAGACGGCGGTCGCCGATCTGATCGAAGAGATATATGTGTCGCTGCGGCAGGCCGACGAAGTGGCCTTGAACGATTTGTTTGAGGCCCTGCGCGAAGCGCGCGAGAAAGGCGATAACATCGCGGAAGCCGCTGCCATCAAGGCGATCGACACCTTCGAAACCCATGTCGTCCCGATCATCGCGGATATCGATGCCGGTTTCGGCAACGAGCACGCGACCTATCTGCTCGCCAAAGAGCTGATCAAGGCCGGCGCCTGCTGTATCCAGATCGAGAACCAGGTCTCCGATGCCAAACAATGCGGTCATCAAGACGGCAAGGTCACGGTACCGCGGGAAGATTTTATCGAGAAGCTGCGTGCCTGCCGCCTCGCGTTCGAAGAACTTGGCGTCGAAGAAGGGGTCATCGTCGCGCGTACCGATAGCCTGGGCGCGGGCCTGACGCAGAAGGTGCCGGTCAGTACGTCACCGGACGATCACGCCGCGTCCTATATCAAATGGCTCAAGACCGAGGAGATCACGGACAAGATCCCGCTGCGCGATGGCGAGTTGGTCCTGGTTCGGGACGGCAAATTCGCGCGACCCGTGCGCATGCCGAATGGCCTGTTCGCATTCAAGGACAATACCGGGCGCGGACGCGTCATCGAGGACTGCATCGCGTCCCTCAACGATGGTGGTGCTGACCTGCTCTGGATCGAAACCGACACCCCCAATGTCGATGAGATCGCCTCGATGGTGGCCGAAATCCGCAAGGCAGCACCAAAGGCAAAGCTCGCCTACAACAATTCTCCCTCCTTCAACTGGACGCTCAACCTGCGCAAGCAGGTGCGCGAGCAGTGGATCAAGGAAGATCGCATCAAAGCGTCCGACTATCCGGGCGACATTGCGCTTATGTCCGCGCAATTCGACGACACCGAACTGGGTCGCGAAGCGGACGATCGCCTGAAGCGCTTCCAGGCGGATATCGCGGCGAGAGCCGGCGTATTCCACAATCTGATCACGCTTCCGACCTTCCACCTGACGGCTAAGAGCGTGGATGAGCTGTCGCGCGGCTATTTCGGCGAAGATCGCATGAAAGCCTATGTTGTCTCGGTCCAGCGCGAAGAAATCCGTCGCGGCATCTCTGCTGTGAAGCATCAGCACGAGGTCGGGTCCGACCTCGGCGACACCTTCAAGACGATGGTCAGCGGTGAGCGCGCGCTCAAGGCGGGCGGGCACGCCAACACCATGAACCAGTTCGTCGCCGGATAATTGGCGAAGCGGCGTGTATCGGCGCGCCCGCTTTGCCCGACACGAGGAGGGGCCAATGGACGAGTCAGAATTCAAACCGGCACCGATGCCCAGCAAAGATGACTCCGGTCGCGCCGTCCGCCGGATCGCAGAAGCCGCCCACCGTCTCAATGCCGCCATCGAGCAGGCGGTTCATGGTGGCATTTCCGTCGAGCTGGTGCGCGTCTCACGATGCCACGACGGCTCGGGCGCGTGGGGCGATCAAATGGTGCCCGTCGTCCGCGAAACGCAAAAACCGTGACGTGGGTTGATGGCTGCCGGGCCGATCAGATAGTGCCGTTGGTTCATGCTTGGCTGCGCACATGAGAATCCGACACCAGCAACATAGAACCGCTTGACTTGGGCCCGACCCTGACCACAAGCTATAGCGGTTCACGGTTCCCCGGATGGCGACATCTGGGGCTAAGAGGGAAGCCGGTACGGCCTGAAAGCAGGTCAATTCCGGCGCTGCCCCCGCAACTGTAAGCGGCAAGCCGCTGCCATAAACGCCACTGATGCGGATGCATCGGGAAGGCCGGCAGAAGCGACAAAGCCGCGAGCCAGGAGACCTGCCGGGAACGGATTGAACGTGCGTCGGGCGGGGTGTCCCGGTGGCCGCTTGCTGGTCCGTGGCTCCGTGCCATTTTTCCTGCGATGCGTCCGCTGTCTCTCCGCCAGATCAAGGAGAGCAAAGCGATGTCGTCCCCGGCTTTTGACTTCGACATTCATGGTCATCTGGTCCCTGTGCCCGAGATCGCTCCCGGCCGCTCCATGCCGGGACCGAGGCTTGTTTTTCGCAAAGCCGAGCCGCGTTCCGCACCAATGCCCGGTCCGCTTGGACGCAGGCCACAGCCCTCCGATCTCCAATTGGATCGTGGCCGCGACAGTCTTCTGACCGTGTTTGGCAAAGCGACTCTGACAGATCGCTATCTCATGCCGGGCGAGAGCTTCCAGGACTTGTTCGCGCGCGTCGCTTGCGCCTATGCCGACGACGTTGCGCATGCGCAGCGCCTTTACGACGCCATCTCGCGACTCTGGTTCATGCCGGCGACGCCGATCCTGTCGAATGGCGGCACGACGCGCGGCCTTCCCATCTCCTGCTTCCTCAACGACGTGTCGGATTCTCTCGACGGCATCGTGAACACCTGGAACGAGAATGTCTGGCTCGCCTCCAATGGCGGCGGCATCGGCACCTATTGGGGCAAAGTGCGCTCCATCGGCGAAGCGGTGAAAGGATGCGGCGAGACCAGCGGCATCATCCCCTTCATCCACGTGATGGACGGGCTGACGCTTGCCATCAGCCAAGGCTCGCTGCGGCGCGGTTCGGCGGCGGTGTATCTCGACGTGCATCATCCCGAAATCGAGGAGTTCCTCGAAATCCGCAAGGCGTCAGGCGACTTCAACCGCAAAGGGCTCAATCTGCATCACGGTATTGCCATCACCGACGCCTTTATGGAAGCCGTGCGCGATGGCGCGATGTTCGCGCTCAAGAGCCCAAAGAATGGCGAAACCATCCGCGAGGTAAGCGCCCGCCAGCTCTGGCAGCGCATCCTGGAGACACGGTTGCAGACCGGCGAACCTTATCTGCTGTTCATCGACCATGTGAACCGCGCGCTGCCCCGGCACCAGCGCGACCTTGGTCTCAAGGTTTCCACCTCGAATCTGTGCAGCGAGATCACGCTTGCCACCGGCGTCGATCACCGCGACGAACAACGCACCGCAGTGTGCTGCCTGTCCTCTCTCAACATCGAGACTTGGGACGAATGGAATGCGGAACCGCAATTCATCGAAGACGTGATGCGGATGCTGGACAATGTGCTGACCAGCTTCATCGAAACCGCGCCGGACAGCATGGCGCGGGCCAAATACTCCGCCCTGCGCGAACGCTCCGTTGGCTTAGGCGTTATGGGCTTCCACTCTTTCCTGCAATCGCGCGGCATTCCGATGGAAAGCGCGCTGGCGAAAAGCTGGAACCTGCGCATCTTCCGGCATGTTCGGCGTGCAGCCGACGCGGCGTCTTATGTGCTCGCGGAAGAGCGCGGCGCCTGCCCTGACGCAGCCGAACGCGGCATGAAGGCACGCTTCAGCCATAAGATCGCGATCGCGCCGACGGCCTCGATCAGTATCATTTGCGGCGGCACGAGCGCCTGCATCGAACCGATCCCGGCCAACATCTACAATCACAAGACGCTGTCCGGCTCCTTCGCCGTGCGCAATCCCTATTTGCAGAAACTGTTGGCGGAGAAGGGTGTCGATACGCCAGAGACTTGGCAGTCGATCGTCGAGCAGGAAGGTTCGGTCCAGCATCTGGATTGCCTGACGGACGATGAGAAGGCTGTCTATCGCACCGCCTTCGAGATCGATCAGCGCTGGATCATCGATTTGGCGGCGGACCGCGCGCCATTCATCTGCCAGAGCCAGTCGCTCAATCTGTTTATTCCCGGTGACGTGGATAAATGGGATCTGCACATGCTGCATTGGACGGCGTGGGAGCGCGGTATCAAGAGCCTCTATTACTGCCGCTCCAAATCGGTGAGCCGCGCCGGCTTTGCCGGCCAGCTTGAGAAGAAAGAAGCCGCGCTGCGCGCCGAGGCGCCGACCGACTACGAGGAGTGCTTGGCATGCCAGTGATTCTTCCCGGCAACACGGACCCGCGCACCCTCATTGGCACGGGCAAAGTCGGATTGCTGACCGCCACCGGTACCTATGACGTTGAGCGTTATCCTTGGGCCTATGAGTTCTGGAAGCGCCAGCAGCAGACGCACTGGATGGGCGAGGAAGTACCGCTGGGCAACGACATCAAGGACTGGTCATCCGATCGCGTTACGCCTGCGGAACGCGCGCTGCTGACACAAATTTTCCGCTTCTTCACGCAGAGCGACGTGGAAGTGGGCGACAATTACCTCAAGCGCTACATCCCGCTGTTCCAGCCGCTGGAAGTGCAGATGATGATGGCCGCCTTCACCAACATGGAGACGGTGCACATCGACGCCTATGCGCTGCTCCTAAAAACACTGGGCATGCCGAAGGCGGAGTTCGAAGCGTTTCGTGATTATGCCGAGCTGCGCGCCAAGGCGGATTACATGCACTCGTTCGGCGTGGACACCGTCGCTGACGTCGCCCGCACGCTCGCTATGTTTGGTGCTTTTACCGAGGGTATGGCGTTGTTCGCTAGTTTCGCGATGCTGCTCAATTTCCCGCGCCACAACAAGATGAATGGCATGGGCCAGATCGTCAGTTGGTCGGTGCGCGACGAGAGCCTACATTGCGAAGGGGTCATCAAGCTTTTTCACCAATGGGACCGCGAAACCGGCGCCGTGACGAAGGCCGTGCGCGACGACATCATCGACGTGGCCAAAACGATGGTGAAACTGGAAGAGGGCTTCGTCGATCTGGCGTTCGGGATCGGCGGCATCGAGGGCATGAGTGCCGCCGATATCAAGGCTTACGTCCGTTACATCGCCGACTGGCGGTTGACGCAACTAAAGCTACCGCCAGTGTTTGGTAACTTCGAAGAGAGTGACAGCGGCTATCGGCCATTGAAGGCGCATCCTTTGCCTTGGCTGGTCGAAATTCTCAACGGCGTGGAGCACGCCAACTTTTTCGAGCAACGCGCCACCGAGTATTCCAAGGGCGCCAGCCGCGGAAGCTGGGACGGCGAGGACGGTGTGTGGGCGATGTTCGAAAAGCGCAAAAGCGCGGCCTAGTTCGGGATGATATCGGTGAAGACGAAGCCGTCCCGCTCCACCGTGTCGCCTATCGTGATGGTGACAGGCGCGGAGAACATTGGGCCGGCCGTGACAGCGGTATGAAACTCGCCGTTCTCCGCGCACGGATCGACGCCTTCAGGCAGATCGCGGAGGAAGGACTCATCGAAGGTCCGGCCGGCAAAGTTGCGGGGCAACTTGCGCGGATCGAGGCAGGCGACATGGGCGACGAGTCCGCCGGCGATCATCTCGCGCGCAAGCTGGGCAGTATCACGCCGCCACAGCGGGAAGACGGGTTCCATGCCAGCCGCCGCGAGCTTCTCGATGCGGTAAGCACGGATATCTTCCAGGAAGAGATCGCCGAAGACGATGTGGCGGATACTCTGCGCCTTGATGGCAGTGCAGGCGTCTTCCATCCGCGTTTCATAGACCTCGTTCGGACAGGGGCTCGGGATGGGCACCTTGATCGCGGGAACGCCCAGCGCTGCGATCTGACGGTCGAGCAACGTGTTGCGCACGCCATGCATGGCGACGCGGTCATAGACTTCGTTTATGGTGGTGAGGACGCCCGCGATCTCGATCCCGGCGCGACGCGCCTCATGGAGCGCAAAGGCGCTATCCTTGCCGGAACTCCATGACACAAAGGCCTTCATTCCGAACTCGCTTTCGAGGAGCATGAAAATGGATACCGCCGTCGGCCGCAACGAGCAAGGAAAGCGCAGCCTGTGGATCGCCCTTCTTACCGGCGCGACCGTCATTGGCAGTTTCATCTTCGCCTGCGCAACGCCATTCCCGGCGTTGGGCGCGCTTTCCGCCCTTTTCATGCGCAAGCGCGATGCTTTCGCGCTTACCTTCATCAACTGGCTCGCCAACCAGATCATAGGCTACGGCTTCCTGCATTATCCGCAGAACTTCAACAGCTTCGCCTGGGGCGCGGCGATCGGCATAAGCGCCTTGATCGCTACCGCTGCCGCCATCGGAACGCGTAGCGTCGCCAACCGCGCCGGATGGGTGATGAGCGCTGTGGCGTGTTTCGTTGCCGCTTTCGCGGCGTATGAGGTCGCGCTCTATGCCGCGACGCCATTTCTCGGCGACGATGGCGGTTTCAGCGCCAAAATCATCGCCTATATCGCGGAGGTGAATGGCTTTGCTTTTGCTGGCTTGCTGGTGCTGCAAGGCATCGGCGTTTCGGCAGGCGTTGCCAGCTTGCCGCGGGCACCAAGCGCGGCCTGATGTTTCCGGCCGAACGGATCGTCTGTCTCACGGAAGAAACCACCGAGACGATCTATCTCCTCGGTGAGGAGCGACGCATCGTCGGCATCTCCGGCTACACGGTGCGTCCACCGCAGGCACGGAAAGAGAAGCCTCGCGTCTCCGCCTTCATCAGCGCGGATATTCCGAAGATTCTGGCGCTGAAGCCGGACCTGGTGCTCGCGTTCTCCGATCTTCAAGCGGACATCGTGTCCGGCCTTATCCGCGAAGGCATCGCGGTGCATGCGTTCAACCAGCGCAGCGTGGCGGAAATCTTCGACATGATCCGCACGGTCGGCGCGTTCGTGGGCGCCTACGAACGCGCAAGTGTGCTGGCAAATGAACTTGCCACAAATATCGAACGCGTTCGTGCCGAGACTCGCGAACGGACTGTGCGCCCGAGGGTCTATTTCGAGGAATGGGACGACCCGATGATCTCCGGCATCGGCTGGGTGTCAGAGCTGATCGCGATTGCGGGCGGTGACGACATCTTCGCCGAACTTTCCACGTGCAAATCCGGCAGGGACCGCATTGTTGCGCGCGAGGATGTCATTATCCGCGCGCCCGACATCATCATCGGTTCGTGGTGCGGCAAGAAGTTCCATGCACCGAAGGTCGCCGCCCGTCCCGGCTTCGATGCGATTCCAGCGGTACGCAACAATCGGCTGCACGAGATCAAATCCGCGATTATCCTTCAGCCAGGACCAGCGGCACTTACGGATGGCCTAACTTCGCTATTGGCAATCACTTCTGTATCAACTCTTGGTTGCGATAACTAAGCAATAGGAGCCATAATTCTTGGAAGATCATTTAGAGGGTTATGGCGTAGATATATTGCCCATCTTCATCGGGCATGGCCCGCCATAAAGTTCTGGCGTACCGTCAGCGTAATATAGCGTGTCGAGGGTAGCTGGATCGTAGAATTGATGTTCCGCGTGCTGCGGAGCCCTTCATTGCCGAATGTCGATGCTATCGGTGTCGTGCACTCCTCGCGAAGGAGTGCCGTTGATCTGGCTTGCGGCAATATGCGAGGCGGAAACCCGCGCAGCTTTCCGGCATGCCTTGGGTGAACTGCCGGTCACGCGTTTGAAGGCATTGCTAAAAGCACTCTCGGATGCGTAGCCAAGTGATTGGCCAACGACTGCCACGGGCGTGGCCTCCTCCCGCAAGGCACGTTCAGCAAGATGCATACGCCATTCGGTGAGATAGGTCAGTGGTGCGACGCCCGCGACGCTCTTGAAATGGAAAGCGAACGTCGTCCGGGACATGGCGCATGCCCTTGCGAGCGCGTCGAGGTGCCAAGCACGACCGGGATCACCATGCATCAATCGAAGGGCTGGAGCGATGCGTGAATCGCCCAGTGCACGCAGCCACCCAGCCGGCATGGGAGTGGATGTCTTGAGATGGGCACGCAAAATCTGGATGAAGAGAAGCTGGGCAAGTTGCGCCGATGCGAGCTGTGTGCCGGGCTGTTCGGAAGCGCGCTCCTCGACAAGTTGGTCGAGCAGCCACCGGAAGGCTGCTGCCTGCGGTGAGGCCGCAGGCACGTGAATCCATGGCGGTAAAACGTCCGCCAGCAGCCAACCGCTCGCCGGATCAAGCAGAACATGGCCGCCGATATGGGCGAAGTCGCCGCCATCCCCCAATTCCACCATCGTTCTGCCGGCTCCGGAAAACAGGCTCATGGCCTCGACAGGAGGGAGGTTCGGGTCACTAGCCAGAACGAAGGATCGCTTCGCCGACAACAGTCCCACGTCTCCGGTTTCAAAGTGGATCGGCTCCGCCCCACCCTCGATGCAGACCCAGCAATGGCCCTTTACCACGGCAAAGAACTTTATCTTATCCGGCGCGGGAAAGCGGATTGCCCACGAGCCTCCCGCCGTGAAGCCACCGGTCACGAGCGATTTCGCATTCGTGAATTTGAGGATGTCGGAGAAGGGATCGGCACTCATATCCGTACTATCACGCAAGTAAAATGGACTTTCAAGCATTCACAGTCCTAGCATCCAATCTTATTTTGGGGGAAAGCTTGCAGGAACCCGCCATTCCGGATCGGGGCATGGCGGCGATTGACCGTTGAAGGGGCACCACCCGCCCTGACCAGTGCACCACTTAGGAAATCGACATGAACGACCAACAGATACTCGTAACCGGCGGAACGGGATTCATCGCACAGCATTGCATTCTGGCGCTGTTGAACGCCGGATATCGCGTGCGGACTACTGTCCGTTCGCTGTCGCGAGAAGCCGAGGTGCGCGCGCACCTCAAGGTTGGCGGGGCCGATCCGGGTGATCGCCTGTCATTCGTCACCACTGACCTCATCGCCGACCAGGGCTGGGCACAGGCCGCCGACGGCTGTGTTTATGTGCTGCACGGCGCTTCACCCACCCCGACAGGCGATCAGGTCCGCGAGGAGGATTGGATCAAGCCTGCCGTCGAAGGCAATCTGCGGGTTCTGCGTGCCGCGCGGGACGCCGGGGTTAAGCGTGTGGTGCTGACTTCCGCCTTCGGTGCGATCTGCGCGGGACACAAATCGATGATCAGGCCGTTCAACGAGACAGACTGGAGTGACCTGTCGGGCAGCGTCTGGCCCTATCAGAAATCGAAGACCCTTTCAGAACGGGCGGCCTGGGATTTCGTCGCGCGAGAGGGGCGCAGGCTCGAATTGTCGGCCGTCAACCCGACTGCCGTTCTTGGCCCCGTCCTGGGTGCAGACTATTCACACTCCATCAGATTGATAAAGAATCTGATGGACGGACAACCCGGATGCCCGAAGATCAATTCTGGATTTGTCGATGTCCGAGATGTGGCGGACTTGCATCTGCGCGCCATGATTCATCCCGCCGCCAAAGGGGAGCGCTTCCTCGCGATCGCCGGTGAAAGTCTGTGGATGATCGATGTCGCAAGAGTGTTGCGGCAGCGCGCGGGGATAGCCGCCAGCAAGGTGCCGACGCGAGTACTGCCCAACTGGTTGGTGCGTCTCGGCGCCCTGAAAGATCCGATGATGAAAGGGATCGTGCCCCTGCTCGGTGTAAATTTGAATGCGACCAGCGAAAAGGCGATACGCTTGCTCGGTTGGGCACCGCGTCCGAGTGAGGAAGCCATAGTCGCGACCGCCGAAAGCCTGATACGGCTTGGCCTGCTTCGTGACTCAAGAGAGGTTGCGTAGGTGGTTATCGCGTAGACATAGCGCCTATCGTCATCGTTCGTGGGCCGCCACTTGGCTGCTTTTTTGTGAGGGCGCGGAATTCTGGCGATAGCTTTGTAACTAACGCTCACGGAGCCGGGCGAAGCCAGCCCATCTGAACCGCTTCTGCGAACACGGCCTCGGCCGCTTTCCACAGCACAGGCGAGCCCTCGGCGATACGACACGTCATGGAACGCTCGCGCGTTTCATCGACGTCATAATCGATCCAGGTTCCGCCCCCTACGATGTGATTGAGCAGGATCGGTTGAAGGCGATCCAAGGCCTTTGCGAACCGTGCATCGGCAGTCGTGGCGGCCTCGAACTCGAGCCACAATGTATGAAGTCTGTTGCCCTGATCATCGGGGAGGAGTCCGAACAGCCGCTCGGCCGCTACCCTTTCGCGAGCCGCTTGGGTAGCAGCGCCTGCAGTGTCGAAGAGAGGCGTGTCGCCGCTGTCGATCTCTACCAGATCGTGAACGATCAGCATCTGCGTCACACGCAGGACGTCGACGGGGGCAATAGCCCACTCCGAAAGAACCGTCGCGAACAAAGTGAGATGCCAACTATGCTCTGCCGTGTTCTCTTTACGCGAGCCATCGCTAATCCGGCTCCCGCGCAGGACTGTCTTAAGGCGGTCGGCTTCGATCAAAAATCGCAATTGCGCCGACAGTCGAGAGTCAATGAGAGATAGCCAGGAGGGATGGGCGGATGCTTTGTCGGTCACCATGACACCATCATAAGCAGCGGGATTGGCCGTGTTCGCCAGCCGGCGTTAAGAAGGCGATGTTCGGCTTTCACAATCGAGGAGGACAAATCGCGACATAACCGGGGTACATGATGGCCAAAGGCAACAAGCGGATCCATCGCCTTTTGTGTCAGAAATTCCGCCATTTTTCCAGCGCTTCTCGCAACGGATGTGCCACGGCCGCCGCACCAACCTGTCCCGCCACCGGTACGGTGGACTGGGCGCGCGCCCACCATCTTGCCCGCGCAAAAGGCACCGTGATAAGTGCGGCTAACGTCACAATCGCAATCACGGCCCAGGCATCATTCATGGCAGCAACGAAGGCGGCACGGTTGACCATGGGTTCGAGGAGGCTCTGGGTGACGGGATCGATCGGCCCCGACGCGCGATCCTGAAATAAACGCAGCGGAATGCCGACAAATTTTGCCGTCACGACATCCCCCGCCATCAAGCGCTGGGCAATGGCCGTGGCGTGGACCGGGGCGCGGCCATAGATGATGCTGTCAATCAGTGCGATACCGATGGCGCCGCCCAGATTGCGCATCAGATTGAAAAGACCGCTCGCGTCCGGCACGTCGACCGTTTTCAGATGGCCTAGTGCCAGCCGCGTCGGTGGCAGCAGGCAAAACATGATCGCCACGCCGCGGATCACTTGCGGCCAGAACATCCCCGCAAAATCGGTTTCGGGCGTTTGAAAGGCACTGAGCCCCAGCCCAATAGCAAAAAGTACAAAGCCGACCGTGGTCAGCAGCCGCGCGCCCAGACGCCTTTCCAGCGCCACGGCAAGCGGTGCCGTCAAAAGCTGAGCAATACCCGTCACCAGCATAATGCTGCCGATCTGCAACGCTTCGTGGCCGCGCACATAAGCCAGAAACACCGGCATCATGTACGTGGAACCGTAAAGCCCGATGCCGAGAACGAAACTGAGCAAACAACCCACCGCGAAGAGCGGATCTCGCAAGGTACGAAGCTCAACGACGGGTTTCTGGCGTCTAAGGGAACGGTGCACAAAACTGAATCCGCTCGCCAGCGACAAGCACAGCAGGCCCAAAACAAGGGGCGAGAGCCAGCCGCGGTCCGGTGCCTCTTTCAGCGCGATCTCCAAGGCCGCCAGCGCCATCACCAGGAGGAGAATAGAAAGAATGTCGAGTGAGCGTGCTTCACCGAAGGCGGGCTTTTCCCTCGGCAACAGCCACACACTTGCCAAACCCGCAACAAAGCCCGGTAGCACATTGATGAGAAACAGCCAGTGCCAGGAATAGGTCTCGGTGATCCAGCCGCCGACGATGGGACCGACCGTTGGGGCGAGCACCGCCAAAACGCCGGCAATGGTGGTGGCGATGCCCTGCAAGCGCGGCGGAAAGAGCAGAAACACGGCGCAGAAGACAGCCGGAATCAAGGTGCCGCCGGAAAAGCCCTGCACCACGCGCCACACCATGAGAACGGTGAAACTGGTGCTGGCCGCACAACCGATCGAGGCGATGGTGAAGATTGCAATGGTAATGACAAACAGCCAGCGCATGGACAGCAGGCGCGTCAGCAAGCCGGTCAGCGGAATAGCGATGACCTCGGCCACGAGATAGGCCGTCTGTACCCAGCTCATCTGGTCGCGCGCCATGCTCAGCGCGCCCTGGATGGTCGGCAACGAGGTGGCAACCACCTGCACGTCCAGGATTGCCATGAACATGCCGATGCACATCATGGCAAAACCAGCCCAGATGGCGAGCGGGAGCTTATCGCTGCGGGGAATCGGATGCTCCTCGGAGAGCCGCGCTTTCAGCGGAAATACGCAGAAACAGCACCATGGCATTCATAACGGAGAAGGCCAAGGCATACCACGGCAGGCCGAAGACCAGCGGCAGGACCGCGATCTCGCCGATAACAACCGCGTAATTGGGATGACTCAAAAAACGATAAGGCCCCGTTTTTACGAGCGGCGCGCCCGGCAGCACGATGATGCGCGTCGTCCAACGCTCTCCAAGCGTTGCGAGCACCCAGACACGCAAGACTTGAAGTACGGCAAAGAGCGCCAGCCACCCCCAATGTAACGGGCGATCCCAGGCGGCGTACCACAAGCCGAAAAGCCACGCGGCATGCAGGGTGACGATCAGCGGATAATGGTAGGGCGAAAACTCCACGGCGCCGCGGCTGAGCAGCCGCGACGTGTTGTGCTTGGCCAAAACAAGCTCCGCCAGCCGCTCCGCGGTGACAAAGACGAGAAGTGCAATAGCGCCAATCAAGCGGCCCTCTTCAGCGATACGCAGCTGGCGCTGAAGCCCGGCCCCATGGCCGTAAGCACCGCGCGGGGTGGCAGACCGGCGCGCAGCATACGTTCCAGCACAAACAGCACTGTGGGCGCCGACATATTCCCGTATTCGCGCAGGATCTCGCGTTCGTGATCAAGCGAGCCTTCGGCCAACCCCAATGCCTGCTCCAACGCAATGACCACTTTGGTGCCGCCGGGATGACAGATAAAACGATCCACCGTATCCATATGGATATCGAAGCGCTTCAAGATGCCGGACAGGGCTGGGCCCATATTTGCTTCCGCAAAAGACGGGATGGCTTGGGCGAAAATGACCTCAAAGCCCTGCCCGTCCAAATCCCACCCCATGATGTCCAGCGTCCCCGGCCATGTATGCTCACCAGCCGCTTCGATCTCTGCAAGACCGTCCCCGCCCGCGCGCAAAATGCAAGCGGCTGCGCCGTCTCCAAACAGGGCACAAGCGACGATATTGGCTTTGGTGAGCTGATCGCTGCGAAAGGCGAGCGTGCAAAGCTCAACCACGACCAACAGCACATTGGCGCCGGGTTGTGCCTTTGCAAGACGAGACGCGATGGCCAGCCCCGACACACCGCCCGCACAACCAAGACCGAAAACCGGCACACGCTGAATGTCGTTGCGAAAGCCCATTACCTTGGCGGCCCGAGCTTCCAGACTGGGAGTGGCAATGCCGGTGGATGAAACCGTCACCACGACATCGACCTCACCCGCTGTCAGCTCCGCCAAAGAAAGCGCCTTGGTCGCGGCCGCAACAAACAACTCCTGAGCGACTTCGAGATAGGCTGCCGTTCGTTCCTTCCAGCCCTGAGGCTCGCCATACCAGGCAATGGGACGCGCGGCATGCCGTTTTTCGATTCCCGCCGTCTGAAAGACTGGAGCCATCCGGTCGAAGGCCGCATAGCGTGTGCCGAACATTTCACGGGTGACCCGCGCCACCTCCTCCTGATGCAGGATGTGCGCGGGAACCGCGGTCGCCAAAGAAATCAATTGCGCTGGTTGACTCAAAGGGCGACTCCAATTGCGGCAGGCGTGATAACGAGTGTCTCTTATCGTGGCAGTCCAAGCAACACATCAAAGCGAGTCTTTGTAACGAGCCTCTGTGTTGTTTATTGTGGCCTACGAACGATGCGGTTGTGGGGGTTTCGGCCCACAGCGGCCAAACAGCCCCAAGACAGCGCCCACCAGTGCACCGGCCCCTATCGAGATGGCGAGCGCAGAAATAGGTTGGGCGCGGATCGTCTTGCGTGCGTCCTTAAGATTGCCGTCGGCCCAGTTTTCGACGTCATGAGCCACGTTTGCGCTCGATTCTTCCGCATAACGATAAGCACGATGGGCAATATTTTCAGCTTTGCGAAGCGCAAGATGAACGCGATTGTCGGCGATATTTTCGACATCTCCGGCAAAGTCCTTCATATCGGCCTCAAGCGATTCGAGTTCCGAGCGTAAGGCACCGAGACGCGAATCCAGGCGGCTTCTTTTTTTCTTTTCATCATGAGCCATTACGAACTGTCTCCAATTCTGTGAATGTAATAACGCGCGGACGTTTTTGGCGCCCGCGCGCTTGCCGTATTACGGCACATGCTTCAAGCTGATCGAACCGATGCCAGCCGCTACGTTCAAACCCTTGTTTCCTGACACGCTCAGCGGCTGCAGCGAAAATGATTTATCGAAGCCGCCGACCAGAACATTGGCGCCAACACCAACACCCGCTGTTGCGCTGGCGCTGACACCGACATAGTCCCCGTCCAGAGCGTCGGGCCGAACATCAGACGTCGGAGCGACAACTTCCCAAACCAGCAAACCACCCTCGGTATAGCCGATATCAACGCCGAATTTGGAGATTGAACCTGTGTAATGCACGGCGTTGTGTTTGCTCTGACGGAAAATGCAATGCAGATCTTTTGAAGAGCCGAAGACGAAGCCCCAGCCGCTGGCGACGCCGCAAGTCAGTTCGCCGACTTTCACACCATGCGTAGCAGCACTGGCCGTGCCTGCGAATGCAAATGCTCCCAATACGGCCGCACCGATCAGTCCACGCGTCAAACCAAATGACTTTTTCATGATCAATTCCTTTTTTAAGCGTTCCGGCAGATCGAAATGATCTGTGCCATGTGGATAACGAACACGCGCGACGTTGGGTCAGATTTGGCCAGCTGCCGGTCGTCGCGCAGGTTTTGGCAGGGCAAAAGAATGGGCGGCGGAATAGACGGGGGCGCCCTTCCGCCGCCGCTCTATCCCGGCGTATAATCAGTACACGTGCAGTTCGCGGTTGGCGCAAAGACTTGCATCGATCGACGCCAGAATATCACCTACGCAGTTAGACCGTTGTGTTTGCGCCGTCGGCGGTATCAATGATGGTTCCTACCACCGCGCCAGCCGTCGTTACCATCGCGGTCGTGATTCCAATCGCTGTAGCCGCTGGAATAATGCGAACGATAGTCTCTGTGCTCACGTTCATTGCGCCAGCGATGCCAGCGATGGCCGTTGTCCCAATACCCGTCGCGATAGCCGATGGCCACGTTGCCGAAGCCAACGGCAATCACATTTCCACGCCGATCACCGTGATCAGAATTAATGCCAACAGCAAAGCTGTCGGCGCTGGCAACCGCAGTCGTTGCCATAGCCGTTCCGGTAATGGCGAGAACAATCGCGGAATTCTTCAAGAATTTCAGCATTGTAGAATGTCCTTTCAGGACGCATATCCACGCTTCAAATCGTGTTGGGGCTAAGGGGTATTCTTGTCGGCACTCTTCTCGATGACCTTGCCGGTATGAGAAATGTCTTCGCCCGCGCCCGCAACCGTGTGACAGCCGCCTAAGAGGAGCGTGGCACCAGCCAGCGTAAAAATGATGAGGGCCAATAACCTTGTACCTTTGTACATTGCAAAACTCCGTTTCGGCTGCGGTCACTCAACCGCCATAACCGCCAATTGTTCCGTCTATATCCGGCCGACGAGCACCAAAACGAGAACAATGATGAGAATGAGCCCAATGCCACCGGTCGGCCGATAACCCCAATTGGCGCTATAACCCCATCTCGGCAAGGCACCGATCATGAACAGCACCAGAATGATCAACAGTATAGAACCCAGGGTCACGGCATTATCTCCTTAAGGAGGGCTGCGAAGATAACTTGGCTCCGCGCAGCCCAGAACGAAATCAAAGATATCAATTACCCTAACCACCTATTTCGGCGGCGGCACGACGATAACCGTCGAGCCGTTGCCCGAACCGGTATTGCCTTTGGTGCCCTTTGTGCCTTTGTCGCCTTTGGCGCCAGTGTCACCCGTCGCGCCCTGAACGCCTGTCGCGCCAGTATCACCCGTCGCGCCCGCGCCGCCCGTGGCACCTGTACTGCCGGTCGCGCCCGTATACCCCGTGTCGCCGGTATATCCGGTGTTGCCTTGCGGCCCAGCCGGGCCAGCGGGCCCTGTGCAAGCGGAAAGTCCGAGTGCTGCAATCAGCGCAACCAATGGCATTAAGTATTTCATGGCGGAATCCTTTTCAGAAAATCTCGGCGAACTGTGCCGGCACATTGTTAACGTACGGCAGGAGCGAGGATGGCGGCAGCCCCGGAATCTACTCAAGCGGGCCGCCGAGACAGACTTCAGCTATTAATCCGTGTACCAATTACCGTCGTTATGACGGCAAGCCGTGCCGGTTCGATCATAGGAACGCCGGTTGCTATAACCAGTTTCGCGGAAATCGCGGCACATATTGCCGGCCCGCGAATATTCCCGCGTCGGCGTAAAGGTGCCGTAGCCACCATCGCGATTGCGCCATTCGTGGCGATCACCGATTCTGCCATCGAATCCAGCGCTATACGACGTCATGGCATAGCGGCGGTCATCGCAATTTATGTTTCTGGATATGGCATTGCCGGCCAATCCTCCAAGGATAACACCACCAAGCACCGCACCGCCATTGCCACGGCTGACACTGCCGCCGATCAACCCGCCCGCGACGGCGCCCAAAACGGTGCCTGCAACGTTGTTGCTGCAATCGCTGCCATAGTAATAGGCGCCGCGGTCATAACGGACCTCATGGCGATAAGGCTCGGGCCGATAACGATCATTGCGGTCGCGCTTGGCCATACCGTCGTCATAGCCGTAATTGTAACCACTACCGTAAGTGGGCTGGTTCTGGTCGTCGCGTGGGCCAGCATTGTTCGGCCCAGGTTGATTGCGGTCGTCTGCGCTTGCAGCGCTGGCAGCGATGACAATAGCCGCCGTGGCGAGCAGCATGCTCATCCTATACAACATCATGAAATCCTCGAGTGATCCGGCGCATGTTTTCCTGGAGAAAACGCGCCAGCTGGGGCGAGCGCCCAATGCACTCACTCGAAGAGATCATAGGCGATGAAGGGAAAACCGCGGCAGCGTCGGAAACTACTCAAACAGCGAGCCGAGAGCCCATCGCAGCATTGCTAACAATCGGGACGGGCCATCGTGACATAGACTGCCACCGGGCGTTCGACGTAGCGCTTCGACATTTCACTCAAAGTGCTGGCAATATGCTCCAGAGTGGCCTCACCCGAAAGAAGGACCGACGACTCTCTGTTGCGAAACACAACTTGGATTCGCGTGCCGCCCAAATGTTCGACCGAGTTTTGCCGCATAGAGACCTCGCAAAGCCGATGCTTGAGCTTAATGGACCCACGCGGCACAGGGGCAGCTTCGGAATCTACCTAGCCTTTTTCCGGGACGGCGGCCAACGCCAGCCGGGCCAGTGCCGGAAGGGATTTAGCGCCCGTTTTGGTCATAATCGCAGCCCGATGGTTCTCTACGGTGCGCTGACTGATCCCAAGGTCGGCGGCAATATTTTTGCTGGGATCACCCGCCAGCACCATATCCATAATGCGACGCTGTTGCGGCGTGAGCGTGGCGATGCGATCCGTCGCCTCCGCATGCCAGCTCAACAGTTTGGTGGCATCCTTAGACTGTTCCAGAGCACGATGAACGGAAGTGAGCAACTCCTTGCTGTTGATCGGCTTCTCCAGGAAATCCGACGCCCCCGCTTTCATTGCCAGCACTGCCATGGACACATCGCTGTTGCCCGTAATCATAATCGACGGCAGATGATTGCCTGCCGTTTGGAGACGCTGCAGTAATTCCAATCCGCCCATTCCCGGCAAATAGGCATCGATCAAAAGGCATCCTTCCGTGCCTGGACGGTAGGCTTCGAGAAACAGTTCACAACTGACAAAATCCTCGACAATATTGCCCTCTGCCTCAAAGGTCGCGCGCATGGCGGCCCGGATCTCGTTATTGTCATCGACAATGAAAATCACGGGCTTGGAGTGCTCAACCGGCGCAACCGTCCTGACCGTAGCACGGAGGTTGGCATCCGATTTCAAGTTTGGTAAAAGCCGCTCGATAACCTGGATCAATTCGGCGGGTTTTATAGGCTTATTCAGCTGTACGCAATGTTGTCCGGCAACCCGGCGCAACGTACTCGTCGTGATGTCGCCGGTGAGAATGATCGCTGGCACATTGCGTTGCGTTGTTTCGCGCAGCCTGGTGATAACCTCAAGGCCGTCCATCCCGTTGGGCAAATTGTAATCGGCGATAATCAGATCGGGCCTGATGGCGCCGCGTTCGAGCAACGCAATAGCGGCGAGGCCCTCATGCACCGCGGCAACGCGGTGGCCCTCGTTTTTGAGCAGCAGTTCGAGGAGTTCGCAAACATCAGTATCGTCTTCGACAATAAGGATGTCGCCCGCCCCTCGCCCAACGCTGGCAACCGGCGTTGGCGGGCGATGCAAATTGATTTTTTCGACCGCGGGCGCGTGTTCGAGTTTGACTTCAATAGAGAATATAGAACCCTTGCCCGGCCGCGAGCGCACCCGTACCGGATGGCCCAGCATCTTGCCCAAGCGCTGCACAATGGAAAGACCAAGACCGAGTCCTCGGCTACGCTCACGCGCGGCATTGTCGAGCTGATGATACTCGTCGAAGATCGCCTTGAGTTCGTCCGAAGGAATGCCGATGCCCGTATCGCACACCTCGATGCAGAGTTTTCCTTCGCGCCGCCGGCAGCCCAGCAGAACTTTGCCCTTCTCCGTATATTTCAATGCGTTGGAGAGCAGATTACGGATCATCTGCTCAAGCAGATGCGGATCGCTGATGACAACTTGGCTGCTACGGACCACGTGGAGTTGCAGGCCTTGGGACTCCGCATGAAAACTGAATTCGTCCCGCATCCGCTCCAGCAAGCCGGCAATCGGAAAGGACACCATCTCGGTGCGAACCGTTCCCGCCTCGATTTGATTGAGGTCGAGCAGCGTGTTCAACATGCCGGATATGGCGCCCAAGGTCAGATCTAGGCGCGCGACCAGCCTCTGCGCACCCTCGCCCACGACCATTTTTGCCAACAGCCCTTGCAGCAAGGCCAAGGTCTGAAGCGGCTGGCGCAAATCGTGACTGGCGGCGGCCAGAAAGCGCGACTTCGCCACATTGGCAAGCTCGGCCTGCTGTTTGGCCGCTTCCAAAGCGTTGGCAGAGCGTATGCGTTCGGTAATGTTGGTAAAGGTGATCACCACACCTTCGACGGCACCGTCATGGGCGTGGTACGGCAGTATTCTGCGGCTGAACCAGACGCCGCCCAACGCCTCTACTTCGCGTTCGATCGGAACCAAATTGTGCAGCACCGTACGGGCATCGGCGGTCAGTGAACTATCCGCCGAGAGCGAATGAAGGTCCGCGAGGGGCCGCCCGATATCACCCGGAATAATGCTGAACAGCAGCTTTGTCGCCGGTGTGAAGAAGCGGATATTGAGTTCGGGATCGAGAAATAGCGTTGCGACATTGGTGCTGTAGAGAATGTTCTGCAGATCATCGGAGGTTTCGCGCTGACGTTCCAACGTTTCCTGCAATTGTGTGTTGAGAGCGGTCAATTCCTCGTTGAGCGATTGCAGCTCCTCTTTGGAGGTCAGCAACTCCTCATTGGTCGACTGAAATTCCTCGTTGACCGATAAGGCTTCTTCGTTGATGGCCTTCTGTTCTTCTCCGGAAATCTGGAGATTGCGGATGGCGTCGCGCAACTCTGTTTTGGCCGTTTCCAGCTCGCGCTCGAGCTCGGCGACTCTGCTCGTGTCGGCAAGCGGGATCGGTCCGATTTTGCGATCACCCGGCTCAGGCTCGTTGACGAAGCAAATAAGGAAGAGTTCCTCACCCTCAGCCGGTGCAGGCTGGACGGTGATCGCGAAGACGTGACCATCGTGGCTTTTCAGGCCGCCCGTAATAGATACCCGCTCCTTGGTTTCGCCGGCTTGTATGATGCCCTGCTTGAGTTTGCTGCGCAGCGCCTCGCTGACCATAGCCAGCAGATCGTAGGTGGGCTGCCCAGCGGGAACACGCAAATAGCGGTCTGTTGGACCCAAAGAATAGAGGCATTCGTGATTGCGATTGACCAGAACGGCGGCGGGCGCAAACGCATCCATCACCATTCGCTGACAGAGGTCGGCGATAGCGGTTTGACGCAAAGCCGTCTTACCCTGCCCGGCCCCGGCAAAGGCGCGCACGCTCCAACTGCTGTCTTTGGCAATGCCCAAGGTATCGAGCCGCGCACGACCGATCCGGCGGTACAGCCGCTCTGCCTTGGAATACAGTTCAAAATGGCTTTCGGCATTGCCAACGGTTTCCGCACTACCAAGCAGCAAAAGGCCGCCCGTATTGAGGGCGAAATGGAAGACCGAGATGGCTTTCAGCTGTGCTTCGGGCCGCAAGTAGATCAGCAGGTTGCGGCAGGAGATCAAATCGAGGCGCGAGAAGGGTGGATCTTTCAGCACGTCTTGCACGGTGAAGACCACCGCCGCGCGCAGTTCCGGCGAGACACGATAGCCCTGCTTTTCCTTGCGGAAAAAGCGTGCCAAGCGCTCTGGCGACATATTGGCTTCAATGCTTGCCGGATAGAGACCTTCGCGGGCGATTTCTACCGCCTCCGGGTCGACGTCGGAGGCAAAAATCTGGAGTGCCATCCCGAGCGCCGCCGCCGCGAGCCGCTCCCGGAACAAGATGGCGAGGGAATAGGCTTCCTCCCCCGTGCTACAGCCGACAATCCAAACACGAAACGTGCGGCCAACCGGATGGGTCCGGATAAGTTCCGGAATGACTGTTTGCTCCAGCGTGGCGAAGACCTTAGGATCGCGAAAGAAGCTCGTGACGTTGATCAAGAGATCCTTGGCAAGAAGCTCGACTTCATTCTTGCTGGTCTCAAGGAGTTTCAGATAGCGGTCGCCGTCACCAGCTTCTATTCCAGCCATCACCATGCGCCGTTCAATCCGGCGCTCCAATGTACCGTGTTTATAAAGCGTGAAATCGTGATTGGTGTTGGTGCGTAACAATCCAATGATTTTCGGCAGCCGATCCTGAATGGTTTCTTTAAGCGATACGCTGTCGCCTGGGCTGGACAGTGGCGTTCGCGTAGCGTGCTGGATAATCTTTCCGGATATTCTTGCGGCGGGCAGGACAAAATCAGCCAACCCCGTTGCAATGGCGTTTTGTGGCATGCCGTCATAGCCAGCTTCGGCGGGGTCTTGGACGATGATCAGCCCGCCCCTTTCCTTCACCGCCTTCAATCCGGAACTGCCATCAGGTCCCGTTCCAGAAAGCACGACACAGACGGCACGGGCACCATACTCCTTTGCCAAGGAGCGCAAGAGGAAATCAAATGGCAATCGCGCACCATGACGTGCCTGCGGCGGCGACAAGCGCAGCTTACCATCGGTGGCCGAAAGGTAAGTGCCCGGGGGAATGACGTAAAGATGGTCTGCCGCGATCACCATGCCGTCCATTGCTTGGCACACCGTCAGCTGCGTATGGCTGCTCAAGAGGTCGACCATCATGCTGCCATGGGTGGGGTCAAGATGCTGTATCAGGATAAAGGCGATTGCTGTTCCCGTCGGAATCGTACTGACGAATTTGCGACAGGCCTCCAGACCGCCGGCTGAAGCGCCAATGCCAACGACCAGAAGTTCACCCGCCGGCCGTGTCTCTTCCGGTAAGTCGGCCTCTGGAACCGCTGGCTTTTTGGGCAAAGCTTTCTTATCGCGCGGCGGCACGGGATGCGGCCTTGAGGACACCGGGACCTTTGGTGTCCGGCGTGGGCGGCTCTTTGACATACGCGATGAATCTCTAAACGCAGCTTCGAAGCAAGACGCGATAGCTTACACTATCACAATCTGCCGTGCAGAAGGATAGCCTCAAACACGCGAATGGGCTCGGCGTATCGGAGAAACCTCTGTTTTCACGACAGAATGCTCCGCGATCCATTACACATCCGCTCCCAGAAAGCCTCCATCTGGAGGCGGCCTTTGCCGATCTGAGTAGTTTCCGAACCTCAGCGACGGATATTGGCTACCCTATCCGGACCATCAGCAGACGCTCGCGAGCGCTCACAAGTGCCAGGCGAACTTAACCTCACCGGGCCCGTCGCAGCCAATACAGACCCCGCGACGGCTGCGCCGCCTTGAGTAGATTCCGACGCTGTCCCCGATCTTCTTACATCCCTTATACCGCCATCGATACGGTCTGGATCACTCTGGCGCCGGCGGGCAATTGACAAGTTTGGAGATCGACAATGTATCCCACCCACAACACGTTATCAGAAAATATCCGGGCACAGTCGATAAACCTACTGAACAAGCATTTGGCGGCGGCTATTGACCTGCACGGACAGACCAAGCAGGCCCATTGGAATGTGCGTGGGCCGAACTTCATTGCCATCCATGAGTTGTTCGACAGGGTATCCACCGAGGTGGAGGCCTTTTCCGACTTGATTGCAGAACGTACCCGCGGCCTTGGCGGCATTGCGCAAGGAACCATCCAGACAGCGGCCGAGCGCTCCTTTCTCGTGCCTTATGGCGTCGACGTCGCCGATGAGCAGCAGCACACTTTTGCCGTTGCCGGTGCGCTCGCCGCCTTTGGACAATCGGTTCGCGAGGCGAGCGATGCCGCTGCGGACTTCGGCGACATGACGACCGCCGATTTGTTCACCGAGCTCTCGCGCGGCATCGATCAGCAGCTCTGGTTTGTCGAATCCCACATCGTCCCAAAGTAAGCGTACGAACGAGCCACACCCTCCCAAATTCAAAAACAGGACTATGCCGATGACCATTCTTAGAAGCCTTTTCTTGACGACCGCCCTTGCCACCGCCTCGCTGGTCGTGGCCGGCGTTACCACCCCCATCTATGCCGCGACGGAGGCGGATCTCAACACCGATTCCGATCAGGCCCTCACGGCGCTCTATAAGCTGCACCCTTTTGCTGCGAGGCTGTCCCATGAGGCCAAAGCCATTCTCATCTTTCCCAATGTGGTCAAGGCCGGCCTGATCTTTGGTGGCGCCTATGGCGAAGGTGAACTGAAAAAGGGTTCATCGGTCATCGGCTACTACAATTCCGTAACCGGCTCCTGGGGTCTTCAGGCTGGCGCCCAATCCTATTCCTATGTCGTCTTTCTGATGACCGACAAGGCCGTGCGCTACATCCGCAATACCCATGGCTGGGAAATCGGCGTGGGCCCGACGGTTGTGATTGTTGACGAAGGCAAAGCCAAAAACCTCTCCAGCTCCACGCTCAAAGACGATGCCTATGCCTTCATCTACGGCCAGCAAGGCCTGATGGCCGGCATCAGCCTTGAGGGCACGAAGATCACCAGAATTAAGAACTGATTGGCGACAGCCCCAGAACGGCAAAACCGTCTTGGGGCACGACCAAGGATGAACAGAACGTGATTGGCCGGCGAAGAACACAGCAGCATGTGCCCCTTGCCGGAGCGGGGATATTTCATGCGTGCGAAGCATATTGCCTTTTATCTGTTGTCCACCGCTCTACTCATCGGCGCGGCCAAGGCTGCGGATGAGCCGAATCTGGAAAAGGGAACCTTCGGAATTCTCTTCGAGAACGATTGGTTCGCCAAAGCCGACCATAACTATACGAACGGCGTGGAGCTCAACTACACGACGGCGCCGCAGGACACCCCCGACTGGTTGATCACCACGGCCCACTGGCTTCCGTTCTTTTCGGCAACGGGGGATGTGCGCACGCGTTATGCGCTTGGCCAAACCATATTCACGCCGCTGGACAAAACCGTAACCAATCCCTCACTGCTGGACCGGCCTTATGCCGGTTTTCTGTTTGGTACGTTCGGCCTTGTGGGTGACAGCGGAACCCATCTGGACCAGCTCCAATTCACCATCGGCGTGGTTGGACCGATGTCGATTGCCGGAGAAACCCAAAACTGGGTCCATGGCATTATCGGCGATGCAAAGGCCAATGGCTGGCATTATCAGCTACGCAACGAACCCGGTCTTATTGTGCAATATCAGCGCAATATAAAACTGATTCCACCAAAATCGCTTTTGGGCTTGGTCTTCGATATTGAACCGAACTATGGCGCCGCCGTGGGCAACGTCTACGATTTCGCCAGTGTCGGAACGATGGCGCGTTTGGGTTTCAACTTGCCGAGCGACTATGGTCCGATGCGGATCGATCCAAGCCTTCCGGGCTCGAATTTCTTCGAGCCCAATGGCGGCGTCAGCGCTTATATTTTTGCCGGGGCAGATGGACGGGCCCTCGCGCGCAATCTATTTCTCGACGGCAATACCTTCGAGACCAGCCGCAGCGTGAGCAAATTCAACTTTGTCTATGACTATGATCTGGGCGCCGCCGTCACCTTCCGGGCTATTCGGCTCTCCTATACCTACGTCATTCGCAGCCGCGAATACAAAACTCAAACAGCTATGAGCAAATTTGGCGCTGTTGCCCTCTCCTTCCGATTCTAGCCACCCCAACCTGAGTATGTTCCGAGGCTGTACTGTCGCCGGAGCCACCGGTATGGATGGTGCTCGGCTCGCGATCCCGGCCCGGCATAGGAGACTCACATGAAAAAATTTGTTATTTGCGCTGCGGCATTGGGGTTGTTTGCCTTCACTCCCCTCTCCGCGCAAAGCAATGAGCATCGCGGCGAGGAACACGGAGCGCCCGCACATGCGAACAATGCTCACCCCGCTGGCGCTTCACGCCAGGAGCAGAGAGGCCCGGCGGCCACGCCGCAAAACAGGCAGGGTCCGGCGATGCGGACCGAGACGCATGGAAACGCGGGTAATGCACATCCCACTATGAACAGAGGCGCCGTTCGCGCGGCGGCCCCGCAGAACACGCCAAACAACTTTCTTCCGGGGTCTGGCGATGTCCGTCAAACGCCCCATGGCGGGCGCGGGCAGAACGATGTCTCGAGGCCGGGCAATGCCATGCAAACCCGGCAAGCTACGGGTAACGCGAACAGGCCAGCGCTCAATGCCTATCGCCGCAACATTCAAGCCCCGCAAAAATTCCACAGCGGAAGTTATCGCGCGCCCCAGGGTTACAGTTACCGTCATTGGAGTTACGGCGAGACCTTGCCGCGCGGTTATTACGCGCGTAACTACTGGATTTCCGATTTTTTGACGTTTGGCCTTTTTGCCCCGCCAGCCGATCTCATTTGGGTGCGTGTCGGCAATGATGCACTGCTCATCGACCGCTATAGCGGCGATATTGTGCAAGTGCGCTATGGCGTCTTCTATTGAACGGCGATCCACGTGAGGACGCGATCTTCCGCACTTTGTCCTCGCCCATATCCAGAGACGGTGTCTGATGGCGGACATTGCTGCCAAAATTTCAGGCATCGGACAAGAATACGATGCCTTTCTCTACGCGGTTATCGGCGCAGATCCGAATGGCAGCACGCTCAGCGTGCTGTCGGCGATCGCACGCATGGATCTTGATCCGTGGACTGAGGCGGCACAATTGTCTCTCTTGCCGACGCATGCAGCCGTGCGCAGACTGTCATCACTGATCTTCGCCATGCAAGTCAAACCGTCTGTGTCGGGTGAGCCCGGCCAAATTGCCGAACGTTTGATAAAGCTATTACCGACGCAAAGCGGTGCCGCCGTATTGGCACGACCGCTAAACAAGGTGTTCCCCAACTATAGCACTCAAACACATGGCCGCATCGCTCTGTTTGCAGCGGTGATTATGATCATGCTCGCGCTCGCCTCATTGTGGTCTTTTATACAACGCCCAGCCTCCTCTCCCGCAAGCGCTGCACATATTTCGGCAACATCAACACCGAGCCGTTGACGGCGCAGTGCAGCGCTTAGCGCCTCCACCTGAGTAGAGTCCGATCCTATCGCAGCACCGTGGCCTTGGCGGATAGTATTTGTGCCTTACAAAGCGGTCTCCGCTAGAAAGCACACAATGGCCAGGTCGATTTCAAAACGAATTCTCCAGCCGAAAATTTTTGCCTTCTACGATGTCAGCGGCAGCGTCAAATTCTGGGGCCGGCGCGGTGTTGTGCTGGGCGGTGTCTTTGGCTTCGCTCTCGGTGTCGCTTTCGCTGCGATCCCCTTTACATCCGATGTCCTAACCTTCGGGGTCATCGGCACGCTGATCGTCGCGGCGGTCGAAGGGGCCGTCATTGCCGGTGCCTTCGCTGCAGGCATAGCGGCATTCTACGGCAAAGGCGAACTCTACAGTAACCGCATACGTTCCGGTCGAGCAGCGTCGCCAGCGCCTTCCCCGCAGACATGGCCAGACGCGGATATTGGTGCGAAGGCCGCAGCGAGCTATCCCCATGCGCCGGCCTTGATGGCCGAACCCACCGTGACGGAAGCGGCGTTGAGCGCCCGCCAGTGGATCGGCACCATCGACGCCTGGGAGAACGGCAGCACAGGACCGTGAATGCGCCCGCCGAGTTATACCGTTTAAGGAAGATAATATAAGCGAATTCAAGGCCGTGCTCACTACGACCGCCACCACATCGCAGAAATACACCCAAGGCACGGGATCACCCGCGTCTCCGACACGTTCTCCCCCCAATCGGCAGTTGTCGTTCAGCGGAGAAGCTAACCCAAAGGAACTGTAACTATGATGTCCTCTAAAACCGTCCCACTATCCGGCGCTTTGCTGGTGTTACTCGCTACGGGCCCTGCCATGGCCTCTCAGCCAGATTCTACACCCGCCGAACAGGCGCAAACACAGCAGCTCAATCAAGGTATCTCCAACTCCAATGCTTCCGCCGATGCACAGAGCACGGATAAGAATGCCGTCTATCAGGCGCAAGTGGATCGCTATCAGGAGCAGCTTAAGATTTATCGTGCGCAACAGGCGAACTATCACGAGCGGGCCGAGTCCTATCTGGCAGCCCGCGATCGCTATATTGCCGCTCACGCCCGCTACCGCAGAGGCATGTGGCCAGCAAGCTATGAGCAACGCCTTATCGTTAATACCAACGATCTTCTGGGCACGAACGTTTCGACAGCAAACGGTAACGTAGTCGGTCATGTGGTGGAAATCGCCCTTATATCGGGGCACGTCAGCGCGCTGCGTGTCAGCCTTGACAATCAGCCGGGCGATGTCTGGATCGAATCCTCAGATCTGCGCTTCGACGCCGACAACAAGCTGGTTATGACCGACTTTGATCGCCATGACCTCTACGAAATGAGCCACGACACGTACTAAGCCCAGGAATGGGCGGCAGCGCTTGCGAAAAGCCTGCCGCCTGGGCAGAGGATATAGGCGTGGCCCGCTATTTAACGTCTTCGTTGCGGACCAGAACCATCTGCGGCGAAGACAACTGGGCTACGGCGGGCGCCGTTTGCGGGGTTTCGTATTGGCGGTATTCCGGCACCTCGTCCAGGCGCACGAAACGATACCCTTCTTCCTGCATGGCTTCGATAACCGTATCGGCAAGTTCCGCCGATTTCGCATAGAGCGAGTGCATCAGCACAACGCCGCCGTCCGAACGACGGATTTCGCGCAAGTAGCCTTTGGCACAGGTCTGGGCCGACCATTTGTGGCGCCAGCAATCCCAATCGGTGGAACTCATAATGTAACCGTCGCGCATTGAAATCTGGCCGCCGATATCCCAGTAGATCGGCCCAATATAATCGCGCAGCACCGGGTCGGCGTTCAGGATCGCGGCGTGGGCCGAACGCCAATAGCCATAGGGCGCACGGAAATAAAATTTATCGCCCGGCTTCATGTAAGGCGCGATTTCGTCGTGCACCATCCTGAGTTGATGGATCAGCTTTTCGGGATCGTTATCGTATAAGCCGGTGAGCAGCGGATGAGTGGCGCTGTGATTGGCAATCAGGCTGCCTTCGTTCGAGATGCGCGCGAGCATGTTGTGATGGGTGGCGGCCACTTCGCCAACAACAAAGAAGGTCGCCTTGACGTTGTGCGCCTTCAAGACATCAAGGACCGGTCCGGTATTCTTGTTGGGACCATCGTCAAAGGTCAACGCGATGGTGTGTGCTTGTCTGAGGCCGGAGTGGAAAATGCTCGAGCGTTGCAGCCACGCCAAGTCTGAATCAGCCGCCGTGGCTGCACCGAACGACAGCGCGCCCGCCACAATGGCGCTCATCCACAACTGCCGCATCCTGCCCCCAACCGACGTATCTACACTCATTCTAGCTTAGGCCAGCAGTATAGGAGGAGCAAGTGCTGCAAGCTTATGCTTAACGGCGCGCGTTAACCCACCCGTTGACGTTTCTTCGTAGCGGCCATGCCCGCGGCACGTGCGGGCAGTGGCCCATCACCCATTTCGCCTCAGATATCGGCGTAGCAAGTCACTTCGTCCTTGGCGCCGGGAGTGGTCACCGCTCCGAGGCGGGCCGGGCCCACATTTTTGGAATAGCGATAGAGCGCACCCGACGCATAAAGCGGCTTCTTCGGCGTCCAGGCCGCTTTGCGCTCCGACAATTCGGCGTCCGAGACCTCGACCTCTATCACGCCGAGTTCGGCATCGATGATGATCATGTCACCGTCTTTGAGCAGCGCGATGGGGCCGCCATCAGCCGCTTCCGGACCGACGTGACCAACACAGAGGCCGCGGGTGCCGCCCGAGAAACGCCCATCGGTGATGAGTGCGATATTCTCGACACCTTGTCCGTAAAGCGCCGCCGTGGTGGACAACATTTCGCGCATGCCCGGACCGCCCTTAGGGCCTTCATTGCGGATAACGAGAACATCGCCTTCCTTGTAGTCGCGCGCTTGCACCGCCGCGAAAGCGGCTTCCTCGCCGTCGAAAACCCGCGCTGGGCCGCGATGCTTGAGGTGCTTGAGGCCAGCAATTTTCACGATGGCCCCTTCGGGGGCGAGATTGCCGCGCAACCCCACCACACCACCGGTGGGAGCCAGCGCATGAGGCACATCGACAATCACCTTTTGATCGGGATTGAAGACCAAGCCTTCCAGATTTTCGGCAATCGTTTTACCGGTCACCGTCAGGCAGGAGCCATCGATGTAGCCGCCATCGAGCAGCGCCCGCATCAGCATCGGCACGCCGCCCGCTTCCCATAGATCTTTCGCAACATATTTGCCGCCAGGCTTCATCGAGGCAAGATAAGGCGTGCGCTTGAAAATTTCGGCGACATCGAAGAGATCGAAATCAATACCGCATTCATTCGCCATGGCAGGCAGATGCAGCGCGGTATTGGTCGAGCCACCCGTCGCCGCTACCACCGCTGCCGCATTCTCAAAGGCTTTACGGGTGCAGATATCACGTGGCCGAATCCTTTTTGCGATCAGGTTCATCACGGCTTTGCCGGAGAGCAATGCGTAATCGTCGCGCGCCAGGAGTTCCGCCGGCGGACCCGCCGAATAGGGCAATGCCAGACCAATGGCTTCGGAGACACAAGCCATGGTGTTGGCGGTGAACTGGCCGCCGCAAGCCCCTGCCCCGGGACACGCATGGCGTTCGAGTTCGGTAAGCTCGCAGACATCCATCTTGCCTGCAGAATGCTGGCCGACGCCTTCGAAAACGTCCACCACCGTCACGTCCCGGCCCTTGTGACGGCCCGGCATGATGGTGCCGCCATAGAGAAACACGCTGGGCACGTTGAGGCGCAGCATGCTCATCATCATGCCCGGCAGGGATTTGTCGCAACCGGCAATGCCAACGATGGCGTCATAGCAATGGCCGCGCACGGTCAGTTCCACGCTATCAGCGATCACCTCGCGGCTGACCAGCGACGAGCGCATGCCCTCATGCCCCATGGCGATGCCATCGGTGACCGTGATGGTACAGAACTCGCGCGGTGTGCCACCCGCTTCCTTGACCCCAGCCTTGGCCGCCTGGGCTTGGCGCATCAGGGCGATGTTACAGGGCGCAGCCTCGTTCCAAGCCGACACCACCCCTACGAAAGGCCGGTGAATCTCCTCTTCCGTAAGACCCATGGCGTAATAATAGGAGCGGTGCGGGGCGCGCTCGGGGCCTTCGGTGACATGGCGGGAGGGGAGTTTCGATTTGTCAAAGCTGGGCATCAGGACATCCGTGAGAGCAAGAATGTTGTTCCGGCTGCAATGAAACGACCGGTGTTATGTCCGTACCCCTCCAGCCCCTCCCCATGCAAGAAACTTTGCGGCGCAGGCGCGATAAGCGGGCCTGCCCTGGACAAATACCCCCGAGCCGCTCACCGAAATTGGGCGGCGTGCCCGGGGGCCTGTCGCAAGGTCATGCGTCTTGGTTAGGCGGAAACGGATTCCAAAGCCGGATAGTCGATGTAGCCCTCTGGACCTGGGGCGTAGAAGGTCGATGCATCGAAGGGATTGAGCGGCGCGTCGGTCCGCAGCCGTTCGACCAAATCGGGGTTGGAAATGAAGGTCTTGCCGAAAGCCACGGCATCCGCGATGCCATCGGCAATCGCTTTTTCGGCGCCAGCCTTATCGAAGCCTTCGTTGACGATATAGACGCCGCCAAAGGCCTCTTTCAGCTGCGGACCGATAGAATCGTCCTTGCTGGCTTCGCGCGCACACAGGAAAGCCAATTTCCGTTTGCCCATTTCCTTCGCCACATAGCTGAAGGTCGCGAGCCGGGTGCTATCGCCCATGCTGTGACTGTCGGCGCGGGGTGCCAGATGCAAGCCAACGCGATCAGCGCCCCAAACATCGACGGCGGCGTCGACGACTTCCAGCATCAGCCGGGCGCGATTCTCAATCGAGCCACCATAGCGATCAGTCCGTTTGTTGACCGAATCCTGGAGGAATTGATCAAGCAGATAGCCGTTGGCACCATGCACCTCGATACCGTCAAATCCGGCCTTCTTGGCGTTTTCCGCGCCGCGCTTGTAAGCAGCGATAACACCGGGAATCTCGTCGGTTTCGAGGGCCCGCGGAGTCACGAAGGGCCTTTCGGGGCGTACCAAGTTGACATGACCTTCGGGTTGCACGGCACTGGCCGACACCGGCGTGGCTCCATTCAGATAGACCGGATCTGAGATGCGGCCGACGTGCCAAAGCTGCAACAAAATGCGTCCACCTGCATCATGGACAGCTTTGGTAATGGGCTTCCAGCCCTCGACCTGCTCCTCCGACCAGATGCCCGGCGTCCGCGGATAGCCCACACCCAGTGGATCCACCGACGTCGCCTCACTGATAATGAGACCCGCACTCGCCCTTTGACGATAATATTCGGCCATCATTGGCACCGGAACACGGGTATCGGCTGTCGCGCGGGTTCGCGTCAATGGAGCCATGATAATGCGATTGGGAAGCAAAAATGCGCCCGCTTGCAGCGGTTGAAATAGGATAGGCATGACACCCCTTGGGAAAAGCTTTCCCAGCTGAGATAGGGGCTCAATTCCAAAACAACAAGCGCCCCACAACAATTTGAGGAGCGCTTATGATTTACATATTTGAATAGGAAAATCGCTTAACGGCGATTCTCATAAACGCGATGGCCGTGATGGTCGTACCAATAATGCCGGCGGCTCTGCCGCTCGTAATGGCGACCCCGCCCGCAATCGACATCACGGGCAACAGCGTTGCCTGCAAGACCACCGGCCACGGCACCACCGATGACGCCAACCGGACTGCCGTTGGTGATGGCACTGCCGATCACACCACCGCCGACCGCGCCTAGGACGCTTCCCGTAGCATGGCTGTGCCCGCTGCAAGCGTCACCATAAGCTGCCGTTACGCTGATGCCCAAACCCAACACGGTGGCCACGAGCAAAGTACTGCGCCTGCGCATGGGAAGCTCCTCATTTGTTCCATTTTCGCAAAAGGAACGGCTGCGCCCGGCTGAGGTTCCTGATCCGATTGCGGTATTGTTGTGACGTTAGGCCAATCGGGTCAGCGCCTCTTTCAGCCGCGCCGCCATTGCTATCGCTTCGGCGCGCTTATCGCGTTGCTCCTGCAGCACATCTTCGGGGGCACGCGAGACGAATTGCTCGTTGCCGAGTTTGGCATCAAAGCGGGCGGTTTCTTCCTCGGCCTTCTTCAATTCCTTTTCGAGGCGGGCGCGCTCCTTAGCGAAATCGATCACATCGCCAAGGGGCAAGCCCGCCACCGCCTCGCCGACGACGAACTGGGCCGAGCCTTGCGGGAAGGCATCGGCCGTCGCGGCCGTCGAAAGCCGTCCCAGCGTGGCGATGATGTGGTGATGGGTGTCGAGACGCTCCTTGGTCTGGGTCGAAGCCTCTTTCAGCACCAGCGCGATTTTCGCCGACGGCGGCACGTTCATCTCGGAACGGATAGAGCGCACGCCTTGCACCAGCGCAATCACCCACTGCATTTCGGCAGTGGCGGATTCGCTGACCGGGAGCGCCGACAGATCCGGCCATGGCGTCTCGATGAGAAGACTATCGCGAGGCGCCAAATGCTCGACCGTGCGGGCCCACAATTCTTCGGTGATATAAGGCATGAAGGGATGCAACAACTTCAGCACCGTATCGCGCACCCAGGCGGCGGTCATGCGCGCTTCGGCCTTGGCGCCCTCATCCGTGCCATTTAAGAGTGGTTTGATGAACTCCAGATACCAGTCGCAATAGACGTCCCAGACAAAGCGATAGGCTGCGCCCGCCGCATCGTTGAAGCGCAGCGCCTCAAGGTTTTCCGTGACCTCGGCTGCAGCTTTAGCGGTTTCCGCCACGATCCACTTGTTGATCGTGTGGGTGACTTCGGCGGGATCGAAATTGGGCCGCGTCTCGCAGCCATTCATCTCGCAGAAGCGCGCCGCATTCCACAGCTTGGTCGCGAAATTGCGGTTGGTTTCGACCCGGCTCGGGCCAATGCGCATATCCTTGCTCTGGCCAGCGGCGAGACAGACGGTGAAGCGCAGCGCATCGGCGCCGTAAAGATCGATCAGCTCCAAGGGATCGATGACATTGCCCTTGGTCTTCGACATTTTCACGCCCTTCTCGTCGAGGACGCGATTATGGATGTAGACCGTCTTGAACGGCACTTCATCCATAAAATGCAGCCCCATCATGATCATCCGGGCGACCCAGAAGAAGATGATGTCAAAGCCGGTGATCAGCACATTGGTGGGATAGAAGCGTTTGACCTCTGCCGTGTCATCCGGCCAGCCCAAAGTCGAGAACGGCCATAGCGCCGAGGAGAACCAGGTATCGAGGACATCCTCGTCACGAAGCAACGGAATAGGGTTTGAAATATTGCCAACAGACTTATCTGCTGGTTCCACGTAAGTGTTTGTAAACTTCGCGCTTGCGTCACCCCATTCGTCCTGTGTCGCAAAGAATGCGACGGATTTTCCATAATAGGCTTCAGCTTCAGTCCTTACTTCATCCTCAGACAACCCAACGAATATTTTCCGCGAGAGTTGGAGCTTCCCATCCACTAACTCCATGCCATACCACGCCGGAATCTGATGGCCCCACCAGAGCTGACGGCTGATGCACCAGGGCTGAATGTTGCGCAGCCAGTTGTAATAGACGCCAGTCCAGTTCTCTGGCACGAATTTGGTGCGGCCGTCTTCCACCGCTTTCAAGGCGCGCTCGGCCAGCGGCTTCACATTCAGATACCATTGCTCGGTCATGTAGGGTTCGAGCACGACCGTCTTGGTTTTTTCATCATGCGGCACGGCATGGGTGATCGGTTCGATCTTGTCGATCAAACCCATTTCTTCCAGGTCTGCCACCATGGCCTTGCGGGCCACGAAACGGTCGAGGCCGCGATACTTCTCCGGCGCCACCTCGTTGAGTGTGCCGTCCTTGTTCAGGATGTTGATCAGCGCCAAGCCATGGCGCTTGCCAACCTCGAAGTCGTTGAAATCGTGTCCGGGGGTGATTTTGACGGCGCCGGTGCCCTTTTCGGGATCGGCATATTCATCCGCGATGACCGGGATCAGGCGGTCCGCCAACGGGATGCGGGCCTGTTTGCCGATGAGGTGCTTATATTTCTCGTTTTCGGGATGGACCGCGATGGCGGTATCGCCGAGCATGGTCTCGGGCCGCGTGGTGGCAACGATGATGATCTCATCTGTGCCTTCAACGGCATATTTGATATGCCAAAGGCTGCCCTTCATCTCGATGCTCTCGACTTCGAGATCGGAGACGGCGGTCTGCAGCCGGGGGTCCCAATTCACCAGCCGCTTGTCTTTGTAGATCAGGCCTTGGCGATGCAGCTCGACAAACACTTTGAGGACGGCACGCGACAGCCCCTCGTCCATGGTAAAGCGCTCGCGGCTCCAATCGGCGGAGGCGCCCAAACGGCGCAGCTGCTCGCCGATGGCGCCGCCGGATTCGTCTTTCCATTTCCACACGGCTTCGAGGAATTTTTCGCGCCCCATGCCAACGCGGCTTTGCTGCTTCTCGGCGAGCTGACGCTCGACTACCAGCTGGGTGGCGATACCGGCATGGTCCATGCCTGGCTGCCACAGCACATCTTTGCCCCGCATACGTTGAAAGCGGGTGACGGCATCCTGCAAAGTGTTGTTGAGGGCGTGCCCGATGTGGAGGCGTCCGGTGACGTTCGGCGGCGGGATAACGATACAGAAGGGCTCTGCGTCCGGGCGGCGCCCCATATGGAAGGCACCAGATTTGACCCAGGCCGTGTAGATGCGGCTTTCGACTTCTTGCGGATTAAATGTCTTGTCGAGCATAGGAACCCCGTCCGAAATAGACTTCGGTCCCAAAAAGACGAAGCCCGGGCTGGGTGAAACCAGTCCGGGCACCGATCCGTCAAGGGGTTATCCGGGGCAATCCCCGGACTTTACCCGCTTTGGGGCAAATTATTTCTTGGTTCCGCGCGCTTTTGCGACACGGGAAACCTCGTCGCGGACCGCCCCTTCCAGGAGGGCCGGGAAGTGCTCGTCCATCCATTCGCGGATCAAGGGCTTCATGCGCTCCACCACATGCGGGGCATTCTCACCCAGCCACTGCTTGACCACCGGCTCAAAGGCGTCGCGGACCGCACGCTCGAAAACGGCCTCGACGGACAAGCCGGAGACGTCCGCGATAGGTCCGCGCACCGGCGCGGTGCGGACAGGCTCTTCTTCGTCGGGTTCGTCGATAGCGGCAAAAGCGTCGTCGATCGACTGGCGCGTCTTGTCGGTGAAGATATCGTGATGGACCGGCTCTTCGGCAGCGCCGGGTTCTTCCGGTTCGATGTTTTCAAACACCACATCGTTCTCCGGTTCATGAACTGGCGGCGATGGTGCCTCGTATACGGGCGCAGGTGCTGCGGCCCGGACCGGTTCGGACGCAACTTCCTGGGTCAAATCCAGAATGTCGGCTTCCGGCTCAGCCACGGTGACAGGCTCCGCAACCACTGGCGCTGCCGGTGCCTGCTCTGTGGAATCCTCAGAGATGATTTTGCGGATAGAGGCAAGAATTTCCTCCATCGTCGGTTCATGCTGTGGGCTCGACACCATGCGTAACTCCCGGCCACCGATCTACGGATAAGACCCTAAGACAATCAATCATAGAAGGCAAAGAACGAGTTAATATCCAAAAGGATAAACGCGATTTATGTCTAATCGCCGAACCCAACCCAGCGGGCGGCGTTGTTTTCGTAGTTTTCGAGCGGGTCGTAGAGCATGACTTTGAGGCCAAGGCTCTTGGCCGTTAACAAACCGGAGACCGCCAATACCTGATAGGCGGCTACCGTCGCATCGCGGCGGGAGGTCACCACCGCGACTTGGGCGTTGAGCAATTCCTGCTGGGCATTCAGAACGTCCAAAACCGTGCGTCCCCCTACTCTCTGTTCTTTGCTGACTCCTATGGCGGCAATCTCATTGGATTGGGCCGTCGCTTCGTTGGACGCAATATTGGCCAAGGCCGCCTGATACGTGTTCCAGCTTGACGCCACCGCCTGGCGCACCTGCCGGTCGGTGACGCAGACATTCAGTTGCGCTTGGGCGCGAAGTTGCTTGGCTTGGCGGATCGCCGACTGCTCTGCCCCACCCTGATAAATCGGAATGTTGAGTTGGGCCTGTAGGCCTATTCCTTGGGTGACCTGCCCGGCACCAAGCGCGGAGGCGTAGGATTGCTGCGAATAGCTGAAGCCGCCCTGAATATTGGCCTCAGGCAACAGCGCTCCAACCGCAATATCCACCGCGTAGTCGGTGGCACGTTCGTGCTCCTGGGCTTGAACCAGCGCCGGATTGGCCTTGGTAGCCGTCTGCTCAACCGCGTCTTGCGAGCTTGGCAGAATCGCGGGCGCTGCCGGGCGGTCGTCCAGCGTCTCGGCCGGTCGCCCGATGACCTGCGCGAAACTGGCCCTGGAGATGGCGAGTTGACCCTCAGCGGCGGTTGCGGCGGACTGCGCCCCGGCAAGGCGTGCGTCGGCCTGGGCGACATCGGTGCGGGTCAGGGAACCGGCCTTGAACTCCAAAGCCGTCTGGTCCCGTTGACGGCGCAGAATGTCGACGTTGTGACGGCGAAGATTGACGATCGCCGTATCGCGTACCACATCCATATAGGCCGTGACGCCCGTCAAAAGGACGGTCTGTTCCGTAGCTGTCAGATCGGCGCGGGCCGCGCGGACGCTGGCCTTGGCCTGACCGATTTCGGCATAGGTGCGCCCGCCGCGGAATATTTCCTGCGAAAAACCGATTTGGGTCTGGAGGGGGTGCGTGACGTCGCGATTGGCAACGCCACTGATCCGGGCTTCATCATATGCATAAGTGCCGGTCGCCGAGATGTGGGGCCGCCAAGCGGCATTGGCCTGTGCGACGGTTTCATCCGTGGCCCGGACCCCAGCCCGGGCAGCGCCCAGCTGAGGATTGGTCTCGTAAGCCACGCCGAGCGCATCCATCAAAGTAAGCCCCGTCTTTGCGGGCTCCTGGCCATAGCTGGGTTGTATCCTAAGGACCATCACCGCGAGCGCCAGGATTCGGCAACCAGCCCAAGAACAGCGCATTATTGACCCCTTCTGATCCGAATCGGTCTTGGCAGAGGTGCCAAGACCAGCCTCCCGTGCCGATGGCCCGCCCCCATTTTCTCGCAGTTGGGGTGGACACATCTGTTTTTCATCAACCGTCGGCCGTGCCGGTGCGATCAACTTAACCTTGGGAGGCATATGGGATCACGATATCTGGCCTTCAACAGAGAGCGCCAATGTCTCAGGTGCATCCCGGCATAGCGTCCGGCGCAAACGTCTGTTATAGCGCCACTTGGTGAGGCCACGTGGCGGAGTGGTTACGCGACGGTCTGCAAAACCGTTTACTCCGGTTCAATTCCGGACGTGGCCTCCAATTCCCACCTACAAAAACCAAAATTTACGTTGTAAAAACCAAAATTTACACAGTGATGCAGTCTGTTAAGGGTTTATTAACCTTGCGACGGCATGCTCTGCACGTCTTCCCTTGAAGACACCCCACCATTACCCAACGCCTTGGGGCCGGGAATTTCCCGGCCCTTTTTTCTTTGGTTACGGTGTGCCTTTGCCAGCCATTTTGGCTGGCGATTTGGACCGGCGCCAGCGGCCCCAGCGCACTTCCAGTTTGCGACGATTGCGCCGGACATAATGGCTGTCGACCGACAACACGACGAGCCCCAAAGGCAGCATCCAGAACCCCAAGATCGGCAAAAAGCCGAGAATGCCTCCCACCACCAAGCTGGAGCCCAGAATCACGCGATGGGGGCGGCGGCCCGGCATGGGCATGCTGTAGCGGCCCAGCCGGATTCTCGCCTGCCGGTTGGTTGGCTCGTTCAGGTCCTCTTTCGAGGCGTGTTTGTCGCGGCTTGTGGACATTAAACTCGTTTGGTGGTTGGACATCACTTTGATATAGCCACGCGCCTCAAGACGCGCTAGAGAACGCGCCCTCAAGTGTTCCTCGGTAGCTCAGCGGTAGAGCAACCGGCTGTTAACCGGTTGGTCGCAAGTTCGAATCTTGCCCGGGGAGCCACTTGAAGTTCGTCCCGGGCAGCAGCTTGGATGTTGCAAGATTTACCTCTGATCTCTTGAACGGAACCGGGCTTCGCAACATCTCGCGGTGCCCCAAAGCTGGTTTGGCCAGCTGCTCCCTTTCTGCAGCAAAAGGCAAGGTCCGCACGCAGCGAGGCCGTGCCGTACACTCGCCGAGAACAATTGGTCAAACGCCCTGGCGCGAATGCTGGATCATGATGGCCATCTGGCGATCCATTGGCGCTGGAATACCGTTCATTTCAGCCGTGCTGCGAATTTCGCTAAAGAGATACGCAATAACTCTTGCCTCAGCCTGACCGCGATCTGAAAAATAGGTAAGATCGCACCTCCACTCCAACTTACCGGCGCGGAAACACCACATTGGCTTGCGGCGGCATGACCGGACCGGTACCTTTTTCGCGATTATCGGAACAAAGCCCATGAATTTTATGTCCGACGCCCTCGCCGCTATCGGCAACACCCCGTTGATCCGTCTGCGTCAGGCTTCGCAGGCAACGGGCTGCGAAATTTTGGGCAAAGCTGAATTTATGAATCCCGGCCAATCGGTAAAAGATCGCGCCGCGCTCTTTATCGTGCGCGAGGCCATCGCCAAAGGGGAGCTGCATCCAGACGGCGTTATCGTGGAGGGGACGGCCGGGAATACCGGAATCGGTCTCTGCGTCGTGGCCAACGCGCTCGGCTTTCGCACCGTGATCGTCATTCCCGAGACCCAGTCGGTGGAAAAGAAGGACGCTTTGCGCCTTATGGGCGCCGAATTGATCGAAGTTGCGGCAGTGCCCTATCGCGATCCCAACAATTACGTGAAGCTTTCGGGCCGCCTCGCCGCAGAACTCGCCAAAACCGAACCCGCCGGTGCTATTTGGGCGAACCAGTTCGACAACATCGCCAACCGCCAGGCCCATATCGAAACTACCGGCCCGGAAATTTGGGAGCAAACCAGCGGGCGGGTGGATGGCTTCGTCGCTTCCGTCGGCACCGGTGGTACGCTGGCTGGCATTGCTATCGCGTTGAAAGCGAGAAATCCGGCGATCCGTATCGCCGCCGCCGATCCTTTGGGCGCGGCGATCTATTCCTGGATCACGAGCGGTGAACTCACAGCCCATGGCTCATCGATCACAGAGGGCATCGGCCAGAACCGCGTCACGGCCAATCTCGAAGGTGCCCCGATTGACGAGGCTTATGAGATTTCGGATGAAGAAATGCTGCCCATCGTCTTTGATCTATTGCAGCATGAGGGTCTCTGCGTGGGCGGCTCGACCGGCATCAATGTCGCGGGTGCGATCCGTATGGCCAAAGCGCTGGGGCCGGGTCATACGATCGTGACCATCTTGTGCGATGCCGGAACACGCTACCAAAGCAAGCTTTTCAACCCTGCATTCCTGCGCTCCAAAAACCTTCCTGCCCCACCCTGGCTGAGCACAGCGCGCCCAGCCATCACGGTGCCCTTCCAATGATCCAGCCCCTCGTCTCTCCTTTGTGGCTTGCCGAACGACGCGCCGACCCGAAAATCAAGGTTCTGGATGCGTCCTGGTATCTGCCGCAAGCCGGTCGCGATCCCAAGGCCGAATTCGAAAAGGCGCATATTCCGGGCGCGCAGTTTTTCGATCTCGATGCTGCTTCCGACGAGAACAGTCCTTGGCCGCATATGCTGCCGCCGCCCGCGAAGTTCGAGCGCATCATCGGCGATCTTGGCATCGATAACGACACCACCGTGCTCGTCTACGACACGGCGGGTCTGTTCTCGGCGCCGCGCCTGTGGTGGACGTTTCTCGCCATGGGGCACGGTAAAGTTCGCATTTTGGATGGCGGACTTCCGGCTTGGAGGCGCGTCGATTATCCGCTGCGCGATACGCCCACACCCAAAACAACCGCGCGTTTCGTAACAGAGCCCAATCGCGCTCTGGTCACCGGCTTTGACGACATGCTCGCCATTGTCAAAAGCGGTTCGGCACAAATTATCGATGCTCGCGGCGCACCGCGTTTTTTTGCTCAGGAGCCTGAGCCAAGACCCGGCGTGCGTGGCGGTCACATGCCAGGGGCGATCAACATCCATTATGCCGCGCTGATCAATGCCGATGGCACCCTGAAGGGGGCGCCGAATCTCGCCGCCTTATTCGAATCAAATGGTGTTGCGCTCGATAAGCCAATCGTCACCAGCTGCGGCTCCGGCGTCACCGCGGCGATTGCGCTGCTGGCACTCGAAGTCGCAGGCGCGCAGCATCTGTCGCTTTACGATGGATCTTGGGCTGAATGGGGCACGCGGCCGGAAGCGCCGGTTGAGACGGGAGCCGCATAGGACGAAGGGCAATGGCTAGTTCTCGCTCGAAACGCTACCTGCCGATGACGGTCACCTTCCTCCAGATGAAGGCGAGGCCTTCCTCACCGCCTCCGCCGCTACCGGGCGGCAAAGTCGCCATCCTCAAGGCGCAAAAACCGCCGGTGCATTTCTACCGCTATCTCTACAACACCATCGGCGAGGCCTATTTCTGGGTTGACCGGCGGCGGCAAAACGATGCCGCGCTTGCCAGCATCATTCAGAGCCCAGTGCTCGACCTTTATGTGCTCTATGTCGATGGCTGCCCGGCAGGCATGGCGGAGCTTGATTTCAAGGATAGCCCCGCTGGGCTTTTGGCCTATTTTGGCTTGCTGCCGGAATATATCGGCCGCGGGCTCGGCGCCTTCTTCCTGCATCACGCCATCCAGAACGCCTGGATGAGACCAATCACAACGCTGCTGGTGAACACCTGCACGCTTGACCACCCCAGAGCACTGCCCCTCTACCAGCAAATGGGCTTTGCGCCCTATTCGCGCGAGGACCGCCGCGTCGAGTTGCTTTGACGCCGGTTTTACCGCAACACTCCCGTCCCAAAAGCATCATGGCGCCCACCCGATCGGGGAAAAGAGTGCGGCGCTCAGATCTCAAGGGGTTTTCATGTCCAATACCGATTCCATTAACCAAGCTGGAGTTCCCGAAAAACTCTGGTTCGGTCACCCGCGTCTGCTCGCTTTGTTATTCTCAACCGAGATGTGGGAGCGCTTTGGCTATTACGGCATGCGCGCCGTCTTGGTGCTTTATTTGGTTCAGCACTTTGTCTTCAGTGACCAAGTGGCCAACGGGCTCTACGGTGCCTTTGCCTCGCTGGTGTATCTGACGCCGCTTATCGGTGGTTTTATTGCTGACCAATATATCGGCTCAAAAAGGGCGGTGAAGACCGGCGCCGTATTGATGTCGATCGGCTACATGATGCTGGCCTTCACCGGCGGCGACGCGGCCAAGCCCTATGTGGTGATTGAAGGCCACCGCTACGACGTGCAAATGCAGGGGCGCGGCGACGATGCCGTGCAATACCTCATCCACAATAGCGCGCGTTACAGGATCGTCGGAAATGAAGATAAATCGATCACCATTGCGAACGCTGGAAGCTTCGTGCCGGCCCATGTCTCCGGCGGCAATTACAAATTCGAGGGCGAACGCAACCCGTTGAACGTGATGCTGCTGTTCGTGTCGCTTGCGCTTGTGATTGTCGGCAACGGCTATTTCAAGCCCAACATCACCACTATCCTGGGCACCTTATACGAGCGCACCGACCGCCGCCGTGATGCCGCCTACACGATATTCTATATGGGCATCAACCTAGGCTCGATCATCTCCCAGTTTCTGGTGCCTCTGATCGCCATCGCCTGGGGCTACCAATGGGGCTTTGCCTTTGCCGGTATCGGCATGTGCTTTGCCTGGGCGCGCTTCCAATTTGCCGGCCCCAGGCTCGAGCCTTACGGCAATCCGCCGGAGGACGCCAAAAATATCAATCTTCTGTTCTACGCCGGTACGCTGGCCGCCGTTCCAGTGGTCTGGTTCTTACTCAACAACGCGATGATCACGGCATCGATTGCCCATAGGGTCGCCGCGACCGGCATCATCTCCTTCCTCCTGTCGCAGTCCATCCTCGGGCAGGTGCTGTTCGCCGCGTTCTTCATAGCGATTATTGGCTTGCCTATCTGGGCGATGTTCTCGCTCAAACCGGAAGATCGCGATCGCATGGCGGTTGCCTGCGTTCTGACGTGTTTCTCCGTCGTGTTCTTCACACTTTTCGAGCAGGCCGGATCATCCCTAACGCTTTACGCCGACCGCAATACCGATCTCGTGCTCCTCGCGCCGCTGCATATTCTGGCACACGACATCAGTGTCTTCGGTTGGTTCACTATTCCCGCCGTGTGGGCCTACTCTATGCCCGCCGGGCAGGTGCAGATATTCAATCCGTTCTTCATCGTCGCTTTCGCGCCTCTGTTTACTTTGGCTTGGAACTTCCTCAGCAAACACGGTATTGAACCATCCGCCCCGGTCAAATTTGCCTTCGGCCTCATCCTAGTCGGACTCGGTTTTCTGGTTCTCGTTTTTGGCGCCAAGTTCCATGGCTCGGATTTCCGGGTGCCGTTGATCTGGCTGGTCCTTGCCTATTGGCTGCATTCGCTGGGCGAACTATGCCTCTCACCAGTGGGATTGTCGGCCGTGTCCAAATTGTCGATCCCGAAGCTCGTGGGAATGATGTTCGGGGTCTGGCTGATGGCCTCGGCGGTAGCCCAGTATGTGGGCGGCATCGTCGCCCAACTCGCCTCGACCGAAACGATCGGCGGCAAAGTCTTGAACGCGCAGGTGTCGCTCGAGACCTACATGGGCGTGTTCCAGACCATCGGTGTCGCAGGTCTCATTGCAGGTGCGGTCGCCATCGTGCTGTCTCCGATCCTGAAGAAGGGCATGCACGGCATTCGCTGAACTTGCGTCCCGGCCAGATCGGGGTTACGGCTGCCATTCGCAATTTTTTAGAGCGGCAGCCGTGACCCCAAAGGCCAAGCCAGAAACCATTGCCGTAGCCGCCGGGCGGATGAGTGCCGAACATTTCGGCAGCGTCAACACGCCGGTCTACCGCACCTCCACCATTCTTCACGAAAGCTACGCCTCGCTGAAGGCAGAGGCGCAGAGCCGCTATTCCTATGGCCGCTGCGGCACGCCCACGACCGAGAGTTTCGAGCATGCGGTAGCGGAACTGGAAGGCGCCGCTTGCACCGTCAGCCTACCCTCCGGCCTTGCCGCCATCACCACGGCAATCCTCACGGTGGTCTCGGCTGGCGATCACATTCTGGTGACAGATAATGTCTACGGACCGACGCGCCGCTTCTGTAATGGCGCTTTGAAGCGTCTGGGCGTCGCAACAACGTATTTCGATCCTCTGATCGGCGCCGGTATCGAGGCGCTGTTCAGACCCAACACCAAGATCGTGTTTTGCGAAAGCCCCGGTTCACTCACCTTCGAAGTCTCGGATGTCCCCGCTTTTGCGGAAGTGGCCCATCGCCACGGCGCCGTGGTGATGATGGACAACACCTGGGCCACGCCGCTCTATTTCCCGGCGCTTGAGCGCGGTGTGGACTTTTCCATTCAAGCCGCCACCAAATATATCGGCGGCCATTCCGATGTGATGATCGGCACGATCAGTGTCAGCGAGGAGCACGCCAAGCTTCTCACGGGTTATGTACGCGATGCGGGCCTGTTCGCCAGCCCGGATGACTGTTTCCTGGCGCTGCGCGGCTTGCGCACGATGCCCGTGCGTCTAGCGCGTCACTGGGGCAATGGTCTCACCCTCGCACGCTGGATAGCACAGCGCCCGGAAGTCGCGCGGGTGCTGCACCCTGCCCTGGAAACCGATCCGGGCCATACTTTGTGGAAACGCGATTTCACGGGCGCTTGCGGCCTTTTCGGCGTGGTCTTGAAGCCGGTGAGCGAAACCAAGCTCGCCGCCTTCTTCGACACGCTCAAGCATTTCGGTCTCGGCTATTCCTGGGGTGGCTACGAGAGCCTGATCATCCCCGCCCAATTTGTCCGCACGGCGCAACGCTTCGCGGCGGATGGCCCCGTGATCCGCATCCATGCGGGGCTCGAGGACGCGGGCGATCTTATCGCCGATCTCACCGGCGGTTTCGCCAAAATGGAGGCTGCATGACCGACGCGATTTCACTGGAAAATTTCCTCGCAACGGTCCGCTTTAATGAAGACGGCTTGGTTCCTGTTATTGCGCAAAGTCATCAGACGGGTGAAGTGCTGATGCTCGCTTGGATGAGCCAAGTGACACTGGAGCAAACCCTCCGCTCCGGCCAGGCCACCTATTGGTCACGCTCACGCCAGAAGGTTTGGCGCAAGGGGGAAACCTCAGGCAACACGCAGCGGCTTATCGAAGCCTATGTCGATTGCGATGGCGATACGATCCTGCTCAAGGTGGACCAGACAGGTCCCGCCTGCCACACGGGCGCGCCCAACTGCTTTTTCCGTAAGCTGGCTTAGCCGAAAAGCGGATCGAGCTGATCGTTGAGGAATTTGCCCGCCGGATCGAGCTTCCGGCGCAGAGCGCAAAAGGCCTCGAACTTCGGATACTGCTCAGCCAGCTCCGCGCGGGTCAGGGTGTGGATTTTACCCCAATGGGGCCTTCCGCCATGATTCCGGAATATGGCCTCGCAGAGCCCGAACAAAGGCCGGTTATCCATCTTGGCATATTGATTTACCGTGATGGTGGCGCTCTCGCGGCCATAAAAAGGGCTTAGCCATATATCGTCGGCGGCCACGGTGCGGAAAACGAGCGGAAAGGCCGTCACGATTTTGGCTTTGCGGATCGCCTCGGCAACTTCTTGGAGCACTTCGGCGCCTTTCTCATACGGCACCGCATATTCCATCGCGTTATACCGGACCGTCCGCGGCGAGGGATAGACTTCGTGGCTCCAGCGCACCTTCTGCCGCTTCGACATGAAGGCGGCGAACAGTTTCTGGCTTGGCTTCATCAGGATCGGCAGATAACGCAGCAATTCATTGGCACCGGCAAAGACGTATTCATCGGCCCGGCGGCGCTCGCCACGGGCCAGCAGCGTGCGAGCGCTGTGGCGAACGGGAGCGTGGCACTCGGTCTCGTTAAGCGAGCGGCAGACCGCGACATCGCTATGAGGAAACCAGAAGAAGGAGAAATTGCGGTTGGCGCTGGTCAAGCCGTCGAGTTGACGAAAAAGCTCGTCGATGGGATGCAGAAAATATTTGCGCTGTAGCTTGTAGACCGGACGCACCTTCATATCGATTTCGGTCATGACACCCAGAAGGCCGAGCGACAGCCGCCCGGCGGCGTAAATCTCGGGGTTTTCCTCAGGCGAACAATGAACGACTTCGCCTGTTGCCTTGAGCAGCCGGAAGCTGGCGACATCGGCCGAAAGGCTGCCGAAGGCCCGTCCCGTCCCGTGAGTCCCGGTGGCTATCGCTCCGCCCAGAGTCTGGCGATCGATATCACCCATATTTTTGAGGGCGTAGCCGAGCGGGTGCAGCAAAGAAGCCAGACCCCACAGCGGCGTGGCAGCGGCGATCGTTGCCACCTCGCGCTGCGGATCGAAGCCGTTCAGCCCTGTGAAGGCCGATAGATCAATCAAGGTGCCGTCGGTCTGGTTCAGTGGAGCAAAGGAATGGCCATTGCCGGGAAAACGGACATGGCCTTCTGTCTTGCGCACGGCAATGGCCAGATCGACCTCGGTCTTGGGGTCGATTACGGCGCGCGGCTTAAAGCGCACACTCCCCGACCAGTTCGTCCATTTGCCGCCGACGATTTTCATGACCTGTCTGTAATTGAACGCATAACACGGGCGGGGCTTTTAGCCCTTCGCACGCCAAGGTCAACGGGTGGCATAATGTCTAGGTCCGGAAGCTGTCGCCCACGGCACCATTTTTTACAATATTGGCGACCCCGGCGTGACTCGAACACGCAACCTGCGGCTTAGAAGGCAGCTGCTCTATCCAGTTGAGCTACGGGGTCCGATGAGGCTCAGTGCGACCAGGGCACTTTCCTATCATAACGAAAATTGTCGGCGTAGGCCTTGGGCTTGGGCGTCGGAC
>JAATGP010000079.1 GCA_015654635.1 Alphaproteobacteria bacterium | reverse complement strand
GTTGTGTTTATCAGCCTGTGCAGCTGGTGCAGGAATTCCGCGAATTCGATTTCTTGAGCCCATGGGAAGGTGCGCCGCACATCCTGCCGGGTGACGAGAAGGCGTCGGTGGAGAAGAAGTAACATGCAGGACTACACCTCCTTCCGCCCCGACGAGACGCCGCCTTGGTTGCGCGACGGTGCGCAATCCGAAGATGGCCGCATCACCATCAATTTCGGGCCGCAGCATCCGGCAGCCCATGGCGTGCTGCGCCTCGTGCTCGAGCTTGATGGCGAACTTGTCACCCGCGTCGACCCTCACATCGGGCTGCTGCATCGTGGCACCGAAAAGCTGATGGAGTCCAAAACTTACCTGCAAAATATCCCCTATTTCGACCGCCTCGATTACGTCTCGCCGATGAACCAGGAACATGCCTATTGCCTCGCCATCGAAAAGCTTCTCGGCTTGGAGGTGCCCAAGCGCGGGCAATATGTCCGTGTCCTGTTCTGCGAAGTGGGCCGCATTCTTTCACATCTGTTGCAGGTCACCACGCAAGCGATGGATGTCGGCGCACTGACCCCGCCGCTGTGGGGTTTCGAGGCCCGTGAAGATCTGATGCAGTTTTACGAGCGCGCTTCGGGTTCTCGTCTGCATGCGAACTATTTTCGGCCCGGCGGCGTGCATCAGGATTTGCCGCCTAAGCTGATCGAAGACATGATCGAATTCTGCGGCCGCTTCCCGAAATTGCTTGACGATATCGAAAGCCTGCTGACCGAGAACCGCATCTTCAAGCAGCGCAATGTCGAGATCGGTGTGTTGACGCGCGAGATGGCGGAGACTTACGGCCTGACCGGTGTGCTGCTGCGCTCGACGGGCGTCGCCTGGGATTTGCGCCGCGCTCAGCCTTACGAGTGCTATAGCGAGCTCGATTTCCAGATTCCGATCGGCAAGAATGGCGACAATTACGACCGCTATTGCCTGCGCGTGGAAGAGATGCGGCAGTCCAATAAGATTATGCTGCATTGCCTGCAGAATCTGCCGGAAGGCCCGGTGGTCTCCACCGATCATAAGGTCGTGCCGCCGCGGCGCGCGGTGATGAAGTCTTCCATGGAAGCCTTGATCCATCACTTCAAGCTTTACACCGAAGGCTTCAAAGTGCCGGAAGGCGAGGTTTATGCTGCCGTGGAGGCGCCCAAGGGCGAATTCGGCGTTTATCTGGTGTCGGACGGTACCAACAAGCCCTATCGCTGCAAAATCCGCGCGCCGTCTTATGCGTCGTTGCAAGCGCTCGAGCCTTTGGCCGTGGGCCATATGCTAGCCGATGTGTCGTCCATTATCGGTTCCATTGACGTTGTGTTTGGGGAGGTGGACCGGTGAGCGTTCGCCGTTTGCATGAAATTCAACCCGAAAGCTTTGCCTTCAGCGAAGCCAATCTGGCGCGCGTGCAGGAGTGGATGGCCAAGTTTCCTGAAGGCCGCCAGCGCTCGGCGGTGATTGCGGCCCTTTGGATAGGCCAGGAGCAAGAGGGTTGGGTCACCAAGCCCATGGTGGAAGAGGTCGGGCGCCTGCTCGACATGCCCTATATCCGCGTGCTGGAGGTCGCCACCTTCTACACCATGTTCTATCTCGCCCCGGTCGGTAAACATCACTTGCAGGTTTGCACAACCACGCCTTGCTGGTTGCGTGGTTCCGACGAGGTGGTAAAGGCATGCAAGAAGCATATCCATGACAAGCCGCACACCGTCTCCGCCGATGGCCAGTTTTCCTGGGAAGAGATGGAGTGTCTGGGGGCCTGCGTGAACGCGCCGATGATGCTGATCGACAAAGATCCCTATGAAGATCTGACCGGCGACAAAGTGGTGGAGATTATCGAGGCGCTGCGCCGCGGCGAAAGCCCCAAGACCGGTTCCCAGATTGACCGCCATACTTCCGAACCCGTGGGCGGGCGCACGACGCTGACGAAGGAAGAAGCCTGATGCTTTCCGATAGCGACCGCATCTTCACCAATCTCTACGGCTTCGAGAGCGCTGGTCTTGAGGCGGCCAAGAAGCGCGGCAATTGGGATGGCACCAAAGCCATTCTGGAACGCGGTGTCGATTCCATCATCGATACGATGAAGAAATCGGGCCTGCGCGGCCGCGGCGGGGCGGGCTTTCCTACCGGGCTCAAATGGTCCTTCATGCCGAAGGAAGTGAAGGAGCGGCCGCATTATCTTGTCGTCAATGCCGATGAATCCGAACCCGGCACCTGCAAAGACCGCGACATCTTGCGCCACGATCCCCACACGCTGGTGGAAGGCTGCTTGATCGCCAGCTTCGCCATGCGTGCCCATGTGGCTTATATTTATGTCCGCGGCGAGTTCATTCGCGAGCGCGAGGCGCTGCAGCGCGCGGTGGACGAAGCCTATGCCGCCAAACTAATCGGCAAGGACAATATCCACGGCTGGGATTTCGATCTTTATGTCCATCATGGCGCGGGTGCGTATATCTGCGGTGAAGAAACCGCGCTGCTCGAAAGCCTGGAAGGCAAAAAGGGCCAGCCGCGTCTGAAGCCGCCATTCCCTGCCAATATGGGGCTTTATGGCTGCCCGACGACGGTCAACAATGTCGAGAGCATTGCGGTGGCGCCGACCATTTTGCGCCGTGGCGCGGAGTGGTTTGCCGGCATTGGCCGCCCCAACAACACCGGCACCAAAGTCTTCTGCATCTCCGGCCACGTAAACCGGCCTTGCAATGTCGAAGAGGCGATGGGCATTCCCTTAAAAGAGCTGATCGAAAAGCATGCCGGTGGCGTGCGCGGCGGCTGGGACAATCTGCTCGCCATCATTCCGGGCGGCGCGTCCGTGCCGCTGCTGCCCAAATCCATCTGCGATACGGTGCTGATGGATTTCGACTCTCTGAAAAACGTACAGTCGGGGCTGGGTACCGCAGCCGTGATCGTGATGGACAAATCCACCGATGTGGTGAAGGCGATTCAGCGGCTCAGCTATTTCTACAAGCATGAAAGCTGCGGCCAGTGTACGCCGTGCCGCGAAGGCACCGGCTGGATGTGGCGTGTCATGACCCGCATGGTGAAAGGCAACGCCAAACCCGAAGAGATCGATCTTCTTTTAGATGTCACCAAGCAGGTAGAGGGCCACACGATCTGCGCCCTCGGTGATGCCGCGGCTTGGCCGATCCAAGGCCTGATCCGTCATTTCCGTCCCGAACTCGAACGGCGTATCGCGGAGTATCACGCGATGGCCAGAGCGGCAGAGTAGACCATGGCCCGCAAGCTCATCATCGACGGCAAGGAAATCGAGGCGGAGGATACCCTCACGCTGCTGCAAGCCTGCGAACAGGCGGGCGCCGAGATTCCGCGCTTCTGTTATCACGAGCGGCTCTCCGTCGCCGGCAATTGCCGCATGTGCATGGTCGAATGGGTGGGCGCGCCCAAGCCGCAAGTCTCGTGCTCGTTGCAGGTGAAGGACATCTTCCCCAACAAGGACGGCACGCCCGCCAAGATCAACACCAACTCGCCAGTGGCCAAAAAGGCGCGCGAAGGCGTGATGGAATTTTTGCTCATCAACCATCCGCTCGATTGCCCGATCTGCGACCAGGGCGGCGAATGCGATCTGCAGGATCAGGCTATGGGCTATGGGCGGGCGAATTTCCACCGCTTCCATGAAAACAAGCGCGCCGTCGAAGACAAATACATGGGGCCGTTGATCAAGACGGCAATGAACCGCTGCATTCAGTGCACGCGCTGCGTGCGCTTCGCTACCGAAGTGGCCGGCGTGCCCGATCTCGGCGCCACCGGTCGCGGCGAAGACATGGAGATCACCACTTATCTCGAAAAAGCCTTCTCGTCGGAGCTTTCGGGCAATGTGGTCGATCTTTGCCCGGTCGGGGCGCTGACCTCCAAGCCATACTCTTATAATGCCCGACCGTGGGAGCTGAAGCATACCGAGAGCATCGACATTATGGATGCGCAAGGCTGCAACACCCGCATCGATACGCGCGGGCGCTCTGTGCTGCGCGTGCTGCCGCGCCTCAACGAAGAGATCAACGAGGAATGGCTGCACGACAAAGGCCGCCATATCTGGGATGGGTTGGGGCGCCAGCGTTTGGACCGGCCTTATGTGCGCAAGAACGGTAAGTTGCAGGCAGCCTCTTGGCATGATGCCTTCGCGCTGATTGCGGCCAAGGCGAAGGCCACCAAGCCGGAGCGCATGGCTGCCATTGTTGGCGATCTGGCCGCCGCCGAAGAAATCAAGGCGCTCAAGGACCTGATGACCAGCCTCGGCGTCATCAATCTCGATTGCCGCCAAGAAGGCGCCACACTTGGCGGCGCGCGTCCTTCCTATCTCTTCAACACTAGTATTGCCGGTGTGGAAGCGGCCGATGCGCTGCTTTTGATCGGCTGCAATCCGCGCTGGGAAGCGCCGGTGCTCAACGCGCGTATCCGCAAAACTTGGCTGGCCGGTGCGCTCCAGGTAGCCAATCTGGGGCTGGCGGTCGATCTGACCTATCCGGCGGCAGAACTCGGCACCGACATCGCTACGCTGGAGGCCTTGGCCGATGGCAGCCATCCCTTTGCGGAGGTGTTGCGCAACGCCAAGCGGCCGATGCTGATCCTGGGCACGGGAGCGCTGGCCCGCAAAGACGGCGCTGCGGTACTGTACCGGGCCGCGAAAATCGCCCGCGAGACCGGCATGATCGGACCAGCCGGAACCGCAGCCGAGGGCGGCTGGAATGGCTTTAATGTGCTCCATACCGCGGCGAGCCGGGTGGCGGCACTGGACCTTGGCTTCGTGCCGGGACCAGAAGGCCGCGATGTCACGGGGATTATCGATGGCGCGCAAAAGGGCGAGATCGATTTCATCTATCTTCTGGGTGCGGATGAATTGCCGCTGGAAACCATGGGCCGGCCCTTTGTGGTCTATCAGGGCAGCCATGGCGATGCCGGCGCGAGCTACGCCGATGTGATCTTGCCGGGCTCTGCCTTCAGCGAGAAGGATGGGCTGTTCGCCAATTTCGAAGGCCGCGTGCAGGAGGCCCCGCGCGCCGTCTTCCCGCCGGGCGAAGCCAAGGAAGATTGGGCGATCCTGCGCGCCCTCTCCGAAGAGTTGAAGCACCCTCTGCCTTACGACACGCTGGAGGCTTTGCGCCGCGTCCTGGTGGCGGAGCTGCCGCAATACGGTGCGCTAGGCACGCTGCCGCGCCATGAAGGGGCCGATCCTGCGCTCTGGGGCGCGCTCGGTGCCGAAGGGCCGCTGGCAATCGATGTGCCGCTCGCTGCCGCGATCGGCGATTACTACCTCACCAACGCCATCGCGCGGGCGAGTCTGGTGATGGCCGATTGCAGCCGCATTCTCTTGCATGATGGGCAAACCAAGATGGCGGCGGAGTAGGGCGATGGGTGTACTGATCCACTTCTTCACCACACTGCCGGTCTATTTCGGGCTTGATCCGATGGGCTATGCCTGGGCCTGGACCATCAGCCAGACCTTGCTGATCGTGGTCTATGCCGGCCTTGTGATGGTATCGGTCGCGTTTTGGATCTTGGCCGACCGCAAAATCTGGGCGGCGGTGCAGATGCGGCGCGGGCCGAATGTGGTGGGCGCCTTTGGCCTTTTACAAACATTCGCCGACGCCATGAAGTTCATGTTCAAGGAGCCGATCATTCCGGCTGCTGCGAACAAGGCGATCTTTCTTCTGGCGCCGATCATCTCCGCTACCCTGGCCTTTGCCGCGTGGGCGGTGGTGCCGCTCGACAATGGCTGGGTGGTCGCCGATATCAATGTCGGCGTGCTCTATCTCTTCGCCATATCCTCGCTCGGCGTCTATGGCGTCATCATGGGCGGCTGGGCTTCCAATTCCAAATACGGCTTTCTCTCGGCGCTGCGCTCCGCCGCCCAGATGGTATCTTATGAAGTCTCGATCGGCTTTGTCATCGTCACGGTGCTGGTCTTTGCCGGTTCGCTGAACCTATCGCAGATCGTGCGGGCCCAGGCCCATGGCTGGTATGTCTTCTCGATCCTCTTTCCGATGTTCGTGGTGATGTTCATTTCGTCCTTGGCCGAAACTCAGCGTCCGCCCTTTGATCTTCTGGAAGCGGAGTCCGAACTCGTAGCGGGCTTCATGGTGGAATATTCCTCCACTCCGTTTCTGCTCTATTTCCTTGGCGAGTACATGAACATCATCATGCTTTGCGCGCTGATGAGCATCATGTTCCTGGGCGGCTGGCTGCCGCCGGTCGATATCTTCCCGCTCAACGCGGTGCCCGGCATTCTGTGGCTTCTGCTCAAGATCATCGTGATGTTCTTTATGGTTTCGATGGTGAAGGCGTTCGTGCCGCGTTATCGCTACGATCAACTGATGCGGCTGGGCTGGAAAGTGCTGTTGCCGTTGTCGATGGCATGGGTCGTTATTGCCGGGGCCTGGGTCGTGTTCGTGCGTCCCGCTCTGGCGCATGTGTTTGGAGGCTAGATGGCATACCTCGACAAAAAGGCGCGCCAGATCTTCCTCTGGGAGTTCGTTCAGGCGTTTTTTCTTTCCATGCGCTACTTTTTCGCGCCGAAGATGACGCTGAACTATCCCTATGAGAAGTCGCCGCTGTCGCCGCGCTTCCGCGGTGAACATGCCTTGCGCCGCTATGCCAATGGCGAAGAGCGCTGCATCGCTTGCAAACTGTGCGAAGCCATTTGCCCAGCGCAATGCATCGTCATCGAAGCGGAGCCGCGCGACGACGGCAGCCGCCGGACCACGCGCTACGACATCGACATGACCAAATGCATCTATTGCGGCTACTGCCAGGAAGCCTGCCCGGTGGATGCCATTGTCGAAGGCCCGAACCTCGAATTCGCTACCGAAACGCGCGAAGAATTGTTCTACGACAAGGCCAAGCTGCTCGCCAATGGCGACCGCTGGGAACGCGCCATCGCCAAGAACATCGAACTGGACGCACCGTACCGGTGAGAAAGCCATGATGCTACAAGCTATCGCCTTCTACGTCTTCGCCGCGGTGCTGCTGTTCAGTGGCGCCGTGGTGGTGACTTCGAGGAACCCGGTTTATTCCGTGCTGTTCCTGATCCTGGCTTTTTTCAACGCTGCAGGGCTCTTCGTGCTCCTAGGGGCCGAGTTTCTCGCCATGATCCTCGTGATCGTCTATGTCGGCGCGGTGGCGGTGCTCTTCCTCTTCGTGGTGATGATGCTGGATGTGGATTTCGCCGAATTGAAAAAGGGCGCACAGTCTTATCTCTTGCCCGGTCTTGGCATCGGTGGCCTTCTGGCGGTCGAACTCATCCTGGCGGTGGCGATGAAGTGGAATTTCGCCACCCAAGCGATGCCCGCCGCCACCACGCCCAAAGGCATTACCAACACGGCCGCGCTGGGACACATTCTCTACACGGACTATATTTTCTATTTCCAAGGCGCCGGGCTGATCCTTCTGGTCGCCATGATCGGCGCCATTGTGCTGACCTTGCGCCATAAGAGCGGCGTCAAGCGCCAGAATGCCTGGACACAGATTTCCCGCGGGCCGGCGGAATCCATGTCGGTGGTCGAAGTAAAATCGGGCGAGGGGGTTGAGTGATGGAAATTGGCCAAATGGGAATCGGATTAGGCCATTATCTGGCGGTCGCAGCCTGCCTCTTTACAATTGGCGTCTTCGGCATCTTCCTCAACCGCAAGAACATCATCATCATCTTGATGTCGATCGAGCTGATCCTGCTCGCGGTGAACATCAATTTCGTGGCCTTCTCAAGCTATCTCGGCGATCTTATGGGGCAGATCTTCGCCCTCTTCGTGCTGACGGTCGCTGCTGCCGAGGCCGCCATCGGCCTTGCCATTCTCGTCGTTTATTTCCGCAACCGCCGCACCATCGCGGTGGACGACGTCAACCTGATGAAGGGCTGAGATGTACGCTGCTCTGGTATTCATCCCGATCATCACCGCCGCCATCGCTGGCATCTTTCAGCGCTTCTTGGGCGCGCGGCCAGCTGAGCTTTTGACCACAGCGGGTCTCTTCGCCTCGCTGGCGCTGTCGCTTTATGCCTTTTACGACGTCGCCATTTTGGGGCATTCCCAGGTGGTGACGCTATGGCAGTGGATTTCGTCCGGCGATTTCACCGTCGATTGGAATGTGCGGGTCGATACCCTGACCGCCGTCATGCTGGTGGTGGTGACCGGCGTCTCCTCGCTCGTCCACCTTTATTCGATCGGCTATATGCACGACGATCCGGACCGGCCGCGATTCTTCAGCTATCTGTCGCTCTTCACCTTCGCCATGCTGATGCTGGTAACGGCCAATAACTTCCTGCAGGTGTTCTTCGGCTGGGAAGGGGTGGGGCTTGCCTCCTATCTGCTGATTGGCTTTTGGTACAAAAAGCCCTCCGCCAATGCCGCGGCGCTCAAAGCCTTTGTTGTCAACCGTGTCGGCGATTTCGGCTTTATGCTGGGCATCTTTGCGATCTTCTGGGTCTTCGGCACACTCGATTTCGATGCCGTCTTCAAAGCCGCACCGGCACTGGCCGGTCACAGCTTTGAGTTCGCTGGGCATCAGGTCGATATCCTGACCACCATCTGCCTGTTGCTGTTCGTCGGCGCTATGGGCAAGTCGGCCCAGATCGGTCTGCACACTTGGCTCCCGGACGCGATGGAAGGCCCGACACCGGTCTCGGCGCTGATCCATGCCGCCACCATGGTGACAGCGGGCGTGTTCCTGGTCTGCCGCGCTTCACCATTGTTTGAGCTGGCGCCCAATGCGCTCGCCTTCGTCACCTTTATCGGTGCTACCACAGCGTTCTTTGCCGCCTCCGTGGGTCTGTTCCAAAACGACATCAAGCGGGTGATCGCCTATTCAACGTGCTCGCAGCTCGGCTACATGTTCGTGGCGGCGGGCTGTTCGGCCTATGGCGCGGCCATGTTTCACCTTTTCACCCATGCCTTCTTCAAGGCGCTGCTGTTCCTTTCGGCGGGCGCGGTAATCGTGGCGATGCATCACGAGCAGGACATGCGCAAGATGGGCGGGCTCAGGAAGCAGCTGCCCTTCACCTATTGGATGATGCTGATCGGCAATATCGCGCTGACCGGCCTCGGCATCCCCCTGCTCGGTATCGGCGCGGCCGGATTCTACTCAAAGGACGCTATCATCAACGCCGCTTTCCTCTCCAATACGCCGGTCGGCACCTATGCCTTTGTGCTGACGCTGCTGGCTGCCGCCATGACCTCCTTCTATTCCTGGCGCCAGTTCCTCATGACCTTCCATGGCCGTTATCGCGGCCTCGATCATCATCACGACGAGGCGACGGCAGGCCATGACGAGCATCACGCTCCGAAATTGGAGGAGGTTCACGAACCCGCCCGTGTCATGCTGGTGCCGCTGGCGGTACTGGCGGTGGGTGCGCTGCTGTCGGGTGGCCTCTTCGTGCACAGCTTCATCGGCGAAGGTGAATTCTGGCGCGGTGCCGTGGCGCTGGCCTTTGGTCACCATGCTGATGCTGAGAATAGCATTCCGCTGCTGGTGGAATTTGCCCCGCTGCTGCTCACGGCGCTGGGCTTTGCCATCGCCTATTACTTCTACATCGTGAAGCCCGAGCTTCCGGCCAAGCTGGCGGCACAGAAGGGCATCGTCTATATGTTCCTGTACCGCAAGTGGTACTTCGACGAACTCTATCAATTCCTCTTCGTGGGCCCAGCGCTGGTCTTCGGCCGTTTCTTATGGAAATGGGGCGATGGCAAGCTGATCGATGGGCTGGGGCCGGATGGCGTCGCGGCGCGCGTACTTGATGCCACTCGCGGGGCAGTAAGGCTGCAGTCCGGGTATGTCTACCACTACGCTTTCGCTATGCTGATCGGCGTTGTCGGGCTGGCGACCTATTTCATGATGGTGTGGAGGTAGATGATGAGCCACCTTCTCTCCATCATCACCTTCCTGCCGCTGTTCGGTGTGGCGGCGATTTTGTTCACCCGCGGCAGTGAAGGTACCCACGCCACCACGGCGCGCTGGGTGGCCCTGATCGTCACGCTGGTGGATGCGGCGCTGACCATTTTCATGTGGACGCGCTTTGACGGCGCCAACTCGGCCTATCAATTCGTCGAGCAGGCCGAGTGGTTCGGCGCTGGCACCGGCATCACCTATCATCTCGGCGTCGACGGTATTTCGATGCTGTTCGTGGTGCTGACGGGGCTTTTGATGCCTTTCACCATCCTGGCGAGTTGGGATTCGGTGAAGACGCGCGTACCCGAATACATGATCGCCTTTCTCTTGCTCGAAACGCTGATGCTGGGCGTTTTCACGGCGCTCGATCTCTTCCTCTTTTACGTTTTCTTCGAAGGCGGCCTCATCCCGATGTTCCTCATCATCGGCATCTGGGGCGGCAAGCGGCGGGTCTATGCCAGCTTCAAATTCTTCCTCTACACGCTGCTCGGTTCGCTGTTCATGCTGCTGGCCATGCTGTGGATGTATTTCACCACCGGGACGACCGACATCCCCACCATCACCGCCACGGCGCATTTTCCAGTCTGGGCACAGTATTTTCTGTGGTTTGCTTTCTTCGCCAGCTTCGCGGTGAAGATGCCGATGTGGCCGGTCCATACCTGGCTGCCGGATGCGCACGTTGAAGCGCCCACCGCAGGCTCGGTGATCCTGGCCGCGATCCTGCTCAAGATGGGTGGTTACGGCTTTTTACGCTTCTCGCTGCCGATGTTCGCCACCGCGAGCCACGATCTGGCGCCCTTCGTCTTCGTCCTCTCCATTATGGCGATCATCTACACCTCGTTGGTGGCATTGGCGCAGGAGGATATGAAGAAGCTGATCGCTTATTCCTCGGTCGCCCATATGGGCTTCGTGACGATGGGCATTTTCACGCTTAACCAGCAGGGCGTCGAAGGCGGCATCTTCCAGATGCTGAGCCACGGCGTGGTCTCGGGCGCGCTATTCCTTTGCGTCGGCGTCATCTACGACCGCATGCATACGCGCGAGATTTCCGCCTATGGCGGCCTCGTCAACCGCATGCCGGTCTATGCCGCCTGCCTGATGGTCTTCACCCTCGCCAATATCGGCTTGCCGGGCACCGGCGGCTTCGTCGGTGAATTCCTTACCATGCTGGGGGCTTTTCATGTCCAGACGTGGGTGGCGATCTTTGCCGCCACGGGCGTCATCCTCTCGGCGGCTTACATGCTTTATATGTATTGGCGCGTCATCTTCGGCGAGCTGGTCAAGCCCGCTTTGATGGGGATCAAGGATCTGTCGTTGCGCGAAGCCGCGTTGCTGGCGCCGCTGGTGGTGGCCACCCTCATCATGGGCGTCTATCCCAAATTCGTCTTCGACATTACGAGCGCCTCCGTGGCGCATCTTCTCCAGCAGCATCGCACGGCGCTGGCTTATGATGCCCTTGGACCGAAAGCGCATACAGCCCAGTCGGCCAACGTCAGAAACGCTTCGGGCGCCTTGGTCGCACCTGCGATGCAGGCAGAGATCATGGGGGCTTTTCCTCATGGTAAAATTTCCAAGATCGGCTTTTCGGGAGCGGCTCCATGACCATCGCGCATGACCTTATGGTTCTGGCGCCGGAGTTGATCCTGGCGATTGGTTCGATGGCCGCTTTGATGATCGGGGCTTTCGCCGGCGATGGCGCCTCGCGGCTGATTTCTTATCTGATGGCGCTTTTGATGTTTCTGGCCGGTTGCCTGGTGCTGACAGGCGAGCCCGCCACGGCTTTTCACGGCGCCTTTACGGTCGATGCCTTTACGCGCTTTGCCAAGATTTTGGTGCTGGGTTCCTCGGCACTTTGCATCATCATGGCGCAAGCCTTTTTCGAGACCGAGAAACAGGTTCGTTTCGAAATGCCGGTCCTGATCGGGCTTTCCACCATCGGTATGCTGCTGATGGTTTCCGCCTCCAGCTTCCTGGCGCTTTACCTCGGCATGGAACTGCAATCGCTGGCGCTTTACGTGCTGGCAGCCTTCAATCGCGATAGCTTGAAATCGACCGAAGCGGGTTTGAAGTATTTCGTTCTCGGCGCCTTGTCGTCGGGCATGCTGCTCTATGGCATTTCGCTGATCTACGGTTTCACGGGCTCGACGGATTTTGTGGCTATTGCCGGGATCATCCAATCCTCCGGTGTCAGTATCGGCCTCATCTTCGGTCTGGTGTTCCTGATCGCAGGCCTTGCCTTCAAGATTTCCGCCGTGCCGTTTCACATGTGGGCGCCCGATGTTTATGAAGGTGCGCCGACGCCGATCACGGCCTTTTTCACCACCGCGGCCAAGGTGGCGGCCCTGGCGCTGACTATCCGTGCCATCATGATTCCGTTCTCGGGGGCCTTCCAGCAATGGCAGCAGATCATCGTGGTGGTCTCGGTGCTGTCGATGGCGTTGGGGGCGGTCGCGGCCATTGGCCAAAACAACATCAAGCGCCTGATGGCCTACAGCTCCATCGGCCATATGGGGTACGCGCTGCTCGGCCTTGCCGCGGGCTCTGCCGAAGGTGTCAAAGGCATGCTGATCTATATGGCGTTTTACGCCATCACCAATATCGGCACCTTCATCTGCATACAGGCCATGCGCCGCGATGGTGAAGCGGTGGAGACCATCTCGGACCTCGCCGGGCTGGCACGCTCGCGCCCCGGCTTTGCCTTTGCCCTGGCGGTCTTCATGTGGAGCCTCGCCGGTCTGCCGCCGCTCGCCGGCATCATCGCCAAATGGTACGTGTTCCTTGCCGCCATGCATGCAGGGCTCGCCATTCCGGCGGTGCTGGGCGTCTTGGCGAGCTGCGTCGGCGCTTACTACTATTTGCGCATCGCCAAGATCATGTATTTCGACGAACCGGCCAAAGCCTTCGACAAGGGCTTTGGCGGGCGTGGTCTCGGCGTGATCGTGACGCTGTCGGCGGTCTTCACCGTGGGCCTCATCGTGGTGCCGTGGCTGCTGTTAAGTCCCGCGGCGGTGGCGGCCGAGGCGATCTTGCATTGACATCTTGGCCGGTCGGCTATGGCCTTCTCGATTTGGCTGTGATCGATTCCACCAACGAAGAGGCGCGCCGCAGGGCACGGGCCGGTGAACAGGGGCCGCTCTGGATTACTGCCGCGCGGCAGATTCAAGGGAGGGGACGGCGGGGTCGTGTTTGGGTTGCGCCGCCGGGAAATCTCTCGGCTACCTTGCTGCTCCGTCCTGGCCGCCTTGCGGCAGATTGTGCTCAGCTTTCCTTTGCGGCAGCGCTGGCGGTGGCCGATATGCTGGCACTTCACGCGCCCGGCCACGATATTCGCCTTAAATGGCCCAATGATGTGCTGGTGGATGGCCGCAAAATCGCAGGTATTCTCTTGGAATGCGAAAGCTCCGGCGATGGTGTGGCGGCGTATCTTGCCATCGGTATCGGCGTCAACCTTGCCGCGTACCCGGACGATACCGAACATCCTGCTACAGCGCTTCAGGCAATGGGCCTTAGCCCCCTTGCGCCAAAAGACGCGCTTCTCGACCTCGCTGGAGCCTTTGCGAAGTGGTATGAGGCCTGGCGCGGAGAAGGTTTTCCGCATCTGCGCGCGGCGTGGCTGTCACGGGCCTTCGGGCTCGGGGCAAGAATTCGTGTTCGCCTTGCGGCCGGTGAGACCGTCGGCGTGTTCCGGGACATCGACGACACCGGCGCGCTGGTTTTGGGTTTGCCGGGCGGGGTGACGCGGACCATCGCCGCTGGTGACGTTTTTTTCTGAGGCGACCATGCTTCTGGCCATTGATGCCGGTAACACCAATATCGTCTTCGCCGTTCATGACGGCCAGACCATCCGCTGCCAATTTCGCACGGTCACGCAAGCCGCTCGCACGGCGGATGAATATGCCGTGCTGTTGAAATCGCTGCTGGAGCTGAACGGGCTTTCCTTCGCCGATTTCGACGGCGCCATCATCGCAACTGTGGTGCCTGCAGCGCTGTTTGATTTGCGCGAATTGTGCCGCGTCTATTTTAAGCTCGATCCTCAGGTGATCGGCGATCCGGCGGTCAAGCTCGGCCTTAAGGTTCTCACCATCCGCCCGGAAGTGGTGGGGGCCGACCGCCTGATCAACGCGGTGGCTGCCCATAAGGATTATCCGGGGCCGCTTATCATCGTCGATTTCGGCACCGCCACCACCTTCGACATCGTCAATGCCAATGGCGATTACGAAGGCGGCGTGATTTCGCCGGGCATCAATTTGTCGGCTGAGGCGTTGCACAAGGCCGCCGCCATGCTGCCGCGCGTGGCGGTGGCGCGCACCCTGTCGGTGATCGGCAAGGACACGGTTCCCGCCATGCAGGCAGGACTTTTTTGGGGTTATATTGGCCTTATCGAAGGCATCGTGGCGCGCGTCAAAGCCGAGTATGGCGAGCCCATGACGGCGATCGCCACCGGCGGCCTGGGGCGCGTCTTCTATCGCCAAACACCGGCGATCCATCATTACGACCCGGACCTGACGATCCGCGGATTGGTACAGATTTACGCGCGGAACAAGGCGGGTTAATGCCTCACAAACATGATGAGTTGGTGCTTCTGCCGCTGGGCGGCGCGGGCGAGATTGGAATGAATTTCAACGCCTATGGCTTTGGTCATGGCGACGAGAAAAAGTGGATCGTGGTCGATTGCGGTGTTCTCTTCGGGCGTGAAGCAGCCACACCGGGCGTCGATCTGATCACGCCGGATATCTCTTTTCTCGCGGAGCGGCGCAAGGATGTGCTCGGCATCATCGCCACCCACGGCCATGAAGATCATATCGGCGCCATCCATCTGCTATGGCCGATGCTGAAATGCCCGGTCTATGCCACGCCCTTCACCGCCAAGCTGATCCAGGGCAAGCTGGAAGAGGCGGGCTTACGCGAGCGCGTCAAGCTCCACATCGTGCCGCTGCACGGGAAGATGAGCCTGGGGCCGTTCGATCTCGAATTGGTCTCGATCACCCATTCGATCCTGGAGCCCAATGCGGTGGCGATCAAAACCCCGCTGGGCACCGTGGTGCATACGGGCGATTGGAAAATCGATGCCCATCCGCAAGTGGGCGAGGCGACGGATATCAACCGTTTCCAGGCGCTCGGGGACGAGGGCGTGCTCGCCATGGTCTGCGATTCCACCAATGCGTTGGTGGAGGGCCATTCCGGCTCCGAAGCCGATGTGAGGAAGGCGCTGACCGCTCTCATCGGCACGTTGAAGGGGCGCATCGCGGTGACGGCCTTTGCCTCCAATGTGGCGCGTGTCGATACGGTGGCGAAGGCCGCGAAAATCCATGGTCGCCATCTCGTTTTGGTGGGCCGCGCCATGCACAAGATCGTGCAGGCGGCGAAAGACACCGGCTATCTGAGTGACATGCCGCCGCTGATGGATTTTGAGGATGCCGAGGATCTGCCGCCGCATAAGGTGCTCTATCTGTGCACCGGCAGCCAAGGCGAAATGCGCGCAGCGCTGACCCGCATCGCGTCCGGCGATCATTTCGTCAAACTCGGGCCCGGGGACACGGTGATTTTCTCTTCCCGCATCATCCCCGGCAATGAGCTCGGGATTTACGAGTTGCACAACAAGCTGTCGCGGCTCGGCGTCGATGTGCTGTCGGCGGACGATCATTTCGTGCATGTCTCCGGCCATCCGGCACGCGGGGAACTGGCCGAAATGTATCGCTGGGTGCGGCCGCAAATCGCCGTGCCGGTGCATGGCGAAATCCGCCATATGCATGCCCATGCGGGGCTTGCACGCTCGCTGCAGGTGCCCCAAGCGGTGGTGATCGAGAACGGGCAAATGCTGCGGCTGGCGCCGGGTAAAGCACAGATCATCGACGAGACGCCCTCGGGCCGCATCCATCTCGATGGCCGCGTGCTGGTGGCCGAGGGGCTTGGCCTGTCGCGCACCCGCCGCTCGCTTGCCTTTGCTGGCCTGATCGCCATCACCGTGATCATCGATGAGAAAGGCCGTGTGGCCGCCGATCCGTCGATTTTCCTGGAAGGGATTCCCGAGCCGGTGCATGAGGCGGTGCGCGAGGCTGTCGATGCCGCGCTGGAACGCCACAATCCCAAAAAGAGCGACGAGAAAAAGCTTGCCGAAGCCGTCCGCCGGGCCGCCCGCAGCGCCGCCGATAATGCTTGGGGCAAGAAGCCAATCACACGGGTTGAGGTGGTCGTGATATAGTCTAACCCTCGCCTTGAGGCAGGGGAAAAGGTGGCAATGATGATCGGCCGTTTGAATCATGTCGCCATCGCCACGGCGGAGCTGGACCAAGCCGCCGCGCTTTATCGCGATCTGCTGGGTGCCAAGGTCTCGGCGCCGCAACCGCTGCCCGAGCATGGCGTGACGGTGGTCTTCGTCGAACTGTCCAACACGAAAATCGAATTGCTGCAGCCGCTGGGCGATGCCTCGCCTATTGCCGCTTTCCTCGCCAAGAATCCGTCTGGCGGCATGCACCATCTTTGCTATGAGGTCGATGACATCGTGACGGCACGGGATCACTTGGTGGCCGCAGGTGCCCGCGTGCTCGGCGAGATCAAGACCGGTGCCCACGGCAAGCCGGTTCTTTTCCTGCATCCCAAGGATTTCGCGGGCACGCTGATCGAGCTGGAACAAGCATGATCATCTCGCAAATCGTGCATGGGACGGTTCTCTTCAGCGCCTTTGTGGTGCTGTGGTTCCTGGCGTTCTTCGTGCTGCTGCCCATCGGTATCGGCGAATGCGATCCCGCCACCGGCGCGCCGGAAAAGCCGCATCTGGCGCGCAAGGCCGCCTACGCCACGGTCGTAGCCGCGCTTTTGTGGGGTGCGTTTACACTCTGCATCGCGCTGAAGATTGTGGATGTGTAAAAAAGCGCCCGCCAAAAGGGGGGATTCGGGCGGGCGCCGGGCCGCTAATTCTGCAGCAGCCACTGCACGTGTACGGGAACGTCCGTGACCGTGTGGAAGGAAGAGCCGATCACATAAGTGTAGGTCGCCTTGCCAGACGTACCCCAGATGCCGTCCAGCACAATAAGGAGCTGGGTGACATGGGGGGCGCCAAGCAACGGCGGAACCGCACTGCCGGTGAGCGAGTAGACTTGCTGCGCCTTGCCGAGGCCGAGCGCGTGGACCACGCCCGAGAAGGCGTTGTTGGCGTGGAGCGGGGGATTGGTGGCTTGAGTAAGAGTGCCATGACCGCTGACACTGCTGCTGTTCTGCGGAACGGTGAGAACGGCAAGCAGGGTCTGTGCGCCCGGCGCGCCTGTGGTGATGGTGAACACGCCAGCCTGTTGAAGGGGATGAATATCTGCCATGATTTCCTCCTTGTGAGGTTGCACCATGCATTATACACAACCAAAAGTATAGGCTATTTGTACGGCAGGCGCTGTAAAACATGTGGTATGATCGAAAAGCCGACGTAATTATCGGAAGATTGAACAATCTTCGCAAATTAACTGTGGAAATCCAGCGCGATCTTAGCCACGAAGGCTAACGCGATGATCGTCACGGCCCAGTTCAGATCGCGCCAGCGTCCGGCGACCAGTTTCAGCGCCAGATAAGCGATGAAGCCGATGCCTATGCCTGAGGCGATGGAATAGGTCAGTGGTATGGCGAGCGCCGTCAGCAGAGCCGGGGCGGCTTCGGTGAGGTCGTCCCAATCAATCTCCTTCAGCCCCTTGACCATCAGCACGGCGACGAAAATTAGCGCCGGTGCGGTGGCAAAGGCGGGAATGGCCTTGGCGAGGGGGCTGAAGAATAGCGCCAGCAGGAAAAGGATGCCGACCACCACAGCCGTCAGCCCGCTG
>JAATGP010000011.1 GCA_015654635.1 Alphaproteobacteria bacterium | reverse complement strand
GCTTTCCGAGTCAGATTTTCTGGCTCGTGGTGACTTTTGCTGTGCTTTTCGTGGTGCTGTGGCGCGTCGCCGGTCCTCGCCTTGCAGGCGTGATCGGCGCCGGTTTGGCCTGCTTCGCCCTCGCGGGCGCTGGTGTTGGCATCGGCCTGGTGTTCGGCAATTACCTCGCCGGCGCTCTGCGCAATCCGGGTGCAGCCGCCAGCCAGACCGCGAACATGTTCCTCGGCGTTGCCCTTTGCGAAGCGACGGGTCTGTTCGGTCTCGTCATCGCCTTCATCATCCTGTTCGGTTGATGCGCGGGCAGCCCGTCACGCATACCGGCACTGAGGCGCAGCACGGTGCCGGCTTTCCGCCTTTCAAGACGGAGAGCTTTCCGAGTCAGATTTTCTGGCTCGTGGTGACTTTTGCTGTGCTTTTCGTGGTGCTTTGGCGCATCGCCGGGCCTCGCCTGGCAGGCGTCATCGGCGCTCGTCAGGGCCAGATCGACGGCGATTTGAAAGCCGCCGAACGGCACCGTGCCGATGCCACGGCGGCGTTGGCGGCCTATGAAACGGCGCTGGCGACGGCGCGGGCCAAAGCCCATGCGCAAGCTGAGGAAAATCGCAAAGTGATCGAAGCCGAGGCCGAAAAAGCCAGAGCCGAGGCCGATGCGGTCGCCCGTGATGCTGCCGCCAAGGCTGAAGCTGGTATTGCCGCAGCCCGAGCCGAGGCTGCAACACATGTCACAAAAGCTGCGCAAGATGCGGCTGCGGACATTGTGAATCGTCTGATCGGGGTCACCGTTACTCCCGCTGAGGCGCAAGCCGCTGTCGAAGCAGTGGGTGCTTGACGATGGGCTGGGGGCGGATATGTGGGCGTTTCGTCTTGCCGTATCATGGCTCGCTGCTGGCCTTGTCGTCTCCTTTTTCGTCATTCACCGGAACGATTCCATGGAAAGCGTGATCGCCTACTTCAAAGAATCCGAGACCTGGGTCGCCATCGGCCTGTTGGTTTTGATCGGAGCCTTTCTCTATCTGCGGGTACCGCGGATGGTGACCAAGATGCTGGACGACCGGGCCGGTACCATCGCCAAGGACCTGGCCGAAGCCAAGCGCTTGCGTGAGGAAGCCCAGGCCGTGCTCGCGGGCTATGTCCAAAAGGCAGCCCATGCCGAAGTCGAAGCGGCCCGCATCGTCACCGACGCCAAGGAAGAAGCCGAGCGCTTCGCCAAGGAAACCCGCGCCCAACTGCGCCAGCAGATCGAGCGCCGGGCCCAGATCGCCAAAGACAAGATCGAGCAGGCCGAACATGCCGCACTCGAAGAAATCCGCGTCCTCGCCGCTGACAAGGCGGTGGCCGCCGCTGGCAAGCTGATCGCCGAACGCCTCGATCCGGCAGGCGCCGACACGCTTGTCCAAACCAGCATCACGGACTTCAACAAGGCCGGCTAACCTGAACGAGCCGGCCTACTCCACCCGCCCCCGCCCGACAGCGAGGGCGGGTTTTTTATTGGGCACTCTTCAACCTCCCCGCAAGGAGGAGGTTGAAGGACTTCAATTCCCCAACAGTCGCACTTCCTTTGCACACCCCGCCTCGGCACAGACCATGGCTTGCGCCTGCCCCGCGTTACGGAATTTGCCCATGTGAAAGAGATAGCTCGCCCCGTCGGAGCACATCACCACAAACGGCACGGCATGCTTCTTCACGTCCAGCACCGCCTGCCACTGCGAAGCTTTAGTGCAAACGCCCGTCAGCGGCGTCCCGCGCACCAGTTCACCCTTTGCATCGATCCGTGTGCAAGCCGCATCGTTCATGCAGCGCGCCGCGCGTAGCATCCAATCTTCGTGGCGATCGCCGAACAGCGAAAACCCCAGCACCACGCAAGCCACAACCGCCGCAATCGCAAAGCCGAGCCCGGTGCTGGCGCGCATCAGCCCTTTTCCGGCTTGACCACACGGATGTGAAGCTCGCGCAGCTGCTTCGGCGTCGCTTCGGCGGGCGCGTTCATCATCAGATCCTGCGCCTGCTGGTTCATCGGGAAGAGGATGACCTCGCGCAGGTTTTCGACGCCCGCGATCAGCATGACGATGCGGTCGATGCCCGGCGCGGTGCCACCATGCGGCGGGGCGCCATAGCGGAAGGCATTCAGCATACCGGCGAATTTCACTTCGGTCTCTTCGCGCGCATAACCGGCGATCTCAAATGCCTTCAGCATCACATCGGGATCGTGGTTGCGGATGGCGCCGCTGGAAAGCTCGATGCCGTTGCAAACGATATCGTATTGGAACGCCTTGAGGCCGAGGATGGTATCTGTGTCCGCCGGGTCCAGGCCTAAGAATTTCTCGCGGTCGAATTGCGGCATGGAGAAGGGATTGTGACTGAAGTCGATCTTCTTCTCGTCCTCGTTCCATTCATACATCGGAAAATCGACGATCCAGCAGAATGCGAAGGTGTTCTCGTCGATCAGCCCCAGATCGCGCCCCAGCCGGATACGCACTTGGCCGGCCAGCGCGGCGGCACGGTCGGCCTTGGCATTGGCGGCAAAGAACAGCGCGTCGCCCGCCTTCACACCCGCGAGCTTGGCCATTTCCGCCAGCGCTTCGGGCGGCAGGAATTTGGCAATCGGGCCTTTGCCGGTCAGCGCGCCATCGGTTTCCTCGAACACGATATAGCCCAGTCCCGCCGCGCCCTGCTCGGTCTTGGCCCAGCCATCCAGCTTGTCGAACCAGCTGCGCGGCTGCTTGCCGGCGCCCGGCGCGGGGATGGCACGCACGGTCTTTTCCTTAAAGGCTTTGAAAGCCACGTCGTCGCGCGCGAACACCGAAGAAACATCGACGATCTCGATCGGATTGCGCAAATCGGGCTTATCGACGCCATATTTCAGCATCGATTCTTGGTAAGGGATACGCACAAACGGCGCCGGGCTGACCTTGCGGCCATCCGCAAATTCTTCAAAGACGCCATGCAGCACCGGCTCGACCGCCGCAAACACGTCGTCCTGGGTGACGAAGCTCATCTCAACATCGAGCTGATAGAATTCGCCCGGCGAGCGGTCGGCTCTGGCGTCTTCATCGCGGAAACACGGCGCAATCTGAAAATAACGGTCGAAGCCCGCCACCATCAGCAATTGCTTGAACTGCTGCGGCGCTTGCGGCAGGG
>JAATGP010000021.1 GCA_015654635.1 Alphaproteobacteria bacterium | reverse complement strand
TCGCCGGTGCCCGGCGGCATGTCGATCACCATCACGTCGAGCGGTGCCCACAGCCCATCATTCATCATCTGCACCAGCGCGCTTTGTACCATGGGCCCGCGCCAGATGGTGGCTTGGTCTTCATCGAGGAAGAGGCCGATAGAAATAGCCTTGATGCCGTATTTCTCGATTGGAACGAATTTGCCGTCGATACCTTCGGGACGTTCGGTGAGGCCTAAGAGGCGCGGCACGCTCGGCCCATAAATATCGGCATCGAGCAGGCCCACTTTGAGGCCAAGCCGCGCCAGCGCCAGCGCCAGATTGACCGCCACCGTGGACTTGCCGACGCCGCCCTTGCCGCTCGCCACCGCAATCACCGCGGCCACGCCCGCAATCCCGACAGCGGGTGCGGGTTTATGGCTGGCGTGATCGTGACCATGGTGATGGCCCGCGTGCTGTCCTGACGCCCCTTCGGTGCCGCTATGGGCGGTCAGAACGGCCGTCACCGAGAGCACACCGGGCAAATTTTCCACCGCCGCTTGGCAGGCCAGCCGTAGGGGTTCGGCCTTGGCGCCGCGCTCTGCCGCCACTTCCAGGGCAAAGCCGACATGGCCCTCACGCAGGACAAGGCCTTGGATCATATCTTGTTGCACGACACTGCGCCCGCAGACCGGATCGATCACGTCGTCGAGTGCTCTTAAGACATCGTCCCGGGTAGCAGCCATCGTTTGCGCCTTTCAAAGGATGCTCATATAACCGCGCGGGCGGCGAAAACAAGGAAACAAGGCCAGTGCCTTGGACAAGTCAGAACGGCGGTGGCGGGGAACCGGCGGGGCCTTGGGGGCAAAACCAGCAGCCGCCGCCTGCTGCCGAAAATCGCCCCGAAGGTGGTCCGGGCAGCCCTTGGCCGCCCCAGGGCGGGGTGCGCCCGCCTGATTTCGAGACCTTGCTCAAACGCTTCTGGTCCGAACTGCGCCACTATGTGCCCCCCGGCGCTTTGGGGCGTAGCGGCATCACCATCATCGCACTTTTGGTTTTGGGGCTGTGGCTGATCTCCGGCGTCTACACGGTCAATCCGCAAGAGCAGGGTGTGGTTTTGCGCTTCGGCGCCTTTCTGCGCCACACCGGGCCGGGCACCTATTACCATCTGCCGTGGCCGATCGAGAGCGCCCGCACCCTGAACGTCAAAAAGGCAAACCAGCTCGACATCGGCTTCAAGCCGCCTGCTGAGGCCAACGCCCAGCCCGAGGATGTCGCCGACGAAAGCCATATGCTGACGGGCGATGAGAATATCGTCGCGGTGCAGTTTACCGTTTATTGGCGCATCAAGGATGCCAACGCCTATCTCTTCAATGTGGACTTAAACGCCGGGGGCAAGTCTGGCGATGCGGTTAAGGCGATTGCCGAAAGCGCCATGCGCGAAGTGGTGGGGCAGGACCGCATCGACCTTATCATGACTTCGCACCGCGACGAGATTCAGCACAAAGTGCAGACGCTGATGCAGCAGATGCTCAACACCTATGGTGCCGGTATCGCGATCGTCGGGGTCAAGATGCAAAAGGTCGAGGCCCCCTCAGAAGTGCGCGAAGCCTATCTTGATGTCCAGAAGGCGCTGGCCGATCAGGATAAGAAACGCAGCGAAGCCGAAACCTACAAAAATTCCGTCATCCCGCAGGCACGTGGCGAAGCAGCCCATATCGTGGCGGAAGCCGAAGGCTATAAGGCACAAGCCACCGCCATCGCCACCGGTGAAGCGCAGCGCTTCAACGAGGTCTATCAGGAATACAAAAAGGCTCCGGACGTAACGCGCCGCCGCCTCTACATCGAAACCATGTCCCAGGTGCTGGGTCCTTTGAACAAGGTGATTGTGGACGATGCGGCCAAGGGTGTGATGCCCTATTTTCAATTGCCGCAGCCGCTCCAGCCAGCCAAACCTGCCGACACCACATCGCATCCCGCCAAACCAGATGCTGCTCCCAGTGGGGGCGTCCAATGAGCCGCGCTCTCAGCCTTGCCCTCTCGGTGGGCGTTCTCATTCTCCTCGGCGTGGTGATTTCTTGCGTCTATACCGTGTCGCAGACGCAGCAGGTGTTGCTGGTCCAATTTGGCGCCCCGGTGGGGCTTGTCAATGAACCCGGCTTGCACATCAAATCGCCGCTGCAGCGGGCTTATTTCTTCGACCGCCGCCTGCTCAATCTCGATGCCCAGAGCGAGGAGGTTATCACCCTCGATAGGAAGCGCATTGTGGTCGATGCATTTGCGCGTTGGCGCATCACCGATCCTTTGCTGTTTCAGGCCCAGCCCGATTTCAACGTCGCGGTCGATACGCTGAAGTCGATCCTCTCTTCCAATATCCGCGAAGTTTTGGGGGCGCAAAATTTCTCCGTGTTGCTGTCGGAAAAGCGGGCCGGCCTTATGCGTCGGATCACCCAGCGCATGAATGAGGATGTGAAGCAATTCGGCGTCGCTGTCGCCGACGTGCGCATCAAGCGGGCCGATTTGCCCAGCGAAAACAGTGATGCCATCTATCAGCGCATGACCAAGGAGCGTGAGCAGCAGGCTGCCGAATACCGCGCCAAAGGCGATGAAGCGGCCCAGGGCATCAAGGCCAATGCCGACCGTGAAGCGGTCGAGATCAAAGCCGCAGCCTTAAGCCAAGCCGCCATTCTGCGCGGGGAGGGCGATGCCGCCAAGACCAGGATCACCGCCTCGGCCTTTGAACAGGACCCCGGTTTCTACGCCTTCTGGCGTTCGCTGCAGGCCTATCAGGAGGCCCTTCAAGGCTCCAACACCACGTTGATCTTATCGACCAAAAGCGACTTCCTCAAATATCTGAGCGAGGGTCCCGGCGCGTCGGGCGGCAAACACAGATAAGCTGCTGACAGCCTCGTTGCCCTTGGCCCACCGTGAGGCGTGGTGCCGCGTCGGTTGATGGGGCCGGCGAGCCTATACTTATTCGTGTGGTGTCGTGCAGCGGGGGGCGCATGGACAAGACAGAACTCTATCGTCAGATTGAGACCCAGGCCCGCGCGCTGGCCAGCGGCGAACGCAACGCCATCGCCAATGCCGCTAACTTCGCGGCGCTGCTCTGGGAGATGTTGCCGGACATCAATTGGGCGGGGTTTTATTTTCGCAAAGGCCGCTGGCTGGTCTTGGGCCCTTTCATGGGCAAACCGGCCTGCACGCGGCTGCAAGTGGGGCTCGGGGTCTGCGGCTCTGCCGTGGCGCAGGAAAAGACCATCCTCGTGCCCGATGTGCACAAATTCCCTGGTCACGTCGCCTGTGACGCCCGTTCGAACGCGGAGCTGGTGGTACCGTTGGTGCGTTTCGACACCATCATCGGTGTCCTCGACCTCGACAGCCCGCTCATTTCCCGCTTCGACGAGCAAGACGCCCGCGGCGTCGAGACCCTGGCGAAATTCTGGGTCAATGCGAGCGATGAGGTGGGATAAACGATGGTCCATCGGCCATTGAAGTTTGGGCTTTCGATCCTAAATCAATAGCGATCGGCCCATGGTCGTTCCCAATCGGCGTCGAAAGACGGGGGGAAGGGTGGGAAAATGCATGAAAATCGAAAAACAACCTCAGGGCCAAAATTAAATAACTCCAAAGGCTTGGCCACCGCCGCAAAGATCAAGCGCCCCGTTCTCAAAGCCAAAAGTCGCGGCGGCGCACCGAAGGGTAATGCCAACGCCTTCAAGACCGGTTTCTATACCGCGCAGAGCAAAGACCTCCGCCGCCGGGTCAGGGTCTTTCGCCACCGAGTCGACGCGGTTTTGGCCGCCCTGAAAGAGGGGGCATTGTCCAAACCGCGCTGAAAAGAGCGCAGGCTGACGATTATTTCACCCAGATGGACGAACTGCCCCTTTGCTTCCGCGCCGTGCTGCCTATGCTAGGGGACTCTTCCCCGATTTAGGGTTCTTAGCGATGCCGTCGCGCTTTTCCGTGGTTATTCCGGCTCTTTTTGGGGCATTCCTCGTTATGGCCCCAGCTTTGGGCCGTGGCGCACCCGACAGCTTTGCCGATCTGTCGGCCCAGCTTCTGCCGTCCGTCGTCAACATCTCGACCACTCAGACCTTAAAGCCCAGCCAGCGCCCCGCCGAAATGCCGCAAGTGCCGCCCGGCTCGCCCTTGGAAGAGCTGTTCAAGAATTTCTCCGGTCCCAAGAGCAACCTGCCACGGCACGTCACCTCGCTGGGCTCCGGTTTCATCATCGATGCCTCTGGCATCGTCGTCACCAACAATCACGTGATCGAAGATGCCGATCAGATCACCGTCATGCTCAGCGACGGCGAAACGCTTCCGGCCAAGCTGATCGGCCGCGACGACAAGACCGATCTCGCGGTGCTCAAGATCAATCCGCGCCATCCCTTGCCCGCCGCGCATTTTGGCGATTCGGATAAGGCACGCATCGGCGATTGGGTGATCGCCATCGGCAATCCCTTTGGCCTTGGCCCCACGGTCACTGCTGGCATCGTCTCGGCCCGCAACCGTAATATCGATGCGGGACCTTATGACGAGTTCCTGCAGACCGATGCGCCCATCAATCGCGGCAATTCCGGCGGTCCCTTGTTCGACATGGGGGGCAACGTTGTGGGCATCAACACCGCGATCTATTCGCCCAGCGGCGGCAGCGTCGGCATCGGCTTTGCCATTCCCGCCAATCTGGCGCGCGATGTGATCGGCCAGCTCAGGGCTTTCGGCACCGTTCGTCGCGGCTGGGTTGGCGTGAACATTCAGCCGGTGACGCAAGATCTTTCGGAAGGTCTCGGTCTTCCGGGCGCCGTGGGCGCGCTGGTCGGCAATGTTGCGCCGGGCGGTCCGGCGGCCAAGGCTGGTATCCGCACCGGCGATGTAATTTTTGGCTTTGACGGCAAGAAGGTTGCGGATGCGCGGGGCCTTTCCAGGATCGCGGCCTCGACCCCCATTGGCAAGACAGTGAATGTCGATCTCTTGCGCAATCGCCAGCACATCAGCGTGCGCCTGACGGTGCAGCGGGCAGCCGAGCCACCGGTAAGGCCGCAACATTCCGCTCCTCCTGCCAAGCCCCGCAAGACGTCCCAACTCGGTCTATCGCTGTCGCCGCTTGACGGCAATGTGCGCGCTGAATTCCGCCTCCCCGGCGGCGTGCAAGGCGTGGTCGTCACCGATGTGATGCCTGACAGCCCTGCCGATGAGAAAAACGTCCGCGCCGGTGATGTCATCGTTGCGGTTCAGGATCAACCGGTGAGGACGCCGGATGATGTCCAGCGCCGCCTCGATACCGATCTTCGCCTGGGACGCAAAGTTGAAGTCCTGTTGGTCAATCGCGGTGGCGCGCTCACCTATGTAGCTTTGAGGTTCTGATGGGAAACTGGCCAGACGACGCCGATGGTGATGTCTTTCGGGCTCTCGAAGCCGATGGCGTCGATTTGACAAAATCCTACGGCATCGAGTTTTACGTCGATTTTGAGGAATGGCCGCCCGCAGACGAAGCCTTGGCACTGCTTAAGGCTGCTTACGGCGAGGTCACGCTGCAAGAAGACGAGGAAGACGAAATTCCGTGTCTGACGTGCAATATCGTCGGACCGCTTAGCTATGAATTCGTCACCGCCACGCAAGCGAAAATCACCGACATGGTGAAACCCTTCGGCGGTTATTGCATGGATTGGGGCGTGCAGATTTGAGCTGAACCGTTATGGCCGGCTCCGGCGCGGCCATCGATGCATTAGCTGCTGACGATCTCGTCGTCGCGATAGCCCTGCAGATAGAGCACGGCGCGCAGATCGCCATGACTGATCGCATATCCCGCCGCAGCCGCCACCATCGGCTTGGCGTGAAAGGCTACGCCCAGGCCCGCACGTTGGATCATGGCAAGGTCATTGGCCCCGTCCCCGATCGCCAGAGCTTCGGACGCATCCAAACCAAATTCCTTGAGAGCGCGCTCCAGTGCTTCCAGTTTGGCTTCGCGGCCCAAAATTGGCTCGCCCACTGTTCCGGCCAGGACGTCTCTGTCAAGGTTCAGCGTATTGGATTGGTGTGCCTCAAACCCTACCATCGCCGCGACCCGTACCGTATAAAAGCTGAAGCCGCCCGAGACGAGCAGTGTATGGGCGCCATGAGCCTTCATGGTGGCGACGAATTCGGCTGCGCCGCCGATCAGCCGCACCTTATCGCGCCAGACCTCTTCCAGGGCACTGACCGGCAAACCCTTGAGCAAACCTACGCGCTCGCGCAAGGCGCCCTCGAAGGCGATTTCACCGCGCATGGCTCGTTCGGTAATGGCGGCGATCTTGGGTTTGATGCCGGCGATATCGGCCAGCTCGTCCAGGCACTCGCAGGAAATGATGGTGGACTCCATGTCGGACACCAGCAATCTCTTGCGCCGCCCGGCTGTGGCCACCACATTGATGTTGGCAGGCAGCGCACCGACGGTCGCCCGTACGCCTTGCCGTACCATGATGGGGTCACCGGTAAAGGCGATGTCGAAAGCCCGGCCCGGGCTCAGCCATGAAGGCATGCCGAAATTGCGCAGCTTGGCGGCCACAGCTTCGGCGTCCTGTGCGATAACATTCAGGACAAAGGAGTCTTGCATTGCCGATGGTCCCACGGAGCGTCAGCCAGGCGAAGTGCGAAGCGGTTCGCCGTCAGGCTGCGCGATTAACAAAGAAACTGGAGCATTATTATTTCGTATGACCAATAATGTTCCAGACGCGGTGCTTATTGCAGGCCCAACCGCAAGCGGCAAGTCGGCGGCGGCGCTCGCTTTGGCGGAAGCAACCGGCGGCATCATCATCAACGCCGATTCGATGCAAGTCTATCGCGAGATCCGCATTCTCTCGGCCCGCCCTTCGGATGAGGACCTCGCTTGCGCGCCGCACCTCCTCTATGGCCATGTCGGTGCCCAGGAACGTTATTCCGTTGGGCGTTATCAAATTGACGCCACCGCGGCGCTGACCGAAGCGCGGGCCCAGAATCGTCTTCCCATTTTTGTCGGCGGCACCGGGCTTTATTTTGCCGCGCTCACTGAGGGACTGGCCGAAATTCCTCCCGTGTCAGCCGATATCCGCGAACAGGCGCGCGACTTGCTGCAGGAATTGGGCGTCACGGGGCTGCATGCCGATCTCGCCATGCGTGACCCCGAGACCGCCAATGGTCTTCGCCCCACCGATCCGCAGCGTGTGCTCCGCGCTTGGGAGGTGCTGCAAGCCACGGGTCGCCCGCTCGCAAGTTGGCAACGCGAGGCGGGAACACCGGTTTTGGCTGGGCTAAAGCTCGCCCGTTTTGTCCTTGATCTTGAGCGTTTTGCGCTACGCGAACGCATCAAAAACCGCTTCTTGCACATGCTGGAGACGGGGGCCTTGGAAGAGGCGCTGGTGCTGAAATCCCTCGACCCCACATTGCCTGCCGCCAAAATCTTGGGCCTGCGCGAGCTTCTAGCCCTGCAAAGCGGCAAGCTTGACCGGGACGACGCCATAACCCTTGGCGTCACGGCTACGCGCCAGTTTGCCAAGCGGCAAGTGACGTGGTTCCGGCATCGCATGGCAGACTGGAATTGGATATCGGCCGACGAAGGCAGCAATATTATGTCCAACATGCGACAAATATTCTCCTAAAATTGCTTGACGGACGCGCCTCTCCCCCATATTTTGCAGCCCTTCAATAAGGATCGCGCCGTGTTCGCTCAACTCGTACTTCTTAGCAGGCCGCACTCCGGTCGGGACTGATCCCGATCCGGCAAGGCGGCTTGGACCATGAAGGGGCGGAAACGCCCCTTTCGCATTTCTGCCTGCCTCTGAAAAACGCATGGACAACAAAATGATCCCGCAACTGAAACAAATGACCGGCGCCGAGATGGTTATTCAGGCGCTGAAGGATCACGACGTCGAGCACATTTTCGGCTATCCCGGCGGTGCAGTCCTGCCGATTTACGACGCGCTGTTTGCGGCCAATGATCTTGTCCATGTTCTCGTGCGCCATGAGCAGGGCGCCATCCATGCGGCCGAAGGCTATGCCCGCTCGACCGGCAAATGCGGTGTTGCGCTGGTGACCTCCGGTCCCGGTGCCACCAATGCGGTCACCGGCCTTGCCGATGCCCTGCTCGATTCCATTCCGCTGGTGGTTTTGACTGGCCAGGTCGCGACCCATCTGATCGGCACCGACGCGTTCCAGGAGTGCGATACGGTCGGTATCACGCGGCCCTGCACCAAGCACAATTGGCTGGTGCGC